>NZ_JAVKFX010000024.1:0-62500 GCF_040223625.1 Roseovarius sp. | reverse complement strand
CATCGATCTCTCGTTTTGTTGTCCGCCTCGTTGCCGTGTGGCCCGTCTGGCGTTCCGTTGTGCGCCTCAGCGCCGCCGGTGAGGGGGTATTTACGGATTGCGGCTCACACTCGCAAGCCCTTTTTTCCGGAAACGTCATGTTTTTTTCAAAAAACTCGATTTCCCAACGAAAACAATGGCTTCTGTTCCTGAAATTTCGCCGGCCGCCAGTTTTGCGCAAGATTTTTTCTGCCCCATACCGCGCAAATCCGGGGGAATTTGGCTTATCCACAGGGAATCCGCCGGGAAATGGTCGGACTCACCCCCGGATTCCCCCGGAATCGGCGCCGACTCCCCCGCCCGACTCGTGAATCGCGCCCGATTCACCCTTCGATGAATCGCTCTGGCCTCCCCGAGTCGGCGGTTTTTCGGAAAGAATCTCTGAATCAGCCCCGAATCCCGGCATCGCGAGGCGTCGGGCGAGCGAATCCGCGGGAATCGGTTCGTGACTCGGTCAGGCCCTGCTCTGCGCCCCGCCCGCCGTCCTCGCCCGGCGGGGCTTTCCGATCCCGGGAAGCCGCAGGGCAAGCAGCACCAGAATGACACTCAGCATCACCAGCGGCTTCGCCTGCCACCCTTTCACCAGCATCACGTAATGCACCGCCCCGAGGATCGCTGCAGGATAGGCCAACTTGTGCAGCAGCCGCCATTTGGGTCCCAGCCGCCGGACCGACAGGTTGTTCGACGTCACCGCCAGCGGAAGCAATAGAACGAACGCCGCCATGCCGACCGTTATATAGGGCCGCTTCAGGATATCCGCCCAGACCCGGTCGAGCGCCTGAACGTCCAGCACCGCCCAGGTGAGCAGATGGATCGTCACGAAGAAGAAACAGGCCAGGCCGATCGCCCGGCGGAACTTCAGCAGGTTCACCTTGGCGAACCGCCGCAGCGGCGTCACCGCCAGCCCGGCAATCAGAAGGTAAAGGGCCGCCTCCCCATAGGCATGTTCGATCGCCTCCACCGGGTTCGGGCCCAGCGCCCCTGTCGCGCCCTGAAAGAACACCCAACCCGCATAAGCCACGCTGCCGGCATAAACGATCCAAGCCGGCACGCGGCGCATGGCCGAATTGAAGCGATCGACAAACCCCATCAGTGGTACTTCACCAGGTCCATGCCTTCGTACAGGCCGGCCACCTCTTCCTCGTAGCCGTTGAACATGCGGGTCGGCGTCTTCTTGGCGAAAAGCCCCTGCCCGATCAGCTGTTCGTATTCCTGGCTCCAGCGTGGGTGATCCACCTTGGGGTTCACGTTGCTATAGAAGCCGTACTCCTCGGGGCTGTACTTGTTCCACGCCGTCGGCGGCTGAGTGTCGGTCAGCGTGATCCGGACGATCGACTTGATCGACTTGTAGCCATACTTCCACGGCACCACCAAACGCAGCGGCGCGCCGTTCTGGTTGGGCATGTCCCGGCCATAAATCCCCGTCGCCACCAGCGTCAGCGGATGCATCGCTTCGTCCAGCCGCAGCCCCTCGACATAGGGCCACTCGATCACCGGCCGGCTCACCCCCGGCATCTCGTCAGGGCGCAGCGCGGTCTCGAAGGCCACGAACTTCGCCGAAGACTGCACGCCCGCCATCTCCAGCAGGTCGGCCAGCTCGAACCCGTTCCACGGAACCACCATCGCCCAGCGCTCGACACAGCGGAAGCGATAGATCCGTTCCTCGACGGTCATCTCCTTCATAATGTCCTCGAAGGCATAGTCGCCGGGGCGGTCGACCATCCCGTCGATCGTCACGCTCCACGGCTCGGTCGTCAGCATATGGGCGTATTTCGCCGGATCGCCCTTGCCGGTGCCGAACTCGTAGAAATTGTTGTAGCTGGTGATGTCGTCCCATTCATTGGGCTCCAGTGTCTCGGCCCGCGCCGATGCGCCGATGCCGGTCAGCGCCAGCCCGGCCGCCGCCGCCCCGATCACCTGCCGCCGGTTGAGGAACAGGTGCTCCGGAGACACGTCATTGTCGGTCAGGGTGTTCTTCCAGCGAAAGGCCATGCGTCCGGTCTCCGGTATTGCGCTACATCTGCGCCAAAGAAGTAGCGGGCCGCCGCCCGCCCGGCAAAACAACCCAGCTCACAAACACGTTGCCCTGACGTAACATTCCCCGTCCCTCGCGCGCGCGTGCGCGCGCGTAGTAAGAAGGCCCGCCCAATCGCGCCTTACTCCGCCGCCTTGGCCGGGTCATAGCTCGGCAGAAGCCGGTTGAACGGCACGCTCGTCCCATCCGCCTGCACGATCCGCACATGCCGCCGCCGCATCTGCCGCGGCTCGGCCACCCCGACGGAGTGGGCGATGGTCTCGACCTCCCTGATCACCGCCTGCGCGTAATGCGCCACCTTGTCGATCTTGGTCTCCACCACGAGGCCCTTCTGATACCTCGGGTTATGAGTCGTGATTCCGGTGGGGCAGGTGTTCCGGTTGCACTTCAACGCCTGGATACAGCCGAGCGAGAACATGAACCCCCGCGCCGAGGTCACGAAATCCGCCCCGGCACAGATCGCCCAGGCCACGTCGCCCGGGTTCACCAGCTTGCCGCTGGCAATAATGCGGATCCGGTCCTTCAGCCCGTGCCGGTCGCGCATGTCCACCACCCGCGGCAGGGCCTCGCGCACCGGCATGCCCACAAGGTCGAGCAGCGGCATGGGCGCGGCCCCGGTCCCGCCCTCGCCCCCGTCGATGGAGATGAAGTCTGGCGCATGCTCGGCACCGCGCGCGTCGATCGCCTCGAAGAGCGGCTCCATCCCCTCGACCGAGCCCACCGCCGTCTTGATCCCCACCGGCTTGCCGGTCACCTCGCGGATATGCCCGATCATGTCGAGCAGCTCGTCATAGGTGCCGGCCTCCGGGTGCCGGTTGGGCGAGATGCTGTCCTGCCCCACGGGAATCCCCCGGATCATCGAGATTTCCGGCGTCACCTTCGTTCCCGGAAGGATACCGCCCTTGCCGGGCTTCGCCCCCTGGCTCAGCTTCAGCTCGAACATCCGCACCGTCTCGTGCGCGGCGACCTCCCTCAGCTTTTCGTCGCTCAGCCCGCCGGTCATGTTCCGAACCCCGTACTTGGCCGTCCCGATCTGGAAAACCAGGTCGCACCCGCCCTCGAGGTGATAGGGCGACAGCCCGCCCTCCCCGGTGTTCATCCAGATGCCCGCCGCCTTCGCCCCCTTGCTCAGCGCCCTGACCGCCGGCCTTGAAATCGACCCGTAACTCATCCCCGAGATGTTGAAGATCGACGGCGCGGCAAAGGGCATCCGCGCATGCGGCCCGATCTCCAGCGGCTCGGTCTTGGCATACATGTCGTTGAGCGGCGGAAAGGCCGAGTTCGCGAAGATCGGCGTGCCCGGCACGCTGATATTCCGGGTCGAGCCAAAGGCCACCGTGTTCCCCACGCCCTTCGACGCCCGCCCGACCCAGTCGCGCTGCGCCCGGTTGAACGGCAGCTCCTCCCGGTCCATCGCGAAGAAATACTGCCGGAAGAACTCCCCCAGCTCCGAGAACAGGTGCCGGAACCGCCCGATCACCGGGTAATTCCGCCGGATCGCGTCGCCCCGTTGCGACCGGTCGATCACGAACAGGATCACCGCCGCCAAGGCCAGCAGTCCCAGCACCGCGATGAACGCGACCGCCAGTATCTCGACGGCCCTCATTGCGAACCCCATGTCCAATTCCATCACCACCCTCCTTGCCCGGCCCGGCGGGCCGCCGCCCCTACAGCCTTCCGCGCGCGGCCCCAGACTTCAACCCGGGAAATGTCAGGCCGTGCCCCGCCGGATCACCGGTTCGGCGCCGTCGCGCTCACACGCCGCTAACCTTGAATAACAAATCTTTGACTTGAGAACGCAAAACGCACGGGCTTAGCGGGCCGGCCCGAAAAGTCCAGCCACCCCAACACGATTTCCCGGTGAACCACTTCGGCCCTCCCTCCGTAGTCAGGACCGAATGCTCACCAGGCATTCGCACACGCACACACGCATACATCATGGAGGAGTTTCACATGCTTCGCAGAACATACCTTGCCCTCACCGCCGCCACCCTTCTGTCGGCCACCGCCGTGCCGGCGCTTGCGGACAATCATTCGATGGACATCGTCGACACCGCCGTCAACGCCGAGGGCTTCGAAACCCTCGTCGCCGCGGTCGAGGCCGCGGGCCTTGTCGAAACGCTGAAGGGCGAAGGCCCCTTCACCGTCTTCGCTCCCACCGACGAGGCGTTTGCCGCCCTGCCCGAGGGCACCGTCGAAGACCTGCTTCTGCCCGAGAACAAGGATCAGCTGACCGCGATCCTCACCTACCCCGTGGTGCCCGGCAAGGTGATGTCCGGCGACCTGACCGCCGGCATGACCGCGGCCACGGTCGAGGGCAGCGAGGTCACCATCATGACCGAGGGCGACGTCATGGTGAACGATGCCAACGTCGTGCAGCCCGATATCGAGGCATCGAACGGCGTCATCCATGTCATCGACAAGGTGATCATGCCCGACATGTAAACCCGTCATCCTGACGGTGTCCCGGACGGGGCGGCATGGCCGCCCCGTTCTCTCTTCCACGATTCGCAGGCTTGCGGCCCTACGTGCCAGGCTCGCCCCGTTTTGTTCCGGAATCGGCAACGCCATAGCCAATTGGCAGCCATTGTCGCCGAACCGGCCGCAAATCGCCGCCCGCAGACATATTCTCACCACACCCCGCCTTGTTTCTGCCATAATCAGACCACAGAAAAAACGTGGTACCGGTCGTCAGGCCGGGCCCTGCGTGGGGGCGCAGGTATCAGGTTTGTGAGTGCTGCCATGAAGTCCTTTCCCGTATTATCTCCGTCGTCCGGCGACATCTCTGGCGCCGGCGCGAATCCCTACGAGAAACAGCCCAGCCGCGCCTTCTGGCGCTCGGCGGTCTCCGACCTGTCACCGATCGAGATGGACGGCATCTACCAGCCCCGCTTCCGGATCTCGCGCGAAACCCGCATCTCCGCCGCCGGAAGCTGCTTCGCCCAGCACATCGCGCGCCAGTTCAAGGCCCGCAACTACCGCTTCACCGATGTCGAACCCGCCCCGCCCTTCCTGGACGCGGAAACCGCCGAGGATTTCGGCTACGGCCAGTACTCCGCCCGCTACGGCAACGTCTACTCGATCCGCCAACTGCTTCAGCTCTTCGCCCGCGCCGAGGGCGCGATGGACCCGGACGATCACGTCTGGCTGCAAGACGGCCGCGCCTACGATCCGTTCCGCCCCACCATCCAGCCCGACGGCTTCGCCTCGCTGGCCGAGATGGAGGCCGACCGCGAATACCACCTCGACCAGGTCCAGACCCTTTTGGGCCAGACCGACCTGTTCGTCTTCACCTTCGGCCTGACCGAGGCCTGGGTGAACAAGCGCGACGGCGCGGTGCTCCCCTCCTGTCCGGGCACCCATGCCGGCACGTTCGACCCGGACACCTACGCCTTCCGCAACTTCCGCTTCAACGAGGTGCTGCAGGATGCCGAGGCCTTCATCGCCCTCGCCCGCCAGCACAACCCGGACATGCGTTTCCTCTTCACAGTCTCGCCCGTGCCCCTGACGGCCACCGCCACCGATCAGCACGTCCTGGCGGCCACGACCTATTCCAAGTCGGTGCTCCGCGCGGTCTGCGGCGAACTCGCAATGGCGCATGACTTCGTCGACTATTTCCCCTCCTACGAGCTGGTCGCATCGCACCCCATGCGCGGCATCTACTACCGCCCCAACATGCGCAACGTCGCGGCCCAGGGCGTGGCCCGGGTGATGGACATCTTCTTCGCCGCCCACGGCGACACCGGCACCGCCGAGCCGAAGCAAGACGAAACACCCGCCGTGCCCACCTCCGACCCGGCCTGC
Organism: Roseovarius sp.; assembly: GCF_040223625.1. Classification (GTDB taxonomy): domain Bacteria; phylum Pseudomonadota; class Alphaproteobacteria; order Rhodobacterales; family Rhodobacteraceae; genus Roseovarius. The sequence goes on along the minus strand of NZ_JAVKFX010000024.1, from coordinate 56,622 downwards.
GACGAGGAAATACTGGAGTTCTTCGAGACATGACCCTGAACATCTGCGGCAACTCCCACACCCGCGCCCTGCGCGCCGGCATGCAGATCCTCGAAGACAGCGTCGCCGAGGAGGTCGTGGTCTTCCCCCTCGGCACCGCCGACAACGAGGCCGAGCCGTTCAGCACCATCGAGAACGGCCGCGTCGTCCTGACCAATGACCGTTTCCGCACCAAGCTGCAAAAGAATTTCGGTTTCTCCAGCTTCGGCCCGGCCGACCGCTGGGGCATCTGCCTCGGCACCCACAACTACCGCCTGATGCGCTCCGAGGCATGGCTGCGCGCCGCCCCGGCATGGCTCGGCATCCCAGGGCTTCAGCCGGTGCCGGAGGCCGCCTTCGCCCAGATGGTCGCCGCCGATCAGCGCCACATCCGCGCCTTCTTCGACCAGCTCCTGCAAACCGGCGTCCGCCCTTTCGTCATCTCGGCGCCCTGGCCCGTGCGCAGCCACCCGATCATGACCGAAACCGGCGTCCGCCCCGAGATCATCAAGGCCATCGACGTCAAGTCCCGCGCCCTCTTCGCCGCATGGCTGGCGGAACGCGGTATCGAGCTGATCCTCCCCCCGAAAGAAGCAGCCGACGAACAGGGCTTCCTCCGCCCCCGTTTTGCCAAGGGCGGCGACGATCACTACCACGGCAACCCGCGCTATGGCCGTCTGATGATGAAGAAGGTGCTGGAAAGCCAGCGCGTCGCCGTCGCCGCCTAGACCGTCTCGGGGCTCGACCGCCGGCGAAACTCCATCTCCCCCGCCAGCGCCCGGCGCAGCGCCACGGGCCGCACCCCGATGGCGCATTCCGTCACCCGGTTGATCAGCCCCGCCGATTTCAGCCGCTTGCCCACGCCATGCCCGACCTTGCCGATGATATAATGGTGCAGGTTCGGACAGACAGGAAAGCGCGACCAGTGCGGCCGCTCCACCTTGCCCCCGCCATGCAGCACGAAATAGGTGCAGCCCGGCTCCAACGTATCCTCCAGCGGCGGCCGGGTGAACCGTCCGATCCGCTCGCGATAGGCCTTCCACCGCAGCTCTTCCGGCACCACCTCCGGGTCCGCCGAATACTGCGCCGAGATCGCCAGACAGCTCTTCGCCCGCAGCGCCCCGGCAAAGATCACAGCCCCGTAACCACCCATCGAATTACCGAAGGTCACCGTCTCGGTGATCCCGTGCGCCTGCCGGTACCGGCCAACCACGTCGAGGATCTCCTCGAAGATCCCCGGATCGTTGTACCAGCTTCGCAAGGTGTCCGAGACGAACAGCACGTGGTTGCGCCCGTCCTGCCGGCTGCTCTTCACGAATTCCTCGGTCTGGTGCCGCGCCTCGGGCTTGCCCACCCCGGTGAACGACACCACCAGCCGCGGCTCTCGCCCCGCAAGGCTCGTGGCCTTCACCCTGTCAGACTGGTGGAACACCGCAAGTGGCGCGGTCGCTTTGCCGGTCATCTATTCGACCACCGACCTGTCCTTCTGATCGGGCACCGGCGCCGCGCCGGCCTCGATCCCGTGCTTGTCCAGCAGCGACGCCAGCCAACTGCCCTCGGGCGGCACCCCGTCATGGCGTCGCGCGCAGAACCGCTTGATCGGCGCCCAGATATGAATGCAGCGCGTGTTCTCGGTCAGCTTCCGCTTCACCGCCATCGGCCGCTTGGCAAAGGCCCGGCGGTTGGCGAAATGCACCGGATAGTAATAGTCGGTCGGCCGCGCATGCTTGTCCTCGCCGGTTTCCTGCAGGAACGCGGTCACGCCCAGCGGCCCCCACACGCCCCACGGCATCTCCGACACGTGCATCGGGTCGCCCGCCTCGGCCCTTGCCTTGATCTCGTTCAGGAACCGCGGCGGAAGCCATTCCGGCACCGGGTACTCGTCCTTGGTGAACTCCAGCAGCCCGTTCAGCGCCGGCGAATCCTGCGGCAGCCGCAGGATGGCGCCGTTGATCTGCCCCTTCTGCTTCTCCTCCGACCAGAATTCGTAGCCGTAGACATGGCTTTCCCCGCCCGGCAACGGCTTCACCGAATAGACATCGGTGTCGATATAGATGATCTCGGGATCCTTCGCGATCATGTGAAAGCGGAACAGGTCCGAGAACAGCGCCACGCTGCCGGTGCGGGCATGGGTGTGGAAATCGTCCGTTTCCAGAACCTCCCGCCCGTCGCGCACCTCCACCCCCTCGGGGATGCCGGTCACCTCGCCATAGGTGTACAGCACCGTGCGGTGCCCCTGATCGACGAAAGACTTCAGGCACAGCTGCTCGAGCCACGTCAGCGACCCGCCAATCCACAACGCACCCACCGGGGGAAGTTCTGCCATTCCATTGCCTCGGGTTATCTTTTTTATTGCCGCAACTTCTACCCCACCCCCCGAATCGCATCAAGCTTGGCCTGACGCATCGTCACGCCAAGTTTCCTCAAATCCACAACACGGGCGCAGCCATTGCCGCATTGCGCCCTGCGCCCGCTCTGGTACTTCTAGGGATCATGGGCAAACGCCCCGCCAAGCAAGGAGCCGCCGCATGACAGATCGCCAGCCGAGAACCCTGCTCGGGACGGTCAAGGACGAAGGCCCCTACCTGCTGGAATGGATCTGTTACTACAAGCTGATCGGCTTCGACCGCGTCGTCGTCGCCTCCAACGATTCCGAGGACGGCACCCGCCAGATGCTCGACTACCTCGACACCGTGGGCGAAATCACCCATCTCGAGAACAGCGGCCAGCGCGAGGGCGAACCGTCCGACCCCCAAAACCGCGCCTATGACAGGTTCTGGGCCGACGAGACCATCAAGACCTCCGAATGGGTGCTGGTGGCCGATGCGGACGAGTTCCTCAACATCCACGCGGGCGACGGCACCGTCGACGCCCTGGTCGAGGCGGCGGAGGCCCGCGCCGGCAAGCAGGTCGACATCATTTCGGCCACATGGCGGGTCTTCGGCAATGCCGGCATCGTCCCGTTCGAGGACGAACCCGTCATAGCCCAGTTCACCCGCTCCGCCCCTCCGGGCACGAACAAGGTCCAGCGGTACACCGCTTTCAAGTCGATGTTCCGCCCTCACCCGGTGCGCAAGCTCGGCATCCACCGCCCCCGCCTCTCGCCCCGCTACCAGGAAGGGCGCGTATCGCTCACATGGGTCAACGGCTCGGGCGACGAAATGCCGGAGCGCTTCCTCCAGCAGGGCTGGCGCTCCTTCGAGGACAGCTACGGCGACGCGCTGGTCACCATGAACCACTACATGATCAAGTCGTCCGAAGCCTTCCTGATGAAGCGCTACCGAGGCACTGCCAACAGCGACGACGACGAGCGCATCAATTTCCGCTATTTCGAAACCTTCAACGCCAACGATGTCGAGGATACCACCATCACCCGCCATGTCCCGGCGCTGAAATCCGCGATTGCCCGGCTCAAGGCCGACCACCCGCACCTTGCCCTGCTCCACGACCAGAGCCTCGCCTACCACCGGGCCAAGCTCGAAACGGCGCGACAGGAACTCACCGCAAGCCGCCCGGATATCGCGGCAAGGCTAGGCCTCACCGTCTGAAGCCCTCACAAAGCCGGCGTTTTGCAAAAGACACGCCCAAGAATCGCCATATAAATGCTTGTTGCCTGCTTTAGCGAGAGGTGGGACACTCCTGCCCGAGGCAGACGAAAGAACAGGTATCATGGCCTCCGATCGAAAAGATCGCTTCCTGATCGTCACCACGATGAAGAACGAAGCGCCGTTCATGCTGGAATGGATCGCGTACAACCGTGCCATCGGTTACGACGATTTCCTCATCTACACCAACGACTGCACCGACGGCACCGACGCCATTGCGACGCGGCTCGAGGAAATGGGCCTCGCCGCCCATATCGACAACAACAACCGCCAGATCGGCCGCAAGGGGGCAGAGCTGTCGCCCCAGCGCGCCGCCCTCCGGCTCGCGACCGATCACCCGCGCTACAAGGCCGCAGACTGGGTCATCTGCTCGGATGCCGACGAGTTTATGAATGTCCGCTCGGGCAGCACCCTGCCCGACCTCGTCGCCGCCTGTGGCCCGGCCGATGCCATCTCGGTCTGCTGGAAGCTCTTCGGCAACGGCCTGCACCGTCATTACGAAGACATCCCCCTCACCGAACAGTTCTTCTCCTGCGCCCCCGAGAACGAGTTCACCAATTTTCGCGGCGCCGGCATCAAGACCCTTTTCCGCAACAACGGCGCCTTTCACCGGATGGGCGTCCACCGCCCCAAGGTCAACGCCGCCCGCGCGCCCGACCCCGAGAAACCTTACGCCCATGTCACCTGGCGCGACGCCGGCGGTCAGCAGGTCGATGGCGACACGATCACCTGGCGCACCTGGGCGGGCTTCACCCACACCCACGCCCGGCTGCATCACTACGCCATCCGTTCCGCCGACAGCTTCCTCGTCAAGCGCGACCGCGGCCGCACCAACCACGTGCATGTCGACCAGGGCCGCGAATATTTCGACGCCATGAACACCAACCACACGCGCGACTATTCCGTCCTGCGCCACGTGCCCGGCATGTTGCGGGAACTGGTCAGGCTCCGCTCCGACCCGGTGCTGAACGAGCTGCACATGCAAGCCGTCGCATGGCACCGCGAAAAGATCGCCGACATCAAGTCCCGCCCCGACTGGCGCGACTTCATCGAGATGGTCTATACCCATCCCGGCATCAAGCGCCCCGATCCAAGGGCGGCGCGACAGCCCGAACCGGAGCCGGAAGAAGAATTTGCCGACGACTGAGCGCATGAGCCCGATCAACGCCATCCTGTCGAACTACCGCAATCGCCGGCATCTGCTGCAAACCATGCACCTGCCGGCGAAACCCTATGGCGGGCCCGATTTCCTCTACATGAAGAACCACAAGGCCGCCTGCACCAACGTCCTGACCCTGCTGATCACCCAGATGCACCACGCCCTCGGCGACGACACCGCGCCGGAAATCAGCATGGACGGCGTCCACAACCTGCCCACCGACCACCTGCGCGCCGGCGCCCGCGGCCTGACATGGGAAACCGCTCAGGATGCCCTAACCGGCCCCGGCTGGTTCCGCTTCACAATGGTCCGCGACCCGCTCTCGCGCACCGTCTCGGCATGGTCCGACAAGCTGCAGCCCGGCTCCAACCCGCGCCACCTGCGCGACCTCAACACCCATCTCGGCCGTCCCGCCGACACGGAAATCACCCTGCCCGCCTTCCTAGACCTGCTGGCCCAGGACGAGGGCGCCCGCGACCTCGACCGCCACTGGCGCCCGCAGCACAAGGAAATCAGCTACGGCCTCGTCTCCTACGACCTGATCGGCCGGGTCGAGGCGATGGAGGACGCCCGCCGCGCCATCATCCGCGCCCTCTTCGGCGCGAAGGGCGAGGCGGTCGAGGCCATCGACACCCGCAAGCATCTCGGCCACCGCACCGCCAGCCAGCAGCATTGCGACAGCCTCACCGCCGCCGACCGCCGCAATGTCGACCGCGCCTTCGCCCGCGATTTCGAGATGTACGAGGAAATCGCCGGGACGGAGGCCGCCTAGACCCCATGCGCAAGCTCTGGATTCACATCGGCACCCCCAAGACCGGCTCGACCGCGATCCAGCGCTACGCCCGGTCCCGCCAGCCCTACCTCGCCTCGAAATCCGTCGATTTCCTGATCCGCGGCCGCCGCGGCTCCTATAACGATCTCGGCGTGCACCTGCGCGGCGGCCAGCGGGCCGAGGCCGAAAAGACCGGCGCCGAGATCCGCCGCAAGATCGCCGGCAGCCCGGCCGAAACCCTCGTCCTCACCTCCGAGATGTTCACCGGCAGCGATCCGGCCCTCCTGCGTGAGGTGCTGGCGCTCGACGAGCCTTTCGAGACCCGCATCGTCGGCTACTTCCGCCGCCAGGACCGCTACCTCGAAAGCGCCTACAAGCAGAAGATGAAGACCGGCAAGGTCAAGCCCGGCTTTCAGAACTACGTCGACAAGTTCGGCACGAGGGGCGGCGAATACCGCCGCATCATCTCGGGCTGGGATGCCGCCTGGCCCGACGCCGAATTCATCTTCCGCCGCTTCGATCCGGCCGCGTTCCCCAAGGGCGATGTCGTGCATGACTTCACGCAGCTTCTCGGCCTCGACATCGACGCCGACGACAAACCGCCCGTCGAAGAGGTCGCCAACCCAACCCCCTCGATCGACCTGCTCGACCTCATGCAACTGGTGGCCGACATGCCCGGCCTCGACGCGCGCAAGGTCTTCCGTTCCATGCCGGTGGGCGCCCTCCCGCGGTTCGAAGGCCGCGCGATGGACAACGCCACCGCCCTGGCCCTGCTGAGCCAGTTCGAAGAGGACAACGAGGCCCTGCGCCAGCGTTTCTTCCCCGACGATCCCGCGCTCTTCCCGATGGATGATCTGTCCGGCCCCGACCCTGCCATCGCCGCGCCGGCCTTCTCCGACGACCAGCGTGCCATGATCCGCGCCCTGCTTCAGGCCGTCACCGAACAGACCGCGCGCTAGCGGGCCTGATGCCCGTCAGAATCCGCGCCGCCACCCGATCGCGAAGGCGTTCGAGCCGGAATCCGTCGCCATCAGCCCGTAGGCATCCGACCGGTGATGCAGCCGAACGAAGATATCGTCATTCCCCTCGCCCACCGAAAACGCGGTCTCGAGGCTGAAATACACCAGCGTCCGCTGCGACGCCCCCCGCCTGTCCACTTCCAGCAGCGGGGTCTCGCTCGCATGCGACAAGCCAATCCCGAAAGCAAAACTGTCGATCACCGCCGGCCACGGCCGCGCCGGGCTGTAGCGGATCGTCACCGGCAGAACCAGTTCCTGATAGGTGTCCTGCCCGAAGTGATGGTTCAACTGAACCTCAGCGCCCAGCGCGAAACGCGGATCGCTCAGCGGCACCTCGTAGCCAAGGATCAGCCCGCCGAAATAGGCATTGGTGAAATCCGTCTCGGTGGGATCGAAGACCTCGTCGATCCCGTTGATCGTCATCTGCCCGGCCTGCAGGCTCAGCGTCAGCCGGGGATCACCGGCGCGGAAGTTGTCTGCCAATGCGCCCGATGACGCCACCGCCAGAAGCAACGCCGCCCCCACGGACTGAAAAAGGAAACTTGGGAAACGCACGGTGTGCTCCCGCAACTGATAACGACACCCCCCGATGACGCAGGCCTTGGATACACCCTCGCGCGCCTGTCGGGCAACCGCATTCCGCGGTGCGCGGGCCGCATCGGTGAAACCCTGCGCAAGGCCGCTCAGGGGTCCAGAACGCTCAGCCGTGCATCGCCGCGAATGGCCGCCCAGTCACGCTCGTACAACCCGTTCAGATGCGCCCGCTCCTCCGCGCTCCACGGGTCGAACTTGCCGTTCTCCTCATTGAGCGGAAACTGCTCCTGCACAGCCTTCGCCCGCTCCGACATGGCACCCGCCCCCTCCATCTCGGAAATCAGCACCAGCTCCTCGACCGCCCGCCGCGACGCGGTCGGCCGGGGCTTGGCATCCTCCATGTCCTTCAGCCGCCGCACATCCACCCCCTCGCCGCAGAACAGCCCCAGCACCTCGTCCCGCAAGGCGCGGAAATCCTCGAACCGCCAGACATGGACGCGCGTCTCCGGAAACGCCTCCGCGAAATCCCCCAGCACCGCCTGCCATGACGGCAGGTTCGCCAGCACGTTCCGCCGCATCTCCTCGGGCGTGATCATTTTGCCTGAGGTCGTGGCCGTCGCCGCCCGCAAATATTCCACGTAGGACGACGCAAAGAAATCCGCATAGTTCCTGACGGCGAAAAACGCATCCGTCACCGGCAACGGGATGCGCCTGGCGAAACACTGGAAGAACGTCTTGCGATACTGGTAGAGCGCGCCCGAGGTCACGCAATGCCCCGGCAAGCCCGGCAGGTTCTCGTCCGACAGGATCATCCGCTTCGGCCGAAGCGCCAGCGGCTCGGCAAAGAACGCATCCGCGAACCCCTGTAATTCCTTCTCGGAAAACTTCGTCCGCCGGCTGATCTTCAACCGCCGGAACGCATCAAGCTGCGACGGGAACGTCACGTGCTTGCGCAGCTTCTGGTGCGGCACGACATAGACGCTCTGCCCGCCCAGCCACGCCTCGTTATCCTCCAAAAGCTTCTGGATGTAGGTCGTCGCCGTCTTGTGAAACCCGCCATGCAGCACCGCCCGGCTCTCGCCCTCTGCCGCGGCCTTCACGTCGAACCGCACCGGGCGCACCGGCGGCGGCATATAGGTGCCCCCGCCCCCCCTCGGCGCGGTGCGTACCGTGTCCTTCTTCTTTTCCTTCCGCTCCGCCTTCTTGGTCTCGGCCCGCGTCGCGTTGGTCATCTCGGCGCACAGCTCGGCAATCTTGCCGTCCTGCAGCATTTCCGCCATCCGCGCCTCGTGCCAGCCCCGCCCCGCCTGCTCCATCTCGGCAAGCGCCGCATCCCCCCGCAACGCCTCCAGCACCGGCGCCGCCCGCGCGACATCGGCCGCCATCGCGGTATCCTCGACACCGTTCACGTCAAGCTTGCCCCAATCGTCCAGCAGCGCCTTCCGATGGTTCTTCTTCTCCGGCACACCCCGACGCAGGATGAACGCCTCGGGGCTGGGCACGGCGTAATAATGCAACCGCGCGAACCCGTGCGAGAACCCGTCATGCGCCGCCCACTGCCCCTCGAAATACTTTTCCGGCATCGCCTGCCCGCCGGCATCGACCCACGCCACCTTGTCGGCGCCCTCGTCGAAATACGGCCGGTGCGGCGCCAGCCGGCTGACCTTGCCGGGCCGGAAAAGCGTCTTGATCCCGCGCGAGATCATCCGCCCCCGGTCATCCTCCTCGGCGCAGAGCGTATAAGCCTCCCGCACCGACCCTTCCGGGAGCCCCCGCCGCCAGCCCGACCCGAACGGCTTGCGGCAGACCGAAACCGCATCCGCCTGCCCAACCGCCGTCAGAAAACTCTGCAGATCACCGGCCCCGGTGCGCACCGACAGATACTCGTCCACATCCACCGGCAGCGCCCAGTCGGCCCCCAGCTTTTCCAGCACCGGCAGCACATCCCGCAAGCCATACCGCAACGGATCGCGCCCCGCCTTCAGGTCAAGCGGCACATGATGCACATGCCCCAGTTCCGCCAGCCGCGCGGCCATCCGGTCGGTGCCATCCTCGCTTCCGCTGGTAAACAGCACGGCCCCCGCGAACCCCAGGCTGCGGTAATGCGCGATCCATTCCAGCAGGTAAGGCGCCTCGTTCACCGGCGCCGCAACGATCCACGCCTGCTCCGCCATCACACGCCCCGGTTCCCGCCAAGCCGCCCGTGCTTGCGCAGGTTCTGGCGAAACGCCACCGTCGCTCGCTCGGCCATCGCGGTGCGCCCGTCCTTCTCGAAGTAATTGGCCAGCGACCCGCGATACCACGGAAGGCGCCGCCGCTCGCGGTAAAGCTCGTAGAACCGCTGCTCCGTCAGGTCCCCGAACAGCGCCTCGGTCATGATCGGCTTCAACGCCTCGATCTTGCGCAGGAACACCGCCGACTTATGGTTCGAGAACCAGCATTTCAGCGGCACCACGGTGCCCCCGACCCCCTCCGCCGCCATCAGCCGATCGGTGTGAAACTGGTCCAGCTCGAAATACGGGTCATAAAACACGTAGGCCCGGCCAAGCTCCGCCACCGCTTCCGCCGCATCGCCCAGCGGCAAGGACCAGTCCTGCCGCCGCCCCACCTGGTAGCGCGTCTCCCACGGCACCAGCGCCTCGTTCAGCGTCGACTGCGGGTTGAACGCCAGCACATGCGCCCCCGGCGCCAGCCGCCCGAATGTCAGCGCCCCGAAGGCCCCCATCGAAGAGCCGGTGAAGACGCAGCGTTCATACCTCTCGAAGAACCCTTCGGCGGCCATCTTCTGCATCGTCCCGATCAGCCCGGCATCGCGGTACCAGTTCGGCAGATGCGCATAGATGCCCAGATGGCTAACCTGGTTGTCCCGCGCGAACTTGTAGGCCCATGGCAACCGCCCCGGCGAGCGGTCGTTGACGTTCGACAGGTTGTCGAAGGTCACCATCAGGATCGGCCGCCGCCTTTTGACGAACAGCATCGGATGGCGCGGATCGGAGTGCAGGAACCCGCTGGCCGACCCGCATGGCCCGATCTCGTCGAACCACATGGGTTTCTCGATCTGCTCGGCCTTCTCGACCTGCCCGGCCGGTTCGACCTCCGGAACGTCCTCTTCCTCGCTCATCCGCCCGGGCCCCGCCTATTCGCCCGCCGCGGCCTGCGGCTCGCCGGCATCCCAGCGCACCGAATAGTCGCCTTGCGAGACATTGCGGATCCGCTCGTCGGTCACCGCCTCCGGCCCGCGCTCGATGATGTAGAACAGGTACCACCGCCCCTGCATCCCGGCGCCGCGAAACCGCCGGCCCTGCTCCCCGGTATCGGGCGCCGGACGCGGCTTGTCATCGGTCACGTCGTGCGGAACGGCGGCGCATTCATGCAGCACGCAGCGCCGCGCATCCTTCCAGTAGCGCCACACCAGCTCCGGGCTGAACTGGTAGAACCCGTGCCCGGCCCAACCGGTGATCCCGTTGATCGACAGGAAGATCCCGCCGGGTCGCAACATGTGAAACACGTTATCCAGCGCCTGCGGCGTGTTGTAGACATGCTCCAGCGTACCCCCGTCGATGATCACGTCGAACCGCCCGCGCAGATCGTCCGGCAGCGGATCGTTCAGATCATGGGTCAGGTCGCACTTCTCGTAAGGCGAGGCATCCAGCGACATCGGCTCCGGGAACCCGATCTTCTTCAGGAAGGTCTCGCTGAACCCGTCCGCCTGCTCGTACTCGGGAATATCCGGGCTCAGCCCCGCCTGCCGCAGCTTTTGCCGCACGAAGCGACGGAACTTGCCCTTGATGTGGAACTTTTGCCGCCCCAGCATCACGCAGTTTTCCTTGCCCTCGACAAGCCCCCGCGCGGCGATCAGCTGGCTGGCTAGCTGTGCGTCAATTCCCATGGCGACCTCTACCGCTCCGTCCGGTGGCGCCCCCCCGGGGGCCGTCACAACCATTCCGCAGGGCGACCTGTCCCGCGTCAGCAGCCGCCGGCCCCGTCACGCCGGGCCGGGCGCACGCGCTGACCACCCCGCCCGTTCTTGTCTTCTGTACGGGGCGCACTGCTCTCGCAAATTGGATACGGCAGCGGCGCGTGACCGGTCAATACGCCACGCGCTCAACGGCTTACGCCGCGTTCGTTCGTTGCCCTTTTGCCCGCGAAACCGCTTTGCCCAGACAAAAGCCCCGCCGTTTCCGGCGGGGCTCCAAATGTTAATGCACGACCGCGTCGTTCGGCCTCTCCCGGTTGGAACTCCCCACCCGGTCGCCGATGATCAGCCCGTCCGGCCCGGCACTCACCGGCACCGTGCTGCCGTCGAGGATATCGCCTGCCAGCAACGCCTCGGCCAGCGGGTCCTGCAGCGCCTTCTGGATCACCCGCTTCAGCGGGCGCGCGCCATAGACCGGGTCGTACCCTTCGTCGGCCAGCCACTTCCTGGCGTCCGCATCCAGCTCCAGCCGAATCTTCCGGCTCGCCAGCCGCTTGGTCAGGCGGCCCATCTGTATATCGACGATCCCGTCCATCTGGTCGCGAGTCAGCCGGTCGAAGACCACGATCTCGTCCAGCCGGTTCAGGAACTCGGGCCGGAAATGCGCCCGGACCGCATCCATCACGTCACGCTTGGCCGAGGCCGCATCGGCACCCTCGGGCAACTGGCTCAGCGCCTGCGACCCAAGGTTCGACGTCATGATGATCAGCGTCTGCTTGAAGTCGACCCGGTGACCCTGACCATCGGTCAGAACCCCGTCGTCGAGCACCTGCAACAGCACGTTGAACACCTCCGGATGCGCCTTCTCGACCTCGTCGAACAGCACCACCTGGTAGGGCCGGCGGCGGACGGCTTCGGTCAGAACACCACCCTCCTCGTACCCGACATAACCCGGCGGGGCACCGATCAGGCGGGCAACGGCGTGTTTCTCCATGAACTCGCTCATGTCGATCCGCACCATCGCGCTGTCATCGTCGAACAGGAACTCGGCCACCGCCTTGGTCAGCTCGGTCTTGCCGACACCCGTCGGCCCGAGCATCAGGAAGCTGCCCAGCGGCCGGTTCTCGTCGTTGAGCCCCGCGCGCGCCCGGCGCACCGCGTTGGCCACGGCCCGCACGGCACTGTCCTGGCCGATCACCCGCTTGTGCAGGTTGTCTTCCATGCCCAGCAGCTTCTCGCGTTCGCCTTCCAGCATCTTGGCGGTGGGAATCCCCGTCCAGCGCTCGACCACCTGGGCGATCTGCTCCGGCCGCACGGCCTCTTCCACCATCATGCCGTCTTCCTCGGCCCGCTCGGCCTCGGCCAACTGCTTCTCGAGCTGCGGAATGACGCCATAGGACAGCTCCCCCGCCTTGGCGAGGTTGCCCTCCCGCTTGGCGTGGTCCAGCTCGATCCGCGCACGGTCAAGCTGCTCCTTCAGGTCGCGCGCGCTGGCCAGCTTGTCCCGCTCGGCCTGCCACTGCGCGGTCATCTCGGCGGATTTCTCCTGCAGCTCGGCCAGTTCCTTCTCGAGCTTCTCGAGCCGGTCCTTGCTGGCGGCATCATCCTCCTTGCGCAGCGCCTCGGCCTCGATCTGCTTCTGCAGGATATCGCGGTCGAGCGCGTCGAGCTCCTCGGGCTTGCTGTCCACCTCCATCCGCAAGCGGCTGGCGGCCTCATCCACAAGGTCGATCGCCTTGTCCGGCAGGAACCTGTCGGTGATATAGCGGTTCGACAGCGTCGCGGCGGACACAAGGGCACTGTCCGAGATCCGCACACCGTGGTGCAGCTCGTACTTCTCCTTGATGCCCCGCAGGATGCTGATCGTATCCTCCACCGTCGGCTCCGACACCACCAGCGGCTGGAACCGGCGGGCCAATGCGGCGTCCTTCTCGACATGCTTGCGATACTCATCGAGCGTCGTCGCCCCGATACAGTGCAGCTCACCCCTTGCCAGCGCCGGCTTGATCAGGTTGGCGGCGTCCATCGCCCCATCCGTCTTGCCCGCGCCCACCAGCGTGTGCATCTCGTCGATGAACAGGATGATCTCGCCCGCGGCATTGGTGATCTCGTTCAGCACACCCTTCAGCCGCTCCTCGAACTCACCGCGATACTTCGCCCCGGCAATCAGCGCCCCCATGTCGAGCGACAGCAGACGCTTGTTCTGCAGGCTCTCGGGCACGTCGCCATTGACGATCCGCAGGGCAAGCCCCTCGGCAATCGCCGTCTTGCCCACGCCCGGCTCACCGATCAGGACCGGGTTGTTCTTGGTCCGGCGGCTCAACACCTGCATGGCGCGGCGAATCTCGTCGTCGCGGCCGATGATCGGGTCGATCTTGCCATCCTCGGCGGTGTTGGTCAGGTCGCGCGCGTATTTCTCCAGCGCCTCATAGGTATCCTCGGCACTCGCGCTGTCGGCGGTCCGGCCCTTGCGGATATCGTTCACCGCCTCGTTGAGGCTCTGCGCACTCACCCCGCCCTGGTCCAGCGCGTCCTTCGCCGGGCTCTTCACCACGGCCAGCGCGGTCAGCAGGCGTTCGACGGGCACGAAACTGTCGCCGGCCTTCTTGGCCAGCTTCTCGGCCTCGTCCAGCACCTTGCCGGTCTGGCTGTCCATGTAGACCTGGCCGGCATCGCCCGTCACCTTGGGGATCTTCCCCAGCGACAGCTCGAGCGACTGCACCACGCGCTGCGGCTGACCGCCCGCGCGCTTGATCAGGTTGCTCGCAAGCCCCTGATCGTCGTCCATCAATGCTTTCAGAACATGTTCGGGCGCCAGCTTCTGATGGCTCTCCCGCATCGCGATCGTCTGCGCCGCCTGAAGAAAGCCACGCGACCGCTCGGTGAACTTCGACAAGTCCATCCCTACTTCTCCTTTTTACAAGCGTCACCCCGGTCGGCGCACCCAGCGTTAGGCATGCGACTGTCGGGAACCTCGAGAACCGAAATGGGGGGCGCACGGGTGGTATTCAAGCAGCCGGCGCCCCGAAAAAGCGCAAAAATCCACCGAACTCAACCATTTATTCCGGCAATTTCGTGCCCATGCACCCCGCTTCCGACGGAATCGTGGAACTTTTCCGTAATATCTTACGTTTATACCACATGTATGCCGCTTCGCGCGGTCGCAACACAAGGATTAGTGCAATGCTTATCGAGAAACTGGGCTTTGACGATGTCCGCTACAATCCGGAACTGTCGGCCTTCGAAGCGCTGGTACAGATCAGGGAAGAGGGAGAGGTCTATTCCTACCCCGTCCATATCCTCGCGCCACTGCACGCGGATTTCAACGTAATCACCAGGGGCCTGACCAACAAGGCCCTGCGCGCGCATCGCCACGCGCCGGAACGGTCGATGCGCCTGCGCCGCGCCCCCGTCCCGGGCGAGGCCGCGCTGCAACTCGTGCCGAACGGCGTCGAAACACCCCCGTTGCGCCGCCCCGGCGCTCCGCTTGCGGCCTGAAGACGCGTCACCGGGGCTTGTCCCGGCCCGCTGACGCCCCCGACCTTCCGCCGCAACCCCGACCCCCCGCGTCTCCGCTCCCGCGCGGGGGGTTGACCCGGCCCCGCTCCCCCGCGACAAGGTTCCGACCCCGATCGCAGAGGAGCGCCCGCCATGTCCGATGACCGCCTCATCGTCGCAATTGACCTGCCCAACGCCCTCGAAGGGCTGCAGCTGACCGAGGCGCTGGGCAACGCCGTCTCCTTCTACAAGATCGGGCTCGGCATGCTCACCGGCGGCGGGCTGGCACTTGCCAACGAACTCAAGCAGGAGCACGGCAAGCGCATCTTCCTCGACATGAAACTCTTCGACATCGGTGCCACGGTCGAGAACGCCGTGCGCGGCCTGGCCCAGTTCGACCTCGATTTCCTCACCGTCCACGGCGATCCGCATGTCGTACGCGCGGCCAAGGAAGGCGCGGCGGCCAAGGATATGAAGATCCTCGCCGTCACCATCCTCACCTCGCTCGACCGCGCCGATCTCGATGCCGGGCTGATGAAGCCGGGCGACGTGCCCGACCTCGTCGGCGAACGCGCCGCCCGCGCCTTCGAGGCCGGCGCAGACGGTGTCATCGCCTCGCCACAAGAAGCCGCGATGATCCGCGCCCTGCCGCAAGCCGAAGGCCGCCTGATCGTCACCCCCGGCGTCCGCCCCGCCGGCGCCGCCCTTGGCGACCAGAAGCGCGTCGCCACCCCGGCACAGGCCCTGAAGGACGGCGCCGACCACATCGTCGTCGGCCGCCCGGTCTGGGCCGCCGAAGACCCCGCAGCCGCCGCCCGCGCCATCTTGAGCGAGATCGCCTGACCCTGCTGTCGGATTGGGGGCCAGCCCCCAAGCCCCCGGGATACTTTCACCAAGAAGAAGCACACGCCCCGCGCTTCTTCTTGGCCCAAATACTCAAATCCCCAACGCCGCCACCCCTTCCAGCACCCGCGGGCGAAAGTGCGGCACCGCCTCCTCCGAAGCGGCGAAATCCTCGGGCGGCATCAGGAACCAGCCCTGCCCCTCGTTGCCGAACCGAACTTCCGCCGCTCTCGGCGCGGGCAGGGCGGCGGCGAAGAACCACGCCCGGATCGGGATGGAATAGAACCGCCGCCACGCAAGCTCGTCGGGCCGAAGCCGCAGCCCCAGCTCCTCCTGCAACTCCCGCAGGGCACAGGCCACGGGGCTTTCATCCCCCTCGCGCCCGCCGCCGGGCAGGTCGAGCAGCCCCGGATAGGCGATCCCCTCGATATCGTCGCGCCGGATCACCGCCAGCCGCCCCCCCAGAAGCAGGATGGTCTTCGCCCCGTCGAATTCCCGTTCCGGATCGCCTGTCATGGCCCGCCCCGCCGCTGACGTTTTCTGACCGGAACCCTCACGTGCCCCGGTGAACTCCGCTCCGAAACCATGTAAGCTCGCCCCGACCCGACACAAGCGCCTGACACATGCCGTCCCTCTGCCGCACCTGCCTGACCCGGTTCGACACCGGCCCGCGCTGCCCTTCCTGCCGCAGCCCGCGGGTGCTCTCGCATGACGAGCTCCATTCCCTCTCCATCGCCCACATGGATTGCGACGCCTTCTATGCCAGCGTCGAGAAACGCGACAATCCCGAGCTGCGCGACAAGCCCCTGATCATCGGCGGCGGCCGGCGCGGCGTGGTCTCCACCGCCTGCTACATCGCCCGCATCCGCGGCGTGCGCTCGGCCATGCCGATGTTCCAGGCGCTGAAGCTCTGCCCCGATGCCGTCGTCCTGAAACCCCGGATGGAGGTCTATGCCAGCGTATCGCGCGAAATCCGCGCGATGATGGAAGAGCTGACGCCCGACGTCGAACCCCTCTCCCTCGACGAGGCCTTCCTCGACCTCACCGGAACCGAGCGCCTGCACGGCGCCCCGCCCGCCGTGATGCTCGCCCGTCTCGTCAAGCGCATGCAGGACGAGCTTGGCCTCACCGGCTCGATCGGGCTCAGCCACAACAAGTTCCTCGCCAAGGTCGCCTCCGACCTCGACAAGCCGCGCGGCTTTTCCATCATCGGCAAGGCCGAGACGGCGGAGTTCCTGCGCGACCGGCCGGTCAGCCTGATCTGGGGCGTGGGCCACGCCACCCGCACCGCGCTGGAAAGCGCCGGCATCCGCACCTTCTCCGACCTCCTGCGCTGGGACCGCGAAGACCTCACCGCGCGCTTCGGCTCGATGGGCGAACGCCTCTGGCATCTCGCCCGGGGTCAGGATGCCCGCCGCGTCTCGGCCAATGCGCCGGTGAAATCCATCTCCAACGAAACCACCTTTTCCGAGGACACCGCCAGCCGCGACATCCTCGATGGCCATATCTGGCGGCTCTCCGAAAACGTCTCCGACCGCGCCAAGGCCAAGCGCCTCGCCGGCCGCGTCGTCACGCTGAAACTCAAGCGCGCCGACTTTTCCCTCATCACCCGCCGCCTCGCCCTGCGCGACGCCACCCAGATGGCCGACACGATCTACCGCACCGCCACCCACCTGATGGCACAGGTCGATCACAAATCGCCCTACCGGCTGATCGGCGTCGGCATCTCGCACCTCGTGGCCGAGGACGGCGCCGACCTCTCCGGCGACCTGCTGGATCCCGAGGCCCGCGCCCGCGGCATGGCCGAACGCGCCAGCGACGAGATCCGCCGACGCTTCGGAAGCGACGCCATCATCAAGGGCCGCGCCTTGCGCTAATGGATTATTCCGCAGCCAGCGGCTGTTCCACCGGCCGGCCGATCGCGGCAATCTCTCCGATCACCCCGTCCAGCAGCCGCTTGAAGGTGCGGAACCGCGAATTCGGCCGAATCGACTCCTCGTCCATGTAGAGCGACCGGTCGATCTCCACCTGCACCGCGTGATGGCCATTCGACGGCCGGCCGTAATGCTGGGTGATATAGGCCCCGGCAAAGGGCGTGTTCCGCGTCACCACCAGCCCGGCATTGTAGAACGCCTCCTCGATCCGGTCGACGATCTGCTCGCCCGCCGCCGCGCCGAACCGGTCGCCCAGCACCACGTCGGGCCGGCGCACACCCGAGCGCGCCACCGAATCCATCGCCTCGTGCGGCATCGAGTGACAGTCGATCAGGATCGCCTGCCCGAATTGCCGCTGCGCCTCGGTCAATTGCAGGCGCAGCGCGGCGTGATAGGGCCGCCAGTAGGTCTCGATCCGCCGGTCCGCCTCGGCCCGGCTGATCTTGCCGGTATAGATCACCTGCCCGTTCGCCACCACGCGCGGCACCACGCCCAGCCCCGAGGCCACGCGCGGGTTGTGCCCCGCCTTGCGCACCCCCTCGATCAGCGCCGGGTCAAGCTCGTCCGCGCTGCGGTTCAGGTCGACATAGGCCCGCGGCACCGCGGCGCAGAGCAACGGCGCGCCATGCGCCGGCGCGCTCTCGAACAGGTCATCAACGAAGGCATCTTCCGAACTGCGGATCGCATGTTCGTTCAGGGCCGATTGCTTCAGGAAACTCCGCGGATAATCCCGCCCGCTATGCGGCGATGCGAAAACCACCGACGTGGTGCGCCGCTCGGGATGGGTTATCTGGAACGCAAGCCTGTGCATCGAACCTCCTGCTCGTCGGTATCATAGACCGAAATTGCACTTCTAAAAGCCCTTGATCCCGTTTCCGACTCCTTTTATAGACCTCCCTCACCGGCGCGGATTTCCGCGCCCCAATTTATTGGGGTGCTGGTCCGTTCTGGTATTCATGGGCGATTAGCTCAGTGGTAGAGCACTTCGTTGACATCGAAGGGGTCACTAGTTCGAACCTAGTATCGCCCACCATGAATTCACTGTTCCGCACCCAGCGGAACGCCCGCGAAACCAAGGCGCTGGCCCGCGCCGCGACCAAAGAGGAGAGGACCGATGAAGGTCAAGAACTCGCTCCGTTCGCTCAAGAACCGGCACCGCGATTGCCGCGTCGTGCGCCGCAAAGGCCGCGTCTACGTGATCAACAAGACCCAGCGGCGGTTCAAAGCCCGCCAGGGCTGAGCTTTTCCGGCAACGGATTATCTGGAAAACCCCGCCTTCGGGCGGGGTTTTTCGTCGTGTCGGGAAGGGAACAGGCGGCTCAAACCGCCCGCCCGTGGCTCCGGTCATAGCCGTTCACCGCCGGGCTCTCCCACCCGTCCAATGCCCCGGCCTGCGGCGCGAACACCTCCACCAGAAGCGGATGGCAGTCCGCCGTGTCGCTCGAATGCTCGGCCGAGCAATCCCCGCCCGGACAGGCCGACAGCGCGCCCAGCACATCGATCTCGGCAAAGAACTCCAGGTAATCGCCGGGCCGAACCGGGCTCGCCTTCATGAAATACTGGCCCGTATCCCGCGTGAACCCGGTGCACATGAAGACATTGAGCACGTCATGCACATGGCCCTCCGCCTCCTCCAGCGGTACCCCCAACTCGTCCGCCAGCGCCCGCGTCAGGTTGGAATGACAGCAATGATGATACTGCGACCCCGCCAGCAGGTTGCCCGTATATGGATCGCACCGTGTCCCGATCACGTCATGCACCGAGCCACCGAACCCGTCGATCCCGTACCAGCCCAGCGTATCGCCCGTGATCGTCGCCATCGGCCGCAGATACGGGAAGGACGACCACATCCGTTCCCCCTCCGTCAGGTGCGTGCCATGCAGCGCCCGCGACTTGCCGGAATAGAACCGCTCCGACAGGTCATGCGCGTTCCACAGGTTCAGGTCGCCCACCTGCGGCCCCTCGATACTGCTGATCCGAAAGAACTGACCGGCCTCCGCCCGGAACGTCGCCGCCTCCCGCGGTTCGACCCTGACCTCGGCGATCTTCTCCGCCCCGCCCCGCGCCTTGGCATACAGCTCCAGGTCCGGCACCGGCAGCGTCGCGTTCGGATAGCAGATCACCGGCTTTACCGCCCGGCGCGCCTCGGCATCCTTCGGTTCCCGCATCCTGTCACTCCTTCTTCTCCGGCTGGTTCACCCGGCAATGCAAAGGCTCTTTGCCGGTCGATGTAAAGACCACCGCGCCACAGGCCGCACAGCGATACATCGCCTCGCCGTCCTTGTCGCCCGACCGTACGGCCCGCCAGCGGCAGTTCCGCGTCGCCCGGTTAGAAAATACGAGCACAAGCACGAAGGCGATGATCAGCCCGGCGACGATGATCACGGTGACAGCTCCCTTGCGGTTACGCCCGCCACCCTATCAGCCCTGCCGCACAGGGTGTAGGCCGCCTAGGCCCCCCGCCCGGCCACGCGCCCCGAGAAGATGCACCCGCCAAGGAACGTCCCCTCCAGCGCGTTGTACCCGTGATACCCGCCCCCGCCGAAGCCCGCGACCTCGCCCGCCGCGTAAAGCCCCTCGAACACAGTGCCATCCGCCCGCAACACCCGGCCATCAAGCCCCGTGTGCAAGCCCCCCAGCGACTTCCGCGTCAGGATGTTCAGCCGGACGGCAATCAGCGGCCCCTTTTCCGGGTCCAGTATCGCATGCGGTTTCGCCGTCCGGATCAGCCGGTCACCCCGATACGCCCGCGCCTGCCGGATCGCGATGATCTGCGCATCCTTGGCAAAGGGGTTCTCCAACTGCGCATCCCTTGCCTCGATCTGCCGCCGCAGCTTCGCCGCATCCAAGGGCACCTCCGGTGTGATCCGGTTCATCCCCTCGACCAGCTCCTCGAACCCGTCCGCCACGACGAAATCCGCGCCCTTCTCCTTGAACGCCTCCACCGCCCGCGTCGCACCCTTGCCAAGCCGCTCCTTCAAAACCGCCCGCCATTTCCCGCTGGTCAGGTCGGGGTTCTGCTCGCTCCCCGAAAGGGCGAACTCCTTCTCGATGATGCTCTGCGTCAGGATGAACCAGCTATGCCCGTGCCCCGTCGAGAGTATCCGCTTCAACGTCGCCAGCGTATCGAACCCCGGCAAACACGGCGCCTCCATCCGCACGCCCAGCGCGTCGAACCACATCGACGACGGCCCCGACAGGATGCGAATCCCGTGATTGGGCCAGATCGGATCCCAGTTCGTCAGCCCCTCGGTATAATGCCACATCCGGTCTTCGTTGATCGCCGCCGCCCCGGCGCCCTTGGCCACCTCCTGCATGGCGCCATCCACGTAATCCGGCACGCCCGAAACCATCACCTCCGGCGCCTTGCCCAGCCGCGCCTCCGGCCACAGTCGCCGCACCTTCTCATGATCCCCGCCGATCCCGCCGCTCGCGACGATCACGCTCTCGGCCTTGATTGCGAAATCCCCCACGATCTCGCGGCTGGTCGACGCCCCGCGCCTTGCACCGTCCTCGGCCAGCACGTCGCCGCGCACCCCGGTCACCCGCCCGGCCTCCACGTCCAGCGCCGTCACCCGATGCCGGAACCGAAACTCCAGCAGCCCCTTCGCCTCGGCCGCCTCCGCCGCCCGCACGAAAGGCGCGACGATCCCCTCACCGGTCCCCCATGTAATATGAAACCGCGGCACCGAATTGCCGTGCCCGTCCGCCTTGCCGCCGCCCCGCTCGGCCCAGCCCACCACCGGGAACCAACGCAGGCCGATATCGTGCAGGTACCCCCGCATCTCCCCGGCCGCGAAATCCAGGTACGCCTCCGCCCAGGCCCGCGGCATCGCATCCTCGTCCCGGTCGAACCCCGCGCTGCCCATCCAGTCCTGCGCCGCCAGCGCCCGGCTGTCGCGTATTCCCATCCGCCGCTGCTCGGGCGTGTCGATCATGAACAGCCCGCCAAGGCTCCAGAACGCCTGCCCGCCCAGCGATTGCGGCCCCTCCTGGTCCAGCACCACAACCTTCCGGCCCCGCTGCACCGCCTCATATGCCGCGACTAGCCCGGCCAGCCCGCCCCCGATGATGATGACGTCCGTCTCCGCCATACGCGCCTCCCTTTCACCCTCAGGTTAGGGAGCAAGCCACGTCCGCGTCTACAGAAACGGCGCGTCAGGCCTTGTCGTAAAGCAGCCCGTACAGGTAGGCGCGCCGCTCCTCGTCATTCAGCGCGCCCTTCTCCCAGCCGTCGCCAAAGGCCCGGCGGGTCTCCTCGTCGTCGTAATGCTCGTCGAAAACCCGGCCCAGCCGGGACAGAAGCTCCGCCACCTCAAACGAGAACTTCTGCTCCCCCATGGCGACCCGGTTGAGGTAATGCATCCGCATCGCCAACTGGTGACAGACCGCCCGGAACTCCTCCTTCGACTTGAAGTCGAGCGAAGGGCGCTCCGACGTGCCGCTCACACCGTGCGCTCCAGCATCATCTTCTTGATCTCGGCAATCGCCTTGGCCGGGTTCAGCCCCTTGGGACAGGTCTTGGCACAGTTCATGATCGTGTGGCACCGGTACAGCTTGAACGGATCTTCCAGGTCATCCAGCCGCTCGCCCGTCGCCTCGTCGCGGCTGTCGATGATCCAGCGATACGCATGCAACAGCGCCGCCGGCCCGAGGTACTTGTCCCCGTTCCACCAATAGCTCGGACACGCGGCCGAGCACGAGGCGCACATCACGCATTCATACAGGCCATCCAGCTTCTCGCGGTCCTCGATCGACTGCTTCCACTCTTTCGCCGGGCGGTTCGTCTTGGTTTCCAGCCACGGCATGATGCTCGCGTGCTGGGCATAGAAATGCGTAAGATCCGGAATCAAATCCTTCACCACCGGCATATGCGGCAGCGGATAGATCTTCACGTCGCCCCTGATCTCGTCCATCCCATAGATACAGGCCAGCGTGTTGATCCCGTCGATATTCATCGCGCACGACCCGCAGATCCCCTCGCGGCACGACCGGCGGAAGGTCAGCGTCGGGTCGATCTCGTTCTTGATCTTGATCAGCGCATCAAGAACCATCGGCCCGCAATCATCCATGTCGATGAAATACGTATCCACGCGCGGGTTCTGCCCGTCATCGGGGTTCCAGCGGTAGATCTGGAACTTGCGCACGTTCGTGGCACCCTCGGGCTTGGGCCACGTCTTGCCCGTCTTGATGCGCGAGTTCTTCGGCAGTGCCAGTTCGACCATGTCAATTCCTCCTGAGGATTTGCGCTTGCGCAGTGTCCTGCGCCGAATTCTGTTGCGGGGCCCTGCCCGCCTGCCCGCTCTGCCGCAGCTTCACAAGCTGCCTTGCATCGTCGGGGTAAACCGTCTCGAGCTTGTCGCAAAGATCCACGTCCTGCGCCGCAAGCCACATGACGATCCGGTATTCCGGGTCGTCTCTCATTTCCTTCCAGCGCTCGAGCGTGTTCAGCTCTTCCACCGCCCCCGCCTCCGCCTGGAAGGAGGAACCGTTACCATAGCGCTGCACCTCGCCCAACCCGTCATCGCGCGCCTCGAAGCCCAGCCGCTCCAGCAGCCCGGCCCGGTACCCGGCATCGGTCATCCACGGCTCGTACCGGATCACCACCACGCCCGGCTCCGCCTCGGCCCTCGCCAGCTCCAGCATGCTGGAATACCCGCCCAGCGCCTTCAGAACGATCCCAACCCGCTGTGGCGCGGTAAAGGCCTCATTCCCCTGCACCTTCTTCAAAAGCGACGCCGCCCAGTTCAGGAACCCCCGGCAGATCACGACGTCATGGCTGATGGCCGCCTCGTCCACGCCCACCGACATCGGCCGCTTGCGCCGCTCGTTCGGCATCGCATCCTCGTAGGACAGGATCAGCGCCGTCCCGTCGCCGGCCCTCGCCGCCAGCTTCACCGGGTCGCCGCCGTTCCCCGCCACGCGCTCCCCGTCGATCTCGACGGCGCGATAGGTCTCGAAGGGCTTCCGCCCGGGCGTGCAGTTGTTGAAGAACAACGACCGCCCCCCCGGCGCGTTCCGCGCCAGCCAGTTGATCACCGCATGGTTCCCCGACCGCCGCATCCCGAAGACGCGCAGCACCGGCCCGGGTGTGATCCCGAGCTGCGGCCACGCCGTCATCGCAGTGCTATCCGGTACAGGGCCCATCCGGCCTCCCGTCCTATGGCAGTCGCGCCCGCCATCGCCGGGTCAGAACGTCCGTTCCTTCGGCGCGATCTTCTTCAGCGCAATGCCGCCTTCCTTCTCGGTGGTCAGCGGATCCTCGATGATCGGCCGATAGCTCAGCTTGACGTCCTTGCCCTCGACCCGCGCGATGGTGTGCACGCGCCAGTTCTCGTCGTCGCGCTTGGTGAAATCCTCGTGCGCATGGGCGCCGCGGCTTTCCTGCCGCGCCTCGGCTCCGGCAATCGTGGCCAGCGCGTTGGGCATCAGGTTGGTCAGCTCCAGCGTCTCCATCAGGTCGGAGTTCCACACAAGGCTCCGGTCGGTGACCTTGATATCGCCCATCTTGGCGGCGATCCCGTCCATCTTCTTGACACCCTCGGCCAGTGTCTTCGACGTCCGGAACACGGCGGCGTCTTCCTGCATCGTCCGCTGCATCTCCAGCCTGAGCTCGGCCGTCGGCGTGCCGCCATCGGCATGGCGCAGCCCGTCGAACCGCTCGAACGCCTTCTCCACCTGGCCGGTGTTCGTCGCCGGCACGGCGCTCTCGGCATCCACCACCTTGCCCGCGCGAATGGCCGCGGCCCGGCCGAACACCACGAGGTCGATCAGCGAGTTCGACCCAAGCCGGTTCGCCCCGTGCACGCTGGCACAGCCCGCCTCGCCCACGGCCATCAGGCCCGGCACCACGGCATGCGGGTCAGACTCGGTCGGGTTCAGAACCTCGCCCCAGTAATTCGTCGGAATACCGCCCATGTTGTAATGCACGGTCGGCAGCACCGGGATCGGCTCCTTGGTCACGTCCACCCCGGCAAAAATCCGCGCCGATTCCGAGATCCCCGGAAGCCGCAGGTTCAGCGCCTCGGCGGGCAGGTGGCTGAGGTTCAGGTGGATGTGATCCCCGTTCTCGCCCACACCCCGGCCTTCCCGGATCTCCATGGTCATCGACCGGCTGACATAGTCGCGCGGTGCAAGGTCCTTGTAGTTGGGCGCATAGCGCTCCATGAACCGCTCGCCCTCGCTGTTGGTGAGGTAGCCGCCCTCGCCCCGCGCGCCTTCCGTGATCAGGCAGCCCGAGCGGTAAATTCCCGTCGGGTGAAACTGCACGAACTCCATGTCCTGAAGCGGCAGACCGGCCCGCGCCACCATGCCGCCGCCATCGCCGGTGCAGGTATGCGCCGAGGTCGCGCTGAAATACGCCCGGCCATAACCGCCGGTCGCCAGCACCACCATCTTCGCGTTGAAGACATGCATCGTGCCATCATCAAGCTTCCAGCACACCACGCCGGTGCAGGCGCCGTCATCGCTCATGATCAGGTCGATGGCGAAATACTCGATATAGAACTCCGCCTTCTGCTTCAGGCTCTGACCGTACAGCGTATGCAGGATCGCATGGCCGGTCCGGTCGGCGGCGGCACAGGTGCGCTGCACCGGCGGGCCTTCGCCAAACTCGGTCGTATGCCCGCCGAAGGGGCGCTGGTAGATCTTGCCCTCCTCGGTGCGCGAGAACGGCACGCCGTAATGCTCCAGCTCGTAAACCGCCTTCGGCGCCTCCCGCGCGAGGTACTCCATCGCGTCCGTGTCGCCCAGCCAGTCCGACCCCTTCACCGTATCGTACATGTGCCATTGCCAGCTATCCGGCCCCATGTTGCCAAGGCTCGCGGCAATGCCGCCCTGCGCCGCCACGGTGTGCGACCGCGTCGGGAACACCTTCGTCACACAGGCCGTGCGCAAGCCCTGCTCGGCCATCCCCAGCGTCGCCCTCAGCCCGGCACCGCCGGCGCCCACGACAACGACGTCATAATCATGCGTCTCGTATTCGTATGCAGCCATGTCTCTCAGCTCTCCGGTCTCAAAGGGCGATCTTGGCGATGGCGAACAGGCCCGTCACCATCAGCCCGTAGCTCACGCAGGTCATCAGGATGATCGCGTATTTCCGCTTCCCGCCCAGCACGTAATCCTCGATCATCACGCGCACGCCGTCGCTGAAATGCTTGAAGCCCGCGATCAGGGTCAGCGCCGCGACGATCGCCGGGAAGGGCCGCGCGAAATGGGCCACCACGTCCTCGTGCGGCTCGCCCAGCATCGGCCCGAAGGTGAACACGAACAGCGGGATCAGGACGAGCAGCGCCACCGAGGACAGCTTCATCGCCCAGAAATGATGCACCCCGGTCTTGGCCGAACCAAGGCCGACGGCGCGCTTGCGGTCGGTCAGATAACGCATCCCGTCCTCCTCAGTAGATGATGATGGCGGTGACGACGGTCAGGATCACCGAGCCCCCGATCGCCGACCAGCCCAGCCTCTCGGCACTCGGGATGTCCAGCATCGCGCCGCTGTCCCAGATCAGGTGCCGGATGCCCGCCAGCGTGTGATACCACAGTGCCCAGAGCGACAGGAACATGACCACGTCGCCCAGCAGGCTGGTGATCACCCCGTCCGCCGTGGCGAACGCCTCGGCCGAGGTCGCGGCCGCCAGGAACCACCACACGATCAGCACCGCCGCCAGCAGCAGCGCGTTGCCGGTGATCCGCGTCAGGATCGAGGTGATCGAGGTCAGCTGCGGGCGATAGATTGTCAGGTGGGGTGAAAGCGGGCGGTTGCCGCGGTTCACATCTGCCATGGATCGGTCCCTTTCGTGTTTGCGGCAGGCGCAAGACAAAAGCCTGCCCGGCGCGTGGCCGGTCACTCGGCTTCCTTCTCCTACGTTTTAACTTGTGTGTCACGCATGCAAAGAGCGAAATCCCGGTTTTTGCAGGCATTTCGTCGCATTTGGCCCATACGTGATCACAAGCACATGCGTGTGATCACAAACGCCCCTCCCCTTTGCCACCCTCCCGCACCGATATCTGCTTCGCCACCTCCCGCAGCAGTTTCCGCCGCATCCGCGCGGGATATTCGGCATAGCTGTTGGCTGTGATCACAAACGCCCCCGGCCCCAGGATCACGTTCTCCCAGAAATACTCGGTCATCATCGGCTCCGCCCCCTCGATCACCAGCGCGTTCACCACGATGCCCTCGGCCTGCAACGCCGCCCGCACCGCCACGGGGTCGATCCCCTCGTTCGACGACCCGTCGCCGGAAATGTCGATCACCCGCCGCTCGCACTCCGGCCCCTCCGCCAGCCTGTCCCGCGCGAACACCAGCGCCTCCCCGATCGCGGTCGAGAAATTCCGCCACTGCCGCGGCGCCCGCTCCACCTCGTCCGCGAATCGCTCCAGCACGTCGAACCCGGTGATCCTGGTCCAGGGCACCACCACCTCCTGCCGCGACGAACCGGTCCAGTGCATCACCATCACCGCCGCCTCGCCCGCCACCAGCGCCTCGCTCACGGATCCGTCGCGCAGCCCCTCGGCCAGCCCCTGCATCTGGATGCCGTATTCATGCCGGTCGACAGAGCCCGAGACATCCACCGCCAGCACCAGCGCGATCTCGCACGCCGCCGCCGGCACCGCCGCGCCCAACATCATCAGGTGAAAGAGACCACGCAAGACCATGTGCCCAGAATGACCAATCCCGCGCGCCCTGCCCAGCACGGAAAAGCCCGAGGCACCCCCCGGGCTTCTTCTTGGTCCAAATACTCAAAATCCCGACAGCCGCCCCAAAGCGCCGTCACTTCGGCATGAGCGCCCAATAATCGAGGTCCAGCATCACGTGCGGCAGGTACTTCCCGTCCTCGCCCTTCAGCGTGAACGCCTCCCCGCCCTTCACCGCCACCAGCCGCAGCCGGATCGCACCCACCCCCGGCGCGCCGGTCTCGGCCTTGTCCAGAACCTCCGACCACGCCTTGATCGTGTCACCGGCGAAACACGGGTTCGCATGCGCGCCCCCGTTCAGCCCGGCCACGATCTGCGCATTGGCCAGCCCGTTGAACGACAGCGCCCGCGCCATCGAAATGACGTGCCCGCCATAGATCAGCCGCTTGCCATCCTCCCGCAGGCTCGCATCGAAATGCACCTTCGCGGTGTTCTGCCAAAGCCGCGTGGCCATCATGTGCTCGGCCTCCTCGACGGTCACCCCGTCGACATGGTCGATCACCTCGCCCACCTCGTAATCGCCCCACCGGTGCGGCTCGCCCGCCAGCGTGAAATCGTACCCGGTGAAATCCAGCCCCTCGGGCACCACCAGGTCCGACGCCTCCAGCACCGGCTTCAGCTCCGGAATCACCGTCTCCGGCGCCGGTGCGTCCAGATCGAATTTCCGCACCATCGCCCAGCGCACGTACTCGAGCACCACCTCGTCCCGCTGGTTCACCCCCTTCGTGCGCACCCAGACGACACCGGATTTGCCGTTCGAATTCTGCTTCACCCCGATCACCTCCGAGGTCGAGCGCAGCGTATCCCCGGGCCAGACGGGTTTCAGCCACCGCCCCTCGGCATAGCCCAAATTCGCCAAGGCGTTCAGCGAGATATCCGGCACCGTCTTCCCAAACACCACGTGAAACGCCGCCCAATCGTCGATCGGCGCCCCCGACAGCCCGCACCCCTTCGCAAACTCATCCGAAGAATACAGCGCATGCCTTGCGGGATAGAGCGCATGGTACAAAGCCCGCTCGCCCCCCGACACCGTACGCGGCACCGCGTGTTGGATCGTCTCGCCGACCGTGTAGTCCTCGAAAAACCGCCCCGGGTTGGTCTTCGCCATGCTCACTGCTCTCCCAGCTTGGCGTCCGGCGAATACGTGCCCTCGGCCTCTTTCACCACCGCCTGCCCGCACCGCATCACGCCGTTCGCCGCGTCATAGGCATAGGTGGGCGAGCCATGCAGCGCCCAGCCCTTGTTCAGCGCCTCGGTCACCTTGTGGCAAAAGGCCGACGTGTCATCGGCGCTCAGGAATCTGTAAAGTTTCATCTCTCTCACCCGAAAACAGGATAGCCCAGCCAGCCGTGGATCAGGGCGATCACCCCGAACACCACCACCGTGCCCACCACGGCCATGATCTCCTTGCGCGCGGGCGCAGGCTCCGGCGGCACCCACTCGGGCTCCGACCGGTTGATCACGATCACCTCGATCACCGCCCAGGCCAGCAGCCCGCCGAACAGCACGAAGGACGGCACGTCACCATTCACCAGCAGATGCGCCAGCGCCCATGTCTTCACGCCCGCCAGCATCGGATGCCGCATCTTCCGCGCCACCGCCGTCTTCATGCCCGACGCGGCGAACAGGTAGACCGCCACCAGCATCAGCAGGTTGTTGATCCCCGCCGTCATCGGCGTCCGGCCCCAGAAAAACGCGCCTTCCGCCATCCGGTAGCCGATCACCATCAGCACGATCGCGACAAGCAGGCTCACCGCCACCGCGCCCTTGCCCCCGTCGCCCATCGAGGCCCGCGGCCCCGGTGCGATCCGTTTGAACAAATGTGCAAGGGTCCAAAGCAGAACCCCGAGGATAAGCCAGATCATGCGCTCTACTCCGCTGCCAGTTCCGAAATCGCCCGGGCTTTCGCAAGGATGCGCTGCGCCGCCACCACGTGCAGGTTCTCGACGATCTGCCCGTCGACAACGGCCACACCTTGCCCCGACTTCATGCTCTCTTCATAGGCCGCGATCTGCCGCCCGGCCAGATCGATCTCCGACTGCGTCGGCGCGAAGGCCGTGTTCGTCACCTCGATCTGCGCCGGGTGGATCAGCGTCTTGCCGTCGAAGCCAAGGTCGCGCCCCTGTTCACACTCCGCCTTCAGCCCGTCGCCATCGCGGAACCGGTTATACACACCGTCAATCGCCACCACGCCCCGCGCCGCCCTGGCCGCCATCACGATCATCTGCAGCGCCGTCATCAGCGGCAGCCGGTCGGCCCGCGTGCGACAGCCAAGATCCTTGGTCAGGTCGTTCGTCCCCGTCACCAGCCCGGTCACCCGGTGATGCGCCGCGATCTCGCGCGCGTTGAACACGCTCACCGGCGTCTCCATCATCACCCAGATCGGCATGTCCGGCGCCAGCATGTCGGCCAGCGCATCCACGTCCGTCGGCGTGTTCACCTTGGGCAGCAGGAAAATATCGGCGCCCGCATCCTTCAGCACCCGCACATCCTCGTTGCCCCATTCCGTGGTCAGCGCGTTGATCCGCACCACCTTGGCCCGCTTGCCGAAATCGTTCTCCTTCAGCGCCCTTGCCAGCGTCTCCCGCGCCTCGGCCTTGGCATCCGGTGCCACCGCATCCTCGAGATCGAAGATGATGGCATCGGTCGGCAGGCTCATCGCCTTCTCCAGCGCCCGCTCCTTCGAGCCGGGGATATAAAGCACGGAACGATAGGGATGCGTCGTCAGGTCCATCTGCTGGTCCTCGTCTGGCAGGTGACGGAAATTTTCTTGCGCAGTCCTGCCACTTTTCGCCCGAAAAGTTCAAGCGATTTCGCGCCGCATTGCAGCGAACCCCGCGGCGCACGGTCCGTTAACCTTCTTTTGGCAAGGTGACCGACAGGCTTTCGGCACACGCCCTCTCGGGGCCCGTTCCGGAAAGGATAAGGAAGATGATCAAGTCGCTTGTCATGGCCGTTGCCACCGCCGCCGCCACGCTCGGCACAACTGCGGCCGCCTCCAACTGCGCCCCGCGCGATGTCGTGCTCGACCGGCTGGCCGACCGCTACGGCGAATCCCGCCAATCCATCGGCCTCGGCGCCAACAATGCGGTGGTCGAGGTGTTCGCCTCCGCCGAAACCGGCACCTGGACGATCATCGTCACCACCGCACAGGGGCTCACCTGCATGATCGCCAGCGGCCAGGCGTTCGAGACATTGGCCGAAGCCCCGCCCGCCCCCGGCACCGACGCCTGACCGCACTCAGGTCAACGCGTCCCAGATCAGCTTGCTGCCGGTCACCGTCAACAGGACATAGGTGATCGAAAAGAACAGGCCCTCCGGCACCAGCCGGTGCGCCTTCACCCCGATATAGGCCCCCAGCAACGCGAAGGGCGCCATCGCCAGATCGAAGACCAGCGTCTCCCGCGTAAAGATCCCCAGGAACGCATAGGGCACCACCTTCGCCAGGTTGATCAGCCCGAACACCAGCACCGTCGTCGCCTGGAACGGCGTCTTGCCCACCTTCTTCGACAGCAGGTACACCGCCACCGCCGGCCCGCCCGCGTGGCTGATGAAGCTGGTGAACCCGGCCACCACGCCCGCCAGCGCACCGCCCCATGGCGGCAGCTCCCGCTTGCCGATCCGCAACAGTCCCAGCCGGCCCGACAACTGCCACCCCACGAAGACCAGCGCCACCGCCCCGATCAGCAGCCGGAACAGGTCCGGCTCCGCCACCGTGTAAAGTGCCGCGCCCAGCGCCACCCCCGGCAACGCTCCCAGCACCAGAAGCCGCGCATCGGGCCAGCTCCACTGCCGCCAGTAGGGCCTGAGCGTCGAGACGTCGATCAGCATCAGCAGCGGCAGCATGATCCCCAGCGCCATCCCCGGCGGCATCACCAGCGCCAGAATCGTGGCGCTGGCAAAGGCCGCGCCCGACCCGAACCCGCCCTTCGATATGCCCGCGAAACAGGCGGCAAATGCCCCGATCGCGTAAACTTCCCAGCCGAACCCGCCCATGCGACCCGCCTCTAAATCACCAGATTTCCAAGGGATTATCCCACCGCAACCGAAAGCAACAGCCCCAGCCATCGCCACCGCCGCATCGCGGCACCCTTGCGTGGCTGCCGCTTTGAGACTAGGCCATTGCAAAATTCAAACCACCGGAGAGTTTTCCAATGGCCAGACCCAAGATCGCCCTCATCGGCGCAGGACAGATCGGCGGCACGCTCGCCCATCTCGCAGCCCTCAAGGAACTGGGCGATGTCGTCCTCTTCGACATCGCCGAAGGCACCCCCGAGGGCAAGGCGCTCGACATCGCCGAATCCGGCCCGTCCGAAGGCTTCGATGCAACGCTCAAGGGCACGCAGGATTACGCCGACATCGCCGGCGCCGATGTCTGCATCGTCACCGCCGGTGTCCCCCGCAAACCGGGGATGAGCCGCGACGACCTTCTCGGCATCAACCTCAAGGTCATGAAGGCCGTCGGCGAAGGCATCAAGGCCAACGCGCCGAACGCCTTCGTCATCTGCATCACCAACCCGCTCGACGCGATGGTCTGGGCGCTGCAGAAATTCTCCGGCCTTCCGGCCGAGAAGGTCTGCGGCATGGCCGGCGTGCTCGACAGCGCCCGCTTCCGCCACTTCCTCAGCCTCGAATTCGGCGTTTCGATGAAAGACGTCACCGCCTTCGTCCTCGGCGGCCACGGCGACACCATGGTGCCCTGCGTCCGCTATTCCACCGTCGCCGGCGTCCCGCTGCCCGACCTCGTGGAGATGGGCTGGACGACGCAGGACAAGCTCGACAGCATCGTCCAGCGCACCCGTGACGGCGGCGCCGAGATCGTGGGCCTCCTGAAAACCGGCTCCGCCTTCTACGCGCCGGCCACCTCGGCCATCGAAATGGCCGAAGCCTACCTCAAGGACCAGAAGCGCGTCCTGCCCTGCGCCGCCTATTGCGACGGCGACCTCGGCGTGAAGCAGATGTATGTGGGCGTGCCCACCGTCATCGGCGCCGGCGGGATCGAGCGGATCATGAACATCAAGCTCAACTCGGAAGAGCAGAAGATGTTCGACACCTCCGTCAAGGCCGTGAAGGGCCTCGTCGACGCCTGCAAGGAAATCGATAGCTCGCTGGCCTGAGCTTTCGACGGACCCGACCAAAAGAAAACGCGCCCGGATCACCCCGGGCGCGTTTTTTCATGGCCGGAAGTATGGCGCGATCAGTTCGATCCGCTCTCCTCTTCCTCGACCTCTTCCTCGGCAGGCTCTTCCTCGGCCGGCTGAGTCTCCTCCGACGACTCGCTGTCGCCACTTTCGCCCTGAGTGGTCGACCCGGCATCGGAGCCCTCTTCGGCCCCTTCGCTGTCGGCACTGCCGCTCTCGGCGCCCTCTTCGGCGCCTGACGATCCGCTCTCGGCCGCATCGCCCTCATCGCTACCCGTGGTCGGGGCGCTGTCGCCTTCCGTGGCAGACTGACCTTCGGCGCCGTCTTCGGCCTGCCCACCCTGGGCATTGCCGCTTTCCGAACCGCTGTCCTCACCCGAGGCAGCGCCGTCCTGCTGCTCGCCCTGCGCCGCATCGCCACCGTCTTCGGAACCGCTCTGCGATGCCTCGCCCGACTGGCTCTCGCCGCTCTGCGAGGATTGCGCCGCAGCGCCGCTCTCGGCCGGCGCGCTCTCAGGCTGATCCGACCCGCTCTCGGCCGAACCGGCCGCCTCGCTCGCTGGCCCGATTTCCAGCAACCGGCTCTCCGACTGGCTGTTCAGCTCGGTCATCCGCCGCTCGATTTCCAACAGCTTGTTCGACCGCTCCTCGACCTGCTCGGTCAGCGTCGTCACCACCTGCTGCAGCTCGGCCCGCTGCGCCTCGGCGGCGGCCACGTCCTCCTGCAGCGCGGCCTGCTGCTCGGTCAGCTTGTCGACCGAGTCGTCCAGCTTGATCCGCTGGTCCTGCAATCCCGACACGTCGGCCTGCAGCGTCTCCATCTCCTTGCGCAGGGTCGCTTCCTGCTCCACCGTCGCCTGAAGGGTTTCCTCCGCCGTGGCGGCCTCTTCCGACAGCTTGGCCACCTCTTCGGTCAGCCGCGCCTGCGTCTCCCGCAGCTCGGCTTCCTCGGCCCGTGCCGCCTCAAGCCGCTCTCCGACCTCGGCCAGCTGATCGCTCTGCTCGCTGATCTTCTGGCTCAGCTCGGTGCTGCGGCTCTCGTAATCATCCAGCACCTTCTGCAGCGGCTCCGCCTCGCTCTTCAGCTCCGCAAGCTGTTCCTCCTGCGAGGAAATCTCGCCCGCCAGCGCCTCGCTGCGCTCGGTGCGCTGGGCCACTTCCTCTTCCAGCGTGCCGACCTGCTCGCTCAGGGTCGTCTCCGACTCCCGCAGCTCGCCCACCCGCGGCTCCAGCTCACCCAGCTCCGTCCGCGCCTGCTGAAGCGACCCCACCACTTCCTCCTGCGCGTCGTACTCGTTCTGCAATTGCGATTTCGCGGTCAGGGAGTAGATGCCGATCCCCCAGCCCACCAGCGCGACAAGCGCCACGGCCAGTACCTTGCCGCTCAACCATCCATTGCCATTATCTGCCATAAATCAAATCCTCTCCTGTGCTGATCGTGATGATCTGTCCCGCGTGGCGCACAAGACGCCCTCGTGGGACAACCGCGTTGCGTGCCGTAATGTTCCCTGCCGTACCATAAAAACACCAGGCGTGACGAATCGACCTGAAACGGCCCCCTTGTGATCACACGATTTACCCCTGTGATCACAAAGGGCGAAAAACCGCCGCTATTCGGGGGGCCGGGGCAGAAACCCGTTTATCTTGCCGCCACACTTATGTGAATAACTGTCCCTGAACGCAGCAAAACGGGACAGTTTCATGAACATCCATGAGTATCAGGCGAAGGCTCTGCTTCGCTCCTACGGTGCCCCCGTGTCGGATGGCCGCATCGTCCTGCGGGCCGAGGAAGCCAAGACAGCCGCCGGCGCGCTCGACGGGCCGCTCTGGGTCGTCAAGGCCCAGATCCACGCGGGCGGCCGCGGCAAGGGCAGCTTCAAGGAGCCGGGCGCCGGCGACGCGGGCGGCGTGCGCCTCGCCAAGTCGGTCGAGGAAGCGGCCGACGAAGCCAAGCGGATGCTCGGCCGGACACTCGTGACCAAACAGACCGGTCCCGCCGGCAAACAGGTCAACCGCATCTACATCGAGGATGGCTCCGGCATCGAGAAGGAGATGTATCTCGCCCTCCTCGTCGACCGCGTCACCTCCCGCGTCAGCTTCGTCTGCTCCACCG
The DNA here is from genome assembly GCF_040223625.1 of Roseovarius sp. Classification (GTDB taxonomy): domain Bacteria; phylum Pseudomonadota; class Alphaproteobacteria; order Rhodobacterales; family Rhodobacteraceae; genus Roseovarius. The sequence goes on along the minus strand of NZ_JAVKFX010000024.1, from coordinate 22,374 downwards.
AGGGCGGCATGGATATCGAGGAGGTCGCCGAGAAGACCCCCGACAAGATCCTCAGCTTCTCGGTCGATCCGGCCACCGGCTACCAGCCGTTCCACGGCCGCCGCATCGCCTTCATGCTCGAACTCGAAGGCAAGCAGATCAAGCATTGCGTCTCGCTGATGGGCACCCTCTACCAGATGTTCCTCGAGAAGGACATGGAGATGCTCGAGATCAACCCGCTGATCGTCACCGACGCGGGCGACCTCAAGTGCCTCGACGCCAAGATGGGCTTCGACTCGAACGCCATCTACCGCCATTCCGACATCGCCGAACTGCGCGACACGACCGAGGAAGACCCCAAGGAGCTCGAAGCCTCCAAGTACGACCTCAACTACATCGCGCTCGACGGCGAGATCGGCTGCATGGTCAACGGCGCGGGCCTCGCCATGGCCACCATGGACATCATCAAGCTCTACGGCTCCGAACCCGCCAACTTCCTCGACGTGGGCGGCGGCGCCACCAAGGACAAGGTGACCGAGGCGTTCAAGATCATCACCTCCGACCCGAACGTGAAGGGCATCCTCGTCAACATCTTCGGCGGCATCATGCGCTGCGACGTCATCGCCGAGGGCGTGGTCGCCGCGGTCAAGGACGTGGGCCTCAAGGTGCCGCTGGTCGTCCGGCTCGAAGGCACCAATGTCGAGAAGGGCAAGGAGATCATCGAGACCTCCGGCCTCAACGTCATCGCCGCCGACGACCTCAAGGACGGCGCCGAGAAGATCGTGAAGGCGGTGAAGGGGTAACCTGCGCTTGAAACAGGAAACCGCATTCGTGCTCTCTATCGGAGCCATCGCCCTGGCGCTGATCTGCGCAGGCGCCGGCTACGTGGCCTCGCGGTTGTGCCGTCTGGTCATCACCGGGCCGGAAAGCGCGTACAACACCTGTGGCGGCCCCGGCGGCGGACTCGCGGAAGGGCTTACGAAAACGCTGTCCACCGGCGCATATGTGGTTTCTGCAACATCAATTCTGGCTTTCTTCTTCCTCATGAAGAAGGCGCGACAATAGGAGAACGCCAAGATGGCAGTCCTCGTAGACGAAAACACCAAAGTGATCTGTCAGGGCCTCACCGGCTCGCAGGGCACCTTCCACACCGAACAGGCCATCGCCTACGGCACCAAGATGGTCGGCGGCGTCACCCCCGGCAAAGGGGGCCGGACCCATCTCGACCTGCCGGTCTACAACTCGGTCCACGAAGCGATCCACGAAACCGGCGCCAACGCCTCGGTGATCTACGTGCCCCCGCCCTTCGCCGCCGACTCGATCCTCGAGGCGATCGACGCCGAAATGCCCCTCATCGTCTGCATCACCGAGGGCATCCCGGTGCTCGACATGATGCGCGTCAAGCGGGCGCTGGAAACCTCGCAGTCGGTCCTCATCGGCCCCAACTGCCCCGGCATCATCACCCCCGACGCCTGCAAGATCGGCATCATGCCCGGCCACATCCACAAGCGCGGCTCCTGCGGCGTCGTCTCCCGCTCCGGCACGCTCACCTACGAGGCGGTCAAGCAGACAACCGACGTCGGCCTCGGCCAATCCACCTGCGTCGGCATCGGCGGCGACCCGATCAAGGGCACCGAGCATATCGACGTGCTGGAATGGTTCCTCGCCGACGATGAAACCGAGTCGATCATCATGATCGGCGAGATCGGCGGCTCGGCCGAGGAGGACGCGGCCCAGTTCCTGAAGGACGAGGCCAAGAAGGGCCGCAAGAAACCGGTCGCGGGCTTCATCGCCGGCCGCACCGCGCCTCCGGGCCGCCGCATGGGCCACGCGGGCGCCATCGTCGCGGGCGGCAAGGGCGGCGCCGACGACAAGATCGAGGCCATGCGCTCGGCCGGCATCACCGTCTCCGAAAGCCCCGCGGGCCTCGGCGAAGCGGTGCTCGAAGCCATCGGCAAATAAGGAAATACCATCAGAAAGGGCCCGGCCAAACGGGCCCGCCAACAACACGGGAAGGGAAATACCATGGACTTTCAGACATCGGTCAAGACATGCCTGACACAGAAATACGCCACCTTTGCCGGCCGCGCCTCGCGGTCGGAATACTGGTGGTTCATGCTGGCCTACGTCATCGGTGCGCTGATCGTCTCCTTCCTGGGCTGGATCGTCTACATGCTCTACGTGCTGGCGCTGATCGTGCCGGCCACGGCGGCGGGCTGGCGGCGCCTGCAGGATACCGGGCGCCCCGGGTGGTACATCCTGATCCCGGTCGGGTTCAGCCTTCTGTCGATGCTGCTCACCCCCGCCCCCGTGGTCGACCCGACGGCCCCCGGCGGCATGGGCGGCATGGGGCTGATGGCCATCCTCGGCATCGTCCAGCTGATCCTCGCCATCGTCTACATCTACTGGCTCACCCGCCCGTCCGAGCCCGAAACCAATGCCTACGGCCCGCCGCCGCAGGCCTGACCGCAACACGAAAAGGCGTTCCAATGGCCATGAGCCAGACAGAGCACAAGCCGAACCGCCCCGCGGGCCGCATGGCCGGCCCCCGGGCAGCCGCCCCCCTATTCACGGCAGTTCATGCCTCGGCCCGCCCGCCCGTCGCCCGGGCCGGGCTCAAGGCACTTACGGGAGTCTGACAATGACCGACCAATCCCCCAACGACCAGTTCCATGCCTCCTCCTTCATGCAGGGGCACAATGCCGAATACCTCGAACAGCTCTACGCCCGCTACGCCAACGACCCGTCCGCGGTCGATCAGGCCTGGGCCGATTTCTTCTCGCAGCTCGGCGACGGCGAGATCGACGTCAAGAAAGAGGCCGCCGGCCCCTCCTGGGCGCGCGCCGACAGGCCGCCGCACCCCAATGACGACCTGACCGGCGCGCTCACCGGCGAATGGCCGCCCGAGGCCGAGGCGAAGAAGGCCGGCGACAAGATCAAGGCCAAGGCCGACGAGAAGGGCGTCGAGATCTCCGACGACGCGGTCAAGCGTGCCGTGCTCGACTCGGTCCGCGCCCTGATGCTGATCCGCGCCTACCGCATCCGCGGCCACCTCGCCGCCACGCTCGACCCGCTCGGCCTGCGCGACCACGGTTACCGCCCGGAACTCGACCCGCGCTCCTACGGCTTCACCGAATCCGACATGGACCGGCCGATCTTCATCGACAACGTGCTGGGCCTTCAGGTCGCCTCGATCCGCGAGATCGTCGAGATCGTCAAACGCACCTATTGCGGCACCTTCGCCCTGCAATACATGCACATCTCCGACCCCGAGCAATCCGCCTGGCTCAAGGAACGGATCGAGGGCTACGACAAGGAAATCCGCTTCACCCGCGAGGGGCGCAAGGCGATCCTCAACAAGCTGGTCGAGGCCGAGGGCTTCGAGAAATACCTCCACGTCAAGTACATGGGCACCAAGCGCTTCGGCCTCGACGGCGGCGAAAGCCTGATCCCGGCGATGGAACAGATCATCAAGCGCGGCGGCAGCCTCGGCATCAAGGAAATCGTCATCGGCATGCCCCACCGCGGCCGGCTGTCGGTGCTCGCCAACGTGATGGGCAAACCCTACCGCGCCATCTTCAACGAGTTTCAGGGCGGCTCCTTCAAGCCCGAAGAGGTCGACGGCTCCGGCGACGTGAAATACCACCTCGGCGCCTCCTCCGACCGGGAATTCGACGGCAACTCCGTCCACCTCTCACTCACCGCCAACCCCTCGCATCTCGAGGCGGTGAACCCGGTGGTGCTCGGCAAGGTCCGCGCCAAGCAGGACCAGTATCACGACACCGACCGCACCTCGATCCTGCCGATCCTGCTGCACGGCGACGCGGCCTTCGCGGGCCAGGGCGTCGTGGCCGAATGCTTCGGCCTGTCGGGCCTGCGCGGCCACAAGACCGGCGGCACCATGCATATCGTGGTGAACAACCAGATCGGCTTCACCACCGCGCCCCACTTCTCGCGCTCCTCGCCCTACCCGACCGACATCGCCCTGATGGTCGAGGCGCCGATCTTCCACGTCAACGGCGACGACCCCGAAGCGGTCGTGCACGCCGCCCGGGTCGCCACGGAATTCCGCCAGAAGTTCCACAAGGACGTGGTGATCGACATCTTCTGTTATCGCCGCTTCGGCCATAACGAGGGGGATGAACCGATGTTCACCAACCCCATCATGTACAACAAGATCAAGAAGCAGAAGACCACGCTGGCGCTCTACACCGACCGGCTGATCGCCGACGGGCTGATCCCCGAGGGCGAGATCGAGGACATGAAGGCCGCCTTCCAGTCCTACCTCGCCGACGAGTTCGAGGCGGGCAAGGAATACCGCCCCAACAAGGCCGACTGGCTCGACGGCAAATGGTCCCATCTCGACCGCCAGGACGAGGATTACCAGCGCGGCGAAACCTCGATCAAACCCGAAACGCTCGAGGAGATCGGCAAGGCGCTCACCACCGCGCCCGAGGGATTCCCCCTGCACAAGACCGTCTCCCGCCTGCTCGACGCCAAGGCGAAGATGTTCGAAACCGGCGAAGGCTTCGACTGGGCCACCGCCGAGGCGATCGCCTTCGGCTCGCTGCTGACCGAGGGCTACCCGGTCCGGCTGGCCGGTCAGGACAGCACCCGCGGCACCTTCTCCCAGCGCCACTCCGGCTTCATCAACCAGGAGACCGAGGAGCGTTACTACCCGCTCAACAACATCCGCTCCGGCCAGGCCCAGTATGAAAGCATCGACTCGATGCTCTCCGAATATGCCGTGCTGGGCTTCGAGTACGGCTTCTCGCTGGCCGAACCCAACGCCCTCGTCCTCTGGGAGGCGCAGTTCGGCGATTTCGCCAACGGCGCCCAGATCATGTTCGACCAGTTCATCTCCTCGGGCGAATCCAAGTGGCTCCGCATGTCCGGCCTCGTCTGCCTGCTGCCCCACGGCTACGAGGGGCAGGGCCCGGAACACTCCTCCGCCCGGCTCGAACGCTTCCTCACCATGTGCGGCCAGGACAACTGGATCGTCGCCAACTGCACCACGCCGGCCAACTACTTCCACATCCTGCGCCGGCAGCTCCACCGCACCTTCCGCAAGCCGCTCATCCTGATGACGCCCAAGTCGCTCCTGCGGCACAAGCTCTGCGTCTCCACTGCCGACGACTTCACCACCGGCTCCTCCTTCCACCGGGTCCTGTGGGACGACGCCCAGCACGGCAATTCCGACACCGAGCTGGTCGCCGACGACAAGATCAAGCGCGTCGTGCTCTGCTCCGGCAAGGTCTATTTCGACCTGCTCGAGGAACGCGACAAGCGCGGCATCGACGACGTCTACCTGATGCGCATCGAACAGTTCTACCCGTTCCCCGCCATCTCCCTCGTGAAGGAGATGGAGCGCTTCAAGAAGGCCGAGGTCGTCTGGTGCCAGGAAGAGCCCAAGAACCAGGGCGCCTGGAGCTTCATCGAACCCAACATCGAATGGGTCCTCACCCGCATCAAGGCCAAGCACTCCCGGCCCGTCTACGCCGGCCGCCCGGCCGCCGCCTCGCCCGCCACGGGCCTCGCCTCGCAACACAAAGCCCAACAGGAAGCGCTGGTCGACGCCGCGCTCAGCATCGAAGGAAAGTGATCCGATGACCATCGAAGTACGAGTCCCCACGCTGGGCGAATCCGTCACCGAAGCCACCGTCGCCACCTGGTTCAAGCAACCCGGCGACGCGGTCGCGGCCGACGAGATGCTCTGCGAACTGGAAACCGACAAGGTCACCGTCGAGGTGCCGGCCCCCGCCGCCGGCAAGATGGCCGAGATCGTCGCCAAGGAAGGCGAGACCGTCGGCGTCGACGCCCTCCTCGCCACCATCTCCGAGGGCGAAGGCGCGGGCGACGACGACGCACCGAAGAAACCCGCCTCCGACGAGAAATCGGAGAAGACGGAAGAGAAGAAGCCCGAATCCGGCCGCGGCAGCGGCGGCTCCACCGCAGGCAGCGGCGGCAATGGCGGCGGCAACATCGACGTGATGGTCCCCACCCTGGGCGAATCCGTGTCCGAGGCCACCGTCTCCACCTGGTTCAAGAAGGTCGGCGACAGCGTCAGCCAGGACGAGATGCTCTGCGAGCTGGAAACCGACAAGGTTTCGGTCGAGGTGCCCTCTCCCGCCGCCGGCACCATCACCGAGATCCTCGCCCAGGAAGGCGAGACGGTGCAGGCCAACGCCAAGCTCGCCGTCCTCAACGGCGCCGCCGACGGCACCACCGAACCCGCCGTGCGCCCCGCCGCCGGGCAGGACGATCTCGCCGGCTCCGAGGCCGATGCGGGCGGCGCCCAATACACCGCCCCGCCCGCCGGCCGCGATGTCGAGGATGCCCCTTCGGCCAAGAAGGCGATGGCCGAAAAGGGCCTCTCCCGCGACCAGGTCGAAGGCTCCGGCCGCGACGGCCGCGTGATGAAGGAAGACGTGGCCAAGGCCGGCTCCGGCGCCGCCAAGTCCGACAGCGCCCCCGAGGCCAAGGCCCCCGCCCAGGCCCCCCGCGCCCCGGTCTCCGCCGAGGATGCCGAGCGCGAGGAACGGGTCAAGATGACCCGCCTGCGCCAGACCATCGCCAAGCGCCTGAAGGACAGCCAGAACACCGCCGCCATGCTCACCACCTATAACGAGGTGGACATGACCGGCGTGATGGAACTGCGCAACGCCTACAAGGACGAGTTCCAGAAGAAGCACGGCGTCAAGCTCGGCTTCATGTCCTTCTTCACCAAGGCCTGCTGCCACGCGCTGAAGGAGGTGCCGGAGGTCAACGCCGAGATCGACGGCACCGACATCGTCTACAAGAACTTCGTCCACATGGGCATCGCCACCGGCACGCCCACGGGCCTCGTCGTGCCGGTGATCCGCGACGCCGACGCGCTCTCCTTCGCCGAGATCGAGAAGGCCATCGCCGAGAAAGGCGCCCGCGCCCGCGACGGCAAGCTCTCGATGGCGGAAATGCAGGGCGGCACCTTCACCATCTCCAACGGCGGCGTCTACGGCTCGCTGATGTCCTCGCCGATCCTCAACCCCCCGCAATCGGGCATCCTCGGCATGCACAAGATCCAGGAACGGCCGATGGTCGTGAACGGCGAAATCGTCGCCCGCCCGATGATGTACCTCGCGCTGAGCTACGACCACCGCATCGTCGACGGCAAGGGCGCGGTCACCTTCCTCGTCCGGGTGAAAGAGGCGCTGGAAGATCCGCGGCGGTTGTTGATGGACCTGTGATCGCCATGGTGGGTTTCACCCACCCTACGAAGATACGCCGGGCGGGCGACAATCCGTCCGGCGCCCCGTAGGGTGGGGGCCAACCCACGAGCCTGACCCATCAACCGGACGGACCGACCCCCTGACCACCCACCTCCTCCTCCGCTACGACAGCTTCGACCGCGGCACCCACGACGCCCACGCCGAGGACCGCGCCAATGCCGGCCTCACCCAACTACAGCTCTGGCGCGAGGGCACCGGCGCCCACTGGGCCCTCTTCGACGTCAACGACCCCGACCGCGCCACGGCCTGGGTCGAAAAGGTAACCGCCCTCGGCCACGGCCCCTCCGCCCACCACCTGCTGGAGACCGCATGACCCCGCCACTCCCCACCCCGGGCCCGACCCGGGGCCTCGCGCCACATACACCCCCCGCCCCGGGCTCGACCCGGGGCCTCGCGCCATCACCGAGCAACCCCCTCCAAAAGGTCCCCGGTCAAGCCCGGGACGTGACCACCCAATGACCCCCGAGCTCACCGCCCTCACCCTCGCCGCCCTGCTCCAGGTCGTGCAATACGTCCTCATGGCGGTCCCGGCCAACCTCGAGCTCGGCCCGGGCAAGACCCTCTCCCCGCGCGACCCCGGCCGCCTCGGCCAGCCGCTGATCGACCAGGTCAGCCCCGGCACCGGCCGCCTCTTCCGCGCGCTCAACAACCATTTCGAGGGGCTGATCCTCTTCACCATCGCCTGCGTCGTCGTCACGCTGGCCGACCAGTCCACCCCGGTCACGACCGCCTGCGCCTGGACCTACCTCGCCGCCCGCGTCCTCTACATTCCCGCCTACTATTTCGGCTGGGTCCCCTGGCGCTCCCTCATCTGGGCCGTGGGCTTCGGCGCCACCACCCTCATGCTTCTGGCGGCCCTCCTGTGAAGCGGCCTCTCGGCATATCCCTTGTTGCGGCGGCCTGCGCGGCCATCGCGCTGAACACCGCGTTCAACCTGATCCCGACCTTCCGCGAGGGCCCCCCGGAGCAATTCGCCGGTCTCCCCGGCACCTATCAGATCTGGGCCTCCATCCCGCTCCTGATCGCCGCCACCATCGTCACCTGGCTCAGTATTCGCAGAAGCCGGCACACCATATGGGCCATGCTGGCACTCCTCGCCGCGATGGTCTTTCCGTTCGCACAGTTTCTCTTCCTCCAGACCGAGGCTCGATCCGGCTCCGATCCGTATGCCGACACCACCTACGTGGCAATTCGCCTGCAATATGTCCTGCTCTGGTCCGCGCTCTGGCTGGCCGCCTTCCTCTACCTCGTCCACTCGGCCCGGAAAGGCGTCCTGACATGAGCTTCTTCTGGCCGGAAATATCCCGGGGTGAATTGGCCGAAGGCCAAGAGGGGCAGCGCCCCTCCGCCGAAAAAACACCGACGCAATACCGACAAAATACCGACGTGATACCGACGTCCCAAATCCAAGGAGAACCCGCTCATGGCAAGCTATGACGTCATCGTAATCGGCTCCGGCCCCGGCGGCTATGTCGCCGCCATCCGCTGCGCCCAGCTGGGCCTGAAAACCGCCTGTGTCGAAGGCCGCGACACCCTCGGCGGCACCTGCCTCAACGTGGGCTGCATCCCGTCGAAGGCCCTGCTCCACGCCTCCCACATGCTGCACGAGGCCGAGCACAACTTTGCCAAGATGGGCCTCAAGGGCAAGGCGCCCTCCGTCGACTGGAAAGAGATGCTGTCCTACAAGAACGACACCATCGGCCAGAACACCAAGGGCATCGAATTCCTTTTCAAAAAGAACAAGATAGACTGGCTCAAGGGCTGGGGATCGATCCCCGAAGCGGGCAAGGTCAAGGTGGGCGACGACACCCACGAGGCCAGGAACATCATCATCGCCTCGGGCTCCGAAGCGGCCAACGTCCCCGGCGCCGAGGTGACCATCGACGAGAAGATCGTCGTCACCTCCACCGGCGCCCTCGAACTGCCCAAGATCCCCAAGAAGATGGTCGTCATCGGCGCCGGCGTCATCGGCCTCGAGATGGGCAGCGTCTACGCCCGGCTCGGAACGGAGGTGACGGTCGTCGAATACCTCGACCACATCACCCCCGGCATGGATGGCGAGGTTCAGAAGAACTTCCAGAAAATGCTGAAGAAACAGGGGCTTCAGTTCGTCATGGGCGGCGCCGTCACCTCGGTCGAGACGCTCAAGACCAAGGCCAAGGTGAACTACAAGCTGCGCAAGGACGACAGCGAGCACCAGCTCGACGCCGACGTCGTCCTCGTCGCCACCGGCCGCAAACCCTATACCGACGGCCTCGGCCTCGACGCCCTCGGCATCGAGCTCACCAAGACCGGCCAGATCAAGACCGACGAGCACTGGCAGACCAACGTCAAGGGCATCTACGCCATCGGCGACGCCATCACCGGCCCGATGCTCGCCCACAAGGCCGAGGACGAGGGCATGGCCGCAGCCGACGTGATCGCCGGCAAGCACGGCCACGTCAATTACAACGTCATCCCCAGCGTCATCTACACCCACCCCGAGGTCGCCGCCGTGGGCAAGACCGAGGAGCAGCTGAAGGACGAGGGCCGCGCCTACAAGGTCGGCAAGTTCTCCTTCATGGGCAATGGCCGCGCCAAGGCCGTCTTCGCCGGCGACGGCTTCGTCAAGCTGATCGCCGACAAGGAAACCGATCGTATCCTCGGCGCCCACATCATCGGCCCCTCGGCCGGCGACCTGATCCACGAGATCTGCGTGGCGATGGAATTCGGCGCCTCGGCCGAGGATCTGGCACTGACCTGCCACGCCCACCCGACCTTCTCGGAAGCGGTGCGCGAGGCGGCATTGGCCTGCGGCCTCGGGCCGATCCACTCATAAGAAAAAGGCCGGTGAGAAGCTGCTCTCACCGGCCATGCATCCGCCACAGGCACTCTACGATGTGAATGGCAGTCTCCGTTACACCAGGGGGACGGATGCGGACACTGCAAGACTGTTACGCGACGGCCCGGAACTTCCGTCGCAGAAAAATGCGAGGCGGGCCTGCAAGGGCCCGACGAGCCGCCTACCACATGCGCGGTGCGGCGTTCTTCTCGTAATCCCGATCATAGGCCGCCCCGCCCATCTCGCCATCCGACATGTCCGCCAGGATCTGCCCAACCGTCGGCACCGTCTCGCGGTCGTCCCGCGTCCACAGGCCCGAGCGCAGCAACGCCTTGGCGCATTGGGTGTAGACCTCGGCCACCTCGATCACGATCACCGTCGCCGGCAGGGTCGACTTGTGCGCAAATCCCTGCCTCAAGCCCTCGTCATCGGTCAGCACCGCGCGCCCGTTCACCCGGACCGTGGTGTTCGAGCCGGGCACCAGGAACAGCAGCGCCACCCGCCCGTCCTCGACGATATCCTTCAGGCAATCCAGCCGGTTGTTCCCGCGCCAGTCGGGCATCATCAGCGTGCGCTCGTCCTCCACCCGGACCACCGGCCCGGCATCGCCGCGAGGGCTGCCATGCACGCCGTCACGTCCCACCGTCGACAGGATGCAGAAGCGCGACCCCTCGATCCACTCCCGATACAGCGGCGTCAGCCGCGTCGCCACCTTCACGATCGCCGCCGGCACCGCCTCGTCGTAAAGCGCCGACAGCGCCTCAACCGTCTCGATTTTCCGCATCGAACCCCGCCTCCGTCATCAACCTGTTCGAGGCCTCCTCGACCTCGTCCGCCAGCCGCGCCATGAACGTGCCCTTGTCGAGCCCCGCCTCGATCCGCGGCAGGAATTCCACCACCGCCAGCCCCGGCTTGCGCAGGATGCCCATGCGCGGCCAGAACAGCCCCACATTGGTGGCCGCCGGCACGCAATCCTGCCCCAGCTCCTCGTAGAGCACGCCCGAGCCGATCTTGAACGGCGCCTGCACCCCCGGCGCGATCCGCGTGCCCTGCGGATAGATGATCAGCTGACCGGGCGCCTGCCGCCCCTTGGCCACGTCGCGCACCATCTTCTTGATCGCCAGGCTCCGCTTGCCCCGGTCGACCGGCACACAGCCGATCTTGAGCGCGTACTGCCCGATCACCGGCGCCCACATCAGCTCGCGCTTCATGATGAACTTGCCGGCGGGCACGCTGCCGAAGATCAGGATGATATCGAGGAAAGACTGGTGTTTCGCGGCGATCAGCACCTCGTCGGTGGGCGGCGTGCCGCGCACCTCGGTGCGGATGCCCACCATCCAGCGCGCCGTCCACCGCACCCAGCGGCACCATGTATGACAGGCGGTCAGCGCGCCCTTCCGGCTGACCAGCGCCCAGGGGAAGAACACGATCCCCAGAACCCCCATCATCGCGTAGATATTGACGATGAAGACCAGCGACCGGACCCATTGAACCGTCTCTCTCATGGCATGTCCCGCAAGGTCTTCCGCGCGGCGGCCCGCGTCGCGGCAAAGGCCACCAGCCCGGCCAGGATCGGGATGGTCAGCGGCCAGAGCCAGTGCCAGCCCTGAAAGCCCAGCCCGGTCAGGAACCCGCCCTCGGGCTGCGCCGAGGGCAGCAGCGCGATCGCCACCATGCCCAGCACCATGCCGATCCCCGCCCCGGTCAGCGCCCGAAGGGTGAACCGCCGCTCGAAGGCCTGCGCGATATAGGAATCCCGCGCCCCCACCAGCCGCAGCACGCTGATCACCTGCGTGTTGGCCGCCAGCGCCGCGTTGGCGGCCAGCGTGATCATCGCCGCCGTCGCCGCCCCGATCAGCAGGATCGAGGCCCAGCCCAGCATCCGCAGCCGGCTCGCCGCCTTCACCAGCGGCCGCCGCCAGCGGGTGTGATCGTCCAGCACCGCCCCCGGCGCCTCCGCCGCCAGCCGCAGGCGCAGCCCCTCGGGGTCATAGCCCTCCTCGGTCTCGATCACCTCGATGAGCTGCGGAATGGGCAGCGTGTCGACCGGCAGGTCGGGCCCGAACCACGGCTCCAGCAGCGCCTGCTGCTCCTCCGAGCTCAGCGCGCGGGCCGTGTCGACGCCCTTGGTGGTCTCCAGCACCTTCAGCGCCGCCTCGGTCTGGGCCGCAAGCTGGCCGTCGGGCGCCGAGATGCGGATCGTCGAACTCCGCGCCAGCTCCGCCCCCCACTGATCGGCCAGCCGCCCGGTCGCCAGCGACAGCGCCAGCGCGAAGACCGCAAGGAACGCCATCGCCGCCGCGCTGAACAAGGTCAGCGTCGCGGTGAACCCCGTTGGCGGCACGACCCGGTCGGCCTGCGTATCGCCGACAAGGAACTCGGTCACCTGGCTCAGCACCGCCTTCAAAGGTCCGCCCCCGCCAGTTGCAGCCGCCGGTTGGAAATCCGCAGCACGCGCGCCTGCACATGGGTCTTCGCCGCCCGGATCAGCGCAAGGTCATGGGTCGCCACCATGATCGTCTTGCCCATCCGGTTCAGCTCGATCAGCAGCCGCAACAGGCGCTGCGACATGTCCCAGTCGATGTTGCCGGTGGGCTCGTCCGCCAGCACCACGTCCGGCGACATGATCACCGCCCGCGCCAGCGCCGCCCTCTGCCGCTCGCCGCCCGACAGCTCCGGCGGCAAGGCACCCGCCCGTGCCGTTAGCCCGACCCAGCTTGTCAGCTCCTTCAGGTTCGCCCCCTCGGCCAGCAGGTCGCGCCCGGCCACCATCAGCGGCAGCGCTATATTGTCCGACACGTTCAGATGGTCGAGAAACTGGCAATCCTGGTGCACCACGCCGATCCGCCGCCGCGCCAGCGCGATATCGTCCCGCTCCATGTCGCGCACGTCCGACGTGAACAGCCGCACCTGCCCCGACGTCGGCAGAAGCGCCCCGTAGCACAGCTTCAGCAGCGTGGTCTTGCCCGCCCCCGACGGCCCGGTCAGGAAATGAAACGACCCGGGCTGCAGCTTGAGCGATATCTCACTCAGCAACTCGCCCCCGCCGTAATTGTAGGCCACGTTCTCCAGCTCGATCAAAGCCTGCCCCTTCGCGAAACAGCCCTTTCATGCCCCAAGGCATGCGGCAGTGCAACGGTAACTGCCCCAAATTGCTTTGCTCTTTGACAAACCAGCCGTTACACATAAGGTCAAGCAGACCGCCGGGTTGAAAAAGGCGGCTGCCGGGGATCAGGCGACGGATGGCGAGATGAGGCTCATTTGCCCGAATTGCGGGGCACAGTACGAGGTTCCGGACGAGGTTATTCCGGAAGAGGGGCGTGACGTACAGTGTTCCAATTGCGGCGACACCTGGTTCCAGTCGCACCCCGATCATCCCCGGGCTGCCGAGGCTGACGAACAGGCCGAGCCCGCCGAAGCCGCCGAGGACGCGGACGAGGACACCCCCGACTGGGTCGAGGTCGAGGACGACGATCAGGAAGACCTGACCGCGACCCCGGCCGAGGAGACCGAAACCCCCTCCCGGCGAGAGCTCGACCCCGATGTCGCCAGCGTCCTGCGCGAGGAAGCCTCGCGCGAGAAACAGGCCCGCCAGGCCGAGAAGGGGTGGCTGGAAACCCAGCCCGATCTCGGGCTCGACGGGGCACATGACGACAGCGACCGGCGCTCGCACCAGGCCAGGGCCCGCATGGCCCGCCTCCGCGGCGCGGCCACCCCCCAGGACGACCCGGCCGAGGACGAGGATATCGACCCCTCCACCCGCCGCGGCCTGCTACCGGATATCGACGACATCAACTCCACCATTGCCTCGGCCCAGCCCGCCGCACGCGAAGACCTCTCCGCCCGCGACGGCAGCAAGGTCGCCGCGCCCGAACGCTCGTCCGGCGGTTTCCGCCGCGGCCTGCGCCTGGCCGTGCTGCTGGCGATCCTCGCCACCGCCGTCTACATCTTCTCGCCGCAGATTGCCGAAACCATCCCGGCCACGGCCGATCCGCTGGTCGCCTATGTCGAAACGGTGAACGGCTGGCGGGCACAGTTGAACGAGGCGGTGGCGCCCCTCGTCGCGCAGGTTCAGGAAATGATCGGCGGGTAGCGTCGCCGCCCGGCCTCAGAACCGCTCCAGCAGCCGCTTGAGATATTCCAGCTCCACGTCCGGCCGCTCGCCCTCGCCCGAGCGCCGGCGGATCTCGTCCAGCAACTCCCGCGCCCGGCGATAGACATCCTCGCCCTGCAACAGGTTGTCCTGCGTGCCCACCTGCGAGCCCTGCCCGGGCGCCCGGCCCAGCGGGTCGTTCTGCTGGTCGCCGAACTGGCCGCGGGCCTGGCCCTGCGCGCCCTCGGTCTGGTTGTTCTCGGCCATCGCCTCGCCAAGGTTCCGCATCCCCTCGCGCAGCGCCTCCATCGCCTCCGACTGCCGGTCGATCGCCTCGGCCAGGTCATCCTGCCGCAGCGCATCCTCGGCCCCCCGCATCGCCTGGTCGGCCCGGTCGAGCGACTCGCGCGCCGCGTCGCCCGCCTCGCTGCCGGCACCGGGCAGGTTGCCGCGCTGCCGTTCCAGCTCTCGCCGCAGCGCCTCCTGCCGGTCGGCCAGCGAACCTTGCTGGCCCTGCTGGCCTTCCTGGCCGTTCTGGCCCTGCTGCTGCCCCGGCTGCTGGCCGGGCTGGTTGCCCTGACCCTGCTGGTTCCCCTGCCCCTGCTGGTGGCTCTGGCCCCGCCCCTGCGAGCCGTCGCGGCCCTCGTTCTGCTGCGACTGCCCCTGCTGAGAGTTGGGGTTGAACTGCTCCTGCAGGTCGCGGAACGCCTGGTCCGACAGGCCCTGCTGGTCACGCAGCGTCTCGGCCAGACCTTCCATCGCCTCCTGCCCGGGGTTCTGACCCTGCTGGCCCTGCTGGCCCTGCTGGCCCTCGGTCATCCGCAGGTTCTCCATCATCTCCTGGAATTCCTGCAGCGCCTGTTCGGCCTCGGCGTAACGCCCTTCCTCCATCAGCTCCTGGATCCGGTCCATCATGTCCTGCAGATCCTGCTGGTTCAGCGTCATCATGTTCTCGGAAAGCTGCTGGTCGCCCTGCTGCTGTTCGCCATCGCGCTGCGCCTGCTGCGACTTCTGCCGCAGGTAATCCTGCGTGGCATCCCGCAGCTCCTGCATCAGCCGGGCGATCTCGTCCTCGCTGGCGCCGTTGCGCATCGCCTCACTCAGCCGCTCCTGCGCCTCGCGCATCCGCTCCAGCGCGTCGCCGATATCACCGTCCTCCAGCACCAGCGCCAGGTCCCACAGCGCCTGCGCCACCTCGTCCCGCGCCTCGGTCGTCAGGCTGTCATGCGCCGTCAGTGTCTCCAGCCGCCGCAGGATCACCCGCAGGCGCAGATAGGCCGTCTCCGACCGGAACAGCCCCTCTTCCGGCGCGTGCGACACCGCCCGCAGCACCTGCGCCACCCGCGGGGCATTGTCGCGCGACCACAGAAGATCGCGCCGCATCTCGATGACCGAGGCCGCCAGCGGATCGAAGAACCGCCGCGCCGGTAGGCGCATCTCCTCCGGCGCGCTCTGCCCGGCTTGGTCCGCGGCATCGCGCACTTCCAACTCCAGCGTCACCGGCAGGTGCGCCCAAGGGTGCTGCGACAGGTTCTCGATCAGCGTTTCGGTAAACTCGGCCCGGTCGCCGGTGATCGGCATTGGCAGGTCGATCGAGATCGGCTCCCGCGACTCCGGCTCCGCCGCCAGCCCGTAACGCCGCTCCACCGCCTCGAGATCCAACCGGAAGGTCGCCTTGCCCGCCACCACGCCGTGATCGTCCTCGGCCCGGAACGGCTTGCTCATCTGCCCGTCGAAGGTCGTCTTCGCCCCGTCCGAGACAAGCGAGACCTGCGGCTCTCGATCCGGGATCGCCACGATCTTCCACGACGTGCCCCCCGGCCCGTCGATGCTCAGCGTGCCGTCCGAGGCGATCACGAAGGAATGTTCCGTATCCGTCGCCGCGCCCACATCCTCCGTCCGGCCAGACACGGTCTCGGCCACGCTCAGCGCGCCGACCTCCCCGTAAAGCCGCACGGTCACCCGGCTGCCCTCCGGCACCCGGATCTCGCCCTTCTGATCATTCAGGTAGAGGCTCGGCAGCCCGGTATAGGCCGGCGGTTCGATCCAGCCCTCCCACGCGGGCCCCGTCGAGATGTCAGGCCCGTTCCCCGGCCCCATCTGCGACACCGAACCCACCCGCATCACCGACCCGAAGAGCAGCGCCACGACCAGCCCGAGCAACGCCACATATCGCAACCCGAACGGATCGCGCGGCGCCAGCGCCAGGTCGGGCTCCACCGCCTTCGCGGCGCTCGCCCGCTCCGCCATGCGCCGCAGATGCGCCTGCCACAGGGCTTCCGAGGCGGGATCGCCCCCGCCGATGGCCTGCCGGTCGCCCAGCGCCGCCAGCGGCCGGCCCGGCATCACGCTGTCCATCCTGTCGACAGCCTCCTGCCGCCTGGGCCAGCGGAACCGCATCGCGCCGTGAATGGCAAACCCGATCAGCCCCAGCCCGGCCAGCACGAAGCCCACCCAGACCACCTCGACCGGCATCAGGTCCTGCAACCCCAGGATCAGCGCCGCGGCCGTCGCCGCCAGCACCGTCCAGAACGGCCAGAATGCCCGCACGAGCCGTTCCGCGATCAGCCCGGCCCATGTCAGGCTGAGCGGACGCCGCAAACGGTTCATCACGGGGGTCAGAGGGGTCTGTCTGGCCATGCTCCCTTCCGGATCGGGGGCTGCCGCACCTGTCGCACTCTTACAGCCATTCCGGAATGGTATCGCGATTTATCATCTCGTCAAAGGTCGGACGCGCCCTGATGACGGCAAATTGATGCCCATGCACCAGCACTTCCGGCACCAGCGGCCGCGTGTTGTACTCGCTCGCCATCACCGCGCCATAGGCCCCGGCACTGCGGAACGCCACAAGCTCCCCCTCGCCCACGGGCGGCATCATCCGGCCCTTCGCAAATGTGTCGCCGCTTTCACAGACAGGGCCGACGATGTCATAGGGCGCCTGTTCCACCGCCGCGCCGGGCTCGATCACCGGCACGATATCGTGATAGGCATCGTACATGGCCGGGCGGATCAGGTCGTTCATCGCCCCGTCGAGGATCAGGAAATTCCGCCCCTCGCCCTCTTTCAGGTAAATCACCCGGCTGACCAGAATTCCGGCATTCCCGACCACCAGCCGCCCCGGTTCGATCTCGATCTCGCAGCCAAGATGCCCCACCTCCTCGCGAATCATCTCGCCGTAATCCAGCGGCAGCGGCGGCGCCTCGTTGCTCCGCGTGTAGGGAATGCCAAGCCCCCCGCCCAGGTCGAGCCGCCGGATGTCATGCCCGTCGGCCCGCAGCACCTCGGTCAGTTCCGCCACCTTCCGATAGGCCAGCCGGAACGGCTCCAGCTCGGTCAGCTGGCTGCCGATATGCACATCGACCCCGATCACCTCCAGCCCGGGAAGGGCCGCGGCCTCGGCATAGACCTCCCGCGCCCGCGCGATGGGAATACCGAACTTGTTCTCGCTCTTGCCCGTGGCGATCTTGGCATGGGTCTTCGCATCCACGTCTGGGTTCACCCGGATCGTCACCGGCACCGTCGCGCCAAGGCCCGCCGCCACCTCGCTCAGCGCCCGCAACTCCGGCTCGCTTTCCACGTTGAACTGCCGGATGCCGCCCTCGATGGCCAGCCGCATCTCGTCCCGCGTCTTGCCGACGCCCGAGAACACGATCCGCTCCCCCGGCACGCCCGCCGCCTTCGCCCGCGCATATTCCCCGCCCGAGACCACGTCCATCCCCGCGCCAAGCCCCGCCAGCGTTTTCAAAATCGCCTGGTTGCTCGCCGCCTTCATCGCGTAGCACACCAGGTGATCCACCCCCTCCAACGCCTCGTCGAACAGCCGGAAATGCCGCGTCAGCGTGGCGGTGGAATAGCAGTAGAACGGCGTGCCCACCGCGGCCGCGATCTCGGCCACAGGCACATCCTCGGCATGCAGCACCCCGTCACGATACAGGAAATGATCCATCACTCAGCCTCGCCCAACCCGGCATTTCATTGTTCCGGAAATACTCAATTCCCCGGCCAGGGTCCGCGATACCGCATCCGGCGGGCACAAACCATCCGGCAAATCACCCCCGGGGGCGTCAGAGGCTGGTGCCCACACCCATCGTGAACCGCCCCGACACGAAATCTGCGCCGACCCCGCCGCTCATTCCGTTGGACCCGAGGCCGACATTGGCGTTCATCGACGGCTGGATCGGCTCGCCATCGGCGCCACAGGCCGCCAGCGCCGCAAGGCTCACAAGAACGAAGACGCGTTTCATGACAGGATCTCCTTCCACCGGGCAATCTGTTCGCGCACGCGCACCGGCGCGGTGCCGCCAAGGCTCGTCCGGGACGCCACCGAATTATGCACGCCCAGCACGTCGAATACATCCCCCGTGATGGCCCCGTGCACCGATTGCATGTCCTCGAGGCTGAGATCAGGCAGGTCGCACCCCCTCTTCTCGGCCATCGCCACCAGCGACCCGGTCACGTGATGCGCCTCGCGGAACGGCATACCAAGCACGCGCACCAGCCAGTCGGCCAGATCCGTCGCGGTCGAGAACCCGGTCGCCGCCGCCGTCTCGAGGTTCTCGCGCAACGGCGTCATGTCGCGCACCATCCCCTCCATCGCCGCCAGCGCCAGCATCAGGTGATCGGCCGCGTCGAAAACCTGCTCCTTGTCCTCCTGCATGTCCTTGGAATAGGCCAAGGGCAGCCCCTTCATCACCGTCATCAGCGCCACGTTCGCCCCGAAGATCCGCCCCACCTTGGCCCGCAGAAGCTCGGCGGCGTCGGGGTTCTTCTTCTGCGGCCTGATCGACGACCCGGTGGAGAACCGGTCGGAGAGCGCCACGAAGCGAAACTGCGCCGACGACCAGATCACCAGCTCCTCGGCAAACCGGCTCAGGTGCATCGCGCAGATGCTGGCAACCCCCAGAAACTCCAGCGCGAAATCCCGGTCGCTCACCGCGTCCAGCGAATTCGCACAGGGCCGGTCGAACCCCAGCGCCTCCGCCGTCATCTCCCGGTCAATCGGGAAAGACGTGCCCGCCAGCGCCGCCGCCCCCAGCGGGCATTCGTTCATCCGCTTCCGCGCATCGCGCACGCGGGAAAGATCCCGCCCGAACATCTCCACATAGGCCATCATGTGATGGCCCCACGTCACAGGCTGCGCCACCTGCAGATGGGTGAACCCGGGCATCACCCAGTCCGCCCCGGCCTCCGCCTGCGCGAGGCACGCTTGCAAGAGCGTGACGAGCCCCGCCTCCGCCGCATCGAGCTGATCGCGCACCCAGAGCCGGAAATCCGTCGCCACCTGGTCGTTCCGGCTTCGCCCCGTGTGCAACCGCCCGGCCGGCTCGCCGATCACCTCCTTCAGCCGCGCCTCGACATTCATGTGAATGTCCTCCAGCGCGGTGGAAAATTCGAACGTGCCCCCTTCGATCTCTGACAAGACCGTGAGCAGCCCTTCCCTCATCGCCTCGGCATCCTTATCACTGACGATGCCCGTGGCGGCCAGCATGGCGGCATGGGCCCTCGAACCGGCGATATCCTGTGCCGCCAGACGCTTGTCGAACCCGATCGAGGCATTAATTGCTTCCATGATCGCGTCCGGTCCGGCGGCAAAGCGGCCGCCCCACATCTGGTTCGAGGTCGTGTCAGTCATGTCTTGGCCCTTCGGAGGGAATATGAAAATCCTGTCTGCGTTCGTCCTTTATACATGCATGATCCTCGGTGCAAACGCCGCCGCCGCCGACATGAACAAGCTCGCCGCCATGCGCGAGGGCGACATGAAGAAACTCTCCTTCCATGCCGAACCGAAAGAGGTCTCGCAAGCCAGCTACACGATGGAAGACGGCAGCACCGGCTCCCTCGCAGATTACGAGGGCAAGATCGCGGTGGTGAACTTCTGGGCCACCTGGTGCGCCCCCTGCCGCAAGGAAATGCCCATGCTGTCCGAGCTTCAGGCCGAACTGGGCGGCGAGGATTTCGACGTCGTCACCATCGCCACCGGCCGCAACCCGCCCCCGGCGATGAAAGCCTTCTTCGACGAGATCGGCGTCGACAATCTCCCCCTCCACCGCGACCCCAAGATGCAGATATCGCGCGAGATGGGGATCCTCGGCCTGCCGATCACCGTCATCCTCAACCGCGACGGGCAGGAGATCGCCCGCATGCAGGGCGACGCCCACTGGAACTCCGACAGCGCCAAGGCGATCATCAGGGCGCTGATCGAGGACGGCGCCTCCGGCTGAGATCTCTTGCCCGACGCCCCGGGAAGGTCTAAGGCCCGTCCCATGTTCGACAATGCCGACGATATCCACCCGCTATTCGAGGGCGCGCCCTCGGGCACAGAGTTCAAGAAGCTCCGCAAACGCATCGTGCGCCAGACGCGCGAGGCGGTGGAACAGTACGGCATGGTCGAAAAGGGCGCCAAGTGGCTCGTCTGCCTCTCCGGCGGGAAAGACAGCTACACCCTGCTCGCCATCCTCTACGAGCTGAAATGGCGCGGCCTCCTGCCGGTCGAGCTGCTGGCCTGCAACCTCGACCAGGGCCAGCCCGGTTTCCCGGCCACCGTCTTGCCCGAGTTTCTAAAGAAGATGGGCGTGCCCCACCGGATCGAGTACCAGGACACCTATTCCGTCGTCGTCGACAAGGTCCCGCAGGGCCGCACCTACTGCGCCCTCTGCTCGCGCCTCCGCCGTGGCCACCTCTACCGCATCGCCCGCGAGGAAGGCTGCTCGGCCGTCGTGCTCGGCCACCACCGCGACGACATCCTCGAGACGTTCTTCATGAACCTCTTCCATGGCGGGCGGCTGGCCACCATGCCGCCGAAACTGATCAACGAAGAGGGCGACCTCTTCCTCTACCGCCCCCTTTCCTTCGTCGCCGAGGCCGATTGCGAACGCTTCGCCAGGGCCATGAGCTACCCGATCATCCCCTGCGACCTCTGCGGCTCGCAGGACGGGCTTCAGCGCCAGCAGGTCAAGCAGATCCTCGACGGCTGGGAGCGCAACTCCCCCGGCCGCCGGCAGGTGATGTTCCGCTCGCTGATGAACGCCCGGCCCTCCCACCTGCTCGATTCGGGCCTCTTCGATTTCGCCGGCCTCCAGCGGCGGGACGCAGAGGATACGGCCCTGCAAGACGGGCCGGACGTCCCCCCGAAGCTGCGTTAAGGAAAAATTGAGCGACAGGACGTAGCGTCCGGGCACAAACCGGGAACGTCCATGATTCTACGCATCCGACAAACCTGTGCCCTGCTGCGCCGACAGCTCGCCGACCTTTTGACGGGGCCGCTGGCGCTGGCCCTTCTGCCGGCGCTCCTGTTGGCCGGCTACTGGGCGGGGGGCGAATCCGCCCTGCTCTGGGCGACCATCGCCTTTCCGGCGCTGCTCGTGCTGGCCGGCGTGTTCGGCCGTCCGCCCGCCCCCACCGGCATGGATACCGCAACGCCCACCGCCGGCGCCTCGCTGGAGGAGGCGCTGGATGCCGCCCTCCTGCGCGCCCGCGACCAGGGCGGGATGACCGCCTGCATGATGCTGGAACTGGAAAATCACACCGCGCTCCGCAACACCCATGGCGAGGGCGCGACCGGGCAGGCCGCCGACCGCGTCGCCTAGCGGCTGAACGCCTGCCTGCGGCGGCGCGACAGGGTGTTCCGCCTCGACGATGCGACCTTCGGCATCGTCCTCTCGCCGCCCCGCTCCATGACGCCGGAGGCCGTTTGCAAGCTCGCCGCCCGCCTCCAGGGCGAGGCGCAGCGCCCCGCCAGCGCCGCACCGGACACGCCGCGCTTCACCGCGGCGATCGGCATCTGCCTGTCCGTAGGCGGGTTCGGCGAACGCGGCGCCGGGCTTTCCTCGGTCGCCACCGCGGCCCTGCGCGATGCCGTGGCTTTCGGGCCCTCCGCCATCCGCGTCCACCGGCCCGAGTCCGGCCCCTCGACACAGGGCATCCGCCCCGCCCGACCGCGCGACGAGATCGCCCAGGCCCTCAATGGCGGGGAAATCACCGCGTGGTACCAGCCCCAGCTCTGTACCGATACCGGCCGCGTCTCGGGGTTCGAGGCGCTGGCGCGCTGGTGCCATCCCCAACGCGGCGTGCTGTTGCCGGGCTGCTTCCTGCCGCACCTCGAACGGGCCGGCCTGACCGGCACGCTGCAGGCCATCATGCTCCGCGAGGCGCTCGAGGCGCTCGGCGGCTGGCAAGCGCAGGGCTTCGCGATCCCCGGCGTCGGCGTGAACTTC
>NZ_JAVKFX010000023.1:0-56614 GCF_040223625.1 Roseovarius sp. | reverse complement strand
CGGGCAGCACAGGCCCCACAGGTGGCGTGCTCCCGCCCCGGGCTGGACCCGGGGCCTCTCGGGGGTCGCGGTCCCGGCTCGGGGGCCGGGCCGGGCGAACCGACGTTGCGGGGTGGCACGCGCCCGGAATCGAGGCCGAAGGCCGCCGGGCGAGCGCCGGCCCGTCCCGGCGGGCAGGCGCTTTGGCGGGTGTGGTGTGACGTCGTTAGGTGGGATGTATTCGGCGGGATAAAGTGGCAGTCACCAGCGTTGCGGCGCCTCCCCACGGGCCGGCGCTCGCCCGGTGTGGCGGCGGTGTCGTAGTTGCGCGCACCTTGCAGGTGGAGTGTTCCCGCCCCGGGCTTGACCCGGGGCCTCTTGTGGTGCGGGGTCCCGGCTCGGGGGCCGGGACGGGGAGTGTGTGGGTACTGGGTGGCACGCGCCCGCCGGGGCGGAGGTGGGGTGAGATGGTTTTAGGTGGGTTGGCACCCACCCTACGGCGCGAGGTCTGGCTCGGGGCCGGGACGGGATTACCTTACCGCCTCGATTGGCCCGTCCGGACTGCCGGTAATGAACTGGGCGAGGTAGGGGTCGCCCGAGCGGTCCATCTCGGAGACCGGCCCCGTCCACTGGATCACGCCGTCGTGGAGCATGGCGACGTTGTCGGCGATGGCGCGGACGGAGGTCATGTCGTGGGTGATGGTCATGGCTGTGGCGCCCATCTCGGTGACGATCTCGCGGATGAGGTCGTTGATAACGCCGGCCATGATCGGGTCGAGCCCGGTGGTGGGTTCGTCGAAGAAGATGATTTCCGGCTCGGCGGCGATGGCGCGGGCGAGGCCGACGCGTTTCTGCATGCCGCCCGAGAGCTCGGCCGGGAAGAGGTCGGCCTGTTCGGGCTTGAGGCCGACGCGGCGGAGTTTCTCGATGGCGATCTCGCGGGCCTCGTGTTTCGGCCGCTTGAGCGAGCCGCGCAGGAGGCGGAAGGCGACGTTCTGCCAGACGGGGAGCGAGTCGAAGAGCGCGCCGCCCTGGAAGAGCATCCCGAAGCGGGCAAGGAAGGCGTCGCGGTCGCCTTTCGTGACGTCCTTGCCGTCGAGCGTGATGAGGCCGCTGTCGGGGCGGACGAGGCCGAGGATGCATTTGAGCGCGATGGACTTGCCGGTGCCGGAGCCGCCGATGATCACCATGGAGGTGCCCGAGGGGATGGTCAGGTTCACGCCGCGCAGGACGTGGTTGGACCCGAAGGATTTGTGGATGTCGCGAAGCTCGATCATAGCGAGAAGAACAGGCTGGTGAGGAGGAAGTTGGCGGCGAGGATCAGGACGGCGGCGGCTTCCACGGCGGACTTGGTGGCGCGGCCGACGCCTTGGGCGCCGCGGCCGGTGTTCATGCCGTAGTAGCAGCCGAGCAATGTGGCGATGAAGCCGAAGGCCGCGCCCTTGACGAGGGAGGAGACCACGTCGCGCGCCTCGATGAAGTCGAAGGTGTTCTGGAGGTAGGCGGAGGCGTTGAAGCCGAGGCTTCTGACCCCCACCACATAGCCGCCGAGGATGCCGATGATGTCGCCCACGCCCACCAGCAGCGGCACCATGATGAGGCCTGCGAGCACCCGCGGCACGGTGAGGTATTTCATCGGGTGGGTGGAGAGGGTGACGAGCGCGTCGATCTGCTCGGTCACCTTCATGGTGGCGATCTCGGCGGCGATGGAGGAGGTGACGCGGGCGGCGACCATCAGGCCCACGAGGACGGGGCCCAGTTCGCGGACCATGCCGATGGCGACGATCTGGGGGACGACCGCCTCGGCATTGAAGCGGGAGCCGCCGGAGTAGATCTGGAGCGCCAGCGCGCCGCCGGTGAAGATGGCGATGAGGCCGACGACGGGTAGGCTGAAATAGCCGATGTTCAGAAGGCTTTGCAGGATTTCCTTCAGGTAGATCGGCGGGCGGACGACATGGGAGAGCGTCTGGCCGCCATAGATCGCCAGCCGCCCGATGAATGCCAGCCCCCCCATCACCGCGCGGCCGATGGCGGCCAGGAAGGCGGTGAACCAGCTCATCCGCCGATATAGCGCAGGGAATAGCGCGGGCCGAGCGCGGTGAGGATCTCGTAGGCGATGGTGTCGGCATTGTCGGCGAGCGTGTCGATCGACTGGTGCCGGCCCAGGAGCTCGAGCGTGGCCGGGTCGGAGCCGGAGGGCAGGTCGGTGATGTCGACGCCGATCAGATCCATCGAGATGCGGCCGGCGATCGGGCAGGGCGTGTCGCCGGCATAGAGGTGGGTCTTGGGCCCCAGCGCACGCAGGATGCCGTCGGCATAGCCCGCCGAGACGGTGGCGATGCGGGTTTCGCGGGTGGCGGTGAAGCTGTTGGCGTAGCCCACGGTTTCGCCGGGTTCCAGCGTGCGGCACTGGATCACGGGGAGGTCGAGCGTGACCACGGGCGTGGCGTCGATATAGGGCAGGCCGCCATAGGTGCCGATGCCGGGGCGGGTCATCTCGAAATGGTAGTCGGGGCCGAGGAGCACGCCGCCGGTATTGGCGAGCGAGCGGGGCACGCCGAGCCCGTCCGTGAGCTCGAAGAAGGTCTTGAGCTGCTGGGCGTTCATCGGGTGGTCGGGTTCGTCGGCGCAGGCGAGGTGGCTCATCAGCAGGGTGGGGCGCTGTTCCAGCGCCACCTGGGCCACGGCGCCCCATTCGGCGGGCTCCATCCCCAGACGGTTCATGCCCGAATCGAGCTGGATGCCGAACGGGTGGTTCGGCAGCGCCTCGACATGGCGGATGAGCTGGTCGATGGAGTTGATCATCGGCACGAGATGGGTGTCGTGGATCATGTCGGCATCGCCCGGCATGTGGCCGGAGAAGACGTTGATGACCGGGTCGGGACCCAGTTCCTGGCGGAGCGCCGCGCCTTCCTCGGCCATGGCGACGAAGAAGGTGCGGGCGCCTTCCTTCTGCAGGGCGCGGGCCACCTTGCCCGCGCCGAGGCCGTAGCCGTCGGCCTTGACCACGGCGGCGGTTTCACCCGAGTTCATTGCCGCGAGGTTGCGCCAGTTTGTGCGGATCGCACCGAGATCGATTGTCAGCTTTCCGGTACCCATGGCAGGGGTTTTGACAGTCTGGGCGGAGGGGTCAAGCGGAAAGGTTCGGGCTGTCAGCCGCGCAGCGGGTTGTGGCGGGTATCGTTGCAAACGGGCGCGTTTTCCCGCATCTCTGCGAGATGGTGGGTTTCCGGAGCGGGGAGGCTGGAGATGGATGCGCGGCGGGACCGGAAGGGGCCGAAACCGTTCTCCTTTCGAGATGACCCGGAGGTTCCCGAGTTCGACGACGGGGCGCCGCTGGCCGTGATGGATGCGGAATGTGCGGTCTGTAGCTGGGGCGCGCGGATGATCCACCGGCTGGACCGGAGCCGGTCGGTGCGGATCTGCCCGATCCAGTCGCCGCTGGGGGCGGCGCTGTTGCGGCATTACGGGCTCGAGCCTATCGATCCGACCACGTGGCTGTTCATCGACGGGGGCGTGGCGTATCGGGATTTCGAGGCGGTCATTCATGCCGCAAGGCGGTTCGGGGGCTGGGGGCGGTTGGCCACGGTCCTGCTGATCCTGCCGCGGCCGCTGCGCGACTGGGGCTATCGGCGGCTGGCCCGGAACCGGTACGCGCTGTTCGGGCGGGGGGACATGTGCGGGCTGCCCGATCCCGAGTTTCAGAAGCGTCTGCTGCGGTGAAGATCCTGCTGGTCGGCGGATACGGCGTGTTCGGCGCGCGGCTGGCGCGCTTGCTTGTGGCGGACGGGCATGACGTGTGTGTCGCCGGACGGCGGCTGGACAAGGCCCGGGCCTCGGCGCGGGAGCTGGAATGTCGGGCGGTTCGGTTCGACCGGGCGGAGGGGCGGTATGCGCTGGAGGGGCATGATGTCGTCATTGACGCCGCGGGGCCGTTTCACGCCTATGGAGAGGCGCCCTATCGGCTGGCCCGGGCGGCGGTGGCGGCGGGGGTGCATTACCTCGATCTGTCGGACGATGCCGAATTCTGTGCCGGTATGGGGGCGCTGGACGCGGACGCGAGGGCGGCCGGGGTATGCGTGCTGTCCGGTCTGTCTTCGGTGCCGGCGCTGTCCTCTGCCGCCGTTCGGGCGCTGGCGGGGGGCGAGCGCCCCGTGGTGATCGACACGGCGATCCTGCCGGGCAACCGCGCGCCGCGGGGGCTTTCGGTGATGCGGTCGATCCTGTCGCAGGCGGGGCGGCCGATGCCGGTCTGGCGGGGCAACAGGTGGGAATGGGCCCATGGCTGGTCGGGGCCGGCGGAATACAGGCTTCCGGGCGGGCTGGTGCGGCAGGGCTGGCAGATCGGGGTGCCGGACCAGCGGCTGTTTCCGGCGCATTTCGGCGCGGCGACGGTGCGGTTCCGGGCGGGGCTGGAGCTTGGCGTGATGCGGTACGGGCTTGCGCTGTTCGCGGGGCTGCGCCGGGTGGTGCCGGTTCCGGTGACGCCCTTCGTCGTGCGCCTGTTCAAACTGGCGGCCGATGGGCTGGCGCCGTTCGGCAGCGGCCGGGGCGGGATGTCGGTGTCGGTGACCACGCGGCACGAGATCCGGAGCTGGCGCCTTCTGGCCGAGGATGGCGATGGGCCGTTCATCCCGGCGGTGGCGGCCCGCGCCCTGTTGCGCCGGGCTGCATTGCCGGTGGGGGCGGGCCCGGCGCTCGAGGTGATCAGCCTGGCGGAGGCGGAGGCCGCGATGGCGGACCTTCGCGTGGTGACGGAGCGCGATGTGGCCCCGGTCTCTTTCCTGTTCGCGAGTGTGCTGGGGGCCGAGTTCGCGGCGCTGCCGGAGGAGATCCGGGCGACCCATCTGACGCTCGGCGTGTCGCGATGGGAGGGGAGATGCGAGGTGCGTCGGGGCAAGGGCCTCTGGCCCCGGCTGCTATGTGCGATCTTCCGGTTTCCGCCGGAGGCGGCGGATGTGCCGGTCGAGGTGACCAAGACGGTCACGCCGCGAGGCGAGACATGGGTTCGACGGTTCGGCCGGAGCGCGTTCCGCTCGCATCTATCGCGGGACGAAAGCGGGCTTTGCGAGCGGTTCGGGCCGTTCACCTTCCGGATCGGACTGGAGGTGCGAGACGGCGCGTTGCACTATCCGGTGACCGGGGGGCGCATCGGGCCAGTCAGGCTGCCGAACTGGCTGCTGCCGGGGTCCGTGGCGCGCGAATTCGCGGCGGAGGGCCGGTTCCATTTTGACGTGGCGCTGCTGGCGCCGCTGACGCAGGCGCCGCTGGTGCATTACCGGGGGTTTCTTGTGGCTGCCGCGGCGGACGATCCGGCGGAACCGCCGGGCGGCAGGGCGTGAGAGCCCGGGGCCGCCCCGCACTATGGCGCTGTCTCAGAACTCCTGCTCGCCGCCCTGCTGCCAGGGTTTCACGAGGTTGCCGAAGCGGGTGAACTGGCCCTCGAAGGAGAGCTCGACCGTGCCGATGGGGCCGTGGCGCTGTTTGCCGATGATGACCTCGGCCTTGCCGTGGAGGCGTTCCATGCGTTCCTGCCAGGCGGCCATTTCCTCGAGCCGGTCCTCGGAGGGTTTTTCGCGTTCGACGTAGTATTCCTCGCGGAAGACGAACATCACCACGTCGGCGTCCTGTTCGATCGAGCCGGATTCGCGGAGGTCGGAGAGCTGGGGGCGCTTGTCGTCGCGGCTTTCGACCTGGCGGGAGAGCTGCGAGAGGGCGATGACGGGGATGTCGAGCTCCTTGGCGATGGCCTTCAAACCCTGGGTGATCTCGGAGACCTCGTTGACGCGGCTGTCCTTGGCCGAGGAGGGGCGGACGAGCTGGAGGTAGTCGATGATCAACACGTCGAGCCCGTGGGTGCGCTTGAGGCGGCGGGCGCGGGCGGCGAGCTGGGAGATGGGCAGGGCCGGCGTGTCGTCGATGTAGAGCGGGCAGGTTTCCAGCGTCTTGGCGGCATCGACGAACTTGCGGAACTCGCCCTCGGTCATGTCGCCCTTGCGGATCTGCTCGGAGGGGATCTCGGAAGCCTCGGAGAGGACGCGGGCGGCGAGCTGTTCGGCGCTCATCTCGAGCGAGTAGAAGCCCACGACGCCGCCTTCGACCGCGCCTTCGGAGCCGTCGGGGCGGGTGCCGCGCTTGAAGGCCTTGGCGATGTTGAAGGCGATGTTGGTGGCGAGCGAGGTTTTCCCCATCGAGGGGCGGCCGGCGAGGATCAGCAGGTCGGACTTGTGCAGGCCGCCGAGCTTGCGGTCCATGTCGATGAGGCCGGTGGAGATGCCGGCGAGGCCGCCCTCGCGCTGATAGGCGGCGTTGGCGACGCTGACGGCATCCTTGACGGCGCTGAGGAAGCTCTGGAAGCCGCGCTCGGCCTGGCCCTGTTCGGAGAGGGCGTAGAGTTTCTGTTCGGCCTCGACGATCTGGTCGCGGGGTTCGACCTGGACGTCGGCCTTGGCGGCGCGGCCGGCGATGTCGTGGCCGAGCTCGATCAACTCGCGCCGGATCGCCATGTCGTAGATCATCTGGGCGTAGTCGCGGGCCGCGAAGGAGGAGATGGCGGCGCCGGCGAGGCGGACGAGATAGGCGGGCCCGCCCAGTTCGGCGAGGCCTTCATCGTCCTCGAGGAAGGTCTTGAGGGTCACGGGCGAGGCGAGGTTGCCCTTGGCGATGCGGGCGGCCGCGACCTCGTAGATGCGGGCGTGCACGGGCTCGTGGAAATGCTGCGGCCCGATGATGTTGGCGACCCGGTCGTAGACGTCGTTATTGGTCAGGATCGCGCCCAGAAGCTGTTGCTCGGCCTCGATCGAGTTCGGTAGCGACTCGGTTCCCGTGGCTTCAGCGCCGGTGGCGTTGAAGCTTGCGACATTGCTCATCATGTCCCCCATTTACCTGTGGGCTGTGTCATACAAACGTTACCTGCGACCGCGCAACTTGTATGTTTTTGTGGAAAAGCGTGTGGATAACGATTTCCCACCTCATCTTGTGGTGGAGTGGGGCCGTCTGTCAAGATATTGGGGTGGACGGGCGTGGCCATTCGGCCACGCCGGGGCGGAAATTGCCTTTGGGGGCCAAGCGCTTGGGTGAGTCCCGGCGCGGGTCAAGGCGATTATTTTCGCGCCTCCTGCCATCCGCGGGGATCGTTGAGGAAGCGTTCGACGCCGTCGAGCGTGTCCTTGGAAAAGCTGCCCTGGGCGCGGGCCTCGGCGAGCACGTCCCACCAGGTGCAGAGGTAATGCAGGTTAACCCCGTGATCGCCCAAGGTTTTCACGGTTTCGGGGAAGATGCCGTAGTAGAAGATGACGGCCGTGTGGGCGCAGGTGGCGCCGGTGTCGCGGATGGCGTCGACGAAGGAAAGCTTCGATCCGCCGTCGGTGGTGAGGTCTTCGACGAGGAGGACGCGCTGGCCTTCGGTCATGGCGCCCTCGATTCGCGCGTTGCGGCCGTAGCCCTTGGGCTTCTTGCGCACGTAGGTCATCGGCAGGGCCATGCGTTCGGCGACGAGGGCGGCGAAGGGGATGCCCGCCGTCTCGCCCCCGGCGATGTTGTCGAAGGCCTCGAAACCCGCCTCGCGCATCACGGTGACGGTGAGGAAATCCATCAGGGTCGACCGGATGCGCGGGAAGGAGATGAGCTTGCGGCAGTCGATATAGGTGGGCGAGGGGAGGCCGGAGGCGAGGGTGAAGGGCTCGTCGGCGTTGAAGTGGACGGCCTCGATCTCGAGCAGCATCCGGGCCGTCAGGCGGGCGATTTCGTCTTTCGGGGGGAAGCTGCTGGGGATCATGGCCTGTCTCGCTTGGGGGTCGGGGTTGTGGTGGGTTAGCGCCGGGGCGGGCGGAGATCAAGCGGCGGCGCGGTCAGCCGGTGACCTGCCAGTAGACGTCGAAGCCCGGGTCGAAGACGGTGACGGGCCCGTCGCCGGTGTCGATCTTTGACGGGAAGGCGGTGGGGCTGTCGGATTTGGCGAGGGTGAGCGTGGCGTCGTTCACCGGCAGGCCATAGAAGCCGGGGCCGTTGCGGGAGGCGAAAGCTTCGAGACGGTCGAGCGCGCCCTCCTCGTCGAACACGTGGGCGAGCAGGGGCATGGTGTTCGTTGCCGTGAAGCAGCCGGCGCAGCCGCAGCCGGTTTCCTTGGCCGCGTCTACATGCGGGGCGCTGTCGGTGCCGAGGAAGAAGCGCGGATCGCCGGAGGTGGCGGCGGCGCGGAGGGCGAGGCGGTGTTCCTCGCGCTTGGCGACGGGCAGGCAGTAGTAATGTGGCCGGATGCCGCCCACGAGGAGGTGGTTGCGGTTGATGATCAGGTGGTGGGTGGTGATGGTGGCGCCGAGATCGGTGTCGTTGGCGCGCACATAGTCGACGCCGTTGGAGGTGGTGATGTGTTCCATCACCACCTTGAGGCCGGGCGTGGCGCGGCGGATCGGGTCGAGCACGCGGTCG
This sequence comes from Roseovarius sp., assembly GCF_040223625.1. Taxonomy (GTDB): domain Bacteria; phylum Pseudomonadota; class Alphaproteobacteria; order Rhodobacterales; family Rhodobacteraceae; genus Roseovarius. The sequence goes on along the minus strand of NZ_JAVKFX010000023.1, from coordinate 48,205 downwards.
ATGAAGACGGCCTCGCGGTCGAAGATGTCGATCTCGGGGTCGGTCACCTCGCCATGCACGCAGAGGGGGATGCCGGCCTCGGCCATGGCCTCGAACACGGGGCGGATGCGGTCGAAATCGCGCACGCCCGAGGCGGAGTTGGTGGTGGCGCCCGCCGGGTAGAGCTTGACCGCCGTGACGATGCCGTCGGCATGGGCCTGCACCACGTCCGAGGGGTCGGTCTCCTCGGTGAGGTAGAGGGTCATGAGCGGGGTGAAGCCGCTGCCCTCGGGCCGGGCGGCGAGGATGCGCTCGCGGTAGGCGGCGGCCTGGGCGCCGGTGACGACGGGCGGCACGAGGTTGGGCATGATGATGGCGCGGGCGAAATGGCGGGCGCTTTCGGGGCAGACGGCGGAGAGCATCGCGCCGTCGCGCAGGTGCAGGTGCCAGTCGTCGGGGCGGGCGAGGGTGAGCGTGTCGGTCATGGCCGAGGCTTTACACCGTCGCGCGGGACAGGGCCAGAGGGGGTTCAGCCGGTGGCGGCGGTGTTGGGGCCGGTGTCGGAGTCGCTGTCGGTGTCGGTGTCAGGTTCGGTGCCGGTCTCGGTATTGGCCGGCGTTTCGATCCCGGTCTCTGCCACGCTGTCGGTGATGGCCTCTGCCACGGTGTCGATGCCGGTTTCTTCCGCCTTGTCGATATCGGTGTCGGCAACGGCCTCCGGCTTGGTCCCGGCGTGGCTTTCGGCGGGCGGGTTCCGGCGGATCCCGAGCTGCGCCTCGGCGTGGTTGATGGCCTTGCGGAAGGGGCGCGCGTTGCGGCGGCGCAGCACGTCGTTGCAGAGGTGGATGACGAGGCGGTGCCGCTCCTGCGCCTGCAGGTGGCGGAGCAGGGTGAACTGATAGGGCGCGTCCTTGTGCCGGGCGCGCAGCAGCTTGGCGGTGTTGGTGAGCGTCAGCTTGTCGGCGCTCATCTGGGCCAGCATCCGGTAGAGCACCTTCATCCGCAGCAGCGAGGTCTCGATGTTGAGGTCGTGAAAGCGGACGCGGATCTTGGTGACGTTGGGCCGGGTGAAGAGCGCGGCATGCATGGCGTCGAGCTCGTTCTCCTGGTCGTAGACGATGAAGGCCTCGTCGGCGGCGTCGAGCATGTCGGGCGCGTAGCCGAAGCGCGAGGTGAAATCGGTGCGGCGCATGTGGCGGAAGCGGTCGTCCCAGTCGGTGACGCGGGGATCGAGCGTGGCCTGCGGTTGCAGGGCCAGCACCTTGGCGCCGGGGGCGGCGACGGAATAGGCGGCAGCGGCATAGCCGGCGGGGCCCGCGCCGTAGAACAGGACCTGTTCGAACTCCTCGAAGAAGCCGTCGTCGATCAGCCGGTCGAAGAAGCCGATCACCTGCCGGTCGCGGAACCAGGTGTCGCCGTCGGAGACGAGGGTGAGCTGCGACCAGCCCAGTGCCCGGGTCATTTCCCAGCCGATCGGGTGGGCGGCGTCGGAGCGGTCGCGGATGGCGTCGTAGCTTTCGAAGCTGACCAGCAGGACCGGCTTCTGCTCGATGAAGACGGCGGTGTGGCGGGGGCCCAGCCGCTCGGCGAAGCCGTCGTCGCCGGCGATGCCGTGCATCCGCTCGGACCAGTCGACCCATGCCAGGCCGCTGAGATCGGTTTCGGTCGGGTTTGTCCTGTCCTGCATCCTGCTTCGTCCTTCGACACGTTTCGCGTGCACCCGCTTGTCACGGCTTTTCTGCCCCGTGACCTAGGCGGGAAGTTGGGCGAAAATTTGGTAAATCCAAGGGGTTTCGTGGGGCATATGCGGCTATCCTGCGGCGGTGCTCTCTCTTGACGGACCGGGGGCGGGGATGCAGGTATTCAGGCCAGTGCGGAGGGTTTCATGGCGGCCATTTCATCGATCGACGAGGTTCAGGCCATGCTGGCCGGGCAGGGTTATGTCTGCGGCCGGGCGCTGGGGACGGTGGTGTTTCTGTCGCTGACGCTGGGGCGGCCGCTGTTTCTGGAGGGCGAGGCCGGGGTCGGCAAGACCGAGATCGCCAAGGCGATTGCGGCGGGGCTGGGGCGGCGGCTGATCCGGTTGCAGTGTTACGAGGGGCTGGATGCGTCCTCGGCCGTCTACGAGTGGAACTTCGCCGAGCAGATGATCGCCATCCGCGCGGCGGAGGCCGCCGGTGGCGTGGATCGCGCGCGGCTGACGGATGAGCTGTTTACCGAGGAGTTCCTGATCGAGCGGCCGCTGTTGCAGGCGATGCGGCCGCAGGAGGGCGGCGCGCCGGTGCTGCTGATCGACGAGCTGGACCGGACGGACGAGCCGTTCGAGGCGTTCCTGCTGGAGGCGCTGAGCGATTTCCAGGTGACGATCCCGGAGCTGGGGGCGATCGCGGCGCCCGAGCCGCCGATCGTGATCCTGACCTCGAACCGGACGCGGGAGGTGCATGATGCGCTGAAGCGGCGGTGTCTTTATCACTGGGTGGACTATCCGACGTTCGACCGCGAGATCGAGATATTGCAGGCCCGCGCGCCGGAGGCGGCCGAGCAGTTGAGCCGCGAGGTGGTGGCTTTCGTGCAGCGGCTGCGGACGGAGGATCTGTTCAAGAAGCCGGGCGTGGCGGAAACGATCGACTGGGCCAAGTGCCTGCTGGCGCTGGATGTGATCGACCTGTCGCCCGAAGTGATTGCCGACACGGTGGGGGCGATCCTGAAGTACCAGGACGATATCCAGCGGCTTCAGGGCTCGGAGGCGAAACGCATTCTCGACGAGGCCAAGGCGGGGCTGGAGCCGGTATGATCCTCTGGCGCCCGACCGGTTTGAAGGAATTGCAGCTGGTGCGCGACACCGATTGGCGGGCCTGGCCGCCGCGCCTGCCGGAACAACCGATCTTCTACCCGGTCACGACCCTGGAATACGCTGAGAAGATCGCGCGCGACTGGAACTCGGTCCGGCCGCCGCCGGATGACGTGGGTTTCGTGACGCGCTTCGAGGTCTCGGAGGAGATGGAGGCGAAATACCCGGTTCAACAGGCCGGAGGGCGCGACCATGAAGAGCTTTGGGTGCCTGCGGAGGAGCTGGAGGCGTTCAACGCGCATATCATCGGGCAGATCGAGGTGGTCGCGGCTTTCCGGAACAGGCAACCGCTCGCTGTCGACGAGGCGCTGCAACTGGTGGATATGACCTGATGCTTCTTCTGGCCGGAAATATCCCGGGGGGTGAGCAGGCTTCCCGGAAACGCGCCGGGGGCGCGTTTCGCCTACGAACGGGCGGAGCCCAGGGAAAGGGGCAGCGCCCCCACGAAATCCATGCCTGAAATAGCCCCGCTCGACCTGCCGGAGACGCCACGGCTGTCCCACAACATCACGCATTTCGCGCGGGCCTTGCGCAAGGCGGGCCTGCCGGCCGGGCCGGGAAGGGTGATCGATGCGATAAGGGCGGTGGAGGCGGCGGGGTTCACCTCGCGGGACGATTTCTTTTACACGCTGCGGGCCTGTTTCACCTCGCGCCCCGAGCATCGGGCGGTTTATGCGCAGATCTTCCGGCTTTACTGGCGCGATCCGCGTTACATGGAGCACATGATGGCGATGATGCTGCCTGCCCTGCGCGGGGTGCAGGAGGAACAGGTGGCGGAGGCCGCGCAGAAGCGGGCGGCGGAGGCGTTGCTGGACGGGGTGGAGCGGGAGGCGCCGGAGCGGGAGGACGAGGAGGAGGGCGAGACGCAGGTCGAGGTCGATGCCTCGCTCACCATGTCCACCGAGGAGCGGCTCAGGACGCTCGATTTCGAGCAGATGAGCACCGAGGAGATCGCGCAGGCCAAGCGGATGCTGGCGCGGCTGACCCTGCCGGTGAAGCCTTTCGCCTCGCGCCGGGGGATGGCGAGCCATACGGGCACACGGATCGACCATCGCAAGACCTTGCGGGCGGCGATGCGGCGGGGGGGCGAGATGCGGCGGATTCATCTGAAGAAGCCGCGGCCCCGGTGGCCCAACCTGGTGGTGTTGTGCGATATTTCCGGGTCGATGAGCCAGTACAGCCGGATGGTGCTGCATTTCCTGCACGCGGTGGCCAATCACAAGGGGGCGGGCTGGGCGAAGGTGCACGCGTTCACCTTCGGCACGCAGCTGACCAATATCAGCCGGCATCTGGCCACCCGCGACGTGGATGCGGCGCTGGCGGCGGCGGGGAAACAGGCGCAGGACTGGGAGGGCGGTACGCGGATCGGGGCGTGTTTGCATGCGTTCAACCGCGACTGGTCGCGCCGGGTGACGGGGCAGGGGGCGGTGGTGCTTATGATCACGGACGGGCTGGACCGGGATGATCCCGACATGCTGGAGCGCGAGATCGAGCGGCTGCATTTGTCGGCGCGGCGGTTGATCTGGCTGAACCCGCTGCTGCGGTGGGATGAATTTGCGCCGAAGGCGCGCGGGATCGCGGCGATGCTGCCGCATGTGGACAGTTTCCGGGCGGGGCATTCGGTGGCCACGCTGGAGGAGCTGGCGCGGGTGATCTCGCGCCCCGACGACGTGGGCGAGAAATCGCGCCTGATCTCCGCGCTGCGCTAGGGGCACAGAAACCTTTTTGCCGGTCTGCGCGTTTTACCTCCCATACGCGACTTTCCCCTGCAGACACGGGGCTTCCGTGGTGCTGCGACAAAGACTGGAGGAGCAGACATGAAACGCAACTGGCTCAAATCGACGACGGCTCTCGTAGTTGTGATCGGGATGACGGTGCCGCATGGCGCGATCGCGCAGAGCGCGGAGAACAGCACCACCGGCATCCAGCTTCAAGGCGAAGCGGAGGGCAATGCCAATACCGACAACGCGGCCAACGAGCTTGGCGAGGCGCTGGGGCTGAACCAGAACGAGAAGAAAGAGGACGAGGAGGCCCAGCAGGCCGAGCAGAACGAAGAGGCCGAACAGCAGGCCGAGCAGAATCAGCAGGCCGAGCAGAACGAGCAGGCCGCGGAGCAGGCCGAGCAGAACCAGCAGGCTGAACAGAACGTGCAGGCGCAGGCGCAGGCGGAGCAGAACAATTCCGCCGAGCAGGCCGAAAACCTGGAGCAGCAGCTTGAAAACGCGGCCGACGCCGAGGAGGCGACCGAGCAGGCGCAGGACAGCGCTGACCAGGCGGCCGAGCAGGCCTCGGACAGTGCCGAGCAGGCGCAGGAGAGCGCGCAGGACACCGCCGAGCGGGCGCAGGAGAATGCCGAGGAGCAGAGCGGCGAGGCAAACAACGCCGTCGATGAGCTCAAGAACGCCCTTGGCGGCGATGCGGATGCCGATGCTGACGCTGAGGCCAACGCAAGTGCCGATGCTGATGCAAACGCGGATTCTGATGCAACCTCCGACGCGAACGCCAATGCCGATGCCGATGCAGCCGCCGATGCGGATGCCAGCGCCGAGGCCGAGAACCAGGGCGGCGAAGACGACACCGTCGTGGACGAGCTTCAGAACGCGCTTGGCGGCAATGCCGATGCCGACGCGGAAGCCGATGCCAATGCCGAAGCCAATGCCAATGCCGAGGTCGACGAAGAGGTCGTCGAGGAGGCGATGGAGAAGGCCGAGCGTGACGATGTCGAACAGCTGAGCGCGGAAGAGCAGGCCGAGCAGGCCGCGCAGACCGCCGCCGATACCGGCGCCGCGGCGCTGAGCGGTGTGGGAGAGCTTCTGGACCGCACGCAGGAGACCGTGACCGAGGAGCAGGCACGCTCGTCCAACGAGGAGTTCGATACGGACCTCTCGGACCAGGAGCGGGCCAACGCCAACCTTCAGGCGGCCAAGCGGGCCAAGCAACTGGCGGATGACGACGATGACGACCTGGCCCAGGTCTTGGGCGCGGCCGCCGTGGGTGTGCTTGGCGCCTACATGGTCGGCCAGTCCTTCGAGGGCGGCGGCCAGGTGGTGTCGAACACCGGTGACCGGATCGTTGTCGAGGATGGCGGCCAGTACCGCGTGATCCGCGACGACAACGCGCTTCTGCGCCGTCCGGGCAGCACGGTGGAGACCGAGACCTACAGCGACGGGTCGACCCGGACCATCATCGACCACGAGGACGGTAGTCGTGTCGTGACCGTCCGCTCGAGCAACGGTGCGATCCTGCAGCGCGTGCTGATCCGGCCCGACGGGCAGGAGATCGTGCTGATCGACGACACGCGCGATTACAGCGAGGTCGATGTCACGCGGCTGCAGCAGAACCAGGCGCAGTCCTACAACTACAACCCCGGCCAGGCCGAGGAGCTGCGCACGGCGCTGTCCGCGCAGAGCGGGGTGACGGACCGGGCCTATTCGCTGAACCAGGTGCGCAACATCAACGTGGTGCGCAACCAGGTGCCGGTGATCTCGCTCGAGTCGATCAACTTCGAGACCAATTCGGCGGTGATCAAGCCGGAGGAAGCCGAGGAGTTGCAGGCGCTCGGCGATGCCATGCGGCAGGCGATCGAGGAGAACCCGCAGCAGCTGTTCCTGGTGGAAGGGCACACCGACACGGTGGGCCGGGCCGCGTATAACCTCGCGCTGTCGGACCGCCGGGCGGAATCGGTGGCGCTGGCGCTGACCGAATACTTCAACGTGCCCCCGGCGAACATGATCGTGCAGGGCTACGGTGAATCGGACCTGAAGGTTCAGCAGTCGGGCGATATTCGCGAGAACCGCCGCGCCGCCGTGCGCAACATCACCCCGCTTCTGAACGGCGGGTAAGCAAAGCCGGCCTTCGGGGCCTTGTCACGCCCCCCGAAGTGTCTGGAGTCGCGGTCGGTTTTCCGGCCGCGGCTTTTTTGTGTGGTGTGTTGCCCGCGGGGGGCATGGCGGCGAGACGGTGAGGAGCCGCGCATCGCTGGGCCGTGGTACGGCGAGCCAACATTGGTGAGGGGCACTTTATGCCTGCCAAGCACATCCAACCCACGAGCGTGGCACTCCACTTGCATAATCGCCGTGCCGTCGGGACGGCCCAGCGATGCGCGGCGGGCTTCGCCCTTTGTTCCGCGCGGGGCGTTGTGGGTGCGGCATGCGAACCCTGTTCTACAGTACATCCTGTCAGCGGCCCGTACCAAAGATCGGTGGCCGTTTTCCATTGTGCCCGCTTGGCACGGACTCCATATTGGCCCCGCTGGAAGGAGGCTCTCATGGACCGCTTCGACACCATTCCCGAAACCGCGCTGGCCTGGCACAGAGAGGGCAAGGGCGCGGCGCTTGCGACCGTGGTCGAGACTTGGGGCAGCGCCCCGCGCCGGGTGGGCAGCCAGTTGGCTATTTCCGGGGCGGGGGAGATCGAGGGGTCGGTCTCGGGCGGTTGCGTCGAGGGGGCGGTGGTGGCGGAGGCGATCGACGCCATCGAGGAAGGCCGTCCGGTGATGCTGGAATACGGGGTGAGCGATGGCGATGCGTTTGCCGTGGGCCTGGCCTGTGGCGGGACGATCCGGGTGCTGGTGGAGCCCATCGGCAGCGTCATGCCCGAGCAGGTGCTGGAAGACCTGACCATCGCGCGCGACGGGCGGGTGCCGGTGGCCTACGTGACCGGCATTAAGGCCGAGCGGATGCTGGTGAAGGACGGCTACGAGGAGCGGTTCCGGATGGACCGGTCGGGCTTCGAGGCGGATGGCGAGACCTTCGTGGCGATTCACAACCCGCCGCTGCGGCTGATCATCGTCGGCGCCGTGCATATCGCGCAGGCGCTGGTGCCGATGGCGCGGATTGCCGGGTATGACCCGCTGCTGATCGACCCGCGGGAGAGTTTTGCCAGTGCCGAGCGGTTTCCGGGCGAGACGGTGCTGCACGAGTGGCCGGACGAGGGGGTGCGGGCCTTTGGGCTCGACCAGCGGACGGCGCTTGTGCTGTTGACCCACGATCCTAAGCTGGATGATCCGGCACTGGAGGAGGCGCTGAGGTCGGACGTGTTCTATATCGGGGCGCTGGGGTCGAGCCGGACCCATGCCAAGCGGGTTGAACGGATGAAGGAGCGGGGGCTGAGCGACGAGCAGATCGGGCGGATACATGGGCCGATCGGTTTGGATATCGGGGCGGCGGGGCCGTCGGAGATTGCCGTGGCGATCCTGGCGCAGATGACGCAGGTGCTGAGGCAGGGCGGATGAAGTTCGGGACGGTGCCCGTGGCGGAGGCGGCGGGCGCGATGCTGGCCCATTCGCTGAAGCTGCCCGGGGGGCGGCTGAAGAAGGGGCATGTGCTGGGGGCGGCGGATCTGGGCAAGCTGGCGGAGGCCGGGATTGCCGAGGTGACGGTGGCGCGGCCCGATGCGGGGGACCTGTCGGAGAATGACGCGGCGGAGATGCTGGCGGGGGCGATCCATCACGGGGCGAAGGGGCTGCATCTGAGTGCGCCTTTCACGGGCCGGGTGAACCTCGTGGCCGACGGGCCGGGGGTGGTGTTGCTGGAGGCGGAACGGATCAACGCGGCCAATGCGGTGGACCCGATGATCACGGTGGCGACGGTGCCGCCCTATCGGCAGATCCACGCGGGCGGCATGGTGGCGACGGTGAAGATCATCTCCTACGCCGTAGCGGAGAGTGCCGTGGCGGAGGCGGCGGAGGCGGCGCGCGGGGCGATCCGGCTGGCGGAGCCGGCGTTCGGGGATGCGACGCTGATCTTGACGGATATTCCGGGCGGACCGGGCGAGAAGGGTGTCGAGGCGATCGAGGCGCGGTTGTCGGGGCTGGGGATGGTTCTGGCCGAGACGGTGAGCGTGGCGCATGACGAGGCGGCGCTGGCGGAGGCGTTGGCGGCGGCGAAGGGCGGGATCGTGCTGGTGCTGACCGGGTCGGCCACGTCGGACGTGGAGGATACCGCGCCCGCCGCGCTGCGGCTGGCCGGGGGAAGGGTGGAGCGGTTCGGGATGCCGGTCGATCCGGGGAACCTGTTGTTTCTTGGCGATCTGAAGGGCAAGCCGGTGATCGGGCTGCCGAACAGTGCGCGGTCGCCGGTGCTGCACGGGGCGGACTGGGTGCTGTCGCGGGTGGCCTGCGGGATCGAGGTGACGAGCGCGGATATCGCGGCGATGGGGGTGGGCGGATTGCTGAAGGAGATCCCGACCCGGCCGCAGCCGCGGCAGCGCAAGCCGGCCGGGTAGGCGGGCTGTCGTTCGGACCGGGCGGCGGACCGCCCGGCGCCGGGATCAGGCGAGGGCCGCCAGTTTTTCGAGGATGGAAGACCAGCCCTTGCGGTGGCCTTCGCGCTGGTCCTCGCTGTGGAAGCGGACCTGGGTGAGCGTCACATGCGTGCCCCCGGTGCCGGGGGTGAAGGTGAGCGTGACCTCGCTGTCGTCGCGCGAGGCGTGGCTTTCCCAGGTGAAGACGAGGCGGTTGGGTCGGTCGATTTCCTTGTAGGTGCCGGTATGGGGCAGGTCCTTGCCGTTGACGCGCATCATCACCTCGAAGCGGCCGCCCTCGTGGGCGTCGGAGAAGGCGGAGGGCACGGTGGTCTCGCCCGGGCAGATGAAGCGTTTCATCGTCTCGGGGTCGAGCCAGGCGTCGAAGAGCTTTTCGGGGGATGCGTCGATCACGCGTTCGACGGTGAGGGTGAGGTCGGTGTCGGTGGCAGTCATGGGTCGGTCTCCTGAGTGAGCAGTTTGTCGAGCGCCTCCAGCCGGAGGGCCCAGATCGAACGGAGGTCGCGGAACCAGCGGTCGACATGGGCGAGCTCTTCGGTGCGGATCTCGATCAGGTGCTCGCGCCATTCGGTGCGGCGCGTGGCAAGCCCGGCCGCCTCAAGCACCTTGATGTGCTTGGAGACGGAATTGAGGCTCATGTCGAAATGCCCGGCGATGTCGGTGACCCGGAGCGGGCCTTCCTGGGCCAGAAGCGTCAGGATGGCCCGGCGGGTGGGGTCGCCGGCGGCCTTGAAGATCTCGGTCAGTCGTTGGGGCGATTCTTGTTCAACCATATGGGTGAATAACCCGTGAGCCGGTTTCAGTCAACCCTATGGGTGAATGATTGCACGGCCGCTCGTTGCCCGCGCTTTCGGCAGCCGGGCGCGGGTGCCCAAAAAACGTTCTTCTCAAGTGACGGGCCGCGTGTTTAACTCCGACCTGTCGATTGCATAAACGTTTTTGGGAGGAGCCAGATGCCACAGGTCAGCATGACCGTGAACGGCAAGCCAGCGACCGGAGAGATTGAAGGCCGCACGCTGCTTGTCGAATTCCTGAGGGAGAGCCTGCACCTGACCGGCACGCATGTGGGTTGTGATACCAGCCAGTGCGGCGCCTGCGTGGTGCATGTGGATGGGAAGGACGTGAAGGCCTGCACCATCTTCGCCGCCGAGTGCGAGGGTGCGGAGGTCAAGACGATCGAGGGGATGGCCGCACCGGACGGCACGCTGGACAAGATCCAGCAGGCGTTCCAGGACCATCACGGCCTGCAATGCGGCTTCTGCACGCCGGGGATGGTGATGACGGCGGCGGCGCTGCTGCGGGACAATCCGAACCCGAGCGAGGCGGAGATCCGCTCGTACCTGCAGGGGAATATCTGCCGGTGCACCGGGTATCACAACATCGTCAAGGCGATCATGGCCGCGGCCGGCCAGGATACGTCGAAGATCGCCGCCGAGTAGGGCGGGCTCGTCGCGCCTTGCGGCGCGCCTCGTGACGAGGGTGGACGGGTTTCAGTTATTCAGGGAGGACAGATCATGCCCAAGGATGGCGGCATAGGCGACGCGACCAAGCGGCGCGAGGACGTACGGTTCCTGTCGGGGACCGGGAAGTATACCGACGATATCAACGTGGCCGGGCAGGCCTATGTGCATTTCCTGCGCTCGGACGTGGCGCATGGCAAGATCACCGGGCTCGATACGTCGGCGGCGGAAGGGATGCCCGGCGTGCTGCGCATCTTCACCGGCAAGGATTTCGAGGGCGTGGGCGGCATTCCCTGCGGCTGGCAGGTGACCGACAAGCACGGTGAGCCGATGCAGGAGCCGGCGCACCCGGTGCTGGCGCAGGGCAAGGTGCGGCACGTGGGCGACCCGATCGCCGCCGTGGTGGCCGAGACGCGCGAGCAGGCAAGGGATGCGGCCGAGGCGATCGAGGTGGATATCGAGGACCTGCCGGCGGTGATGGACATGAAGGCGGCGCTGGAGGACGGCGCGCCGAAGGTGCATGACGATCTGACCTCGAACCTGTGTTACGACTGGGGGTTCGTGGAGGATAACAAGGCGGCGACCGATGCGGCGTTCGAAAGCGCCGCGCATGTCACCACGCTGGAGCTGGTGAACCAGCGGCTGGTCGCGAACCCGATGGAGCCGCGGGTGGCGGTGGGCGCCTATAACCGGGCGGGCGACGACTACACGCTCTATACCACCAGCCAGAACCCGCACGTGATCCGCCTTCTGATGGGGGCCTTCGTGCTGGGCATCCCCGAGCACAAGCTGACGGTGATCGCGCCCGATGTGGGCGGGGGGTTCGGCTCGAAGATCTATCACTATGCGGAGGAGGCGTTCGTGACCTTTGCCGCGAAGGCGATGAACCGGCCCGTGAAGTGGACATCGAGCCGGTCGGAGGCGTTCATCTCGGATGCGCAGGGCCGGGATCACGTGACAAAGATCGAGCTGGCGCTGGATGCCGACAACAATTTCACCGCCATCCGGACCGAAACCTATGCCAACATGGGGGCGTACCTGTCGACCTTCGCGCCGTGCGTGCCGACCTATCTGCACGGAACGCTGATGGCGGGGAATTACAAGACGCCGAATATCTACGTGAACGTGAAGGCGGTCTTTACCAATACGGTGCCGGTCGATGCCTATCGCGGGGCCGGGCGGCCGGAGGCGACCTATCAGATCGAGCGCGTCATCGACAAGGCGGCGCGGGAGTTGAAGGTGGACCCGATCGCGCTCAGGCGGCAGAACTTCATCACGGAGTTTCCGTATGCGACGCCTGTGGCCGTCGAGTATGACACCGGCGATTACGTGGCGACGATGGACAAGCTGGAAGAGATCGCCGACGTGAAGGGGTTCCCGGCGCGGCGGGCCGAGAGCGAGAAGAACGGCAAGCTGCGTGGCTTGGGTGTGAACTGCTACATCGAGGCCTGCGGGATTGCGCCGTCGGCGCTGGTGGGTGCGCTTGGTGCAAGGGCCGGTTTGTATGATGCCGCGACCGTCAGGGTGAACGCTACCGGGTCGATCAGCGTGATGGTCGGCGCGCATAGCCACGGGCAGGGGCACGAGACGGCCTTTCCGCAAGTGGTGGCCGAGATGCTGGGGATCGATCCCGGCATGATCGACATCGTGCATGGCGATACCTCGAAGATCCCGTTCGGGATGGGGACCTATGGGTCTCGGTCTCTGGCGGTCTGTGGGTCGGCCATGGTGCGGGCGACGGAGAAGATCATCAACAAGGCCAAGAAGATCGCGGCGCACCTGATGGAGGCCAGCGAGGCCGATATCGAGTTCAAGGACGGTCAGTTCAGCGTGGCCGGCACCGACAAGTCGGTGGCGTGGGGCGACGTGACGCTGGCGGCCTACGTGCCGCATAACTACCCGCTGGAGGAGATCGAGCCGGGGCTGGAGGAGACGGCGTTCTATGACCCGGCGAACTTCACCTACCCCTCGGGCGCCTATGCCTGCGAGGTGGAGGTGGACCCCGAGACCGGCAAGGTCACGGTGGAGCGGTTCGCGGCGGCGGATGATTTCGGCAATATCATCAACCCGATGATCGTCGACGGGCAGGTGCATGGCGGGATCGGCCAGGGCATCGGCCAGGCGTTGCTGGAGCAGTGTGTCTATGACGAGAGCGGGCAGTTGCTGACCGGCTCCTACATGGATTACGCCATGCCGCGTGCCGATGACGTGCCGTTCTATGCCGTCGACCATTCCTGCCAGACGCCCTGTACCCACAATCCGCTGGGCGTGAAGGGCTGTGGCGAGGCGGGGGCCATCGGCTCTCCGCCCTCGGTGGTCAACGCCGTGATCGACGCCCTGCAATCGGGCGGGCACAATGTCACCCATATCGATATGCCGGTCTCGCCTTCGCGGGTCTGGCAGGCGATGCAAGGGTAAGGAGGACTGAACCCATGTATGCATTCGATTTTGAACGCCCGAAGACGCTGGCCGATGCGGTCAAGGCGATGACGGATGAGGACGCGGTGGCGCTGAGCGGGGGGCAGACGCTGATCCCGTCGCTCAAACAGCGGCTGGCGATGCCCTCGAAGCTGGTGAGCCTGACCGGTATCGACGAGATCAAGGGGATCTGTGTGGATGACGAGGGCCGGGTCTGTATCGGCGCGGCCACGATCCATGCGGATGTGGCGGCGCAGGGGCATTACCCGGCGCTGGCGGCGCTGGCCTCGAACGTGGGCGACCCGGCGGTGCGCAACCGCGGGACGATCGGCGGATCGCTGGCCAACAACGACCCGTCGGCGTGCTATCCGGCGGGGGCGTTGGGCTCGGGCGCGGTGATCGTGACCGACAAACGCGAGATCGCGGCGGATGATTACTTCACCGGCATGTTCGAGACGGCGCTGGAGGAGGGCGAGATCATCACCGAGATCAAGTTCCCGGTGCCGGAAAAGGCCGCCTACATGAAGTTCGAGCAGCCCGCGTCGCGCTTTGCGCTGGCGGGCGTGTTCGTGGCCAAATACGCCGATGGCGTCAGGGTGGCCGTGACGGGCGCCTCGAACGGGGGCGTGTTCCGCTGGTCGGAGGCCGAGGCGGCGCTGGGGTCGGATTTCTCGGCCGGGGCCGTGGAGGGGCTGTCGCTGGATGGCTCGGACATGATCGCGGATGTGCATGGCTCGGGCGATTACCGGGCGCATATCGCGAAGGTGATGACCAAGCGGGCGGTCGAGAAGGCCGGTTGAGTCTGTTTTGGGATTGATTTGAAAGGGGCCGGGGTGAAAGCTTCGGCCCTTTTTTCTTGGGGCGCGAGGCCCCGGCTCGGGGGCCGGGGCGGGGGAGCGGCGGCTCAGGAGCCTGAGCGGGGCCGGCGGTGCGCGAGGGTGTCGACGGCGGCCGCGATGGCGGGCGCGATCAGGCGGGCGCCTTGCGTGGAGAGGTGGTCGTCGTCGTGGTAGAGGATGCGGCCCAACGCGACGTTTGCGCAGCGGTCCGGGATCATCGTGTCGCAGAGGATCGCGGAGGGGCGGACATGGGCAAGGTTCTGCGCGGTCAGCGTGTCGAAGGTGTCGATCGCGACGTGGTGTCTGTCGAGAAACCTTTGATGGCTCGTGGAGAGCTCCATGCTTTCCAGAGGGCGCCCTTCGAACGCGGCGATCTTGTAGGCCATTCTCGGGACGTTCCACCCGGCTTCGGGGACGGGATGGACCAGCACCACCTCGTAGCCGGCCTCCAGATACGTCTTGATGCCGCGCTGGAAGAGCGCCGCGACCGCATCCCGGTAGGCGGCGCTTCCGCGGCGCAGGTTGTCCACCACGATGGGGTCGGACACCCCATGTTCCACCCCTCCCTCGCCATTGTCGAAGCGCTGTGCGGTCACGTAGGACGACCAGCGCGAGGCGATGATGACGATATCCACGCCGGTCTGCTCGAGGGCCTGCTGCAGCCGGGTGTAATAGGGGTCGCAGTTTCGTTTCTCGGTCCGGATGCCCGCGAAGGGCGGGCAGGAATTGGCGGTGAACTGGTAGAAATTGAACTGCCGGTCCGGAAGTTCGCGCAGGGCGCGGGCGAAGTGATCGGCGTGGGAATCGCCGATCAGGGCGACGTTCAGCCTGTCCGTGCCCTTGATATCGGAGCAGTCGGCGGCAAGCGCCTGCCAGTCGAAGGCGACGGAGGACGGCAGGCACTGTTCGAGGCGGTCGTTGGTGTCGAACTCGGCCTGAATGATGCGCGAATCGATGGGCCAGGGCTGCAGGGCGGCGCCCTTGTGGAAGACCACGAGACCCAGGGCAACGAGGGCTGCGTTGCCGGCGGCGCTGACGCCCAGCAGCCGGACGGGCCCCCGGATGGCCGGGTTGCGGCGGTGGCGGAAGGGTTGTTCGACGAACCGCCAGGTCAGGGCGGCAAGGGCAATGCACAGGGCCGCAAGGCCAAGCATGAGGGCGGGGTCGGGTTCGAGAAGGCTGCGGATGCGGGCGAAGGCAAAAACCGGCTGGTGCCAGAGATAGGCGCTGTAGCTGATGAGCCCGAGGGCGACAAAGGCGGGCAGCGACAGGAGCCGCGCGACAAGCGTGCCGTTTCCCGCGAAGAGTATGACAAGGGCGGTTCCGCCGACCGGGGCCAGCGCCCAGACGCCCGGAAAAGGAACGGTGTCGTCATAGGCGAAAATGGCGAAAAGGATGAGGCCCAGGCCAAGCAGGGAAAGTGTCTGGCTTTTCCACGGGGGCCTGTCCAGAAGCAGGATGGCACAGAGCGAGCCGGCCAGCAGTTCCCAGAACCGCGAGAGGGTGAAGAAGAAATTGGCATCCGGCTCGTGCCGCGCGCCCCATTCGCTGAGCCCCAGGGAGGCCAGTGCCATCAGGGCGATGACCAGCAAGTAGGCCCCGCGTCGAAACCGGCCGAGCAGCAGAAGGATGAGGGGGAAAACGAGGTAGTACTGCTCTTCGACGGCGAGGCTCCAGGTATGCAGGAGGGGCTGGATCTCGGCGTCGCGGGCGAAGTAATCGGTGTGTTCCCAGAAATGCACGTTGGATAGGAAGAGGGCCGTCGCGGCAAGGCTGCGGCCGTAATCCGCGAAATCGTGCGGGTGCATCCAGAGCCACGCGACGGGCAGGCTGCAGGCCAGCACGAGAAACAGCGCCGGCAGGATGCGGCGGGCGCGCCGTTCGTAGAAGCGCAGGAAGCTGAACGACCCCTGCCGGCGTTCCGACACGATGATGGTGGTGATCAGGTAGCCGCTGATGACGAAGAAGACGTCGACGCCGACGAAGCCACCGCGGAAGAGCGAGATACCGGCGTGAAACAGGATGACGGGCAGGACAGCCACGGCCCGCAGACCATCGATTTCACGCCTGTAGTGCATTCACGGGGTCCCGGGTCGACTATGCTTTTTGTCCAGTTTCTTCCCTTACCCATGGTCCGGGGATATTGCCAAGGCCGTTTGGTGCATTCGGGCGGCGCTGTTGCCCAGCGGCCCGTCGGTGTGCATGGCGGACGAGCCAGGTGGCCAGCTGGCGGGCCTGGTTTTCGCGGATCGGGTTTTGGGGCGAGGCCCCGGCTCGGGGGCCGGGCGGGGGAGCGGCGCGGAGTTTAGACAGGTTTTTGTCTCTACGGGGGCCCAACAGATAGCAAACTGTCATCGAACCAGACGTCGCTGTAGTTGCCATCGGTCAGGAAGCGCCAACCGGGCGGCAACAACAGATAAGGCATGCATAGCTTACACCGCGTTTCCAAGTGACCTATGTGAAGCGGTGCGAAAAAATCCTCTGCGTCCGACAGTTCGGTGCCGCCCCATAGATACCAACCGGACACGCCTGATGTCGGGGGATGTCTTAATCCATTCAGTGGTTGCAATCCGTCCAGTGCAGTTTGAGATATTCCGACGATCTCGCCATCATGCACTTCGCAGACGTCGGCACTGACGTTCCTGCAAATCTGTTTCTGTCTCCTGCGCAGGTCCAGTTTCACAGTGTGCCCTCTCATTCTCCAGGAATGTACTTTTGAACGAGTACAACGGCAACTTGGGGACGGAGAAGTTCTTATGGCTTCAGGCCGGCGTGGGAATATTTTCCTGACATTGAGGAGCCGCGCATCGGCGGGCCGTGGCGCGGCGATCCAACGTTGGTGATGGGCAATTTATGTCCGCCAAGTACATCTATCATTTGCGCGTGGCACGCCATTTGCCAGATCGCCGTGCCGTCGGGACGGCCGGCCGATGCTCGGCGGGCTTCGCCCTTGATTCCGCGCAGCTCTATTCTTCGTCGAACCACAGGCCGGGTTCGGCGATCTCTATCGAGTTGCCGGCCGGGTCGCGGAAGTAGATGGAGCGGGCGCCGTTGGGCCAGGGGAAGTCGGCCTCGATCGGGTGGCCGGCGGCCTGAAGGCGGTGGCGCCACTGGTCGATTTCCGCGAGGCTGGCGGAGAAGCAGAGGTGGCCGGGGCCCCGGGCGCCGTGGGGCGGGACGGGGAGGTCGGGGTTGGAGGAGCCCTCGACCGTGGCGTCGGGGTTGAAGATCAGCAGGATGCCGGCGCCCACGCGGTAGAAGATGTGGCGGCCCTCGACGCGGACCACCTCGGGCAGGCCCATCACCTCGCCGTAGAAGGCGGCGGCGGCGTCGAGATTGTCGGCGTAGAGCGCGGATTCGAGGATCGCGCCGGGGGGCGGGGCCGGGGGCAGGTCGTCGGGATAGGTCATGCGGGTAATGTAGGGCGCGGCGCGCGTTGCACAAACCCCGGGCAGGGGTGTGGATAACTGTCACAATAGGGTTACGGAATCAGCCTACTCAAACCCCAAAATGTTCCGCAATTCGTGGGGCTTGTCAGGTCCGAAACACGATATATAGTGAACATCACGACGGGGCGGGCTGCGCCGCCCCGGAGCCAAAAACAAGAGGTGGACCGGGCGGGAGCGAGTGGCTGTCATGGATGGGGATTTCAGAACCGAGTTTGTCAGGGAGCCGTCAGCGCTGAAACAGCATCCGGCGCTGGTGCTGAACGCCGATTACCGGCCGCTGTCCTACTATCCGCTGTCGCTTTGGCCCTGGCAGGATGCGGTGAAGGCGGTGTACCTCGATCGTGTTGATATCGTTGCCGAATACGAGCACACGGTCCGAAGCCCGAGTACCGAGATACGCATTCCGAGCGTGATCGTCCTCAAGGACTACGTCAAACCCCAGAAGCGCGTGGCATTCACGCGCTTCAATCTTTTTCTGAGGGACGAATTCCAGTGCCAGTATTGCGGCGCCAAGGGGGAGCTGACCTTTGACCACGTGGTGCCGCGGGCGAGGGGTGGAATCACGAGCTGGGAAAACGTGGTTGCCGCCTGTTCGAGATGCAACCTGAAGAAGGGCGCCAAGAGCCTGCGGCAGGTGGGCATGACGCTGAAGAAGCCGCCGCGGGCGCCGGGGGCGGAGGAGCTGCGGAACATGGGGCGCAAGTTTCCGCCAAACCACCTGCATGACAGCTGGATCGACTTCCTCTACTGGGATGCCGAGCTGGAAGCCTGAGCGCTTGCAATCGGTCGGGGCTTTGCGCATCCTTGGTTTTCCGTAACCGGGAGGCCACGCGCGCATGGGGGCGTCGAAACTCAGCCAGGATCCGCACAAGCTTCGGGAAAGCCGCGAGAAAAACCTCGAGACGGCGATCGGGCGCGAGGTGCGCGAGTTCCGCCATGCGCGGGGGATGACCGTGGCCGACCTGGCGGAGGTGACGGGGCTTTCGGTGGGGATGTTGTCGAAGATCGAGAACGGGGTGACCTCGCCCTCGCTGACCACGTTGCAGGCGTTGTCGGCGGCGCTGTCGGTGCCGGTGACGTCGTTCTTCCGCCGGTTCGAGGAACGGCGGGAGGCGGTGCATGTGAAGGCGGGCGAGGCGCTGGAGATCGAGCGGGCCGGCACGCGGGCGGGGCATCAGTACAACCTGCTGGGGCATATCGGGGCCAATAACAGCGGCGTCGTGGTGGAGCCCTACCTGATCACGCTGAGCGAGGAATCGGACACGTTCGAGACCTTCCAGCACGAGGGGATCGAGCTTCTGTACATCCTCGAGGGGGAGGTGGGCTATCGCCATGGCGACCAGAGCTTTCACCTGCGGCCCGGGGACAGCCTGTTCTTCGATGCGGATGCGCCGCACGGGCCGCATGAGCTGATCCGGTTGCCGATACGGTACCTGTCGGTGATTTCCTATCCGCAGGGTGGCGGGTGACTTTCCGTTTATTCCTGTGAGGAAATATTAATTCCAGATATTGAACTGGCGGGCGTTTTGCGCTAGCCTGTCTCCAACACCGGTTATGGAGACGCCAATGTGTGGAATCGTCGGACTGTTTCTGAAGGACAAGTCGCTCGAGCCGAAGCTGGGCGAGATGCTGACGGATATGCTGATCACCATGTCGGACCGGGGGCCCGACAGCGCGGGGATCGCGGTTTACGGCACGGATCGCGACGGCTTTGCCAAGCTGACCGTGCAGGCCGCCGACCCGTCGGGGTTCGCGGGGCTGGACAAGGCGTTGGGCGAGGCGATCGGGGCGGATGTGACCTGTCGCGTGATCGACACGCATGCGGTGCTGGACCTGCCCGAGGAGAAGATGGCCGAGGCGCGGGCGGCGCTGAAGGCGGATCATCCGAATATCCGCGTGATGAGTGCCGGGGAAGTCATTGAAATCTACAAGGAAGTCGGGCTTCCGGGGGATGTGGCGAAGCGCTTCGACATTCCCAAGCTGACCGGCACGCATGGCATCGGGCACACGCGGATGGCGACGGAATCGGCGGTGACGACGCTGGGCGCGCACCCGTTTTCGACCGGGGCGGACCAGTGCCTTGTGCATAATGGGTCGCTGTCGAACCACAACTCGCTGCGGCGGAAGCTGAAGCACGAGGGTGTGGAGGTGGAGACGCAGAACGACACCGAGGTGGCCGCGGCCTACCTGACGTGGAAGATGCGGGAGGGCGCCAGCCTTGGCGAGGCGCTGGAGGCGGGGCTCGACGATCTGGACGGGTTCTACACCTTCGTGGTGGGCACCAAGGACGGGTTCGGCGTGGTGCGCGACCCGATCGCCTGCAAGCCGGCCGTGATGGCCGAGACCGATCAATACGTGGCGTTCGGCAGCGAATACCGCGCGCTGGTGAACCTGCCGGGGATCGAGGATGCCCGGGTATGGGAGCCGGAGCCCGCCACTGTCTATTTCTGGAGGCACTGAGACATGCAGACCTATGACCTTGCCGCCGACGGCCTGCGCGGCCTGAACGAGGCGTTGCAGGCGCAGAGCGCGCAGACCAACGAGACCGCCTGGGAGGTGGTGAACCCGCGCGGCAGCCATGCGATTGCCGTGGGGCTGGACGCGCCGATCGAGGTGCAGGTGAAGGGCTCGACCGGGTATTACTGTGCAGGTATGAACCAGCAGGCGACGGTGCATGTGACGGGGTCGGTAGGCCCCGGCGTGGCCGAGAACATGATGAGCGGCACGGTGGTCGTCGAGGGCGATGCGAGCCAGTACGCCGGGGCGACGGGCCATGGCGGGCTGTTGGTGATCAAGGGCAATGCGTCGAGCCGCTGCGGGATTTCCATGAAGGGGATCGATATCGTGGTGCATGGCAACGTGGGGCACATGTCGGCCTTCATGGGGCAGGCGGGGCACCTCGTGGTGTGCGGCGATGCGGGCGATGCCTTGGGCGACTCGATCTACGAGGCGAAGCTGTTCGTGCGGGGCCGCGTGAAGAGCCTCGGCGCGGATTGCATCGAGAAGGAGATGCGGCCGGAGCACCTGGAAAAGCTGGCCGAGCTACTGGAGCGGGCCGGGTCGGACGCCAAGCCGGAAGAGTTCCGCCGCTATGGATCGGCTCGGCAGCTTTACAACTTCGACATCGACAACGCCTATTGAGGAGCGCAGGACATGGCCAAGGACAATGCACACGCCCCGCGGACTCCGCCGCGGTTTTCCGCCAATTTCACGCCGGACGTGAATGCCGAGATCCGGCGGGCGGCGGCCACGGGCATCTATGACATTCGCGGCGGGGGCGCCAAGCGCCGGGTGCCGCATTTCGACGACCTCGTTTTCCTGGGCGCGTCGATGAGCCGGTACCCGCTGGAAGGGTATCGCGAGCGGTGCGACACGAATGTGGTGCTGGGCACGCGGTTCGCGAAGAAGCCGATCGAGCTGAAGATCCCGATCACCATTGCGGGGATGTCGTTCGGCGCGCTGTCGGCGCAGGCGAAAGAGGCGCTGGGGCGCGGGGCGAGTGCCGCCGGCACTTCGACCACCACCGGTGACGGGGGCATGACGCGGGAAGAGCGGGGCGAGTCGAAAACGCTTGTGTATCAGTATCTTCCGTCGCGTTATGGGATGAACCCGGATGATTTGCGCAAGGCCGATGCGATCGAGGTCGTGGTGGGCCAGGGGGCCAAGCCGGGCGGTGGCGGCATGTTGCTGGGGCAGAAGATTTCCGACCGGGTGGCCGAGATGCGGACGCTGCCCAAGGGGATCGACCAGCGCTCGGCCTGCCGGCATCCGGACTGGACGGGGCCGGATGACCTGGAGATCAAGATCCTCGAGCTGCGCGAGATCACCGCGTGGGAGAAGCCGATCTACGTGAAGGTGGGCGCGGCGAGGCCCTATTTCGACACGACGCTGGCGGTGAAGGCCGGGGCGGACGTGGTGGTGATCGACGGGATGCAGGGCGGCACGGCCGCGACGCAGGACGTGTTCATCGAGCATGTGGGCATTCCGACGCTGGCCTGTATCCGTGAGGCGGTGCAGGCGCTGCAGGATCTGGGGATGCATCGGGAGGTGCAGCTGATCGTGTCGGGCGGCATTCGCTCAGGCGCGGATGCGGCGAAGGCGCTGGCGCTGGGGGCGGATGCGGTAAGCATCGGCACGGCGGCGATGATCGCCATCGGCGACAACGACCCGAAATGGGAAGAGGAATACCAGAAGCTGGGCAGCACCGCGGGCGCCTATGACGACTGGCACGAGGGGCGCGACCCGGCCGGCATCTCGACGCAGGATCCGGAGTTGTCGAAGCGGCTGGACCCGGTGGAAGCGGGGCGGAAATTGCGTAATTATCTCAAGGTGATGACGCTTGAAGTTCAGACGCTGGCACGGGCCTGTGGGAAGAACCACGTGCATAACCTCGAGCCGGAGGACCTGGCGGCGCTGACGATGGAAGCGGCGGCGATGGCCAAGGTGCCGCTGGCGGGCACGGCGTGGTATCCGGGGATGCCGGGCCAGGGGTTCTGATGCCACGATACATGGTCATCGAGCGGTTCAGATCCGGCTCTTCCGCGGCTGTCTATGCACGGTTCGCGGAAAAGGGCCGGATGTTGCCGGATGGCCTGGCCTATCTCGACAGTTGGCTTTCGAGGCAGGACGATACCTGTTTCCAGCTGATGGAGGCCGATGTGCCCGAAACCTTTGACAAATGGGTGGGGCACTGGAACGATCTCGTGGATTTCGAGATCGTCGAATTGAAAGAAAAACCAACCGGGAGCATTCATCTATGACCAAGAGTCTGGCCGCCTTTGCCAAGGACAAGGGCGTAAAATACTTCATGATTTCCTTTACCGACCTGTTCGGCGGGCAGCGGGCCAAGCTGGTGCCGGCGCAGGCGATCGGGGATATGGAGGAGGACGGCGCCGGGTTCGCCGGCTTTGCCACCTGGCTCGACATGACGCCGGCGCATCCGGACATGCTGGCGGTGCCGGACCCGAGTTCGGTGATCCAGCTTCCGTGGAAGCCCGAGGTGGCCTGGGTCGCCGCCAACCCGGTGATGGAAGGGCAGGACGTGGCGCAGGCGCCGCGCAACGTGCTGCGCCGGCTGATTGCCGAGGCGGCGGAGGAGGGCCTGCACGTCAAGACCGGCGTCGAGGCGGAGTATTTCCTGCTGACGCCCGACGGGAAATCGCTGTCGGACGAGTTCGATACGGCCGAGAAGCCCTGCTATGACCAGCAGGCGGTGATGCGGCGCTATGACGTGGTGCGCGAGATCTGCGATTACATGCTCGAGCTGGGCTGGGGCCCGTACCAGAACGACCACGAGGATGCGAATGGCCAGTTCGAGATGAACTGGGATTTCGACGACGCGCTGGTGACGGCGGACCGGCATTCCTTCTTCAAGTTCATGACCAAGTCGGTGGCCGAGAAGCACGGGTTCCGGGCGACCTTCATGCCGAAGCCGGTGGAGGGCCTCACCGGGAACGGGGCGCATGTGCATATCTCGGTCTGGGATGCGCCGGGCAAGAAGGCCAAGACCAACATGTTCGCCACCGACAAGAGCGAGGGGCCGACCGGGGAGCTGGGGCTTTCCGAGCAGGGCGCGCATTTCCTGGGCGGGATCATGAAGCACGCCTCGGGGATGGCGGCGATCACCAACCCGACGGTGAACAGCTACAAGCGGATCAACGCGCCGCGCACGACCTCGGGCGCGACATGGGCGCCGAACACGGTGACCTGGACGGGCAACAACCGCACGCACATGGTGCGGGTGCCGGGGCCGGGGCGGTTCGAGCTGCGGCTGGCGGATGGGGCGGCCAACCCCTACCTGCTGCAGGCGGTGGTGATCGCCGCGGGCATGTCGGGCATCCGCAGCAAGGCGGACCCGGGCAAGCGGCACGATATCGACATGTATGCCGAGGGCCACAAGGTGCGCGGCGCGCCCAAGCTGCCGCTGAACATGCTGGACGCGATCCGGACCTTCAACCGCGACAAGGAACTCAAGTCGATGCTGGGCGAGGAATTCTCGGAGGCGTTCATCAAGCTCAAGACCGACGAGTGGAACCGGTTCTGCGCGCATTTCACCGCGTGGGAGAAGGAACATACGCTGGATATCTGAGCGGTCGCGCTCGATTGCCTGTCGGCGCCTGTCGGATCCCCGGCAGGCGCCGATTTCTTTGCGGAATTGCGGTGCCGCCCCCATTGACCCCACCGGGCGGAATGGCCTTAATGCCGCCATCTGTTAAGGGAGGATATTTCCATGAAGTTCCGTGCATTCACGGCGCTGGCACTTGCCGCCGCCATGGCCGTTCCGGCCGCCGCCGAGACCCGCGTCACCTACAAGTCGGCCAAGTCGTCGTCGTCCTACTACCAGATGGCCGTGCAGATCGCCGAGGCGATGCAGGAGGCCAGTGACGGCGAGATCAGCGTGACCGTCGAGGAAAGCCAGGGCTCTGTCCAGAACGTGATGGAGGTGCGGGGCCGCGGGGGCGATTACGTCTTCACCACGCCGCCGGTTCTGGTGAGCCTGGCGCAGGGCGGCAAGGCGATGTTCGAGGGCAAGGGCGACCCGGCCTTCGACGATATCCGGGCGCTGTTCCCGATCCCGTCGCTGACCATGCATTTCGTCATGACCGAGGAGAGCGGGGCCAAGACCTTCGACGACCTGAAGGGCAAGACGATCCTGCTGGGCAAGGGCAGCTTCGGCGCCACCGAGGGCGAGAAGTATCTCGACCTGTTCGGGGTGCAGGACGAGGTGACCGTGGCCGACGTGGAACTGTCGAACGCCGTGCCGGCGATGCAGAACGGGCAGATCGACGGGTTCGTGACAGCCGGCTCGTGGCCCGCGCCGAACGTGGTGGAGGCCGCGGCCTCGACCGGGGTGCATGTGCTGTCGCTGACCGACGAGCAGATCGCCGAGACCAAGCGCACCAAGCTGGTCATCCCGGCGGGCACCTATGCGGGGCAGGACGAGGATATCGTGACGACCTCGCTGCCGGTTGTGGCGTTTACCACGACCAAGATGGATGACGAGACCGCCTATCAGCTCACCAAGACCTACTGGGAGCAGAAATCCGCCATGACCGAGGCGGCGAAATGGTGGGGCGGCGTCGACGAGGCGCTGATGGAGAACATCACCGGCCAGATCCACCCCGGCGCCGTGCGCTATTACGAGGAAGCGGGCTTTACGCTCACTGACGACCAGAAGTGAGCCTGACCTCGACCGACAGCCCCGCGCCGGCAGGCCTGGCGCGGGTGATCTGGGCCAGCTTCGCGCTGGCCTCTGTCGTTTTTCACCTCGGGCTGGTGTTCTCCGGGCTGGTGCCGAACCTGGTGAGCCGGCCGATGCACCTTGTCTTCGTGCTGCCCTGGGTGCTGATCTGGGGGCGGCAGGGGGTGTCGCTGTGGTCGGGCGTGGTGCTGGCGGCGCTGGGGATGGGGGCGGCACTGTGGATCGTCTTCAACCGCGAGATGCTGGGGGATCAGTACGGGTTCCTCGAGGGGGATTTCCAGGTGGCGCTGGCAGTGGTGCTGGTGATGGTGGTGCTGGAGGCGGCGCGGCGGTCGATCGGCTGGCCGCTGCCGCTGGTGGCGGCGGTGGCGCTGCTTTACGGGCTGTATGGCCAGTATATTCCCGGGCGGTTCGGCCATTCGGGCACGCCGCTGGAGAGTTTCCTCGGCACGCTGACGATTTCGGAAGGCGCGCTGTGGGGCACGCTGACGGCGGTGTCGGTGAACGTGGTGGCGGTGTTCGTGATCTTCGGCGCGGTGCTGAACGCGGGCGAGGCGGGGCAGGGGTTCATGAACGTGGCCTCGGCCGCGGCCGGGCGGCTGAAGGGCGGGGCGGCGAAGGTGTCGGTGCTGTCCTCGGCGCTGTTCGGGTCGATCTCGGGCTCGGCCTCGGCCAACGTGGCCTCGACGGGGGCGATCACCCTGCCGGCGATGGAGCGGCTGGGGTATCCCAAGCGGATTGCCGGGGCGGTGGAGGCGGTGGCCTCGTCTGGCGGGCAGATCATGCCGCCGCTGATGGGGGCCGGGGCCTTCGTGATGGTCGAGCTGACGGGGGTGCCCTATACCGGCATCATGGCGGCGGCGGCGCTGCCGGCGCTACTGTATTTCTGGGCGGTGTGGATCGGGATCGACGGCTATGCGCGGCGGTTCGACCTGCGCGGCCTGCGGGCCGAGGACCGGCCGGCGGGGCGGGACGTGGCGGTGACCTCGGCGTTTTTCCTGGTGCCGTTCTTCATTCTGCTGTGGGGCATGTTCGGGCTGGGCGTGACGCCGCAATACGCGGCCTGCCTGTCGATTTTTGCGGGGGTGGCGCTGCTTCTGACCGGGGGCGATCTGCGGCTCGACCTGGGGCGGTTCGCGGCGCGGTTCGAGACGGCGCTGCTGACCGCCGGGCGGCAGGTGGCGCTGATCGGGTCGATCATCTTCTGCGCCTCGCTGGTGATCGGGGTGCTGGGGGTGACGGGGCTGGGGGTCAAGATCACCTCGCTGATCCTGTCGGCCTCGGGGGGGATGCTCTGGCCGTCGCTGCTGCTGACGGCGTTCGCCTGCCTGATCCTGGGGATGGAGGTGCCGACGACGGCGGCTTACGTGATCTGCGTGTCCGTCGCCGGGCCCGCGCTGATCGAGCTGGGGATGGACCCGCTGCAGGCGCATCTTTTCGTGTTCTGGTACGCGCTTCTGTCGACGATCACGCCGCCCGTGTGCGGCGCGGTGTTCATCGCGGCGGGGATGATCGGGGAGAACTGGCTTCGCGTGGCGCTGACGGCGATGACGCTGGGGGTGGGGCTCTACCTGATCCCGCTGGGGATGGTGGCCGCGCCGCAGGTGACGCAGATGGTCGAGACGCCGGTGATGGCGGTGGTGGCGGCGGTGAAGATCGGGGCGGGACTGGCGGCGATCAGTTTCGCATTGGTGCGGCGGAAGAGCCTTGCCCTGCGAGGGGCGGCGATGGCCGGGGGCGCGGCGTTGGTGTTGTGGCCGTTGTGACGGGACGGGTGCCGGGCTGAAGCCCGGCCTACGAGCGGGGCGCGAGGCCCCGGGTCAGGCCCGGGGCGTGGAGCACGTGTTTCTTCTGGCCGGAAATATCCCGGGGGAGTGGGGCAGCGCCCCCACTCCGACAGTCAATTCACGCGTTGGCTTCGCGGATCTTCTCGGCGGCGTCCTTGTCGTAGGAGACGCCGGATTTCTCGAAGAGCTGGTCGAGCTCGCCCGACAGCGTCATCTCGGTGATGATGTCGCAGCCGCCGACGAATTCGCCCTTGACGTAGAGCTGCGGGATGGTCGGCCAGTCGGAGTAATCCTTGATGCCCTGGCGGATCGCGTCGTCGGCGAGAACGTTCACGTCGGTGTATTCGACGCCCATGTAGTTGAGCACGCCCGCCACGCGGCTGGAGAAGCCGCATTGCGGCATGGTCTTGGTGCCTTTCATGTAGAGCACCACGTCATTGGCTTTGACGATTTCGTCGATCTGGGTCTTGGCGTCGGTCATTGTGGCGTTCCTGTTCCTGGTCGTGGTCGGGAGGGGGGCTTTCGGCCTCTGCCTCCTCTGGGGCTTCGTAGCTTGGCGCGTCCTCGTCGAAGGGGAAGGCGCTGCGCCGGTTTTGCGAGGGACCGTAACGCCACCAGCGCCGGAATTCCACCCATGCGGCCCAACCGAAAATGAGGATGAAGGGCGCAAGGACGAGGATGACGACGGGGTGCGGGTCGATGTCGGGCAGCGATCCCGTGGCGATACAGTCGCGAATGCTTTCCGTGTCACAGATGGCCATTGCGCGCCTCAGGTCAAGAGCGGCCGCGGCGATACGTGAGGGTCAGGCCGGGGCCTTGGTGGTCAGCGC
The DNA here is from genome assembly GCF_040223625.1 of Roseovarius sp. Classification (GTDB taxonomy): domain Bacteria; phylum Pseudomonadota; class Alphaproteobacteria; order Rhodobacterales; family Rhodobacteraceae; genus Roseovarius. Next base: position 21,127 of record NZ_JAVKFX010000023.1, on the reverse strand, counting down.
CAGCGCGTGCAGGTCGCCATCGGGGCCGTCCATCTTGCCCTTGAGGGCGGCGTAGACGGCGCGCTGTTGCTGGACGCGGTTCATGTCCTTGAAGGAGGCGTCGATGACCTCGGCGGCATAGTGGTTGCCGTCTCCCGCAAGGTCGGTGATCGTGATCTGGGCGTCCGGAAAGGTCTGGCGGATCAGATCCTCGATTTCCTGGGCTTGCATGGCCATGCGTGGTTTCCCCCTTGCTGTGTCTGGCTCAGACTTATGACGGTTCGGGGTGGGGTTCAAGCGTCGGACGCGGTCACGGGCGGGCCGGCGGGGTGACTAGGTCGACATGGGGGCAGGCGGCGAGGGTGGCGGTGTCGTCGGCATAGGCGGAGGCCATGGCGGCGTGGTCGGCGGCGGTCCAGGGGTCGAGGCCGGGGGTGTTCTTCTGCTTGGGGAAGCGTTTGCGCGCGGCGAGGACGGTGTCCTTGTCGGGGGCCTGTTGCTGACCGAGCCACTGGGCGGCCTCGGCCGAGAGGCCGGGGCGCATGATGCGGTCGACGGGGGTGACCGTGGCGGCGGCGTTGGGGCCGAGGAGGCGGGTGGTTACCTGCGGGAAGACCTGCGGATAATCCTCGTAGCGCCAGGCGATGATGCGGGCGTGGGGGGCGGCGTCGTGCAGGCGGTCCGCCAGCGCGGACCAGCGCAGGGCGAGCGGGTCGACGGCCTTGGTGAAGCGGCGGAAGGGTTCGAAGGGCCCGTGGTGGAGGCTTTCGCTCCAGCAGGAGGGCAGGAAGCTGGCCGGGCTGCGGATGGCGAGGCCGATCTCGATCTCGTGGCCGGGGAAGAGGGCGAGGATGCGGCCGAGCCGGTGATGCGCCCAGGGGTAGAGGCGGGTCTTGCGCATCAGCATCTTGCGGTCGGTGCTGCCGAGGATGTTCTCGTCCATCAGCACGATCGTGGGGGCGGGGCCGCCGTGGAGCGACAGGAAGGCCGCGCCCGCGCCCTGGCCGATCTCGGGGGAGATGCCGTCGCGCACCAGTGCCGAGACCGGGGTGAGGTCGGCGCGGATGAGTTTGGGCGGCAGGATGGCGACGCCGCGGGCGGAGAGCGCCGGCGCGGCGTCGAGCAGGCTTTGCTGCAGGTGGCTGGACGCGGTTTTATGCGCGCCGACGAGGAAGACGAGCCGTCGGCGGGCGGGCGCGGCTGTCACCGGCCTATCCGAAATGGCTGCCGAAGCTCGACCGGTAGAGCTCGGAGAGGTCGGCGAGCGGGGCGGACGTGCCGCCCATCGTGACATCGCTGCCGGTGAAGCGGCCGACGGTCTGGATCGGCACGCCGGCTTGGCCCGCGGCGGCCATCAGGGCCTCGGCCGCGTCGAAGCTGCAGGCGATGAGGTAACGGCCCTGATCCTCGCCGAAGAGTTGGCCCATGTCGGCGCTGTCGAGCTGGATGCCGACGCCGGAGGCCTCGGCCATCTCGAAGGCGGCGAGGGCAAGGCCGCCATCGGAGAGGTCGGTGCAGGCGCGGATGAGCCGGGCATTGGCGCGGATGAAATCGCCGTTGCGCTTCTCGGCGGCGAGGTCGACCGGCGGGGCGGCGCCCTCAATGCGGTTGAAGACCTCGGCGAGAATGGCGGATTGGCCGAGATGCCCTTGGGTTTCGCCAACGAGGATGGCGACATGGCCGTCGCGGGCGGTGCCGGTGATGGCGTCGTCGGGGGTGCGGATCAGGCCCACGGCGCCAATGGTGGGGGTGGGCAGGATCGCCGCGCCGTCGGTTTCGTTGTAGAGCGAGACATTGCCCGAGACGATCGGCATGTCGAGGGCCGAGCAGGCCTCGCCGATGCCGCGGATGGCGCCGACGAACTGGCCCATGATCTCGGGCTTTTCGGGATTGCCGAAATTGAGGTTGTCGGTGGAGGCGAGCGGCGTGGCGCCGACGGCGGTGAGGTTGCGATAGGCCTCGGCCACCGCCTGTTTGCCGCCCTCGACCGGGTCGGCCTTGACGTAGCGCGGGGTCACGTCGGAGGTGAAGGCCAAGAGCTTCTCGGTGCCGTGGACGCGGATGAGCCCCGCGCCGAGGCCCGGCGTGCGGGCGCTGTCGGCCATGACCATGGTGTCATATTGCTCGTAGACCCATTGGCGCGAGCAGTAGTTGGGCGAGGAGATGAGCGCGCGGAGGCCGTCGACGGGGTCGACGGAGGGGATGGCGGTGTTGTCGAGCGGGGCGGCCGGCACGGGCTCGTTCCAGGGTCGGTCGTATTCGGGAGCCGAGCCGGAGAGGGTGGCGAGCGGCAGGTCGGCCTTCACGTCGTTGCCGTGGAGGATGAGGAAGCGGTCTTCGGCGATGGTTTCGCCGACGATGGCGAAGTCGAGATCCCACTTGTCGAAGACGGCGCGGGCCTCGGCCTCCTTCTCGGGGCGCAGGACCATGAGCATGCGTTCCTGGCTTTCCGAGAGCATCATCTCGTAGGCGGTCATGTTCGCTTCGCGCTGGGGCACCTGGTCGAGGTTGAGGCGGATGCCGAGGCCGCCCTTGTCGCCCATTTCCACGGCCGAGCAGGTGAGGCCCGCGGCGCCCATGTCCTGGATCGAGATGACGGCGCCGGTGGCCATCAGCTCGAGCGTCGCCTCCATCAGGCGTTTTTCGGTGAAGGGGTCGCCGACCTGGACGGTGGGGCGCTTTTCCTCGATCGACTCGTCGAATTCGGCGCTGGCCATGGTGGCGCCTCCGACCCCGTCGCGGCCGGTCTTGGCACCGAGATAGACGACGGGCATGCCGACGCCGGAGGCGGCGGAGTAGAAGATCTTGTCGGTATCGGCGAGCCCCGCGGCGAAGGCGTTGACGAGGCAGTTGCCGTTATAGGCGGGGTCGAAGCGCACCTCGCCCCCCGCGCAGGGCACGCCGAAGCAGTTGCCGTAGCCGCCGATGCCCTCGACCACGCCGTGCACGAGCTGGCGCGTCTTGGGGTGGGCCGGTTCGCCGAAGGAGAGGGAGTTCATCGAGGCGATGGGGCGGGCGCCCATGGTGAAGACGTCGCGGAGGATGCCGCCCACGCCGGTCGCGGCGCCCTGGTAGGGTTCGATATAGGAGGGGTGGTTGTGGCTTTCCATCTTGAAGACCACGGCCTGACCGTCGCCGATATCGACGATGCCGGCATTCTCGCCCGGGCCGCAGATGACCTGGGGCCCGTCGGTGGGCAGGGTGCGCAGCCATTTCTTGGAGGATTTGTAGGAACAGTGCTCGTTCCACATGGCCGAGAAAATCCCCAGCTCGGTAAAGCTGGGTTCGCGGCCGATGATCTGAAGGATCCGGTCGTATTCGTCGGGTTTGAGGCCGTGGGCCTCGATCAGCTCGGGCGTGATGGCCGGCTCTTCCATTGCTCGTCAATCCCCTCGGGTGGTCCGCCTTGGCGTCTCTTTAGGGCATACGGGCGCGGGGGAAAAGGGGCAGTGCGGGCCTGGGCCGGCAGAGGGAAACCGGGCCGCCTTTGTGGGCGGCCCGGTTCGAAAAACCCGCTTAGTTGGTGCTGGTCGCTTCGACCTGTGCGGCGATGCGGCTTTGCAGCTGCGCCACGGACATGCCGTAGGTCAGCTCGCCATCGGCGCGGTCGGTGAGATCCTGTGCCTCGACCGCGACCTTCTCGACGGGGGCGCCGAGGGAATCGGACAGCTCGATGATGGCCTGCGTGCTGCCATCCTTGTCGTCGACGCGCGTGCCGGTGACTTCGCCGATGATCTCGCCATCGGTCGACATCACGATGGCGCCGGTGGTGACGGTCGCGTTCAGCTCGCCGCTCGACTCGGTGTCGGCGGTGGCCGATGCGCTGGTGCTGCTGTCGTCCTCGCTGTCGGCGGTCGAACTGCTGTCGGCGGTATCACTGTCGCTGTCGCTGTCGGAGGCATCGGACTCGGCGCTGGCATCCGCGCTGGCGTCGGCATCGGTGCCGGCGTCGGCGTCCGCATCGGCGGTGTCGGTGTCCGCGCCGGCCGCGGCGCCGGCATCGGCATCTGCATCGGCGGCCGCACCGTCGGTTCCGACGTCTGCGCCGGCATCGGCGCCAGCATCGGCGCCAGCAGCGGCACCGGCGTCTGCGCCGACGCCGCCGACACCGGCATCCGCGCCGGCGCCCGCATCAGCGTCGCCGCCGACCTGTGCGTAGGCCGGAAGCGAGAGTGTCGTGGCCAGGGCCGTCGTCAGTGCGAGGGTCTTGAGTTTCATGGTGGTCACCTTTCCTAACGATGAAATCCCGATGCCGCCGCGACGGCCGGGGAGACAGGGGGGGAACGTGAGGGGCCTGCGAAAGTTCCATCACCTGTTCGTTTTCGTCGCGTTTGGGGGATGAAGTTCGCACGGTATCTGTCCGATAGGTATAAATAAACTGCGGCCCGTGAAATACGGGCCGCAGTTGGGGCAGGGCTGGATTCAGCCGCCCTGAACCTGTTCGATATGCTCTTCGAGATGGGCGAGGCGCGAATGATATTCGAGCGCGCCGCCTTCCTTGACGACCTGCAGCGTGGCGATCGGGAAGGCTAGCGCCGGGACCGGCAGGCCGGCCTGCTCGCTGACATCGACGATGACGATGGCGCCTTCTTCGGCGTCGTCACGGGTTGCGGCGACGGCGCCGATGGTTTCGCCCGTCACGGAATAGACCGGGGTGCCCTGCTTAGCCGCGTTGAGAATGTTCTCGGGCTCGGTGAGGGACGTGGTCTCGGATTCGTTGGGAGCGAGGTTATCGTTCACGCCCTGCTCGGTCGCGTCCTGTTCTGGGCCCACGGAGACCACCTCGTCGCCGCGGATGCCGTAGCTTTCCGCGTCGTAATCGGTGGTTTCGTCGATCCCGGGTGCCTCGTCGGCCCGGGCGGCGTTTTCCATCTCGTGGCCTTTTTCCTCGATCGCGTTGTCGCCGAGCGCGCTGTTCTGCGCGTGGGCGCCGAGCGCGGTCGCGCTGGTGAGGATCGTGGCGAGGGCCAGTTTGTGGAAGGTCATTTGTAAATCTCCTGTCAGTTGCCTTGTGCAGCCGTTGCTGCGGCGGTCGGTTGGCCGGACCTGCCGGCCTTCGTACCCGCCCAACCAAAGGTGGCGGGGTCATGTTCCTTGCTTGACTTGGGGGAAGGCCGGGGTTTCGCAGCGGCGGTGGTCACGTTCCGGTGACCGGATTTTTCGCCGCGACCGGGCAGCGCGCCCTTGACCCGGGAGCGCCTGCGCGGTGTGCTGCGGGCAGGAGGCCGGCGATGGACATACTGGAAAACGCGTGGCGGATGCAGGGCGGATTGAGCGACGATGCCCTGCCAGGGGTGCCGTGGCCGAGCGTGGCGGCAGAGCGGCCGGGGGCGTTGCTGGCGCGGTGCCCGGCGGCGGGGATGACGCCGCTGACCGTGCTGGATGGGTTCGGAGCGTCGGTCTGGGCCAAGGACGAGCGCGGGCGGATGGGGCTTGGCAGCTTCAAGGCGCTGGGGGCGGCCTATGTGATCGCGCATGAGGCGGAGGCGACGGGCGCGGAGGACATGGGCCGGGCGCTGCAGGGGCGGACCTATGTGACGGCGAGCGCCGGCAATCACGGCATGTCGGTGGCCGCCGGGGCGCGGGTGTTCGGGGCGAAGGCGGTGGTCTACCTGGCCGAGACGGTGCCCGAGGGATTCGCGCAGCGCCTGCGGGACAAGGGCGCCGAGGTGGTGCGCGAGGGGGCGGAGTACGAGGCCAGCATGGCCGCGGCGGAGCGGGCGGCGGCAGAGAACGGCTGGACGCTGCTGTCGGACAGTTCGTGGCCGGGCTACGTGGATATTCCGCACCGGCTGATGGAGGGGTATCTGGCGCTGGCCGCGGAGGCGGCGGAGCAGTGCCCGGAAACGCCCACGCATATCTACTTGCAGGCCGGGGTTGGCGGGCTGGCCGGGGCCTTGGCCGCCTATTTCCGGTCGTGCTGGGGCGGGGCGCCGCGGATCATCGTGGTCGAGCCCGCCGCCGCGCCGGCGTTGATGGAAAGCATCCGGGCGGGCCTCCCGGTGGTGACGGAGGGGCCGGTGTCGAACATGGGGCGGCTGGATTGCAAGGCGCCGTCGCTGATTGCGCTGAAGGGGCTGGCGCGGGATGCGGATGCCTTCGTGACGGTGAGCGATGCCGAGGCCGAAGCGGTTCTGGCCGAGCTGGAGGCGCAGGGGATGGCGACGACCACCTCGGGCGCGGCGGGGATTGCCGCGGTGAAGGAGATGAACCCGGGTGCGGGGGCACGTGTGCTGACCGTCATCAGCGAGGAGGCCGAGTGAGCTGGGGCTTTCCCGTCGCCGAGTACAAGGGCCGGGTGGCCCGGGCGCAGGCGAGGATGGCCGAGGAGGGGCTGGGCGCGCTGTTGCTGACGACCGAGCCGGAGGTTCGCTACTTCACAGGGTTTCTGACGCGGTTCTGGGAATCGCCGAGCCGGCCTTGGTTCCTGGTGGTTCCGGTGGAGGGCAAGCCGATCGCGGTGATCCCGTCGATCGGGGCGGCGCTGATGGCCAGCACATGGGTCGAGGATATCCGGACTTGGGCGGCGCCGGATCCGGAGGATGACGGGGTGAGCCTGTTGGCCGGGACGCTGCGCGAGGTTGGCGGGCCGGTCGGGGTGCCGTCGCATATCGAGACGCATCTGCGGATGCCGCTGGCGGATTTCACGCGGGTTCAGGCGGCATCGGGGCTGGCCTTTGGCGATGACCGGGGGATCGTGGCAGAGCTTCGGGCAGTGAAGTCGGCGGCGGAAATCGGGAGGATTGCCGAAAGCTGTGACGTGGCGGCGCGGGCCTTTGCGCGGGTGGGGGAGATTGCCGCGCCGGGCGTGACGCTGGCGCAGGTGTTCCGGGATTTTCAGCGGTTGCTGCTGGAGGAGGGGGCGGATTGGGTGCCGTATCTTGCGGGCGGGGCGGGCCCTGACGGGTATGCGGACGTGATCTCGCCCGCGACGGAGGTGCCGCTGGCGGAGGGGGATGTCCTGATGCTGGATACCGGGGCGGTGCGGGACGGGTATTTCTGTGACTATGACCGGAATTTCGCCATCGGCCGGGCCTCGGAGGGGCAGAGGGCGGCGCATGGGCGGCTGATCGAGGCGGTGCAGGCGGGGCTGGAGGTGGCGCGGGCCGGTGTTCGGGCCGACGAGGTCTGGCAGGCGATGGCGGCCGTCACGGGCGGCGGAGAGGGCGCCGGGCGGCTGGGGCACGGGCTGGGGATGCAGTTGACGGAGGGGCTGTCGCTGACGGCGAAGGACCGGACGGTGTTGCAGCCCGGCATGGTGATCACGCTGGAGCCGGGGGTGGAGATCGTGCCGGGGCGGATCATGGTGCACGAGGAGAATATCTTGATCACGGATGGTGCCCCGCGGGTGCTGTCGCCGCTGGCGGGGGCGGAGTTGCCGGTTATCTGAGCGTGTAGCGCAGGAGCGGCAGGCGGCGGCCGGGGATCGAGCCGGAGGGCGCGCTGCCGGCGATTTTCGCGCCCATGCGCTGGTAGAAGGGAACGGCTTCGGGGTCGGCCTCGATCCGGAGTTCGGCGGCCTCGAGCTTGCGGGCCTCGGCCACGCACCAGTCGAAGAGCTGCCGGCCGACGCCGGTGCCCATGTGGGGCGGGTCGACGAAGAGTTTCCAGATCTCGGCGCCGTTCGCCTCCGGTTTGACCTGCGCCACGCCCGCCAGCGCCCCGTCGCGCCAGGCGACGGTGAGCGCGGATGTTTCGATATCCTGCCCGGTGAGCGTCAGTTCCTCGCGGCAGGCGGCCATGAAAACCGCGTCGTAGCCCCAGTGCGCCTTGGACCGGAGGCAGAGGGCGGAGAGCTCTGGCAGGTCGGCGGGAGAGGGGGGTGACAGCGAGATGGGCATGATGCCCATATACAGGGCATTCCGCGAAAAAAAAGGCCGAGCACTAAGCTCGGCCATAGTCCAACAGGGAGGTATGATGGTGCGCGCGATGCGCTGCACCGTCACGATTGGCAATTAAGAGTTGCAGCGGCGCCGATCAAGGAAAATGATGCTGCGAGTGCATCATGGCCGGTATGTGTTGCATGCATAACTCACACAAAAACCGGTGAAAAATTCAGCTATCTACCTGTTCTTGAAGTTCTTTTCTGTAGAGGATGATCTCCTCTTGCACGAAATCGCGGAAGGCAGCTATCCGCTTAGATTGTCTAAGCTCGGACGGGTAGGCGAGGAAAACGGGGACTTCGACCGAGTGAATCTCGGGCAGGACACGGACGAGCTGGGGGAAATCCCGACTCAGATAGTCGGGCAAGACGCCGATTCCGAGATTGTGCAATACCGCCTGCAGGACGCCGTAGTAGTTGTTCACGGTCAGAAGCGACGGGATGTCGTTCGTCATCAGCTCCTGCACCAGCGTGGCGCCGGCGCCGACCTGGGCCGAGCGGGGGTTCTGGCAGATCAGGCGGTGGCCGGACAGGTCGCCGGGCCGCTCGGGGGTGCCGTGTTGGGTGAGGTAGTCCTGCGAGGCGTAGAGGCACATGTGGATACGCATCAGCCGCTTGCGGATCAGGTCGGCCTGGCTGGGCTCCTTCATGCGGATGGCGACATCGGCCTCGCGCATGGGCAGGTCGAGCACCTGTTCCTCGAGCATGAGGTCGATGTTGAGCTCGGGGTATTTCTCGAACAGCTTGGGCAGGCGGGGGGCGAGCCAGAGCGTGCCGAAGCCGATGGTGGTGGTGACGCGCAGTTCGCCGAACACCTCCTCCTCGCTGTCGCGGATGCGGGCGGTGGCGGTGTCGAGGCGGCGCATCATCGCCTTGGTGGCGTCGAACAGAAGCTCGCCCTGCTCGGTGAGAATCAGGCCGCGGGCATGGCGGTGGAAGAGGGTGGCGTTGAGCGAATCCTCGAGCGCGCGGATCTGCCGGGAGATGGCGGATTGCGACAGGTGAAGCTGGTCACCGGCGTGGGTGAGGCTGCCCGCGTCGGCCACCGCATGAAAGATTCTGAGCTTGTCCCAATCCATCGTAATACTTTCGTTAGCCCAATTCCCCGCAGACGAAATAGCAGAAAACCGGGATCAGTATAGATACCAGCGGGCGAACATTTCCTAAATATTGTTTGATAGGTCACTAATTGTGACCTATTATTGCCCTATATTTGGACACCAGGATCAACCCATACGGGAGGCCCGCCATGAGCAAGCAGAAGATCAGTTTGAATGACCGCTACGACCTGACGAAATCGCCGGTCCTGCTGAACGGCACGCAGGCGCTGGTGCGCCTGATGCTGATGCAGGCGGCGCGGGACAAGGCGGCGGGGCTGAACACCGCGGGCTATGTCACGGGCTATCGTGGCTCTCCGCTGGGGGCGGTCGATCTTCAGATGAAGAAGGCGGAGAAGATCCTGGCGGAATCGCAGGTGACCTTTCAGCCGGGGCTGAACGAGGACCTGGCGGCAACCGCGCTGTGGGGCACGCAGCAGGCCGAGATGCGGGGCGAGGGCAAGTATGACGGTGTCTTCGGCCTGTGGTACGGCAAGGGGCCGGGGGTCGACCGGTCGGGCGACGTGATGCGGCACGCGAACATGGCCGGCACCTCGAAGCATGGCGGCGTGCTGATGGCGATGGGGGATGACCATACCGGCGAAAGCTCGACCGTGTGTCACCAGTCGGACTGGGCGCTGGTGGATGCCTACATGCCGGTACTGTCGCCGGCGGGGGTGCAGGAAATTCTCGATTTCGGGCTCTACGGGTTCGCCATGTCACGGTTTGCCGGCGTCTGGTGCGGGCTGAAGACGATGAAGGACACGGTCGAGGTCACGAGCGTGGTCGATGCGCGGCCGGACCGGCAGCAATTCGTCCTGCCCGAGTTCGACATGCCGGAAGACGGGCTGAACATCCGGCTGGGCGATCACTGGATCCCGCAGGAAGCGCGGATGATCGACCACAAGCGGTATGCCGCGGAGGCCTTTGCGCATGCGAACAAGATCGACAAGCGCATGTGGGGCAAGCCGGGGGCGAAAATCGGGTTCGTCGCGGCGGGCAAGAACTGGCTCGACCTTGTGCATGCGCTGGACCTTTTGGGGGTGGACGAGCGCGAGGCGGAGCGGCTGGGGATCACCACTTACAAGGTGGGCCAGACCTTCCCGATGGACATGAAGGGCTTCCACGACTGGGCCGAGGGGCTGGAGCTGATCGTGGTTGTGGAAGAGAAGCGCAAGCTGATCGAAATCCAGATCAAGGAGGCGATCTTCGACGACCGGCGGGGCCGCCGTGTCTATGGCTGGTACAAGGGCGGTGCCGGGGGGATGCACACCGAGGAGCTGTTCCCGACGCGCATGGCGCTGGACCCGATCATGATTGCCGAGAAGATCGGCGACATCCTGATCGAGGAGGGGCGCGGCACCGACCGGGTGAAGGCGGGGCTGGCCGAGATCGCGGAATCGCGCCGGGCGGACAATGCCGAGGATATCGCGTCGCGCCTGCCGTATTTCTGTGCCGGGTGCCCGCATAATACCTCGACCAAGCTGCCGGAGGGGAGCCGGGCCTATGCCGGGATCGGCTGTCACATCATGGCGCTGTGGATGGATCGCGAGACCAGCGGCTACACCCATATGGGGGCCGAGGGCGCCAACTGGATCGGGGAGGAGAAGTTCTCGAAGACCGGGCACGTGTTCCAGAACCTTGGTGACGGGACGTATAACCATTCGGGGCTGCTGGCCATCCGGGCGGCGTTGGCTGCCGGGACGAACATCACCTACAAGATCCTTTACAACGACGCCGTGGCGATGACCGGCGGGCAGACCAACGAGGGCGGGCTTGGGCCCGACCGGATTGCAAAAGAACTGCAGGCGATGGGGGTCGAGCATGTGGCCGTCGTCTATGACGAGAAGGAAGAGCCGGACCGGGCGCCGTTCCCGAAAGGCCTGACCTGGCACGAGCGGGAGGAGCTTCCGCAGGTGCAGGAGAAGTTCAAGGATATCAAGGGTGTATCGGCCATCATTTACATCCAGACCTGTGCGGCCGAGAAGCGCCGGCGGCGGAAGCGGGGGAACTTCCCCGATCCGGACAAGCGGGTGTTCATCAACACCGATATCTGTGAAGGCTGCGGCGATTGCGGGGTGAAGTCGAACTGTGTGGCCGTGGTGCCGAAGGAGACGGAGCTGGGCCGGAAGCGGGCGATTGACCAATCGGCCTGCAACAAGGATTTCAGTTGTCTGAAAGGGTTCTGCCCGTCCTTCGTGACGCTGGAAGGGGCGAAGATCCGGAAGGAGGCGGCGACGGAGTTGACCCTGCCCGATCTGCCGATGCCCGAGCTGCCGCAGATCAAGCGGACGCATAACGTGGTGATCACCGGCGTTGGCGGCACGGGCGCGGTGACCATCGGCGCCGTGCTGGCGCAGGCCGCGCAGATCGACGGCAAGGGCGCGGGCATGATGGAGATGGCGGGCCTTGCCCAGAAGGGCGGCGCGGTGCATATCCATTGCCGGATTGCCGAAAAGCCGAGCGATATCAGCGCGATCCGGGTCGCGACGGGCGAGGCGGATGCGCTGATCGGCGGTGACCTCGTGGTTAGTGCCGGGGCGAAGACGCTGGGCCTGACCAAGGGCGGGCGCACCGGGGGCGTGGTCAATAGTCACGAGATCATCACCGGCGAGTTCACGCGGAATACCGAGTTCCAGATTCCGTCGGACCGGCTGGAAATGTCGTTGAAGGCAAAGTTGAAGGACGACGTGCAACTCATTGATACGACCGAGCTTGCGCAGGCCACTATGGGCGATTCGATCTATTCCAACATGATGGTGTTCGGCGCCACGTGGCAGCGGGGGACGATCCCGGTGAGCCTCGAGGCGATCGAGGAGGCGATCCGGCTGAACGGGGCGGCGGTGGATGCCAACCTGCGGGCCTTCGAGATCGGTCGCTGGGCCGCGGCCTTCCCGGAAGAGGCCGGGAAGATGATCGCGCCGAACGTGGTCGAGATGCCGAAATCGCTGGAAGAGCGGATCGCGTACCGGGAGGATCACCTTGTCGCCTATCAGGGCAAGGGGCTGGCGAAGCGGTACCGGAAGCTGGTCGACGAGATTTCCGACCCGCAAGTGAAGGAGGCGGTGGCCGAGGGCTATCACAAGCTGCTTTCGTACAAGGACGAATACGAGGTGGCGCGGCTGCTGCTGAAGAGCCGGGACAAGGCGAAGGAGGAATTCGAGGGCGACTTCAGGATGACCTTCCACCTTGCGCCGCCGATCCTTGGCGGGAAAGGGCCTGACGGGAAGCCCAAGAAGCGGGAGTTCGGGCCGTGGCTGGAAACGCCGCTGCGGGTGCTGCCGAAGCTGAAGGCGCTCAGGGGCACGCCGCTGGATATCTTCGGCTATTCAGCCGAGCGCCGGATGGAGCGCGGCCTGATCAAGCAGTACGAGGCGGACATGGCCGAGGTGCTGCCGAAGCTGGATGCCAAGACGCATGATGCGATTGTCGCGCTGGCGGAACTGCCGCTGTCGATCCGGGGGTTCGGGCATGTGAAGCAGGCCAACGAGACCAAGGCATCGAAGCGGCGCGAGGAGCTTCTGGCGGTGATCCGGTCGGGCGGCGAGGAGATGTCGAAAGCGGCGCAGTGAGCTGTCACAAAAGCTTCACCATGACTGTTCAGAACCGTCTAAAACGCCGATCAGGCGCGCGAATCGAACAGGATTGGGACCATGCGGCAGGACCGGCACATTGCCCGTGACATAAGCTATTCATATTCCGCGCAAACCCGCAGCGGCCGGGCGATGATCCGGACGATGGAGAACCTGACGGGGCGCATCCGGCTGATCAAGCGGGCGGAGGGGTATGAACGGGAAGTGGCCGAGGGGCGCGATTTCTGGCAGGTCATGGTGGAGCGCTATGGGCTGACGCTGGACGTGATCGGCGGGAGCCTTGCCAACATTCCGCGCGAGGGGCCGCTGGTGCTGATCGCGAACCATCCCTATGGCATCCTCGACGGTCTGATGATGGGCCGTATCCTGAGCCAGACGCGGAGGGATTTCCGGATTCTGGCGCACCAGGTGTTTCGCAAGGCGGAGGACCTGAACCGGATCATCCTGCCGATCGACTTCGAGGAAACGAAGGAGGCGATGGCGCTGAACCTGCAGACGCGGCGGGTGGCGCATGAGTATCTGGGCAATGGCGGGGCCATCGGGATTTTCCCGGGCGGCACCGTGTCGACCGCGGCCAAGCCCTTTGCCCAGCCGCTCGACCCGTCATGGCGCGCGTTTACCGCGCGGCTGGTGGGGCGGAGCAATGCGACGGTGGTGCCGGTGTACTTCGACGGGCACACGAGCCGGTTGTTCCAGATTGCCAGCCACTTGCATTACACCTTGCGGATGGGGCTGTTGCTCAAGGAATTCAGCAAGCGCGTCGACACCTCGGTGCGGGTGGTGGTGGGCGACCCGATCGGGCGGGACGACCTGGCGGCGCGGGCGAAAGACTCGAAATCCCTCATGGCGTTCCTTCGGCAGAAGACGTATGAGCTTAGCCCGAGGCCGATCAATCCGAACGATCTGGGCTTCGAGTTCGAATGAGGGGCGCCCGGCAAGGGCTGCAGGCGAATGACGGTTGGTATTTTCGACAGCGGGCTGGGCGGCCTGACCGTGCTGGATGCGATCAGCAAGCGGCTGCCTGACGTGAATTTCATCTATCTGGGCGACAATGCCCATGCGCCTTACGGGGTGCGGGATGCCGATGATGTCTATCACCTGACCAAGGCGCATGTTGAGACGCTGTGGGATATGGGCTGCAACCTCGTGGTGCTGGCCTGCAATACCGCGTCGGCCGCCGCGCTGCGCCGGATGCAGGAAGACGGCGTGCCCAAGGGCAAGCGGGTTCTGGGCGTGTTCGTGCCGCTGATCGAGGCGCTGACCGAGCGGAACTGGGGCGACAACTCCCCGCCGCGGGAAGTGGCGGTGAAGCATGTGGCCTTGTTCGCGACGCCGGCGACGGTGTCGAGCCGGGCGTTTCAGCGGGAGCTGGCGTTCCGGGCCATTGGCGTGGACGTGGAGACGCAGGCCTGTGGCGGCGTGGTGGATGCCATCGAAGAGGGCGACATGATCCTGGCCGAGGCGCTGGTGAAGAGCCATGTCGAGGCGTTGAAGCGGAAGATGCCGCATCCGGAGGCGGCGGTGCTGGGGTGTACGCATTACCCGCTGATGGAGGATGTGTTCCAGGCGGCACTGGGCGAGAACGTGCAGGTGTATTCGCAGGCCGAGCTGGTTGCGGCGAGCCTTGCCGATTACCTCGAGCGGCACCCGGAGATGCGGGGCGACGACCTGCCGGCAAGGTTCCTGACCACGGGCGATGCGCGGCGGGTGTCGGACCGGGCGACGCAGTTCCTCCGACGAAAGATCACGTTCGAGGCCGCGCCGGTGATGGCCTGAGCCCCGGACCGAGCACGGACTGGGCCCAGACGCCGCATTGCGGGGCGCGGGCTTTTCTCTTACATCCTTTCCAGCTTTCCTGAACGAGGTCTGACCATGACCCAGAACATCGCGATTCTCGGCGCGTCCGGATATACCGGCGCCGAACTTGTCCGGCTGATCGCCACCCATCCGACGATGGAGATTGCCGCGTTGGCCGCCAATTCCAAGGCCGGCCAGAGCATGGCGCAGGTGTTTCCGCATCTGCGCCATCTCGACCTGCCCGACCTGGTGACGATCGAGGAGATCGACTTTGCCGGGATCGACCTTTGCTTTTGCGCGCTGCCGCACAAGACCAGCCAGGAGGTGATCAGTGCCCTGCCGCGGGACCTGAAGATCGTCGACCTGTCGGCGGATTTCCGGCTGCGCGATCCGGAGGCGTATGAGAAGTGGTACGGCAACCCCCATGCGGCGGTGGAGATGCAGGAAGAGGCGGTATACGGACTGACCGAGTTCTACCGTGACAAGATTGCCAAGGCGCGGCTGGTGGCCGGGACGGGGTGCAATGCCGCGACCGGGCAGTTCGTGCTGCGGCCGCTGATCGCGGGCAAGGTGATCGACCTCGACGAGATTATTCTCGACCTGAAATGCGGGGTGTCGGGGGCGGGCCGGAGCCTGAAGGAGAACCTTCTGCATGCCGAGTTGTCGGAGGGGTACAACGCCTATGCCGTGGGTGGCACGCACCGGCACCTGGGGGAGTTCGACCAGGAGTTCTCGGCGATTGCCGGGCGGGAGGTTCGGATCCAGTTCACGCCGCACCTGGTGCCGGTGAACCGGGGGATTCTGGCGACGGCCTATGTGAAGGGTGAGGCCGGGCAGGTGCATGAGGCGCTGGCGAAGGCCTATGCCGAGGAGCCGTTCATCGAAGTCCTGCCGTTTGGCGAGACGCCGAGCACGCACCATGTCAGGGGCAGCAATTTCTGCCATATCGGGGTGGTGGGCGACCGGCTTCCGGGCCGGGCCATCGTGGTGGGGGCGCTCGATAACCTGACCAAGGGGTCGAGCGGGCAGGCCATTCAGAACGCCAACCTGATGCTGGGGCTGGAGGAGACGGAGGGGCTGATGCTGGCCCCGCTGTTTCCGTGAGCTTCGGAGGGTAGCGCCATGAAATCGCTCAAGAAGAAGCGGAGAATACAGATTGTCGCGATCGCGGCGGTGGCGTTGATCGTGTCGACCGCGCTGATCGGCTATGCCATGCGCGACGGGATCAATTTCTTCCGCTCGCCCAGCCAGATCGTGGCCGAGCCGCCGGGACCAACGGAAGTGTTCCGCATCGGCGGGCTGGTGGAGGAAGGCAGCCTTGTGCGCGGCGAGGGCGAGACCGTGCGTTTCAGCGTGACCGATGGCGGCGCGGCGGTGCCTGTCACCTATACCGGCGTGCTGCCGGACCTGTTCGGCGAGAACGAGGGCATGGTCGGCACCGGCACCTATGAGAACGGGGTATTCGTGGCCACCGAGATCCTTGCCAAGCATGACGAGGATTACATGCCCAAGGAAGTGATCGACAGCCTGAAGGAACAGGGCGTCTACCAGGAACCGGACGGTAGCTGAACCGGTCGTTAACCAGTCCCGAGCAGCTTTTCCGCGAGCAAGTGGCGGAGGGGCTGGCAATGCAGACCGTGGAAGAGATCGCGAAAGAGATCGTGGGCCGTGGCGGCGGATTCGTGAACGACCCGGACGATCCGGGCGGTGCGACGAAGCATGGTGTGACGATCCACACGATGCGGCGGCTGGGGCTGGACCTGACCGGGGATGGTGCGGTGGGCGTGGCGGATGTGCGGGCGCTGAGCCGGGGGCAGGCCGAGGCGATCTTCATCGAGCATTACTTTCGCCGGCCGAGGATCGGGTCGTTGCCGGTGTCGCTGCAGGCGTCGGTGTTCGACATGTACGTGAATGCCGGGGGCAACGCGGTGAAGATCCTGCAGCGGCTGCTTCGGCAGATGGGGCATGACGTGGCGGTTGACGGGGTGATCGGGCCGCAGACGGCCGATGCGGCGCAGGCGGCCCATGCCGCGGCGCCGGATCATCTGGCGGATGCTTACGGGATTGCGCGGCGCAATTATTACTTCCGGCTGGCTGACCGGCGGCCGGCGTCGCGCAAATATGCGCGAACGCGTTCGGGCGGGAAGGGTGGCTGGATCAAGCGGGCGGAGGCGTTTATCTCGCCGCGCTACCACATGACGGAGGCCGAGTTCGGCCGGAGGGTGGCGGCATGGGGCTGATCGGGCAGGTGTTCCGGTTGCTGTTCGGGGACGGGCGCAACGTGGTGGCGGAAACGGCGGAGGTGTTCCGGGTCAATGCCGACGGGGCGGATGCGCGGGCGGCAGATATCCAGTCGGCGGCACTGGCGCAGCTGGCGGCGGAGTTCCAGCATCCGAGGAAGGGGCTGTTCGACCGGGTGATCGACGGGCTGAACCGGATACCGCGTCCGGCGATGGCGCTTGGCACGCTGGCGCTGTTCGTCTCGGCGATGACCAACCCGGTGTGGTTTTCCGAGCGGATGCAAGGGATCGCGCTGGTGCCCGAGCCGATGTGGTGGCTGCTGGGGGCGATCGTGAGCTTCTATTTCGGCGCGCGGCACCAGGCCAAGGGGCAGGATTTCCAGCGCTCGCTGGCGGGTGTCATGGCGCGAACGCCGCAGGTGGTGGACAATATCGCGGCGCTGCGGCGGCTGGAGCCGGGCACGCCGGGGGCGGCGGCGACGGGGCATGATGCGGGGCTGGCGCTGGAGACGGTCGTCGACGGGGAGAACCCGGCGCTGGATGCGTGGCGGCGGGGCCGGGACGTGACCCCCGCGACAATGTGATCCGGCGCGCGCGCCGATTGTCATTGGCCCGCGCGGCGCGGAAATCTATAAGGGGCGCATGATTACCGAGCTTGGTCATTTCGCCCTGATCCTCGCCTTCTTCGTGGCGTGCTTTCAGGCCCTCGTTCCGCTTGTCGGCGCCCAGAAGGGCTGGGCCGGCTGGATGGCGGCGGCGGAGCCCGCGGCGGTGTTGCAGTTCCTGCTGACCGCCGGGTCGTTCCTGGCGCTGATGTGGGCCTTCGTGACCTCGGATTTCTCGCTGCAGCTGGTGGTGCAGAACAGCCATTCGCTGAAGCCGATGCTGTACAAGATCACCGGCGTGTGGGGGAACCACGAGGGCTCGATGCTGTTGTGGGTGCTGATCGTCACGCTGTTCGGCTTCTTCGCGGCGTGGTTCGGGCGGGAGCTGCCGCCGACGCTGAAGGCGCGGGTGCTGGCGGTGCAGGGGATGATCGGGGCGGCGTTCTTTGCCTTCATCCTGTTCACCTCGAACCCGTTCCTGCGCATGGCGGTGCCGCCGTTCGACGGGACCGACCTCAACCCGCTGTTGCAGGACCCGGGCCTCGCGTTTCATCCGCCGTTTCTTTACCTCGGCTATGTCGGGCTTTCGATGACCTTCTCCTTTGCCGTGGCGGCGCTTATCGAGGGGCGGGTCGATGCGGCGTGGGGCCGCTGGGTGCGGCCTTATACGCTGGCGGCGTGGGTATTCCTGACCATCGGCATCGGGCTGGGCTCCTGGTGGGCCTATTACGAGCTGGGCTGGGGCGGGTTTTGGTTCTGGGACCCGGTGGAGAATGCGAGCTTCATGCCGTGGCTGATCGCGGCGGCGCTGCTGCATTCGGCCGTGGTGGTGGAGAAACGGGAAAGCCTGAAAAGCTGGACGATCCTTTTGGCGATCATCGCCTTCGGGTTCTCGATGATCGGAGCGTTCATCACCCGGTCGGGGGTGATCACCTCGGTGCATGCCTTTGCGTCGGACCCGGAGCGGGGGGTGTTCCTTTTGCTGATCCTTGCGGTGTTCATGATGCTGGGGCTGACGCTGTTCGCGGCGCGTGCGGGCGTGATGCAGTCGAAGGGGGTGTTCGGGCTGGTGAGCCGCGAGTCGGTGCTGGTGGTGAACAACCTGCTGCTGGGGGTTGCGGCCTTCGTGGTGTTCGTGGGCACGATCTGGCCGTTGATCGCCGAGATGTTCTTTGACCGGAAGCTGTCGGTCGGGGCGCCGTTCTTCGACATGGCGTTCACGCCGTTCATGATCGCGCTGGGGCTGCTGTTGCCGGTGGGCGCGATGCTGTCATGGAAGCGGGCGCAGGTGGGCCGGGTGCTGCGAAAGCTGGCGCCGGTTTTCGTGCTGGCCGTGGCTGTTGGCGTTCTGGCCTGGGCGATGCAGACCGGGCGGAGTGCTGTGGGCCCGGTCGGGCTGTTCCTGGCCGCGTGGCTGATCGGCGGGGCGGTGACCGATATCTGGTCGCGCACCGGGCGGGGTGGCGACAGGCTGGGCCGGTTGCGGCGGCTGCCGAGGGGCGACTGGGGCAAGACGGTGGCCCATGCGGGGCTTGGCGTGACGATGGCGGGCGTGGCCGCGATGACCGCGTGGGAGGTCGAGGATATCCGCGTGGTGCAGGAGGGCGACAGCTTCGAGGTGGCGGGCTTTACGCTCACGCTCGACGGCGTGCGGCAGGTCGAGGGGCCGAACTATCGCTCGACCATGGGGGATTTCACGCTGGCGAAGGATGGTGACGTGATCGCCACGATGCACCCGGAGAAGCGGGTCTATCCCGTGGCGGGGATGCCGACGACCGAGGCGGCGCTGGATAACGGGTTCCTGCGCGATGTCTACGTGGTGATCGGCGATCCGCAGACCGGCGGCGGCTGGGCCGTGCGGACCTATTACAAGCCGCTGGCGAACTGGATCTGGGGCGGGGCCATCCTGATGGCGATTGGCGGGGCGCTGTCGCTGTCGGACCGGCGGTATCGCGTGGCGGCGGGCGCGCGCCGCACGCGGGCGCAGGGGGTGCCGGCGGAATGAGGCGGCTGGTGCTTTTGCTTTGCCTTATGGCGGGGCCGCTTTTCGCGGTGCAGCCGGACGAGATGCTGGACGACCCGGTGCTGGAGGCGCGGGCTCGGGATATTTCGGAGGGTCTGCGCTGTGTCGTGTGCCGGAACGAGAGCATTGACGATTCCAACGCGGAACTGGCCGGGGATTTGCGCGTGCTGGTGCGGGAGCGGCTGCTGGCGGGGGATACGGATGAAGAGGTCGTGGAGTATATCGTCGACCGGTATGGCGAGTACGTTCTGCTGAAGCCGCAGGCCGGCGGGTCGAATCTCGTGCTATGGCTGGCGGGGCCGGCGATGCTGTTGCTGGGGGCGGCGATCGGGGTGGTCTTCGTGCGGCGGCGGTCGCAGGCCGCTCCGCAGGCCGAGGCGGGGCTGACGGACGAGGAACAGGCGCGGCTGCGCGAGATCATGAAGGAATGACGCATCGTCGGGCTTGGCCCGTGCGGTGATTTGGCGCTAGACCTTTGGCGTGAGATTTTGAAAGGCGCACCCCCCGTGAAACAGTACCAGACCATCACGCTCGAGATCGAGGACGACATCGCCGTGCTGCGGCTGGACCGGCCGGACCGGATGAACGCGCTCAGCACGCAGATGCGGGCCGAGATTACCGATGCGGTGCGCTTTGCCGGGCAGGAGGCGCGGGTGGTCGTGCTGACCGGGAACGGCAAGGCGTTCTGTTCCGGTCAGGATCTGTCGGATAGCGGGACGGCGGCGGCGCTCGACCTGGAACGTGTGCTGCGGGACGAGTACGTGCCGATGCTCAAGGCGATCAGCGAGTGCCCGGTGCCGACCATTTCCGCCGTGAACGGACCGGCGGCGGGGGCGGGGGCGAACCTTGCGCTGGTGGCGGACGTGGTGATCGCGACGGAGAGCGCGTATTTCCTGCAGGCCTTCACACGGATCGGGCTTATCCCCGATGCCGGGGGCACGTTCTGGCTGCCCCGACAGATGGGGGCGGCCAAGGCGATGGGGGCAGCGCTGTTCGCCGAGCCGATCAGCGCCCGCGAGGCGGACCAATGGGGCATGATCTGGGAGGCGGTGCCGGATGCGGAGTTCGATACGCATTGGCGGGGCCGGGCGGCGCACCTGGCGAAAGGGCCGACGGCGGCCTATCGGAACCTGAAACAGGCGATCCGGGGGAGCTGGGAGAACGGTCTGGACGCGCAGCTCGACCTGGAGGCGCGGCTGCAGGGGGAATGCGGCAACTCGCGCGACTTCAAGGAAGGCGTGGTGGCGTTCCAGGAGAAGCGGACGGCGAAGTTCGAGGGGCGCTGAGCCCCGTCAGCGGGGTGTTTGCGTGACGGCGACGTTGTCGAGCGTGAAGCCGGTGTCGTCGAGGAACAGTAGCGCCACGGGTTTTCCGTTTGCCATCAGGGCGCTTACGGCGTGATCTTCGTCCGTTTCGACGGTGAGCTGTGGCATGGGGGCGCCGGCGTCGAATTCCAGTGACAGGACATGCTCGCGCGGGTCGAATCCGGTGATGCGGACCGGGCCTTCGCTTTCCCTCCAGTAGCTTTCACGCTCCAGCGACGTTCTGGGGAATCCCGGCAGGGTGCCGCGTTCGGCCTGCGCCACGAATTGGGCCGCGCGGGGGCGCGGCGTGGCCTCTGCCGGCCGGCGCAGGATGGGCGCCGGGGCGTGCGGGGGGATATGCGTTGCTCGATAGGTCATGATGTCTGCCGCCCGTTGGATTACCCGGCGGGTATGGCAGAACGAGGGAAAACAGTTGGTGAATCCGCGCCGGTTACATGCCGGGGATTTTAGAGCGTTTCTATGAAAACCTGAATCGCCGGGGATTCCCAGAAGACGCTGATTGTGCTTCCCTCTCCCTGGGAGGATCGGATCATGTCAGCACCTTTGCCGAAGGCGCTTCGTGCGCGGTTTCAGCAGTATATCGAGG
>NZ_JAVKFX010000022.1:0-20761 GCF_040223625.1 Roseovarius sp. | reverse complement strand
GCGAAGACGGTTATCCTCCCGCATCCTCACAGTCCGGGGCGACCGAAAACCCCGGCAGAGCTCAGGCCAAAGCGGTAGCCGCTTCAGAACCACCTCGGACATCCACCTGCGAGAGAGGCGTGCGTTTCGCTGAGGTCTCTTAAAAGAAAACGGGACGAATTCTTTTAAAGAATTCGGGGCTTCCGCTCGGGCACCGGGTCATACCCGCATTTGCCCCACGGGTTGCACCGCGCGATCCGGCGCAGCGCCAGCCAGCCGCCCTTGACCGCCCCATGCGTTTCCAGCGCCTCCAGCGCGTAGGCGCTGCAGGTCGGCTGGTACCGGCAATGCCAGCCCACCCAAGGGCTGAAGATCAGCCGGTATGCCTTGACCGGCAGTGAAAGGATATAGGCAAGGGGGCTCATGCGCCGTGCAGCTTGCGCAGGGCGTAGAGGAAATCGCGCTGCAAATCCTCGAAGTCGCGCGCCGCCGTCACCTCGGGCCGGCCGATCAGGGCGTAATCCCAGCCCGCGCGGCCATGCTCGGGCAGAAGCAGCCTTGCCACCTCGCGCAGGCGCCGCTTGGCGCGGTTGCGCGCCACGGCATTGCCGACCTTCTTGGAACAGGTGAAGCCCACGCGCACCGTCGCGTCGCCATCGCCCCGGTCGCGCCCCTGCACCAGCATCGAGCCGGTGCCCTGCCGCCGCGCGCGGTTCAGCGCCAGGAAATCGGGCCGTTTGCGCAGGCGCCGGACGCAAAGAGACACCGCCGGGGGCGTATTCCCCGTGTTCTCGACGGGGGCCTCCGGCGGTGCCGTGATCATGGTAGAACCTGGAAGGCCGAGGCTTACGCGCTCAGCGACTTGCGGCCACGGGCGCGGCGCGCGTTCAGGATCTTGCGGCCCGCCTTCGTGGCCATGCGCGCACGGAAGCCGTGCCGGCGCTTGCGAACCAGGTTCGAGGGTTGAAAGGTGCGTTTCATCGCTCCGGTCTCCGGTCTTGCGGGGCCGTCTGCCGGAATCGGCGCAGCCCGGGGAATGCTTCGAAGCCCGGTCTATAGTCGCGCGGCGGTCCCAAGTCAAACCCGCCCAAGCGGTTTTGCAACAAAAACCGTGCGCGGCCCGGCGCTTCTGTTACAAAAGCCGGGGATTTCCTTCATTTACGCCGTCCGGGGCCGCTTTCCCCTCACCCCGGATCACCGCCGCGTGAACCCCCTTTCCCGAACGCGCGACATGGCGCATCTAGGTCTCAGGCGAAGGGAAACGGCGATGGAACGGGATGAGCAGATGGACGAGGCGCGGCACGGCACCTTTCGACCCCTGGCACGGCACATACCGCTCGCCGTCATCGCGGCGGCGGCCATCATCGGCTTCTTCACCCTCGGCGACCTGCTGAGCTTCGAGACGCTGCGCGCCCATCGCGAGACGCTGATCGCCTTTCGCGACGCCAATTTCACCGGGCTGGCGCTGGCCTTCATCGGCATCTACGTGGTGATCGTCGCCTTTTCCCTGCCCGGCGCGGCGGTGGCCTCGGTCACCGGCGGGTTCCTGTTCGGGCTGGCGCTGGGGACGCTCTTCAACGTGCTGGCCGCCTCGATCGGGGCGATCGCCATCTTCCTCGCCGCCCGCTGGGGGCTGGGCCGGGTGCTGGCCGAGAGGATCGAAACCTCGGAAGGCACGCTGAAGAAGATCAAGGCGGGGCTGCACGAGAACGAGGTCAGCGTGCTCTTTCTCATGCGGCTCGTGCCGGTGGTGCCGTTCTTCGTGGCGAACCTCCTGCCCGCGCTGGTCGGCGTGCGCTTCGTCAATTTCGCGCTGACGACCGTGCTGGGCATCATCCCCGGCGCGCTGGTCTTCACATGGATCGGCGTGGGGCTGGGCGAGGTGTTCGACCGCGGCGAAAGCCCCGACCTGTCGCTTCTGTGGGAGCCGCAAGTGATCGGGCCGATCCTCGGGCTCTGCGTGCTGGCGGCGCTGCCCATTCTCATCAAGCACATGAAAGGCCGCAAGAATGCCTGAACCCAAGCGCCTGACCCCCGACCTCCTTGTGATCGGCGCGGGCTCCGGCGGGCTGTCGGTGGCCTCGGGCGCGGTGCAGATGGGTGCTTCGGTGGTGCTGCTGGAAGGGCACCGGATGGGGGGCGACTGCCTGAATTTCGGCTGCGTGCCCTCAAAGGCGCTGATCGCCAGTGCCAAGGCCGCACATTCGCAGGCCCATTCCGCCCCCTACGGCGTGGCCAGTGTGACGCCGAAGGTCGACTACGCCGCCGCGATGGAGCATGTGGCCCAGGCCATCGCCACGATCGAGCCGCATGACAGCCAGGAGCGGTTCGAGACACTCGGCGTCACGGTGATCCGCGAGTATGGCGAGTTCATCTCGGCCAGGGAGGTGAAGGCCGGCGACACCATCATCCGGCCCCGCCGGATCGTCATCGCCACCGGCTCCTCGCCGCTCGTGCCGCCCATTCCGGGGCTCGAGAGCGTGCCCTATGACACCAACGAGACCCTCTTCGACCGGCGGGAAAAACCCGATCACCTGTTGATCATCGGCGGCGGGCCGATCGGGATGGAGATGGCGCAGGCGCATGTGCGGCTGGGCTGCAAGGTCACGGTGATCGAGGGCGCGAAGGCACTGGGGCAGGACGACCCGGAGCTGTCGGCCATCGTGCTCGACCGCCAGCGCGCCGAAGGCGTCGAGATTGCCGAGGGCGCGCAGGCGTCGGAGATCAGCGGCCAAGCCGGCGCCATCGAGGTGACGACCAAGGACGGGCGCCGCTTCGGCGGCACCCACCTGCTGATCGCCGTGGGCCGCAAACCCAATATCGACCGGCTCGCCCTCGACAAGGCCGGCATCGAGACCACGAAACGGGGTATCAAGACCGACAGCGGCCTCCGCACCACCAACCGCCGCGCCTATGCCATCGGCGACGTGGCGGGCGGCCTGCAATTCACCCATGTCGCCAGCTACCACGCCGGCATCGTGATCCGCTCGGCCGTGCTGGGCCTGCCCGCCAGGACCAAGACGGCGCATATCCCGCATGTCATCTATACCGATCCGGAACTGGCGCAGGTCGGCCTGACCGAGGCGCAGGCGCGCGAGACCCATGGCGGCAATCTCGAGGTGATCCGCACCGACTATGCCCGCAACGACCGCGCCATCGCCGAGCGCCGGACCACCGGTTTCCTCAAGGTGATGGTGGTGCGCGGCCGGCCCGTCGGCGCCTCGATGGTGGGCGCGCAGGCGGGTGAACAGATCGGTCTCTGGGCGCTCGTCCTTGCCAACACCCTAAAAATGAGCCAGATCGCGGGGATGGTCGCGCCCTACCCCACGTTGGGCGAGATCAACAAAGCGGCCGCCGGGGCCTATTTCTCTCCGCGACTGTTTGATAATCCTATTGTGAAGAAAGTCGTGGGGCTGGTGCAACGCTGGCTCCCCTGATCCGGGCGGCATATGCGGTTTTTCAAGACTCTTTCCGGGCGTTTCCTCGTTCTGACCGCGATCTTCGTCATGCTGGCGGAGGTGCTGATCTTCGTGCCTTCCGTCGCCCGGTTCCGCGAGGATTTCCTGATGTCCCGGCTGGAACGGGCACAGATCGCCTCGCTGGCGCTTCTGGCCAACGAGGACATCACCGACGAGCTGCAGGAGGAGCTGCTGCTCAACGCCGGGGTCTTCAACGTGGTGCTGCGGCGCGACGCGGCGCGGCAACTGGTGTTGAGCTCGCCCATCCCCTCGCCCATTCACGCCACCTACGACCTGCGCAACCCCGCCCCGTTCGAGCTGATCGGCGACGCGCTGGCGGCGCTGGCCGACCCGACGCCGCGGGTGATCCGGGTGATCGGCGAGCCGGCACAGATGGCGGGGCTCCTGATCGAGGTGACGCTGGAATCGGCGCCCTTGCGCAGTGCGATGATCGACTATGGCCTGCGCATCCTGCTTCTGTCGGCGGTGATCTCGGTCTTCACCGCGGTGCTGCTCTTCCTTGCGGTTCGCGGGCTGCTGGTGAAACCGATCCGCCGGGTGGTGGGGCATATGCAATCCTATGCCGCGGCGCCCGAGGATGCGCGGCAGGTGATCACCCCCTCCGCCGGCGTGACCGAGCTGCGCGAGGCCGAGGAGGCGCTGAAAACCCTGCAGACCCAGTTGACCCACGCGCTGAAACAGCGCGAGCGGCTGGCCCAGCTTGGCGGCGCGGTGGCCAAGGTCAGCCACGACCTGCGCAACATCCTCACCTCGGCCCAGCTTTTCACCGACCGGATCGAGATGAGCGAGGACCCGCAGGTCAAGCGCATGGCGCCGAAGCTGGTGAACTCGATCACCCGCGCGGTGCATCTCTGCGAGGCGACGCTGGCCTATGGAAGGGCCGAGGAACCGGCGCCGCAGATCGAGGACATCAACCTCGACAACCTCGTCGACGATGTCATCGAAAGCGAGCGGCTGGCCGTGGGCGAGGCCGGCATCAGCTTTTCCACCGACGTGCCGTCGCGCCTCACCGCCCGGGCCGATGGCGAACAGCTGCACCGGGTGCTGTCGAACCTGGTGCGCAACGCGCGGCAGGCGATCATCAATACCGGGCGCGAGGGCGAGATCGGCATCGCCGCCTATGACGAGGAGGACGACTGCATCATCACCGTCACCGATACCGGCCCCGGCCTGCCCCCCAAGGCGCGCGAGCACCTGTTCCAGCCCTTCCACGGCGGGGCGACCAAGGGCGGCACGGGCCTCGGCCTGTCGATCGCGCAGGAACTGGTGCGCGGGCATGGCGGCGACCTGACGCTGGCCCGCACCGACGAGACCGGCACGACCTTCGAGATCCGCCTGCCCCACGCCCCGAAACCGGGCTGACAATTTTGTCCCGCACCCCCTTGCATTGAGATGCCGCACCGTCTAGATGCTCGTCTCCACGGACCGATAGCTCAGCTGGATAGAGTACCTGACTACGAATCAGGGGGTCGGGGGTTCGAATCCTCCTCGGTCCGCCACTTCCCCCCTCTTAGCCGGATTTGAGGTGAACCATTCGAGGTGGAACCTGACGTATCCACGTAGCGCCTGCGCGGAATCGAGGGCTTCAGCCCGCCGCGCATCGACGGGCCGTACCGACGGCACGGCGATTTGGCTAGTGGAGCGCCACGCTCTTAGGTTGGATGTACTTGGCAGGCATAAATTGCCCATCACCAAGGTCGGTTCGCCGCACCACGGCCCGTCGATGCGCGGCTTCACAGCGTCGTCCGCCTCCCCGGGCCAGCCGCCCCCCATGGTTAACCCCACCCGCCCTATCGCCTCGACACCGGCGGGCAGACCTGCTCCATTGAACCAAACCGGAGGGGACAGCAGCCATGACCGACACGCCGCCCGATTATGCCTTCGCCCCGGCGCTGCGTCGCGGGATGGAGGGCCGGCTGGCCCGTTTCACCGCCGCCAGTGCCCGCACCGGAGGCCTGCGGCTGGCCGCCGTCGCCCTCCTCGTCGCCCCGCGGAAGGACAGCCGCGACGCGGGCGTGCTGGTCACCCTGCGGCCCACGCGGATCAACCGGCACAGCGGGCAATACGCCCTGCCCGGCGGCCGGCTCGACCCCGGCGAAACCCCGCTTCAGGCCGCCATCCGCGAAACGCGGGAGGAACTGGGCCTGACCCTGACCGAGGCAGACCTCATCGGCACGCTCGACGATTACCCCACCCGCTCGGGCTTCGCGATGATCCCGCATGTCTTCTGGTGCGCCGATATTTCCGCCATGCGGCCCGACCCGGCGGAGGTGGCGGAGGTGCATTCCCTGCCCCTTTCCGAGCTGGACAGCGACGATATCCCGCTGCTCGATCTGAAACCGCATAGCGAGCACCCCGTGCTCTCGGCCTTCTTCCCGACGTTGGGCCACACCATGTATGCCCCCACCGCCGCCGTGCTCTACCAGTTCCGCGAGGTGGCGGTGCGCGGGCGCGAGACGCGCGTGGCGCATTACGACCAGCCGGAATTCGCGTGGAAATGAGCGGGTCCGCCCTCGACGCGGCCCTCGTGACGGCGCATCTGCTTGCCGACGCGGCTGGCGAGATCGCCCGTGACCACTGGTTCGCCGCCTCCGAGGCCGGGCTGAAGCCCGACGGCACGGCCCTGACCGAGGCCGACACGCAGGTGGAGACGCGCCTGCGCGAGATCATCGCGGAGAGGCACCCCGATCACGGCATCCTTGGCGAGGAATATGGCGCCACGGGCCTCGAGCAGGACTTTGTCTGGGTGCTCGACCCGATCGACGGCACGCGGCAATTCGCGGCGCGGCTGATGAATTTCGGCGTGCTGATCGCGCTCTGCCACGAGGGGCGACCGGTGCTGGGCATCATCGACCAGCCGCTGGCCCGTGCGCGGTTTGCCGCCGCCGAGGGGCATGGCGCCACGCTCAACGGGGCGGCCATAACCGCCAGCGGCACCCGCGCCCTGTCGCAGGCGACCGTGGCCATCGCCAACCCCGCCTCCTTCCCCGAGGAGATGCGCGAGGCCGCTGACAGCATCGCCGAGGCCGCGCGGCTGACCGTCTATGACGGCGGCTGCCTGGCCTATGGCGCGCTGGCGCGCGGGCAGGTCGATCTCTGCCTCAACGGCCCCGACCTCGACCCTTATGACATCTGCGCGCTGGTGCCCATTGTCACGCAAGCCGGCGGCACCATCACCGATTGGGAGAACCGGCCCCTCACCCTCGCCTCCGAGGGCGCGATCCTCGCCGCCGCGACGCCCGCGCTGCACGCGCAGGCGCTCGACCGGCTGACCCGGCACGATCCGGTCTGGATCCCCTGACACGGGCCCCACCGGCTTGCACCTCCCCCCGTCCGGTGGTTCATAGGCGGCATGGCAAACATCCTTGTCACCTTCGGCCTGATCTGCCTGGGCGCGCTGACCGGCTGGGCGGCCTCGCTCCTCGGGCTGCCGCTGCCCTACCTGATCGGGCCGCTCCTGATTTGTGCGGCCATCGCCACGATCCTGCCGCACCGCCTGCCCGAGGGGTACCGCTTCTCGCACCGACTGCGGACGATCTTCACCGGCGTGATCGGGCTGATGATCGGGGCGCAGGTGACGCCGGAGCTGTTCGCCCAGGCCCCCGAATTCGTGATCACCTTCACCGCGCTGACGCTGTTCGTGGGCGTCTGCCTGGCCTTCAATTTCTGGGTCTTCCGCCGGCTCGGCGGTTACGACCGGGTTACCGCCTTCTATTCCAGCACCCCCGGCGGGCTGTACGAATCCCTGGCGCTGGGCGAGGCGGCGGGCGGCGACGTGGCGCGCCTGACGCTGCAGCAGTTCCTGCGGGTCATCGTGGTGGTCACCGCCCTGCCCGTGGGCCTGTCGCTCTGGCTGGGCGAGCCGGTGGGCAGCTCGGGCGGCGTGACGCTGGCGCGGGACGACGTGCCGTGGACGGACCTGCCCTATATCGTGCTGGCCGGCGCGGCGGGGTATTTCGGCGGCAGGCTGCTGCGCTTTCCGGCAGCCCAGCTGACCGGGCCGATGGCGGCGGCGGCGATCCTGTCGGTGACCGGGTTCTTCCATGTCGACATCCCCGTCTGGCTGGTCAACATCGCCCAGATCATCGTGGGCTGTGCGCTGGGCATGCGCTTTACCGGCCTGTCGCGCGGGCTGATCCTGCGCGGCGCGGGGCTGTCGCTTCTGTCGGTGGGCGGCATGCTGGTGCTGGCGCTGGTCTTTGCCGTCGCGGTCGTGCCCTTCGTGGCGGAACCGATCGACGTGCTGCTGATCAGCTTCGCCCCCGGCGGCGTGACCGAGATGTCGCTGGTGGCGCTCAGCCTGCAGGCCAACCCCGCCTTCGTCACCCTGCACCACATCTTCCGCATCCTGATGACAGTGATCTGGCTGATGGCCTCGGCGCCGTGGGTGCGGCGCAATTTCTGAGACTTTGACACGCGGCCATCCGCGGGTTATCTGAACGCATGTTCATTTCCTGACGGGAGAGCCGCCCATGCGTATCGAAGACACCGCCGCCATCATCACCGGGGGCGCCTCGGGCCTCGGCGAGGCCACCGCCCGCCAATTCCGCGAACGCGGCGCACAGGTCACCCTGCTCGACCGCGACGAGGAACGCGGCACCGCCGTGGCGAACGACATCGGCGCCGGTTTCGTCAAGACCGACGTGACCGACGAGGCCTCGGTTCAGGCCGCCATCGCGGCGGCGTCCGAGGCGATGGGCCGGATCACCTGCGCGGTCAACTGCGCCGGCATCGCGCCCGCGGCCAAGACGCTGGGCAAGGACGGCCCGCATGACCTCGGCACCTTCCGGCAGACCATCGACGTGAACCTCGTGGGCAGTTTCAATGTCGGACGCCTTGCCGCCGCCGAGATCGCGAAAAACGAGCCCAGCGACGACAACCTGCGCGGGGTGATCATCAACACCGCCTCGATCGCCGCCTTCGAGGGGCAGAAGGGCCAAGCGGCCTATGCCGCGTCGAAAGGCGGGATCGTCGGGCTGTCGCTGCCGATGGCGCGCGACCTTGCGCGCGAGGGGATCCGGGTCATGGCCATCGCGCCGGGCCTGATGCTGACGCCGATGCTGCTGGGCCTGCCGCAGGAGGTGCAGGACCAGCTGGCCGCCGACGTCACCTGCCCCCGGCGGCTCGGCGACCCGGCGGAATACGCGAGCCTCGCCCGTTTCATCGTGGAATGCGATTACCTAAACGGCGACGTGATCCGGATCGACGGCGCGCTGCGCATGCAATAGCGCCCGCGCCGCCGGCAAGGGCGGATCAGGCGTTTTCCTCTTCCGCCTGCCGGTCTCCGGCGCCGCCATCGACCTGGTCGGCCAGCGCCTCGGCCCGCGCGGCCAGCTCGGCCATCGCGTCCATCACGTCGTCGGGCAGAACCGGCACCTCGACCCGCTGCGGCTCGGCCTGCGCGTTGCGCAACTGCTCGAGCTCGGCCTCCTTCTCCTGCAGCTTGTCCTCGGCCTCGCGCAGCTTGTCCTGCATCCCGGCGGTCTTGTCGGCCAGCATCAGCCCGGCCATCAGCAGCATCCGCGCCTCGGGGATGCGGCCGATCTGCGAGGCCAGCACCGTGGCCTCCTCGTCCAGCATCTTGGCGGCGAACTTGAGGTAATGCTCCTCGCCCTCCTGGCAGGCGACCTCGAAGGTCCGGCCGCCGATTTCAATCTCGATCTCGGGCATGCTCACTTCTCCGCCTGTTTCGCGGCCCGCAGGTTTTCGACCGCCTCGTTCAGCTCCGTGTAGATGATCGTGGTCTCGGCCCGGTCTGCGGCACGCACCGCGCGCAGCCCTTCCAGCTCGACCTCCATCGCCGTGTTGATCAGCTCGGCATCGCCGACGCCGGCGCCGTTGGCCTCGCGCAGCAGGCTGTTGATCTCGCGCAGCTTGTCGTTCGCGGCGCGCAGGCCCTGCAGCTCGCCATCGAATTTCTTGAGGCTGCCGGCGATATCGTCGCGTGCCGACTGAAGCTCTTCTTCCAGCCGCTGCCGGCGGAGCTGAAGCTTCTTGACCCGCTCCTGCAACTGCTCGTTGGCGATCCGCTCGTCCTCGAGCTCCTGCTGCAGCGCCTCGAGCGCGCCGGGCTCCGCCGCGGCGGGGGCGCCCCCCTCGGCTCCGCCGGCCTCTCCCATGCGGTCGATCCCCTGTCCGATCCGGTCGAGCGCGGCGGTGATCCGGCCCTGTAGATCCTCTATCTGGCTCATATCCCCAGTCCTTCGTCTGCTTTTCTTGGTTCGGCCGCGAATCGGCGGCTGAACGTCCTGCAGCAAGTCTACAAAATCGCAGGGAAAAGTTCGCCCCCTCAAAATTCGCGCCTGCAGGCCGCTTGAACTTTGGTCCGTGGCTGCTATTCAGCCGTCAACCGGTTTTCATATCAAGGATGCCCGACCCGTGGATATCGCCGCCCTTCGCACTGCCAATCCCGATCACTGGAAAAAGGCCGCGGCGATCCGCGCGCTGACGCTCGACGCCGTGCACGCGGCCAATTCCGGCCATTCCGGCATGCCGATGGGCATGGCCGACGTGGCCACCGTGCTGTTCGAGAAACACCTGAAATTCGACGCGGCCGACGCCAACTGGCCGGATCGTGACCGGTTCATCCTGTCGGCGGGCCACGGCTCGATGCTGATCTATTCGCTGCTCTACCTCACGGGTTACGCGGGCATGACCCTCGACCAGATCCGCAATTTCCGCCAATGGGGCGCGATCACGGCCGGGCACCCGGAAAACTTCCTGCACGACGCCATCGAGACCACCACCGGCCCGCTGGGCCAGGGTATCGCCAATTCCGTGGGCTTCGCCATCGCCGAGGAGGCGCTGCGCGCCCGGTTCGGCCGCAAGCTCGTGGATCATTACACCTATGTCATCGCCGGCGACGGCTGCCTGATGGAAGGTGTCAGCCAGGAGGCGATCACGCTGGCGGGGCGCCAGTCGCTGGGCAAGCTGATCGTGCTGTGGGACAACAACAACATCACCATCGACGGCGAGGTGGGCCTCGCCGACCGCACCGACCAGCCCAAGCGCTTTGCCTCGGCCGGCTGGCAGGTGATCGAGATCGACGGCCATGACCCCGGGGCCATCGACGCCGCGCTGACCAAGGCGAAGAACTCGCGCCGGCCGACGATGATCGCCTGCAAGACACATATCGCCCTCGGCCACGCGGCGCAGGACACCTCCAAGGGCCACGGCGCGCTGACCGACGCGGATCAGCTCCGCGCCGCCAAGGAGGCCTATGGCTGGACAGGCGGCCCGTTCGAGGTGCCCGACGACATCAAGACCGCCTGGGAAGCGATCGGCCGCCGCGGCGCCGAGGAACGCGCCGCATGGGAGGCCCGCCTGGCCGAGACCTCCGAGCGCCGCCAGAACGAGTTCGCCCGCGTCATCGCCGGCGAGGCGCCCAAGAAGCTGTCGGCGCGGATCACCGCGCTGAAGAAACAGATCAGCGCCGAGGCGCCCAAGGTCGCCACCCGCAAGTCGAGCGAGATGGTGCTCGAGGTGATCAACCCGATCATGCCCGAAACCATCGGCGGATCGGCCGACCTGTCGGGCTCCAACAACACCCGCACCGGCGACATGTCGGTCTTCGACATCGGCAACCGCAAGGGCCGCTACATCCATTACGGCATCCGCGAGCACGGCATGGCGGCGGCGATGAACGGCATGGCCCTGCATGGCGGCGTGCGCCCCTATGGCGGCACCTTCATGTGCTTCACCGATTATGCCCGCCCCTCGATGCGGCTGGCCGCGCTGATGAAGGTGCCGACCGTCTTCGTCATGACCCATGACAGCATCGGCCTCGGCGAGGACGGGCCGACGCACCAGCCGGTCGAACATCTCGCGATCAGCCGGGCCACGCCCAACACCCATGTCTACCGCCCCTGCGACACGGTCGAGACGGCGGAAGCCTGGGAACTGGCGCTGCAATCCACCTCGACGCCGTCGGTCCTGTCGCTGACCCGCCAGGGCGTGCCGACGCTCCGGACCGAGCACAGGCGGCGCAACATGACCGCGCTTGGCGCCTACGTGCTGGCTGATTCCGAAGCGGCGAGAAAGGCGATCCTGATGGCCACCGGCTCCGAGGTCCACGTGGCGCTCGCCGCCCGCGACCTGCTCGAGGCCGAGGGGATCGGCACCCGCGTCGTCTCGATGCCCTGCTGGGAGTTGTTCGCCGAACAGGACGAAAGCTATCGCAAGCGCGTGCTGCCCGGCGGCGACATCGTCCGCGTGGCGGTCGAGGCCGGCGTGCAGCAGGGCTGGGACCGCTGGCTTTGCGGCGAACGCGGCCGGGCGAAGAAGACCGGCTTCGTCGGCATGGACAGCTTCGGCGCCTCGGCCCCGGGCGAGGTGCTGTTCGAGAAGTTCGGCATCACGGCCGAGGCGGTGGCGGAAAAGGTGAAGTCGCTGCTCTGAGGCGACGGGCCGCGGCGGGCCCGTTTTGCGGACGGAAAACGGGATGGAAAATGCGTATTTTCCATCCCGGAATTTGCGCAAATTCCTGCCGCGCCCCGGCTAAAGCGCGAATGTCAGCTCCCCGCGATCCACCACCCGGATATCGGCCAGTGTCAGCGACTGCCCGCCCATCACGTTGGCCAGCACCATCCCGTCCAGCATGATGTCCGCCCCCTGCCCGTCCTCCCAGACGGCAACGGACAGATCCTCCGGATCCTCGGTCCGCGGCAGCGAGACGACGATCAGGTCCTCGGCCGGATCGTAATCCCTCACCTGTGTCGCGGGCAGCGGTTCCGCCCCTTCGAGCGTGCCCAGGTAGTCGATCCCGAACGTATCCGCCCCCGGGCCGCCGGTCAGATCCGCCCCGTTCTCCGAGATCAGCAGGTCGTCGCCCTCGCCGCCGATCAGCGTATCGGTCTCGACCGTCCGCACGATTATCGTCTGTCCGTTGCCGGCATCGAAATCTTCCACCATGCCGCCCGTGCCGGACAGCGAGTCGTTGCCCTCTCCGCCGATCACCAGATCCGCCCCGGCGCCGCGGTCGGCCCGGACCACGTCGTTACCGCCACCCGCGTCGATCATATTGGGCACGGAATTGCCCGCGATCCTGTCGTTGCCGTCGCCGGCGGTGAAGCTCTCGGCACCGGTCTCCTCGTCAAGGTGGAGCCGCACGTCGATCATCGACAGGTCGAGATCCTGCCCGCCCGCGATCTCGACGATCAGGTCGTCGCCATAGTAGAGGTCGGCGCCCGTGCCATCCTCCCACGGCTCGAGCGACAATTCCCCGCCGCTCGTCTCGTTGACGTCCAGAAGCACGACCAGTTCATCGGCCGCCGGGTCGAAATCGGTGATCTGGGCCACCTGCTCGTCGAACAGGTCGTCATGCAGGACGAACCTGTCCTCCCCCTCGCCGCCGGTCACCGTGCTGCCGCCCTCGAAGGAAAGCGCGTCGTCGCCATCCCCGCCATCCATCACGCTCCAGCCGGGGCCCGTGTCACGCGGGTTGTTCGCATCCCGCAACAGGTCATCGCCCGCGCCGCCCAGAAGCGTGTCGATCCCCGGCCCGCCCTCGACAAAGTCGTCGCCCCCGCCCCCGTCGACAAGGTCATCGCCCTCGCCGCCGTCGACCGAGTCGTCGCCGGGATTGCCGCGCACGGTGTCGTCGCCGCTGCCGCCTTCCACCCTGTCATTGCCACCGTCGCCGCGCAGCGAGTCCTCGCCCTCGCCGCCCAAAAGCACGTCGTTGCCCGGCCCGCCCGTCAGCGTGTCGTCGCCCTCGTCGCCAACAACTGTGTCATAGCCGAGATTGCCGGTGATCAGGTCGTCGCCGGCATAGCCGTACAACCGGTCGCCCTCGTCGGACCCCTCGATCGTGTCGTCGCCGGCGTAAAGCTCGCGCAGCTCTTCGTCGGTCAGCTCGTCTTCGGGATCGTCTTCGGGCTCGTCTTCGCCCGGCTCCCCGCCGGGTTCCTCGTCTTCCACCGGCGGCCCGTCGCCCCGGCCCAGCAGCTCCTCGAGGTCGATATCCTCGCCCGACGCCGCAACGGCATCATCGTCGTCATCCCCGCCCCAGTCGAACAGGAACGCCCCCGCGGCAAGCAGCGGCAACAGCAGCAAAAGTTCCAAAACAACACCCCCCGGCGAATACAACTCAAACGATACCCGCCTCGGGGGATAATACAAGGTGTCAGTCTGTTTCCGAAACCGGAACGCCCGTCAGACGAACGGGTTGAGCTTCGCGATCCGCGGCCAGACCGGCGCGATCAGCTTCGTGCCAACCGGCACCAGCAGCAGCCCCAGCGCCAGCCCGAACACACCGTCCAGCGCCGCGACGATCGTCCATGTCACGGCTTCGCTGGCCTTGCCGGCCTCGTGGCCGATATCCTCGGCGAAATGGTGGATCGCGTCGTAGATCACCGGCCAGCCCATCGTGTCGAGCCCGTGGATGATGATCGACCCGCCGACCCACAGCATCGCCGCCGTGCCCACCACCGTCAGCAGCCACATGAAGCCCGGCATCGCCCGCACGATCCCGCGCCCCAGCGCCCGGGTCAGCCCCAGCATCCCGTTCTCGGCCAGGTAGAGCCCGACGTCATCTGCCTTCACGATCAGCGCCACCGCGCCATAGACCGCCACGGTGATCCCGACCGCCACCACCGCCAGCGTCGCGCCTTCCATCCAGATGCTGCTGGGCGGAATGGCGGCGAGCGCGATGGTCATGATCTCGGCCGAGAGGATGAAATCGGTCTTGATCGCGCCCTTGATCTTTTCTTCTTCCAGGTGGGCCGGGTCGGTGATCTTGTGGCTGCCGTCCGGGCCGCCATGTTCGTGCCCGAACCCCAGCGCATGGGCCACCTTCTCGGCCCCCTCGAAACACAGGTAAGCCCCGCCAAGCATAAGAAGCGGCGGAATGAGCCATGGCGCGAAGGCCGACAGCGCCAGCCCGGCGGGTAACAGGAACACCAGCTTGTTGATCAGCGAGCCGCGCGCGATGCGCCAGACGATGGGCAACTCCCGCGCCGGGGCAAAGCCGGTCAGGTATTTCGGCGTCACCGCCGCGTCGTCGATCACCGCGCCCGCCGCCTTGGCCCCGGCCTTGGCCGCCTGCCCCGCCACGTCGTCGACCGAGGCCGCCGCCACCTTCGCCAGCGCCGCGACGTCGTCCAGTAATGCCAGAAGTCCGCTCATGCCTTATGTCCCCGACCCGAATCGTTGCCTTGAAGAAACCTAAGCCCCGCCACCCCGGATCCGTTCCATCCGGTCGCGCGTTTCCGCCTCCCAGACACCCCGGCGCGAGCGGACCAGCTCCACATAGGCCGTGTTCTCGTGCAGCGGCACGCCGCTGTCATAGGCCTCCGCCGCCTCCAGCATCGCAGCCTGGTCGGTCTCGACGAAAGCGTCGATCATCTGCTGGGCGACATCCCGCTCGATTCCCAGTGCCTCGAAGACCGAGCGGCTCATCCGCATGGAACTGTCGAAGGTCTCGCGGATGATGTCGCGACAGCCCAGCGTCCACAGCTCGTAGACGTGATCCCGGTCGACGGCGCGCGCCACGATATGCACCTGCGGATAGGTCTTGATGACGTGCTTGACGATCTCGTTGATCTGCGCGCGGTCGTCGATCGCCACGATCAGCATCTTCGCCGCGCCGATTCCCGCCGCGTGCAGCAGGTCGGGGCGCGAGGCGTCGCCGTAATAGTGCCGCGTGCCGAACCGTTCGAGGATATCGAGCCGTTTGGCGTTGTAGTCGATCACCGTGGTGCTCAGCCCCGCCGCCTTGACCACCCGGTCGATCAGCCCGCCCATCCGGCCCGCGCCGGCGATGATGATCTGCGTGTCGCCCGGCATCTCGTCGGCCTCGCGTTCCTGCACTTCGGAAAAGCGCGGCGCGATCACCCGGTCGTACAGGATGAACAGCCCCGGCGTCAGCAGCATCGACAGCGCCACGACAAGCAGCAGCGGCTCGGCCAGCGCCGGCGGAATGACCCCGTTCGCCACGGTGAAGGACAACAGGACGAACCCGAACTCTCCCGCCTGCGCCAGCCCCAGCGCGAACAGCCACCGGTCGGCGCCCCGAATCCGGAACACCACCGCCAGTACCAGCAGCACCGCCACCTTCGCCGCCATCAGGCCGAGGGTCATGCCGAGGATGGAAAACAGGTTCCCGAACAGCAGCGCGAAGTTGATCGAGGCGCCCACCGTCATGAAGAACAGCCCCAGCAGCAGCCCCCGGAACGGGTCGATATCGCTTTCCAGCTCGTGCCGGTAGGGCGAGTTGGCCAGCACCACGCCGGCCAGGAACGTCCCCAGCGCCGGCGACAGCCCCACCACCAGCATCAAAAGCGCGATGCCCACCACCATCAGAAGCGCCGTCGCGGTGAAAAGCTCGCGCAGCCCGGCCGCCGCGATGAAGCGGAAGACCGGCGTGGTCAGGTAGGACCCGCCGATCACCACCGCCGCCACCGCCGCGAAGGTCACCAGCGCCGTCTGCCAGCCCGAGAGACCGTCGACGAGGCTGATCGCGGGCCGTGCCCGCCCTCGTCATGCCCTGCGTCCGCTGCCCCGTGCGCCGCCTCCTCGGCGCCGTGCCCGACCACCGCCGCCGCGTGATCCGCCAGCTCCGGCAGCGCCAGCAGCGGCAGGAAGGCCAGCATCGGGATCACCGCGATGTCCTGCGTCAGCAGCACCGCGAAGGAGGATTGCCCGCCATCGGATTTCATCAGCCCCTTCTCGCCCAGGGTCTGCAGCACGATGGCGGTCGAGGACAGCGCGAAGACCAGCCCCACCGCCAGCGCCACCGACCACGACAGGCCCAGAAGCACCCCCGCGCCATAGACCAGCGCCACGGTCAGCCCGATCTGCCCGCCGCCCAGCCCCATCAGCCGCGCCCGCATCGACCACAGGTGCTTGGGCTCCAGCTCGAGGCCCACGAGGAACAGCATCATCACCACGCCGAACTCGGCGAAATGCTGGATCGAGACCACGTCGACCCTGAGCAGCGCCAGTACCGGGCCGATCACGATTCCCGCGATCAGGTAGCCCAGCACCGAGCCCAGCCCCAACCGCGTCGCGATCGGCACCGAGATCACCCCCGCCACGAGGAAGATGAACGCCAGCAGCAGAAAATCGGTCACGTCTCGTCCCCCGTCCTGTCCGGGCACATTACGCCCTGCATGCCTAGGAATAGCCGCCTCGCCCCCTGCCGCAAGGCCGAATTCCCCGGAACATGGCCCCCGGGGGTTTGGTTGGGCGCAAAGGAGAAGGAAAAACGGAGGAAATCTGATGAAACGCACAGCACCCCGCGCCGCCGTCATCGCGGCGGCCCTCACCGCCGGGGCGGGCATGGCAAACGCCCAGAGCGCCTGCGGCACGTCCTACGCGATCGAGCCGGGCGACACGCTCTACCAGGTCTCGCAGCGCTGCGACGTGGGCCTGACCCGGATCATGGAGCTTAACCCGAACATCAATGCCCGCGACCTGTCGGTCGGCCAGAGCGTCCGCCTGACCGTCGGCACACGCGCCGGGGGCGAGACCGAAACCGATTACGGCAACGGCACCCGCCGGGGCGCCGAAACCTACCGCGTCGGTCAGGGCGAAACCCTCTATTCCATCGCCCAGGCGGTCGGTGTGTCGATCATCGAACTGCTCAACGCCAACGGCGATATCGACCCCGCCGACCTGCGCGTGGGCGAGGTCATCGACATTCCCACCGACACCCCCTCCGCCGCCGTGCGGATCACCCCCGAAAGCGGCCCGCCGGAAACGCAGGTGACCCTGCGCGCCCGCAACCTGCGGCCCGATGACTGGGTCACCATCGGCGTCGGCCGGGTCTCGTCGGAATGGCGCGCCATGGGCCAGGCCCGCGCCAATGGCGAGGGCAACCTCTCGGCGCAGGTCGGCCTGCCCGACTGGGCCGATCCGGGCGACGACCTGATCTACGTGCTCGATACCGACCGGGGCATGACCCTCAAATCCGGCCGCTTCGAGGTCACCGGGCGCGACCGCGACCGTGACACCGGCGGCGGCAATGACCGGATCACGCTGGAAGGCCGCGTGAGCCAGGGCGCGGAATGCGCCACGCTCACCACCGACGACGGCGACACCTGGTCGCTCACCAGCGCCGATATCGACTTCACCTCCGGCGAATATGTCCGCGTCTCGGGCACCCGCGCCGACATGTCCTACTGCCAGCAGGGCATCGGCACGGTCGAGGTCGCCCGCCTCAACGAGGTCGCGCCGGAGAACGGTGACCGGAACGAGGGCCGCGACGGCGATGACGGCCGCGACGAGCGGGGCAATGACATGCTCACCCTCGAAGGCCGCGTCGGCGAGGGCGCCGAATGCGCCACGCTGACCACGTCGGACGGCGATGTGTGGTCCCTCACCAGCGCCGACGTCGATTTCACCGCCGGCGAGTACGTCCGCGTGCGCGGCGCCCGCAAGGCCGCCGCCTTCTGCCAGCAGGGGCTGGGCACCGTCGAGGTCACCCGCCTGACCGAGATCGACCGCGGCGGCGGTGACGGCGGTGAGGGCGACGCCCCCCGCAACGACCGCGTCACGCTGGAAGGCCGCGTGCAACAGGGCGTTGAATGCATGGTCCTGCGCACCAGCGACGGCGACACCTGGTCGCTGACCAGCGACGACGTCCGCTTCACCGAAGGCGAATATGTCGAAGTGAGCGGCACCCGCGCCGACATGTCCTTCTGCCAGCAGGGCACCGGCACGGTCGACGTCAACCGGATCAGAGAAGTGCCCAGCTAAGGGCGCCGATTTGAAACCTCACAGGGCCGGTCATCGCGACCGGCCCTTTTTTTGTCGGGTGGGGATATGGTTCCGTACCGTCAAACGGACAGATCGCTTTAAAAACAGGCGGCAGCGCCACAACTTTGGATATAATTCCAACACTTAAGGTTGATTAATGCGCGAAATCGCGCTCTTGACCTGTCAGGACGTTATCAGAAGTTAAAGCTTTACGAGCCTTGGCATTGGAAAGGATTATCCGTGAAGAACGTGATTGTCATCGCAACCTGGAGCAGCGGCTCCACCGCCATGACCGGGTATCTCGACAAATGTGGTGGGTATACCTGTCCCCCTCATGTCAAAACGAGAGACGAGCGTACACCTATCGCCTACGAGCCAAAGGCTTACCGTGACGCCTTGGCAGACCTTTTCGATGAATTCACCTTGCAGCGGAAGGGTGAACCGGCCGCGTTCTACAAGGCCTTCGACGCATGGTATGCAAAGGAAGTGAGACAGGCAAAAGCAGAGGGATGCACACATATCGTCCTCAAGCACCCGCTGCAGACCCTTGCGTTGCCTTACCTCGACCGCAAACTTTCCCCGTATTACGTCTTTGTTACCCGCCCGCTTGAGGATATCGAACAAACGCGCATGCGGCGCCGGATACACTCGATCTACGGGAAGAAAGGCGCCAAGCTGCTTTATCTGAATACGTTCAACTATCTGGTGGCAGAGGCAAAGCCCTTTATCGCAGTGCCCTTTCCACGGTTCCGACGGGACGAAGGCTTCCGCACGAAGGTTCTTGATTTTATCGAGCTTGATCCGGCAGAGGACCAGCTGAACGCCGCAGAGGACTTCCTGGTCAACTAGAGGGCGTTCAGGGTGATGGTTTCCCGGCCGCTGCAGCGCATGGCGAGTGCCTGCGGCGAAGGGCACGACATCCCGCAGAGCGTCACGGATCGCGGGATACCGTCCGTTCTGACAACCATCCCCGCCGCGTTAGCGCCACCATAAGCGCATCCCCGCCACACCTCCCCTACGTTATCGCTATCACTTTGATAAAGGCCGATTTTCACCTTTCTCCCCGCCCCGCCCGCGTCTATATCGCGGCCAACATCCACGCACCGGGAGTCTGCCTCATGACCATCACCGTCGGCATCAACGGGTTCGGCCGGATCGGCCGCTGCACCCTCGCCCATATCGCCACCAGCACGCGCAACGACATCAAGGTCGTGAAGGTCAACGCCACCGGCCCGCTGGAAACCGCCGCGCACCTGATCAAGTATGACAGCGTCCACGGCCGCTTCCCCAACGAGATCACGCTGGGCGACGGCACCATGGATCTCGGCCGCGGCCCGATGGAGATGTTCTCGACCTACGACATGGACGCGCTCGACTGGTCCGGCGTCGACGTGGTGCTCGAATGCACCGGCAAGTTCAACGACGGCAACAAGGCCAAGGCCCATCTCGAGCGCGGCGCCGGCAAGGTGCTGCTCTCGGCCCCCGGCAAGAATGTCGACCGCACCGTGGTCTACGGCGTCAACCACGAGGATCTGGCCGCCGGCGAGAAGATGATCTCGAACGGCTCCTGCACCACCAACTGCCTCGCGCCCGTCGCCAAGGTCCTGCACGAGGGGATCGGCATCGAAAGCGGCATCATGACCACGATCCACGCCTATACCGGCGATCAGCCGACGCTCGACCGGCGGCACAACGACCTCTACCGCGCCCGCGCGGCGGCCATGTCGATGATCCCCACCTCCACGGGTGCCGCCAAGGCGCTGGGCGAGGTTCTGCCCGATCTCAAGGGCAAGCTCGACGGCTCGGCCATCCGCGTGCCCACGCCCAACGTGTCCGCCGTCGACCTGACCTTCATCGCCAAGAAGGACGTGACGGAGGCCGACGTGAACGAGGTCGTCGCCGAAGCGGCGGCGGGCAAGCTGAAGGGCGTTCTGGGCTACGACCCCGAGCCCAAGGTCTCGATCGACTTCAACCATACCGAGGAAAGCTCGATCTTCGCCCCCGACCAGACCAAGGTCACCGGCGGCCGCCTGGTCCGCGTGCTGGCATGGTATGACAACGAATGGGGCTTCTCCTG
The DNA here is from genome assembly GCF_040223625.1 of Roseovarius sp. GTDB lineage: Bacteria > Pseudomonadota > Alphaproteobacteria > Rhodobacterales > Rhodobacteraceae > Roseovarius. The sequence goes on along the minus strand of NZ_JAVKFX010000022.1, from coordinate 529 downwards.
CCGCATGGCCGACGTGGCCGTCGCCATGGGCCGCCTGTCCTGAGCGGCACGGCAGGGCCGGACGCCTGAAGCTTCAACGCCCGCGCAGGCCGCTGCGGGGGCGTTTTGCGCGGGCGCCCGCCCCTTGCACCCCCGCCCCGCCTCGGGCATATCCGGCTGACCAGCGGCAGACAGGACCGGGGCCGAGACATGAACAACCAGGTTGCACTTTTCCTAGGCGTGCTGATCCTGATCGGGCTCGGCGTCGATTACATGTATTACGACTGGTCCGGCTCGATCTTCCTGGCCCGCAAGCTCGCCGACCTGATCGAGTGGCTGGCCTTCTGGCGCTAGATGTGTTCCAGCCGGGGTGTTTCAACGCGCCAGGGCATACGGTGGGTTTGCACCCACCCTACGGGCCGTCCTTGCCCGCCCCGGGCCTGACCCGGGGCCTCCGGCGCACCGATCATAAAGAGCTGGCACACGCCCGGAACAAAGCCGCGCTTTAGCGCGGCGCCCGGGGGGGGGCCCCCCCCCCCCCCGCGGCGGC
>NZ_JAVKFX010000021.1:0-7569 GCF_040223625.1 Roseovarius sp. | reverse complement strand
CTGCATCTGGATCATTTGGTTTCTCCCGACCTTTAGGGTAACGACCCCAGGGTTTCGCTCAAACCGGGTGTGCGAGAGCCTTTAGGCTTCCAGCACCTCCCAGCGTTTCGTTTTCGACTTGGGCGCGCATTCGATGATGCGGACGCTGTCGCCCACCTTGTAGGTGTTCTTCTCGTCGTGAGCCCGGTACTTCTTGGACTTACGAATGGTTTTCTGCAGCACGGGGTGCTTGAAGCGGCGTTCGACCGAGACGGTCACGGTTTGCGCGTTGGCATCAGAGGTCACGACGCCTTGCAGGATACGCTTGGGCATGGGTGGCCTCCTTATTCCGCTGCCGCAGACGCGGCTTTTTCGTTCAGCACGGTCAAGACGCGCGCCACGTTGCGGCGCACGGTCTTCATCCGCGCGGGGTTCTCGATCTGGCCGGTCGCGGCCTGAAAGCGCAGGTTGAACTGCTCTTTCTTCAGGTTCACCAGCTCTTCACGCAGCTGGTCGGGCGTTTTGTCACGCAGCTCTGCAGCGTTCATGTCGCCATCGTCCTTCTCTCAAAACACCGGTCGGCCCCTGACGATTGGCTCAGGGTCACCTGCAAACCCGGTGGATGAATTGCAAACAAGCGAATCCCGGGGGCATCCCGGGCTCGCGGATTTGGGCTCTATAAGGGAGGTGGGGCGACAGGGCAAGGGGGAAGTTCGGATTTCCGTCGGGTGGATGCGACCCCACCTTGCGGCGGCTTCAAAGTGTCCAATGGCACACCCGTCGAGAAGCCGCGCATCGACGGGCCGCGGTGCGGCGAACCAACGGCCGTGGGCGCCACTTTATCCCCGCCAAGCACATCCACCCTCCCGCCGTCGCGCCTACCCCACCAAATCGCCGTGGCGTCGGGGCGGCCCGTCGAGGCGCGGCGGGCTTCGCCCTTGTTCCGCGCAGGGACAAACCGCACCCGGCTTGTTTGGTATTTCACCCTACCCCCACCCGTAATTGAAGCTCACCGAGATCCGGTCATCCTCGGCCATGTTCGCCGGCACCTCGTGCCTCAACCAGCTTTCCCAAAGCAGAACATCCCCCACCTTCGGCGCCTCGTAGATGAAGGTCCTGAGCTCCCGCCTTGCCCCCTTCAGCCTTGCCGGCGCCGCCATCATCCTTGCATGGCGCGGGTCCTCCAGCTTCAGCGCGCTGGTCCCCCCCGGCATCGCCACGTAGGTCGTGCCCGATATCACCGAATGCGGGTGGATATGGCTGCCATGGCTGCCCCCCTCGGGCAGGATGTTGATCCAGATATCCTCGAGCTTCAGCTCCCGCCCGTCGAGGTCGAACTCCAGGTCCTCGGCAAATGCCGCCACATGCGCATCGAGCGCCTTGACCACGTCCGCGAAGATCGGAAACCGCCACGGCAGATCGGTCAGCGAGGCATAGGAGGTATAGCCCGGATAGCCGTTCTCCTCGCACCACTCCTGCCCCGCCGCGTCGTCCTCGGCGATGGAATAACACGACGCCTCCAGCTCATCGGCGTCGATGGCGGGCCCGTGCTCGCTGAGCGCAGCACGGTAAAGGCGGGTCACGAAAAGCGAGTCGATCTGTGGCATGGCCCTCTCCTAGCCCACCTGTCGCCCCGGCGCGAGAGGTCAGTATCGATTCACTTGTTCGATGCGTCCCGCCCGGGCAAGCGCCAAAACCACTGGGAAGGAAATCCCGAGCCTCGCGCACTCCCCCCGTCCCGGCCCCCGAGCCGGGACCTCGCCGTGCCCACGAAAGGTAGAGCGAGTGCCCCCAAACAAACCAAACCCCCGCCGATCACTCGACGGGGGGTCCGAATTCTCTCCGGGACGGCGGTCCGCAGATTTCCTCGAAATCCGCTACCCCGCCCCGTCATTTGCAGGCAAATGACGTTACCAGTCTTCCTTGACCACGATGCGGGTCTTGATCGGCAGCTTCATCGCGGCAAGGCGCAGGGCCTCTTTCGCGATGGCGTCGGAAACGCCGTCGATCTCGAACATCACCCGGCCGGGCTTGACCTTGCAGGCCCAGAAATCGACCGAGCCCTTGCCCTTACCCATCCGAACCTCGGTGGGTTTCGAGGTCACCGGGGTATCCGGGAAGATCCGGATCCAGACCCGGCCCTGACGCTTCATGTGACGCGTCATGGCCCGGCGGGCGGCTTCGATCTGGCGCGCGGTGACGCGCTCGGGCTGGGTTGCCTTGAGCCCATAGGTGCCGAAGTTCAGGTCCGAGCCGCCTTTGGCTTCGCCCTTGATCCGGCCCTTGAACTGCTTGCGGAATTTAGTGCGCTTCGGTTGCAGCATCTCTTATCCCTCCTCAGCGGCGGCCGCCGGCGCCACGGGGCGCGGGACCATCCTGAAGTTCCTGGGCCTTGCGATCACGGGCCGACGGATCGTGCTCCATGATCTCACCCTTGAAGATCCAGACCTTGACGCCGATGATGCCGTAAGGCGTGGACGCCTCCGCATGGGCATAATCGATGTCGGCGCGCAGCGTGTGAAGCGGCACGCGGCCTTCCCGGTACCACTCGGTCCGGGCGATCTCGGCCCCGCCGAGGCGGCCCGACACGTTGACCCGGATACCCAGGGCCCCCATGCGCATCGCGTTCTGCACGGCCCGTTTCATCGCACGGCGGAAGCTGACCCGGCGCTCGAGCTGCTGGGCGATGCTCTCGCCAACCAGCGCGGCGTCAAGCTCGGGCTTGCGCACTTCGACGATGTTGAGGTGCAGTTCGCTGTCGGTCATCTTGGCGAGCTTCTTGCGCAGGCTCTCGATATCGGCGCCTTTCTTGCCGATGATCACGCCGGGGCGCGCGGTGTGCACCGTGACGCGGCACTTCTTGTGCGGACGCTCGATGATCACGCGGCTGACGCCGGCCTGCTTGCACTCTTCCTTGATGAACTCGCGGATCCGGACATCTTCCAGAAGAAGATTGCCGTAATCCTTCGTATCGGCATACCAGCGGCTGTCCCAGGTGCGGTTCACCTGCAGGCGCATGCCAATCGGATTGACTTTGTTACCCATTAGGCTTGCTCCTCGACTTCACGCACCTTGATTGTCAGCTCCGAGAACGGCTTCATGATCCGCCCGAACCGGCCGCGTGCCCGCGGACGGCCGCGCTTCATGACCAGGTTCTTGCCCACATAGGCCTCGGCGACGACAAGCTCGTCGACATCCAGGTTGTGGTTGTTCTCGGCATTCGCGATCGCGGACTGAAGGCATTTCTTCACGTCCTGCGCGATCCGCTTCTTCGAGAAGGTCAGGTCGCTCAGCGCCTTGTCGACCTTCTTGCCCCGGATCATCGCGGCAACCAGGTTGAGTTTCTGCGGGCTGGTGCGCAGCATGCGCAGCTTCGCCATCGCTTCGTTGTCCGCCACGCGGCGGGGATTCTTCTCCTTGCCCATGGCTTACTTCCTCTTGGCTTTCTTGTCAGCCGCGTGCCCGTAATAGGTCCGCGTCGGTGCGTATTCCCCGAATTTCTGGCCGATCATGTCTTCGTTAACCAGAACCGGAACGTGTTTCTGACCGTTATAGACGCCAAACGTCAGGCCCACGAACTGGGGCAGGATCGTCGAGCGGCGCGACCAGATCTTGATGACTTCCTTGCGCCCGCTTTCGCGCGTTGCCTCGGCCTTTTTCAGGACGTAGGCATCGACAAAGGGGCCTTTCCATACAGAACGTGCCATGTCTTAGCGGCCCTTCTTCCGTGCGTGACGCGAGCGCAGGATAAGTTTCTGCGACGCCTTGTTGGTGTTGCGGGTGCGCTTGCCCTTGGTGGGCTTGCCCCACGGCGTGACCGGGTGGCGGCCACCCGAGGTGCGGCCCTCACCACCGCCGTGCGGGTGGTCGATCGGGTTCATCACGACACCGCGGACAGAGGGGCGGATGCCCTTGTGGCGCATGCGGCCGGCCTTGCCGTAATCCTGGTTGGAGTTGTCGGGGTTCGACACGGCACCCACGGTGGCCTTGCACTCCTGGCGCACCATCCGCAGCTCGCCCGACGACAGGCGGATCTGCGCATAGCCGCCGTCACGGCCGACGAACTGGGCATAGGTGCCCGCAGCGCGTGCGATCTGGCCGCCCTTGCCGGGCTTCAGCTCGATGTTGTGAACGATCGTCCCGATCGGCATACCGGAAAACGGCATGGCGTTGCCCGGCTTGATGTCCGCGCGCTCGGACGAGACGACCTTGTCGCCGATCGCCAGCCGCTGCGGGGCCAAGATGTAGGACTGTTCGCCATCCTCGTAGCGGATGAGCGCGATGAAGGCCGTCCGGTTCGGGTCGTATTCGATCCGTTCGACGGTGGCGGCCACATCGAATTTGTTGCGTTTGAAATCGACGATCCGGTAGAGCCGTTTGGCCCCGCCCCCGCGGCGTCGTGCAGTGATACGTCCGGTGTTGTTCCGGCCGCCCGACTTGGTCAGACCCTCGGTGAGGGCCTTGACGGGGCGTCCTTTGTACAGCTCCGAACGGTCGATCAGCACCAGCCCGCGCTGGCCCGGCGTCGTCGGCTTATACGACTTGAGTGCCATGCTTTCTGTCTTCCGTTAGCTAACGCCCCGGGCTTGGATCCGAGGCTATGTGTAGGGTGGGTGTGAACCCACCTTGGTGTAGGGCCCCGAAGGTCCCCGGTTCGGTGATGTTCTCGCGAACAATAAAAACACAGCCCCAGACGAATCCGGGGCAGTGCAGATGGGTCCGTTTAAGCGAGAGACCGGGGCGGGTCAAGGGAGTAAGGGCAGAAATGCGCCTGCGGGCCCTCGCGCCGTAGGGTGGGTGCCAACCCACCTCTCCTCCGGCCATTAAGCCGCGCGATCGCCAGGCCGCGGGGTGGCGAACCAACAGGCGTGGAAACCACTTTATCTCTTCACATCCGAAAGACCTCGCGACGTCACGCCGCCCTCTCTCAATCGCCAGCCCGTCGGGGCGGCCTGGCGATCGCGCGGCGGGCTTCGCCCTGGATTACGCGCGGGTTGCCCCCCGTTGGGCTGGTGCCAACCCACCCAAAGAAAAACCCCGGCCACTCCACGCAGCCGGGGTTTCCCTTCTCATCCCGCCCCGGACCTGATCCGGGGCCTCGTCGACATCCACCCTTCCACCATCCGGCAGAAGCGCCCGGGGTCGCCCCCGGGACGGGGCTCAAAGCCCGGTCGTCACGTCGATCGTGTTGCCTTCCTCGAGCGTCACATACGCCTTCTTGACGTCCTTCCGCGTGCCCTTGATGCCGCGGAAGCGCTTGTTCTTGCCCTTGGTGATCGTGGTGTTCACAGCCTTCACCTTCACACCGAAGAGCGCCTCGACGGCCTCCTTGATCTGCGGCTTGGAGCTGTCGATGTCCACCTCGAAGACCACCGCGCCGGCTTCCGACGCCATGGTTGATTTCTCGGTGATCACCGGCTTGCGGATCACGTCGTAATGTTCCGGTTTCGCGCTCATTTCAGTCGAGCCTCCAGTGCTTCGACACCCGCCTTCGTGATCACCAGCGTGTCACGCTTGAGGATGTCATAGACATTCGCGCCCATGCTCGGCAGCACGTCCAGACCTTCGATGTTGGCGGCCGCGCGGGCGAACTCGGCGTTCACCTCCGAGCCGTCGATGATCAGCGCGCGCTTCCAGCCCAGATCCTTGACCTGCTTGGCCAGGTCCTTGGTCTTGGAAATGCCGTCCGCCGCCTCGATCACCACCAGCTGCCCGGCTTTCGCCTTGGCGGAAAGCGCGTGCTTGAGACCCAGCTTGCGCACCTTCTTGGGCAGTTCATGCGCATGGCTGCGCGGAACCGGGCCCTTGTAGATGCCACCCTTGCGGAAGATCGGCGCGTTGCGGTCGCCGTGGCGGGCGCCACCGGTGCCCTTCTGGCGATAGATCTTCTTGGTCGAGTAGCTGGTCTCGGTCCGGGTCTTGACCTTGTGGGTCCCCTGCTGCGCCTTGTTGCGCTGCCAGCGGACGACGCGGTGAAGAATGTCGGCGCGCGGGTCCAGGCCGAAGATCTCTTCGCCCAGATCGACCGAGCCGGCTTTCCCGCCGTCCAGTTTGATCACGTCGAGTTTCATTCCTCGCCTTCCTTCTTCTCACCGTCATCGTCGCCCTTCTCGGCTTCGATGTCGGCCTCGGCTTCCTTCAGCGCCTCGGCTTCCGCGGCGGCCTGCTCTTCGGCAAGGCGCTTGGCTTCGGCTTCGGCCTCGGCAGCGGCGGCGGCAGCGGCTTCCTCGGCGGCCTTGGCGGCAGCCTCGGCTTCCGATTTCAGCGCCGCGGGCAGGATCGCGCTTTCCGGGAACGGTTTCTTGACCGCGTCCTTGATCGTGACCCAGCCGCCCTTCGAGCCCGGAACCGCGCCCTTGACCATGATCAGGCCACGGTCGGCATCGGTCTTGACGACCTGAAGGTTCTGCGTGGTCACGCGGACGGCGCCCATGTGGCCGGCCATCTTCTTGCCCTTGAACACCTTGCCCGGGTCCTGGCACTGGCCGGTCGAGCCGTGGGCGCGGTGGCTGATCGACACACCGTGGCTGGCCCGCAGGCCGCCGAAGTTGTGCCGCTTCATGCCGCCCTGGAAACCCTTACCGATCGAGGTGCCCGACACGTCGACGAACTGACCCTCGAAATAGTGGTTCGCGGTGATTTCCTCGCCCACGTCGATCATGTTCTCGGGCGCCACGCGGAATTCCGCGATCTTGCGCTTGGGCTCGACCTTGGCGGCGGCGAAATGGCCGCGCATGGCCTTCGAGGTCCGCTTCGCCTTGGCCGTGCCGGCACCCAGCTGAACGGCCGAATAGCCGTCGCTCTCGGCGGTGCGCTGAGCGACCACCTGAAGCTTGTCCAGTTGAAGGACGGTCACGGGAACCTGCTTCCCGTCCTCCATGAAAAGCCGGGTCATGCCGACTTTCTTTGCGATTACGCCAGAGCGCAACATATCGTCACCCTCCCTTAAACCGAAATCTGAACGTCCACGCCCGCGGCGAGGTCGAGCTTCATCAGCGCGTCCACGGTCTGCGGGGTGGGGTCGACGATGTCGAGCAGCCGCTTGTGGGTGCGGATCTCGAACTGGTCGCGGGATTTCTTGTTCACGTGCGGGCCACGCAGAACGGTGAATTTCTCGATCTTGTTCGGCAGCGGGATCGGCCCACGTACCTCGGCACCGGTCCGTTTGGCGGTGTTGACGATCTCCTGCGTGCTGGCATCCAGTACGCGGTAGTCAAATGCCTTCAGCCGAATGCGAATGTTTTGGCTTTGCATTGGGGTAGCCTTTCGCGGCGTTGGAGTTGATAGGAGGAAGGCCGGACCACCCGGCCTCCCTCGTCGAACCCTTGGGGTAGTTCTTACTCGATGATCTTCGACACGACGCCGGAACCCACGGTGCGGCCGCCTTCGCGGATGGCGAAGCGGAGGCCGTCTTCCATGGCGATCGGCGCGATCAGCTCGACACCGAATTTCAGGTTGTCGCCGGGCATGACCATCTCGGTGCCCTCGGGCAGGGTCACGGTGCCGGTCACGTCCGTCGTCCGGAAGTAGAACTGCGGGCGGTAGTTGGCGAAGAACGGCGTGTGACGGCCGCCTTCATCCTTGGTCAGG
>NZ_JAVKFX010000020.1:0-25306 GCF_040223625.1 Roseovarius sp. | reverse complement strand
GCGAAGACGGTTATCCTCCCGCATCCTCACAGTCCGGGGCGACCGAAAACCCCGGCAGAGCTCAGGCCAAAGCGGTAGCCGCTTCAGAACCACCTCGGACATCCACCTGCGAGAGAGGCGTGCGTTTCGCTGAGGTCTCTTGATAGGATTTCAGGCTCAAGAACTTGAAGATTTCGTGCAAGTTGTTGCTCGTTTGGACAAATACAAGGCGGACATAGTTGCGGACAGTCAACGGGCAATCGATGGCGCTGATGAAGCCAACAACAAACTAAATGTCCTTCGAGGCGAGCGCGATCACCTGAGCAAGAATATTGCTGATGCAAAAGTAACGGTAACAGAACTTAACAACAACATTGGGCGCTTGACTGAAGAACGGAATGCCCTTGTTGCAGACGTCAAGAAACGCGAAGAATCTCTGGCGACGATTGGAGAACAGGAGGTTGTTGTCGAGGAACGTCTCAAGGAGCGGAACGCCGAGCGATCAGCATTAGCAACTGAAATAGCTGATATGAAGCAGGAGCTTCGGTCGCTCCAGGATGATATAAACATGTTCCCGACTGAGATTAGTGGTTTTGTCTCCCAAGCTGCTCAGAACACTAAATCTTATTGGTGGTTGGCTTTGGTTCCTATCGGGCTGCTGGTCATAATGGCTGCGCTCCTTGTAGTTAACGCAGCAAATCTGACGACCGTTATCGACGAACATGAGAATGCGAGAATTTTCTCAATATTAGCGACACGTATCCCATATGTCCTGATTACTACGGCCATTATTGGCGCGGCCTATAAGCTTGCAGCAATGCTGATAAGGGAAGTGATGCGAATAAACCAACAACGCCTGAATTTGTCTAAGATTAGCATTATCGCGACCGACGTTTCTAAGGCGTCAGAAGAAGGGTTAGAAAGCCTGACGGATGAAGATATATTTGCGCTCCGTACCCGGTTGAAGATGGACATGCTGCGCGACCACATGAAGGATTATCTATCAAAAGATTTCGCAGCATCGATTTCAAGAAAACGCAAAAGCCCTCCAGATGAAAAAGACCAAGAGGAAATCAAAATTCCTGACGCACCTGAAGAAGAGTCGGCCGGATAAACCCTGAGACATTAGTTGATTTTTTGCAGGTGCTCGATCTTGGTGACAAGCCGCGCATCGTCGGGCCGTGGTGCGGCGATCCAACCTTCGTGGGGCAGTGCTTTATGCCTGCCAAGTCCCTCCGACCTTTGAGCGTCGCGCTGCGGTCAGCCAAATCGCCGTGCCGTCGGGACGGCCCACCTCTCGGCGATTGCTCTGCAATCGCCTGCCGGCCAGCGGACGATGCGCGGCGGCCTTCGGCCTGGATTCCGCGCGAAATGGACTGATCAGGGGGCGCAGACGAAAACGACGTTGTCCTTGCTGTGCTTCCCGAGTTTCCAGTTGCCCTGAATGGCCCATTTGCCATCCTGGGTCTTGCCATGGACGACGCTGGAGAGGCGGGCCTGGTCGATGAGTATCGTGTCGCCCTGCTTGGTCACGCTCTTCGCGGTGTAATTGTCCGTCCGGTAAGCGACGGGCTTGCCGCCTTCCACCTTAAGCGTCGCATTCGTTCCGAAGAAACGCGTCTTGTACGAACAATCCGTCATCTGCGCCATGGACGCCGTGCCGGAAACACAGATGGCCGCGGCCAAAAGAAATTGAAGCCTCATTATTACCCCCATTCCAAAGTGCTCAAAATACGGGCATCAGTGTAGCGGCATTCCGTCTTGTCGCAAGGTTTGTCCCCTGCGCCCCACCCCCTGCCGCAAACCTAAATCCCCTGACGCAAAACGAAACGACAATGGCCCCCGACCGACGAATGATGTCGGGAACCGGCATTCATGGCGCCTTCAATCGGTGTCAGGCTGGCCGCTGAAACAAGGGTCAAGGGACGACACATGAAAACCCATGCACAGGCTGTCGTGATCGGCGGCGGCGTTATCGGATGCTCCATCCTCTATCACCTCACCAAGCTGGGGTGGACGGACGTGGTTCTGCTGGAGCGGGACGAGCTGACGAGCGGCTCGACCTGGCATGCGGCGGCGAACATCCACGGGCTGCATGACAGTGCCAATATCTCGCGGCTGCAGCATTACACGATGACCCTCTACAAGCAGCTTGAGGAGGAGACGGGGCAGAGCTGTGGCGTGTTCCAGCCCGGGAGCCTCTACCTCGCGCAGACGGAGAACCGGGAGCATCAGCTCAAGCTGCAGGCGGCGAAGGCGAAGCTGTATGGCATGAACTTCTTCGAGATCAGCCGGGAGGAGGCGGAGGAGAAGCATCCGCTGGTGAATTTCGACGGCATCCGCTGCATCATGTGGGAGCCGGACGGGGGGAACGTGGACCCGTCGGGCGTGACCAATGCCTATGCGGTGGGGGCGCGGCAGAAGGGGGCGGAGATTTACCGGTTCACGCCGGTGACGGGGACGGTTCAGAAGCCCGATGGAAGCTGGGTGGTGGAGACGCCCAAGGGGAATATCGAGACGGAGTGGGTGATCAACGCGGCCGGGCTCTGGGGCCGGGAGGTGGCGAAGCTGGCCGGGATCGAGGTGCCGCTGCAGCCGACGGAGCACCAGTATTTCGTGACCGAGACGATGCCGGAGATCGAGGCGGCGGGGCGGCGGTTGCCGTCGGTCGCGGACCGGGATGGCGAGTATTACCTGCGGCAGGAGGGCAAGGGCCTGCTGATCGGCGCCTATGAGCGGGACATGCGGTTCTGGGCGGAGGATGGGACGCCGCTCGATTTCGCGCATGACCTCTTTCCCGATGACCTCGAGCGGATCATGGAGAACGTGATGCGGGCGATGGACCGGGTGCCGGCGGCGGCGGAGGCCGGGGTGAAAAGGGTGATCAACGGGCCGATGATCTGGTCGCCGGATTCGAACGTGATCCTGGGGCCGGTGCCGGAGTTGAAGAATTACTTCATGTGCGGGGGGATCATTCCGGGGTTCTCGCAGTCGGCGGGGATGGGCCTGATGGTGGCGCAATGGATCGTGGAGGGGGAGATGCAGTATGACATGTTCCCCTGGGATATCGCGCGGTTCGGGCTGTGGGCGAATGACCGCAAGTTCGTGATGGCGAAGGTGGAGGATGTGTATACGCATCGCTTCGCCATTCACTATCCGAACGAAGAGCGGGCGGCGGGGCGGCCGTTGCGGACAAGGCCTGTGTACGAGCTGCAGAAGGAGATGGGGGCGGTGTTCGGGCTCAACTATGGCTGGGAGCATCCGCAGTGGTTTGCCGGAGAGCCGGGGGCGAAGGACACGAACGGGTTCCTGCGGCAGAACTGGTGGGCGCCGGTGGGCGAGGAGTGCCGGATGCTGCGGGAAAGGGCCGGGATCATCGATATCTCGAACTTCGCCAAGTACCGGGTGAAGGGGCCGGGGGCGGCAGACTGGCTGAACGCGGTGTTTGCCAACAACATGCCGAAGGCGGTGGGGCGGTCGTGCCTGACGCCGCTGATCTCGGTGCGCGGCGGGATTGCCGGGGATGCGACCGTGACGCGGGTCGAGGAGGACGAGTTCTGGGTGGTGTCGTCGGGGATGGCGGAGCGCTATCAGAAGCGGTTCTACGACATGGTGCCGCTGCCCGAGGGGACGACGTTCGAGAGCATGACCGAGGCGATGTGCGGGTTCAACGTGGCGGGACCCAAGTCGCGCGAGATCCTGCAGCGGATGACGAACACGTCGCTGGCGACGGAGGATTTCCCGTTCATGCGGTCGAAGATGATCGACATTGCCGGGGTGCGGTGCCTGGCGCTGCGGGTGAGCTTTACCGGCGACCTGGGGTGGGAGCTGCATTGCAAGACCGAGGACCAGGAGAAGCTGTACCGGGCGCTGCTGGACGCCGCGAAGGAGTTCGGGGCTGGGCCGGTGGGCGCGCGGGCGCTGATGTCGATGCGGATCGAGAAGGGGTATGGCTCGTGGAGCCGGGAATACTCGCCCGAATACTATCCGCACGAGGTGGGGCTGGGGCCGCTTTGCAAGATGGAGAAGGACTTCCTCAACAAGGCGGCCGCTCAGAAGGTGATGGCCGAGCCCACGCGCGAGACGCTGGTCTTGGTGCATATCGACGAAGAGGCGGTGACGGCCTCGAACGCCGACGCCACCGGGGGCGAGCCGATCTTCAAGGATGGCAAGGGGATCGGGCGGGTCACGTCGGGCACCTATGGCTATACTGTGGGGATGAGCCTCGCGCTCGGCTATATCAAGAGCGGGACGGCAGCGCCCGGCGACGAGGTCGAGGTGATGGTGCTGGGTCAGCCGCACAAGGGGCGGATCCTGGAAGAGCCGCCGTTTGACCCGAAGGGGGAGAAGCTGCGGGCCTGAGGCTGTCGCTTCGGGAAAGGGCAAGCGGGCCGGGGGAGACCCCGGCCTGTTCTTTTGTTGGTGGGCTCAAGATGCCGTGAGACCCAGGTGGGGTACCTGTCCTGCGACACAGCTCAAAGGTAGAGGTATGAAGCAACAATCCGCGGTGCGTATGGTCTGGACTTTGTGGGCGGATCACTAGAGTGAGAAGGAGGAACTCAAGAATATTTTTACAAAATCGAAGTGTTGGAAATGGCAGTCACTAATACCCAGCCTCACTTGACGCACGTGCAGCTCGTCAAGAAGATTGTGGAGAGTCTGCCAAGCCTCGGCCTTCCTGATGTAGCAGGCAAGATTGCCTCTGCTCAGCATTTCGACATAGACCCGGCTATCTACGAAGCTGCCGGAAAATTCGCTTACCAAACCTTCGAGAGCAGTGAGTTTTTCGTTGATAGCATTGCCGTGCCTCCAGCGGTTCCCGCAACCTTTCGGATCGGAGACGAACCAAGCCTATACGCTATGAGCTACGATGGAAGCATCGTCACGGTAGACCAGGTATCTGTCACTGGTGCCACATATCGTCAGTTTGTTTGGAAACCGGGAACAAACTATATTGATGCCCGCTCATCCTTCGAACGACCGACAGACGAGAGAGTTTTCACACTCCACCTGACCGCCGCTACTCTGGGGATGATGTTGTCACTGTTGAACAGTCCTTCCTTGGTTGAAACGAGCAGGGGCGGTTTGCGACAAGAGCGACGCGCCGCGAACCGATCCCATCGCCTTCCTGTCGACGCGTGGCACTGCGTTCGATGGCGTATTGCTGCATCGTCAAAGGTCGAGGGTGCCGAAGACGGCGACACAGGTTCACGAAAGCCGCTCCATTACCGGCGAGGCCACGTTCGAAAGGCTCAAAGCCATCATTTAAATGCTTTCACTACCGAGTTGACTGAGACTGGCTGGGGCCAATGGATCGACGGTCAGTGGGTTGGGCACCCTGCGTTTGGGATAAAAAAATCTATCCACACCCCCTCATTGGATGAAGATGGGTTCGCCGAGTTTGTTCGAAGGAAGAAATAAAACGTCTTGATGGAACGGCTATTGACTGGCGAGCGTTGTTCGTCACTTTCGGCCGCCGATTGGAATTCACAACGTTTGAAAAGCGTTCCCTCTATTGTGTGCAAAATTATCTTTTGAGATTGACGCCAAATCTCTGCGCGCAAGGCTAGAAGCGGTCATCAGTTCTCAATAGTGCGAAGCCGCGCATCGGCGGGCCGTGGTGCGGCGAACCGACGTCAGTGATGGGCAGTTTATGTCTGCCAAGGACATCCAACCTGTGCGTATGGCACTCCACCTGCCAAATCGCCGTGCCGTCGGGGCGGCCCGGCGATGCGCGGCGGGCTGACGCCCTCGTTCCGCGCTGATCCACCCTGCAAAATTTTCCCTCCCCCCCAACCTTTTGACCTTTCGGCGCGTTCTCCTAGGTAACCGCCCAACCGACGGAGAACCGCCATGCCAACCAGTCCCCGCGGCCAGGCCGCCACCCATCCGGCAGAGATCCCGCGGCGCGGGTGGTGGGATATCCTGCGCCGGCTGGTCTGGGGCATTCCGGCCGATCACCTGTCGGTGGTGGCCGCGGGGGTGGCGTTCTTCGGGCTGCTGGCGATCTTTCCGGCCGTGGTGGCGCTGATCTCGATTGCCGGTGTGCTGCTCGACCCGGCGGACGTGGCGAGCCAGCTCGAGGCCTATATCGGGATGCTGCCGCAGGAAGCGGCGTCGATCATCCAGGACCAGGTTCTCAAGGTCACGGGCGGGGACGAGAAGGCCACGGGCTTTGCCGCGCTCCTGGGTCTGCTGCTGGCGATCTACGGCGCCACAAGGGGCATGATGACGCTGATGGAGGGGATGAACATCGCCTATGGCGAGAGCGAGACGCGCGGTTTCGTGGCGCTCTACGCCACCGGGGTGGCGCTGACGCTGGTGATCATCGTCGGGCTGCTGACCGCGCTGGTCTTCATGATCGTGCTGCCGGCGGTGATCGGGTTTCTCGGGCTGCCGGGCAAGGTGGAGACGGCGATCGTCTGGCTGCAATGGCCGGTGCTGGCGGTGCTGGCGGTGCTGGGGCTGGCGGTGCTCTACCGGTTCGGGCCGGCGCGGGCCAAGGCGCGGTGGCGGTGGATCAGCCCCGGGGCGGTGCTGGCCACCTTCCTGTGGATGATCGGCACGATCGGCTTCTCGCTCTACACCCAGAACTTTGCCAGCTACAACGAGACCTATGGCACGCTGGGCGGGGTGATCATCCTGCTGACATGGCTGTGGCTGTCGTCCTTCATCGTGCTGGCCGGGGCCAAGCTGAATGCAGAGATCGAGCACCAGACGCGGCGCGACACCACCACCGGCCCGCCGAAACCCGAGGGGGAACGCGGGGCGGTCAAGGCCGATACAAGGCCGGCGGGGCTCGATGCGCCGGAGGAGGGGGCCGGCCGGGGCCTGCGGCAGCCCGACATCTGAGCCCGGGCACCAGATTTTCGTGGACAGCCGGGCGGAGAGTCCACACCATGGCGGCGTGCGGTGATCTGTGGCGGGGGGATCGGGATGGCCGAGGAAGACGAGCTGATGGCGCTGTTCCGGCGCTACGAGGCGGCGCTGAGGGACGGCGATTCCGAGAGCTGCGCGGGGTGCTACGCCGAGGATGCGGAATACATCGCCTCGGCCATGGCGCCGGTGCTGGGGCGGGAGGCGATCCGCGATCTGCATGACGAGCTGTTCCTGGTGGGCGTGAAGCAATGGGCGCTGAAGGTGCGGAGCGTGACCGTGTCGGGCTGGATGGCCTATTCGCGGCAGAAGGTCGTGTCGGACGGGACGGCGTCGGACGTGATGCTGGTGGCGGTGAAGGGGCAGGACGGGGCCTGGCTGATCCAGGCGGAGGCGGAGATCCCGGTGCGGTAGGGGCAAGCGGGGCCGGAGGCGATCAGTCGATGGCCTCGATGCCCTGGGCCTTGAGGCGGGCGAGGCCGTCGTGCATGGCCTGGAGCTGCTCGGGCGTGTGGCCTTCCCACTCGGCGACCTCGCCCAGGATGCGGAGCGGGTCGCGGGAGCGGAAGGAGAGGGTGGGATTGCCGGGAAAGCGCTGGTCGGTGAGGTTGGGGTCGGGCTCGTAAGGGCCGGTGGGTTCGACGATGTAGATGCGCTGGCGGGCGTCGCCGGCGGCGAGTTCTGCGCCCCAGATGGCGGCGTCGAGCGTGCCGGTGAAGTAGACCCAGGACATCGGCTTGCGCGATCCGAAGTTGGAGGCGCGGCCGGCGGTGATGAGGTCGCCGGGGCCGAGATGGGCGCGGGTGCCGTGGTACCAGGGGCCGGAATGGGGGTGATCTGCCGGGGTCATGGCGGTCTCCTGTCGGATGAGTCGGGTCAACAGGTTGAAATCTGGGAGAAAATTTGTCTGCGGGCAATTCTTGAAGATTTTTCGGGAAGGCGCATGTTTATGTCAGGCGGGTGTGGTCCGGGAGGACGGCCCGTGATTTCATCGACATTGGCGGCCGATGCGCAGCAGGTGAAGCCGTGGTCCTGCGGTTGTGCGATACCCAATAGTAGCGTTGGTGCGCGGGTAGGCTTATAATGGAAGATAAGTTTCACTGCCTCAGATAACTTGCCTTATGCAGGCGTATACGGAGCATGCTCTATGCGTGTCTTGTTCGCAGCCCTTGTAGCGAGCGTTTGCGTCGCGTCGCCGGCTATGCCTATGACATTTGTTCTTGGCGGAACTGACGAGAGGAGCAACGATGCGACTTGGATACAAGCTGAGGGCGAAATCACTTCCACGACATTCGACGACTTTCTGGCCTTTATGGAGAACGGTCCCGACTGGTTCCCCAATAGGATTCGCCTCAACTCACCCGGTGGCAATCTCTTGGTAGGAATCCGGCTTGGTGAGGAGTTTCGCCGTCGCGGCTTCGCGACGGAAGTCGGAGGCCATGAGCCACATCCGGATTGGCCTGATATGCCGTATTGGGACTTTACCCGCCGCATACCTGGTATCTGTGCATCTGCGTGCGCTTATGCCTTTATGGGCGGCACCGAGCGACGGATCGACTTTGGTTCGCGAATTGGAGTACATCAGTTTTACAGCGGTGAAGATAACCCTAGTGCAGGTCCAGTGTTGGTCCAAGAGGGTGTCGAGCAAGTGATGGTCGCATTGCTTCTAGATTACACACTACGGATGGGTGTGGACGGCCGAGTACTTGTAAATGCCGGTCTGAGTGGTCCGGACGAAATGCATTGGATTGAGACGGGAGCGGAAGCGGAAGTTTCTGGTTTGATACATGACCCTGCCATTTGGACCAACTGGGACATCGAAATGGAGGGTGAGGGCTTAATAGCCGTATCAACCCGAACTGATGGAAAGTCCAAGATGACTGCTTTTTGCGACTGGTCAAGTGGAGCGTACTTCTACCTCGATGTCACTGAAGAAACATCCGGAAAAAATGACTGGAGCCTTCGCAGTTGGCTTGTGGAACAGTGTTTGCCGGCCGGATCAATGTCTCAAGGAGCAGGCGCCCACAGTATATTAGGAAATCGCGTTGGTAATCAAGAAATCGGGATCGTGGATCGGGGTAACGGTTTCAGCATTCGATTTAGATTGGGCCGTAATCCTTCGGTCAACGGGTCACCGTCTTTTTTATACGAGGATGCCCCGTTCACTGCTTGCAATACCGAGAGGTTCTCAGGAAATGCCGAAAACATGGTAAGTGCCGTACGTCTCGCTTTTCGCAACTGCATCCGGTGATCATCGCTAGAGTTAACAGTTTGCCGCATTACTGTGTCTAGTGAATCGGCGAATGCCTAGCTGTAAACTATTGTAGGCAATCGCTTATCGGCCATTGGGGGAAGCCTAACGGCCTAAACTCTTGATGCATATGGGGGCCGGGCTGAAGCCCGGCCTACGGGCCCACGGTAGTCTACGGGCCTACAGCTTCCGGATCTTCAGCCGCGTGATGCGGTTGCCGTCTTTCGCCATGACCTCGAAGCGGAAGCCGTGGAGGTTGAAGACCTGGTTCACTTCCGGGATGATCTGGGCCTCGTGGATGACGAGGCCTGCGACGGTGTTGGCCTCGTCGTCGGGGAGGTTCCAGTCGGTGGCGCGGTTGAGGTCGCGCAGGGTCATGGCGCCGTCGACGAGGAACTGGTTGTCGTCGCTGCGGCGGATCGGGTGGTCGGCGTCGGGGTCGAACTCGTCGGCGATCTCGCCCACGATTTCCTCGAGGATGTCCTCGAGCGTGATCAGCCCCTGCAGGACGCCGTATTCGTCGACCACCAGCGCGAAATGGGTGCGCAGGCGCAGGAACTGGCGCATCTGGTCGTCAAGCGTGGTGGTTTCGGGCACGAAATAGGGCTTCATCGCCACGTCGGCGATGTCGAAATTCTTCAGCACCTCGTCCGACAGCCCGCCTTCGCTGACCAGCTTGTACATGGCGCGCAGCAGGTCCTTGGCGTGGACCACGCCGATGATGTTGTCGGGGTCGTCGCGGTAGACGGGCAGGCGGGTGTGGCTGCTTTTGAGGCACTGGTCGAGGATCGCCTGGGGCTCGAGTTCGGCGTCGATCATCTCGATGCCGGAGCGGTGGAGCATGATCTCCTCGACTGCGCGGTCGCCGAGGTCGAGCGCGCCGAGGATGCGGTCGCGGTCCTCCTTTTCGACGACGCCCTCGGAATGGCCGAGATAGAGGGCGCCGGCGATCTCCTCGCGCACGGCGAGGATATGGCTGTCGGGGTCTGTCTTGACGCCGAAAAGGCTGAGCACCAGCCGCACGAAGAGGCGCACGGCCGAGACCACGGGGGAAAAGACGGAGATGACCAGCGTGATCAGCGGCGCGGTGCGGGCGGCGGCGGCCTCGGCATTGGTGATGGCGTAGGTCTTGGGCAGCACCTCGGCGAAGACCAGCACGAGGAGGGTCATCACCAGGGTCGCGAGCGCCACGCCGCTTTCACCGAAGATGCGGGTGAAGAGCGCGGTGGCGAGCGAGGCCGCGAGGATGTTGACGAGGTTGTTGCCGAGAAGGACGGAGCCGATCAGGCGCTCGTTGTCCTCGGTGATCTCGAGCGCCTTGGCGGCGCCCTTTTCGCCCTTGTCGGCGCGGGCGCGGAGCTTGCCGCGGGAGGCGGCGGTGAGCGCGGTTTCACTGCCCGAGAAGAAGGCGGAGAGCACGAGAAGCAGGAGGATGGCACCGCCCGTGATCCAGAAGGCGGCGTCGAGCAGCGTAGATGAGGGTTCCATTCAGGTCGTTGTCCTTTCAGCCCCTCGGGTTATGGGGGCTCGGGTGGCGACGATCAAGGGATCATCGGCGGGGAATGTGCGGTATGGTGCCGTCAATCCTCGCCCGAGGCGGGGCCGGTGTCGGTGGCGGGGCCGGCGGTGCGGGCGGCGGCGGCGCGGGCCAGCGGGTGGTGATCTTCGACCAGCGCGCGGAGGCGTTCGTCGAGCACGTGGGTGTAGATCTCGGTCGTGGCGACATCGGCATGGCCCAGCAGCACCTGGATGGCGCGCAGATCGGCGCCGTGGGCCAGCAGATGCGTGGCGAAGGCGTGGCGCAGGGTGTGGGGCGTGACGCTTGCCGGCGAGACGCCGGCGGCGACGGCCATTTCCTTGACCAGCAGGTAGAAGCGGTTGCGGGTGAGGTGGCCCAGCTTGCCGCGCGAGGGGAAGAGGAAGGGCGAGGGCGGCTTGCCGTCGAGGCGGGCGGCCTCCTCGGCCGCGTCGCGGAGGGACAGCCAGTCGGCCAGCGCCGCGCGGGCGGGGGTGGAGAGCGGGACCATGCGTTCCTTGCCGCCCTTGCCGCGCACGAGCAGCATCTCCGGGTTGCCGCGCGCGGCCGAGACCGGCAGCGTGACCAGTTCGGAGACGCGCATCCCGGTGGCGTAGAGCAGTTCCATCAGACAGGTGTTGCGGGCCCGGTCGGGAGCGTTGCGGCCGACGTCGCGGGCGGCGGCGAGCAGGCGGTCGACATCGGCCTCGGACAGGGTCTTGGGCAGGCGCTTGGTGCGGCCGGGGCCGCGGATGCGGGCGGCGGGGTTGTCGTCGCGCAGGCGTTCCTCGAAGGCGAAGGCATAGAGCTGCCGGATGGCCGAGAGGCGGCGGGCGCGGGTGGCGGTGGCCAGCCCGTGCGCGTCGAGGTCGACGAGGTAGGATTCGATATCGGCCTGGGTGGCGGTGGCGAGGGCAAGGGACTTGCGGTCGAGCCAGCCGGCGTAGTCGTCGAGGTCGCGGCGATAGGCGGCGAGCGTGTTGGCCGCCGCCCCCAGTTCCGCTGCGCGTGCTTCGAGAAAGGGCTCGATCCAGCCGCGGCCGGGGGTCATTCCGCCTCCGCCAGCAGGAGGATCTGGAGCGCGGCCTGCCGGGCCACGTCTTCCAGCCCGACGACGCGCAGGGTGGCGAGCGCCGCTTCGAGGTCGCGGGTCTGGCCAGGGGTGGCGCCCTGAAGCTGCATCGCCGCGGCGAGGATGCCCTGGCCCAGCCGGCCTTCGTTCAGGGGGCCGGCATGGTCGGGCGGTACCTTGCGGGCGGCGAAGGCGCGGGCGATGGCGGATTCGGTGGCATTGGCGGCGAGCGAGGGCTCGGGCGTGCCCCGGGCCAGCCCTTCGAGGAAGGTCAGGCGGCGGGTCTGTTCGCCGGGGGCCTTGGCCGCGCTTTCGTAGACCGGCGAGAGGAGCGCCACCTCGTGGGCGAGGCCGGAGGGATCGTCGAGCTTGGCGAGGTCGGCGCCGTAGAGGGCGGCGAAGGCCACGGCGAGGCCGTTCTCGCGCATGTGCTGCCAGGCGTTGCGGAGGGTGCGGGCGATGGCGGCCTTGTCGCCCGAGGCCAGCGCCGCGTCGAAGGCCTGAACCGCGCGGACCCGTTCCCAGACGCCGCCGGAGGCGGCGGGATCGCGGTCGGTATAGAGGCCGAGCAGGCGGTTGGCGGGCAGGGCGCCGGTGCGGGCGAGGCGCTCGGCGGCCTCGACCTCGGCCTTCCAGCCCATGGTGCCGCGCAGGTCGGCCACGGCGTATTCGCGCGGCAGGTTGCGGGTGGGCAGCGGCATGCCGTTCGCCTCGAACAGGCGGAAGATCAGCGGGGTCATGTGGCGCGGCGGGGGCAGGTCGGCGCCGTCGGCGGTTTCGGGGTCGAGGAAGCGGGCGAGCAGCTGCGATTCGTGGGCGTCGAGGGAGCCGAGCGCATTGGCGGTGTCGTAGGTCAGCGCCGCGGTCGACCAGTCGCCGGCGCGGGCGATGCAGTAGATGCGGGCGGCGTAGCTTTCCGACAGGTCGGGCGTGTCGGCGAGCGCGCGGCAGGGGTCGTCCTCGGTGCCCTTCAGGAGGGCGAGGTCGAGCCATTCGTCGAAGAGGAGCGGCGTGCCGGCGCCCGCGCGTTCGAGCAGCGCCAGCGCCGCGTCGACCGCACCGTAGCGGCGCAGGACATCGACCCGGGCGCGCAGGAAGCGGGCATTGTCGGCCGCGTCGGCGGGCGGGTCGGCCTCGGCCAGGAGCAGGGTGTAGTAGAGCGCCTGGATCGCCGGCAGGGGCGTGTCGCCGAGGCGCGCCAGCTGGGCCACCAGCGTGTCGGTCTCGCTGGCCGACCAGAGCGAGCGGGGCAGGCCGGTGGTCGACGAGGGCAGCAGGCCCACCGCGTCGGGGCGCACGTCGTCGAGCGGCAGGACCGTGACCGAGGGTACGGTGACCCCTTCGGTCACCGGCGGGTTGGCCAAGGGCTGCACCAGCGGCTGGGCCACGCTGACGGGGGCGGGCTGGTTGAGCCAGTCGATGGCCGAGAGCGGTTCCTCGGCAAGGGCCATGCCCGGCACCAGCAGGGCGGCGAAAGAGAGGCTATTCGGTCTCAAGAAGGATATCCTGCCGAATCTCTTCCTCGGGCGGAGAGAAATCCGCGCCGAAGAACGGCCCGACATAGGCGTAGGCCACGAGGGCCAGGAAGGCCAACACGGCCAGGTAGAAAAGCCACTTGATCAGGCGCGCCATATTGCCTCTTGCTCGTAGGTTTGTTCGTTACCGACTTTATAGCTGGCCTTTTGAACAAGATCACGTCATTCAGTGCAAACGATTTGGCAATTGGCATGGGAGCGCCGAACATTGGCCGCCGTAAGGCATTGGAAACTACACAAGACCGTGGTTCTGGTGGGCATGATGGGGGCTGGCAAGACCGCCGTGGGAAAAGCGCTTGCGGCGCGGCTCGGGGTGCCGTTTCTCGATTCGGATGCCGAGATCGAGCGGGCGGCGAACATGTCGATCGCCGAGATTTTCGCCCGCGACGGGGAGGCGTTCTTTCGCGACCGGGAGACGCAGGTGATCAACCGGCTGCTGGAGGAAAAGAGCGGCGTGCTGTCGACCGGGGGCGGGGCGTTCCTGGCCGAGCGGAACCGGGAGCTGATTTCGCGGAAGGGGGTTTCGGTGTGGCTGGATGCCGAGCTTTCACTGTTGTGGAACCGGGTAAAACACAAGGATACCAGGCCGTTACTGCGCACGGATAAACCTCATGCGACGTTGAAGGCGCTCTACGAGGCGCGGGTGCCCGTTTATGCGACGGCCGACCTGTCGGTGAAGGCGCAGTCGGATTACGCGATCGAGACGATGGCGGAGAAGGTGATCGAGACGCTGCTGACGCGGGCCGACGTGCTGGAGGAGGGCGAATGAGCGAGACCGTGCATGTGCCGCTGGGCGAGCGGGCCTATGACGTTCACATCGGAAGCGGGCTGCTGGCGCGGTCGGGGGCCTTGGTGGCGCCCTTGCTGGCGCGGAAGCGGGTGGCGATCGTGACGGACGAGAATGTCGGGCCGCGGCATCTGGAGGCGCTTGAAGCGGGGCTGGCGACGGCGGGGATTTCCGCCGTTTCGCTGGCATTGCCGGCCGGGGAGAGCACCAAGGGCTGGCCGCAGTTCGAGCGGGTGGTGGAATGGCTGCTCGAGCAGAAGGTCGAGCGGCGCGACGTGGTTGTCGCCCTGGGCGGGGGTGTGATCGGCGATCTTGTCGGCTTTGCGGCCGCCGTGCTGCGCCGGGGTGTGCGGTTCGTGCAGGTGCCGACGAGCCTGCTGGCGCAGGTGGACAGCTCGGTCGGCGGAAAGACCGGGATCAACGCGCCGCAGGGCAAGAACCTGATCGGGGCGTTTCATCAGCCGAGCCTGGTTCTGGCCGACACGGATGTGCTGTCGACGTTGACGGAACGCGATTACCTGGCCGGGTACGGCGAGGTGGTGAAATACGGGCTGTTGGGGGATTCGGATTTCTTTCAATGGCTTGAGGCGCATGGTTCATCCGCCGCCGGTGGGGATCAGGCGGCACGGATTCACGCGGTGCGCCGCTCGGTGGAGATGAAGGCCGAGATCGTCGTGCGGGACGAGACGGAACAGGGGGATCGGGCCTTGTTGAACCTCGGGCATACGTTCTGTCACGCGCTGGAGGCGGCGACGGGGTATTCGGATCGCTTGCTGCATGGCGAAGGCGTGGCGATCGGCTGTGCGCTGGCGTTCGAGTTGTCGGCGCGGATGGGGCTGTGTTCGCAGGAGGAGCCGGGGCGCGTGCGGGCGCATCTTCGGGGCATGAAGATGAAGGTCGATCTGTCTGATATTCCGGGGGAATTGCCTGATGCGGATGGGTTGCTCGACCTGATGGCGCAGGACAAGAAGGTGGTGGATGGCACGCTGCGGTTCATCCTTGCGCGGGGGATCGGCGAGGCGTTCGTGACCTCGGACGTGGAGCGCGACACGGTGCGCAGCCTGTTGCAGGAGGCGCTGGACGCGCGTTAACCGCCGGCTCAGCCCCCGGCTCAGCCCCCTGTCGCTTTCGGCAGGTTCACCCGTTTCGACAGCTCTTCGAGGCTTTCCACCCGTTCGGAGTAGCGGTCGGTGAGGTAGCCGCTTTGTCCGCGCGTCAGCAGGGTGAATTTCATCAGCTCTTCCATCACGTCGACGAGGCGATTGTAGAAGGGGCCGGGTTTCATGCGGCCATGCTCGTCGAACTCGTCCCAGGCCTTGGCGACCGAGGACTGGTTGGGGATGGTGATCAGGCGCATCCAGCGGCCGAGGATGCGCAACTGGTTGACCGCGTTGAAACTTTGCGAACCGCCGGAGACCTGCATCACCGCCAGCGTCTTGCCTTGGGTGGGGCGGATGCCACCGATGGGGGCGAGCGGGATCCAGTCGACTTGCGTTTTCATGATGCCGGTCATGGCGCCGTGGCGTTCGGGGGTGGACCAGACCATGCCCTCGGACCACATGACGAGGTCGCGCAGTTCGGCCACCTTGGGGTGGGTGGTGTCGGCGTCGTCGGGCAGCGGCAGGCCGGAGGGGTTGAACATGCGGCACTCGGCGCCGAGACGGGTGAGGATGCGGGCGCCTTCCTCGGCCGCGAGGCGGGAGAAGGAGCGCGCGCGCAGGGAGCCGTAGAGGAGCAGGATGCGGGGCGGATTCGTGGGGCGCTCGGTTGGGAAAAGGCGCGCCTCGTCAATGGCCTGGAAGGCGTCGTTGACGAGGTTCGGGGTGGTCTTGTCTTCAGGCAACGCGGGTTCCTTCGGTGGTCAGGATGAGCGCTCCGTCTTCCTTGGTGTAAGGGCCCTGGGGCCAGACCTCCAGCAGGTCGAGCACGGTTTCGGACGGGCGGCAGAGGCGGACGCCCTTGGGCGTGCAGACGATGGGGCGGTTGACCAGCACCGGGTGGGCGAGCATGGCGTCGAGGAGGGTATCGTCGCTGGTGGAGGTGTCGAGGAGGCCCAGCTCCTCGGCCGGGGACTTGGTGGTGCGCAGCGCCGTGCGGGGCGTGAGATCGGCGGCGGCGAAGAGGGCGAGGAGTTGCGGGCGGGTCCAGCCAGTGTCGAGGTAGTCGATCACGGTTGGGTCGTACCCTGCGTCGCGGATGATCTGCAGCACGTTGCGCGAGGTGCCGCAGGCGGGGTTGTGGTGGATGACGACGGCCATGGCGGTCAGGCGAAGCGCGCGCGGGTGCGGTTGGCGAAGGCCACCAGCGAGAGCATCACCGGCACCTCGACCAGCACGCCCACCACGGTGGCGAGCGCGGCGCCGGAGTTGAGGCCGAAAAGGCTGATGGCCACGGCGACGGCGAGTTCGAAGAAGTTCGAGGTGCCGATCATCGCGCAGGGGGCGGCGATGCGGTGGGGCACGCGCATTGCGTAGGCTGCGCCATAGGCCAGGGCGAAGATGCCGTAGCTCTGGATCAGGATGGGCACGGCAATGAGCGCGATGACGAAGGGGTTGGCGAGGATCAGCTCACCCTGGAGCCCGAAGAGGATGACCACGGTGGCGATGAGGCCGATGATCGACCACGGCTTGATGCGGGCGGTGAAGGCGTCGATCGCCTGTTTCGAGCCGAGGATGCGGCGGGTGAGGAGGCCCGCGGCGAGCGGCAGGACGACGTAGAGGATGGTGGCGGTGACCAGCGTCTGCCACGGCACGGTGATGTCGGTGACGCCGAGGAGGAAGGCCACGATGGGGGCGAAGGCGAAGACCATGATGATGTCGTTCACCGAGACCTGGATGAGCGTGTAGGTGGCGTCGCCCCGGGTGAGCTGGGACCAGACGAAGACCATGGCGGTGCAGGGCGCCGCGCCCAGCAGGATGAGGCCGGCGGTGTATTGCGCGGCGTCTTGCGGAGAGATCCAGGGGGCGAAGACGTATTCGAAGAAGAGCACGGCGAGGAAGGCCATGGTGAAGGGCTTGATCAGCCAGTTGACGATGAGCGTGACGATCAGGCCCCTGGGTTGCTTCGCGACGCCGGAGAGAGTGGAGAGATCGACGCCGACCATCATCGGGTAGATCATCGCCCAGATCAGCACGGCGACGACGAGGTTGACCGAGGCGACCTCGGCCGCCGCCACGGCCTCGACAAGGCCGGGGGCGATGGCGCCGATACCGATGCCGAGGATGATGGCGAGCGCGATCCAGACGGAGAGGTAGCGTTCGAAGACGCCGAGGCCGCTGTCCTTGGCGGAGAGATGGGTATCGGTCATGTCGTGTCCTTGAGGGTCAGGCTGGATGGATCAGGCTGGGCAGATCAGGCGGGGGTGGTGTCGTTCTGGGTCTGGCCGATGCGGTCGAGCTCGCGCTGGAGCGACAGGCGGTCGAGCTGGGCCATGGGCAGGTTGACGAAGATCGAGATGCGGTTGCGGAGCATCCGGTAGGCATCCGTGAAGGCGAAACTGATTTCCGCGTCGGTGCCGGTGGCGGCGGCCGGGTCGGGCACGCCCCAATGGTCGCTCATCGGCTGGCCGGGCCAGATCGGGCAGGGTTCCGCTGCTGCCTGATCGCAGACGGTGAAGACGAAATCCATCTGCGGGGCGTCGGGTTTGGCGAACTCCTCCCAGCTTTTGGAGCGGATGGCGGAGGTGTCGTGGTTGAGATGCTGCAGAAGCTCGATCGTGCGCGGGTGGGGCGCGTCTTTCGGCTGGGAACCGGCGGAGAAGCCGCGGAATTTGCCGAGGCCTTCGCGGGTGATGATGGCTTCGGCCATGAGCGACCGGGCGGAATTGCCGGTGCAGAGGAAGAGGACGTTCTTGCGGGTGTCGGGCATCGGGGCCTCCTTCAGCAGGCGCAGGCGAGTTTGGAGATGAGGGGTTGGCAGAGGTCGGGGTTGCCGCCGCAGCAATCCTCGAGCAGGAAGCCCAGCAGGCCGCGCGTGCCGTCGAGATCGGCGTAGTAGCGGATCGAGCGGCCCTCGCGGGTGTTGCGGACGAGGCCGGCCTGGTGGAGGACGGAGAGGTTGGCGGACATGGTGTTCTGGCGGACGCCGAGCGCGTCGGAGATTTCGCCGGCGGCCATGCCGGTTTCACCCGCCTTGAGGAGCAGGCGGAAGACGTCGAGCCGGGTGGGCTGGGACAGGGCCGAGAAGGCGGTGAGGGCGTGAGTCTTATCCATATATCGTGAAGTATTGATATATTGTGAGGGAGTCAACGGGGAAGTTTGGGGGCGTTTTCCGCGTGGAAAACGGGGGCGGAAAATGCGCATTTTCCGGGCGGGGAATTGGCGCAACTCCCGAGGGGCGGTGGTGGCGTGGGGCGTTTCCTTGAAAAGAAAACGGGTCGGAATTTTTTAAAATTCCGACGCCGTATGGGTTTAGCCGGTGATCTTCACCAGGGCGTGGCGCTTCTTGCCGGCAGAGAGCTTGATGGCGTCGGCGAATTCGTCGGGCGTCATCAGTCGCGGCTCCGTCACCACCTCGTCGTTGATGCTGGCGCCGCCGCTGGCGAAGAGGCGCTTGGCTTCCTTGCCCGAGGGGCTGAGCCCCGCCTTCACGAAGAGCGCGGTGTTGGCGATGCCCTCGCCGATATCGGCGGCGGTGAGTGTCACGGTGGGCAGGTCGTCGCCCACGCCGCCCTTCTCGAACACCTCGCGCGCGGTGGCTTCAGCGGCTTTCGCGGCCTCGGCCCCGTGCAGGAGCGTGGTGACCTCGTTGGCGAGGATTATCTTGGCGTCGTTGATCTCGGACCCCGAGAGCGCGCCCAAACGGTCGCATTCGGCGACCGGCAGCTCGGTGTAGAGCTTGAGGAAGCGGCCGGTGTCGGCGTCGGTGGTGTTGCGCCAGAACTGCCAGAACTCGTAAGGGCTGAGCATGTCGCTGTTGAGCCAGATGGCGCCCCCGGCGGATTTGCCCATCTTGCGCCCGTCCGAGGTGGTCAGCAGCGGCGAGGTCAGGCCGAACACCTCGCGGTCGAGCACGCGGCGGGTGAGGTCGACGCCGTTGACGATGTTGCCCCACTGGTCGGAGCCGCCCATCTGCAGGACGCAGCCGTAGCGGCGGTTCAGCTCCATGAAGTCGTAGGCCTGAAGGATCATGTAGTTGAATTCGAGGAAGCTGAGCGACTGTTCGCGGTCGAGCCGGGATTTCACCGATTCGAAGCTGAGCATCC
Source organism: Roseovarius sp. (assembly GCF_040223625.1). Classification (GTDB taxonomy): domain Bacteria; phylum Pseudomonadota; class Alphaproteobacteria; order Rhodobacterales; family Rhodobacteraceae; genus Roseovarius. The sequence continues at coordinate 6,087 of NZ_JAVKFX010000020.1, read as the reverse complement.
GGTTGACCGAGAAATGGCGGCCGATATCGCGCAGGAACTCGATGTATTTCAGCCCGTCGAGCCATTCGGCATTGTTGAGCATCAGCGCGTCCGAGGCGCCCTCGCCATAGCTGAGGTACTGGGCGAAGACCGATTTCATCCCGTCGATATTGGCGGCGATCTGCGTGTCGTCGAGCAGCGGGCGCTCGTCGGAGCGGAAGGAGGGGTCGCCCACCTTGGTGGTGCCGCCGCCCATCAGGGTGAGCGGCTTGTGGCCGGTCTTCTGCAGCCAGCGCAGCATCATGATGTTGAGGAGGTGGCCCACGTGGAGCGACCTGGCCGTCGCGTCATAGCCGATATAGGCCGGTACCACGCCCGCCGCGAAGGCCTCGTCGAGGCCTTGGTAATCGGTGCAGTCGGCGAGGAAGCCGCGCTCGATCATGATGGTCATGAAGTCCGATTTGGGGTGGTAGGTCATATGGCTTGTTCCCGGGTTTTTCGCGCGGCATGTATAGGCATGGTTCGGGCGAAGGAAAAGAGCATGTTGAAGGCAGGGCGCGTCTGGGCGCTCGGGGCGATGTCGGGCACCTCGCTGGACGGGGTGGATGCGGCGATGGTCGAGACCGATGGCGAGGCGATCTTCGGCTTCGGGGCGTCGGACTACCGGAGCTACACGGGCGCGGAGCAGGCGGTGCTGGCGGGCGCCCTGGGCAAGTGGCCGGGCGAGGACGTGGCGGAGGCCGAGGCGGTGGTGCAGACGGCCCATGCGGAGTTGCTGGCAAGGTTCGAGGGGGCGCAGGTGGTGGGGTTTCACGGCCAGACGCTGGCGCATGAGCCGCGCGGGCGGGGGACCTTCCAGATCGGCGACGGGGACGCGCTGGCCGAGGCGCTGGGTGTGCCGGTGGTGTGGGATTTCCGCTCGGCGGATGTGCGGCTGGGCGGCGAGGGCGCGCCGCTGGCGCCGTTCTTCCATTTCGCCTGTGCCAAGTGGATCGGGGCGGACAGCCCCGTGTGCTTCCTGAACCTCGGGGGGGTGGGGAACCTGACATGGGTCGACCCGCGGAAGGACAGGCCGGAAGAAGAGGGCGCGCTGCTGGCCTTCGATACGGGGCCGGCCAACGCGCCGATCAACGACCTGATGATGGCGCGGCGGGGGGAGCCGTTCGACCGTGACGGCGCGCTGGCGCGGCGGGGCCGGGTCGAGGACGGGGCGCTGGAGCTGTTCCTCGACGATGCGTATTTCACGAGAATGCCGCCCAAGTCGCTGGACCGGAACGCGTTTTCCGACATGATCGGGCTGGTGAACGAGCTGGGCGATGCCGATGCGGTGGCCACCCTGACGGGGATGAGCGCCGCCGCCGTGCTGCGCGGCATGGAGCATTGCCCCGAGCCGCCCGAGCGGCTGCTTGTCACGGGTGGCGGGCGGCATAATCCGGTGCTAATGGAAATGCTGCGGGTGGCGCTCGATTGTCCGGTGGAGCCGGTCGAGGCGGCCGGGCTGGACGGCGACATGCTGGAGGCGCAGGCCTTTGCCTATCTCGCGGTGCGCGTGGCGCGGGGGCGGCCGACCTCTTGCCCCGGCACGACGGGGGTGCGGGCCGCGGTCTGTGGCGGCACGATCAGCCGGCCCGAGGGCGCGGCATAGCCGGTCGAAGGGGACGGGATGACATATGAGCTTGACCAGGGGGCCGGGGCGGGCCTGCGGCTGGGGATGATCCTGCTGAGCGTGGACGAGACGCTGGAATACGAGCTGCGGCAGGCGCTGGCCGGGCGCGAGGTGAACCTGCTGCACGCGCGCATCCCGGCGCGGGGCGACGTGACGCCGGACGACCTTGAAAGCATGACGGGCGAGATGACGGCGACCGCCGCGCTGTTGCCGCAGGGGCTGGACGCGGTGGGGTATGCCTGTACCTCGGGCGCCACGATCATCGGGGCGGACCGGGTGGAGGCGCTGGTGCAGATGGCGCATCCGGGCGTGCCGGTGACCAACCCGCTGAGCGCGGTGATCGCGGCGCTGGGGGAGATGGGCCTGAGCCGGATCGCGCTGGTCTCGCCCTATATCGAGGAGATCACCCGTCCGATGCGCGCGGCGCTGGCCGATCACGGCATCGAGACGGTGAGCGAGGTGAGTTTCGGCCAGAAGGAAGAGCACACGGTGGCGCGGATCACCGAGGCGAGCACGCGGGCCGCGATCGTCGAGGCGGCGCAGGCGCCGGGGGTGGAGGCGGTTTTCACGAGCTGCACGAACCTGCGGACCTTCGGCATCCTGGAGGCGGTCGAGGCGGAGCTGGGCGTGCCGGTGATCAGCTCGAACTCGGCGCTGATCTGGCACCTGTTGCGGCTGTCGGGGCAGGCGGCGGCGGGCTGGGGGCCGGGGCGGCTTTTCGGCCGCGACGCGGCGTGAGTTCGGCCCGATGAGCGATCTGGCCTACCGCAGGGAACTGGACGGCGTGCGCGCCATTGCCGTGCTGAGCGTGGTGCTGTTTCACGTCGGCTACCCGGACATGCTGGGCGGCTACGTGGGGGTCGACATCTTCTTCGTGCTGTCGGGCTACCTGATCTGCGGGCAGACCTACATGCGGCTGGAGCAGGGCACCTATTCGGTCACCGAGTTCTTTGCCCGGCGCATCCGGCGGCTGTCGACGGCCTATGCGCTGTGTTTCCTGGTCACCGCGCTTCTGGCCAACGCGTTCTTCCTGCGCTCGGAAATGGGGATCGTGGCGGACGGGTTCCTGGGCTCGATCACCTTCACGAACAACTTCAACCTGATGAACTCGGTGGGCTATTTCTCGGCGCCCGCGCATGAGAACCCGTTCCTGCACACATGGTCGCTGTCGATCGAGGAGCAGTTCTATATCGTGCTGCCGATGCTGATCCTGCTGACGCGGCGCAACCGGACGGTGTTCGCATGGCTGCTGGGGGTGTTGTTCGTGGCCTCGCTGGGGCTGACGCTGTTCTCGGGCGACCTGATCCATGACCGGGAGGAGCGGTTCTTCTCCTCCGCCTTCCGGGTGTGGGAGCTGGCGGCGGGGGGGCTGATCTTCCTGGTGACCTATCACCGGCTGATTCCGGCGAAGGTTCCGTTCCTGCCGCTGGTGGGGCTGGTGCTGGTGATCGCGCCGGTGAACCTGCTGGATTCGAGCCATCTGTATCCCGGCTGGGCGACGGTGGCGCCGGTGCTGGGCACGGTGATCCTGATCGCCTTTGCCGCGCCGGGGCATAGCTGGGTGGCGAAGGCGCTGGCGGTGCGGCCGATGGCCTATATCGGGCGGATTTCCTATGGCACCTACCTGTGGCACTGGCCAGTTCTGGTGGGGGCGCTCTATTACGGCGTGACGCTGACCGACGAGAGGCGGGCGGTGCTGGTGCTGGTGTCGCTGGCGCTGGGGGCGCTGTCGTATCATTTCGTGGAAATGCCGGTGCGGCGGATATCGGTCAGGGGAGATGGCAAGCGGCGGCTTTACATGCTGTTCGCCGGCCAGGCGCTGGTGCTGCTGGGCGTCGCCGTCTACCTGCTGCAGCAGCCCGGCAAGGCCGCGCCGGGCGAGGATGCCAAGCTGGAGGCGCTGAAGGCCGAGGTGATGAACGTGCACCCGGGCTGGCAGAGCTGCTGGGACAAGTCGACGCCTGCCACCTTCTGCAAGCTGGGGGTGCCGGGGCAGGCGTCGGGCTACGTGCTTTGGGGCGACAGCATGGCGAACTCGGCCTTCGGGGCGCTGGACGCGTATGGCAAGGCGCGGGGCGAGGCGGGCTACCTGATCACGCGGCCGGGCTGCGGGCCGCTGCTGGGGGCGGGGCCGAAGGCGGAATGCATCGCCTTCAACGACCGGGTCTTCGCGTATCTCGACAGCGCGCCGCGGATGGACGTGTTCCTGTTCGCGCGGTGGTTCTATTATTCGGAGGCCGAGCCCCTGCTGAGGCCCGACGGGAGCGTGGCGGAGGAGAATTTTCCACTGTTCGTGGACAGCCTGAACGCCGCGCTGGACCGGCTGACCGCACGGCACAGGGTGATCGTGATCAACCACGTGCCGGATTTCCCCCAGTCGGTGCCGAAATCCATGCTGCGGACGTTGCGGTTCGGGTCGGAGCCGCTGCACCTGAGCCGCGAGGAATTCGACGCGCTCAGGGGGCCGACGATCGAGGCGGTCGCCCGCGCCGCGGAGGCGCACGGCGCGGTTCATGTCGCGCCGCACGATCTTTTCTGCGATGATGGGGTCTGTCACCATGAAGTTGATGGCGTTCCGCTGTTCGTCGATAACGTGCATCTCGGGCCGAAGGGCAACGAGGTGCTGCTTTTCGTGCTGAACGAGGCGCTGAAGAAGGAGGGCCGGCCATGACCGACGAGACAAAGCTGAACCCCGCGACGATCGCCGCGCGGGCGGCGGGGGCGGTGGACACGGGCCACGGGGGCGTGGTGCCCGGCGTGCAGCCGGCCACGACCTTCCGCCGCGACGAGGGCTATGCGCTGCAGTCGGGCGGCAGCTATGGCCGGGATCACAATGCCAACGTGGCGCAGGCCGAGGAGGTGCTGCGCCAGCTCGAGGGGGCGGCGCAGACGCGGCTCTTCCCGTCGGGCATGGCGGCGGTGGCGGCGCTGTTCCGGACGCTGCCGGACGGGGCGCGCGTGGTCATGCAGTCGGGCATCTACTGGGGCGTGCTGGCCTGGGTCAGGAAGTTCTGCGACCGGCGCAACATCCGGCTGGAGGAGATCGACGCGGCCGATCCGCTCGCCATCCGCAAGGCGCTGGTGGAGAAGGTGGACCTTGTCTGGATCGAGGTGCCGTCGAACCCCTGGCTTAAGGTGGCGGATATCGCGGCCATCGCCAAGCTGACGCATGACAGCGGCGGGCTTCTGGCGGTGGACGGGACGGCGGCGACGCCGGTGCTGACCAAGGCGCTGGAGTTCGGCGCGGATATCTCGATGCATTCGGCCACGAAGGCGATCAACGGGCATACGGACGTGCTGGCCGGCGTGTTGTCGTGCCGGGACGCCGACAGCGACATGTGGCAGGCGATCTGTGCCGACCGGCAGGAGGCGGGCGCGATCCTGGGCGCGTTCGAGGCGTGGCTTCTGATGCGGGGGATGCGGACGCTGCCCTTGCGGATGGAGCGGATGTGCCGGAGCGCGCAGGCGCTGGCCGAGGCGCTGGAGGCGCATGAATGTGTCGAGGCGGTGCGCTATCCCGGCCTGCCGGAGCATCCGGCGCATGTGCTGGCCAAGGCGCAGATGACGGGGGGCTTCGGCTACCTGATGTCGGTGCTGGTCAGGGGCGGCACCGAAGAGGCGCTGGCGGTGGCCGGGCGGTTGCGGCTCATCCACCGGGCGACTTCGCTCGGCGGGGTCGAGAGCCTCGTGGAGCACCGGGCGACGATCGAGCCGCATACGGGCATTCCCGGCAACCTGCTGCGGCTGTCGGTGGGGATTGAGGATCCGGGCGACCTGATGGACGATCTTGACCGGGCGCTGAGGGGCTGAGCGGCCCGCAAGACTTGTAACCCATTGATATCGCGCCCGGTTCTGGGCTGACCGCGCGGCCAGTCCGGTCAGGTCGGTCGGTGGAGTGTGATTCTCCGTCAGCGCACTACCGTGGGTAGAGCTGCCGATTTATTGTCGCCACATGATAATCAAACGTGGCGAAACTGTGGCACTTGTTCCAAGGCGGAAAGCGCATCCGGAATGCCGAGCGGCGACGGGGTTCGAGAGGGTCGGTCATGCCTCGCACGCCATGTCTGGAGACACGGCGGGCGCGCAAGGCATTAAGATTTATGAATAAAATGCCTCGTTTTCTTGTTATTGCCTGAACGGGTTATGCAGGCGTGTTTCGTGTACCCCGCCATGACGCGACATAATCTTCCATTTTTCGCCCGAAATTTTTGCTTAATGCTTTGCCGGGCCTCCAATTGTGGCGTAATAATGGCGGCACAGTGGCGCGAATTTGTCCGGTTCAAGGTCTTTAGAGCGTGCCGCTGGTCATGTGTGGATGCTCCCGGTTTAGCAAGGCAATCTTCGGACGGTTCTGGTTGCGTGATCGGTACCGGTCGTGTGTCAGGCCTGTGCATGTGGCTTAGGTCTGCCACGGGCCGTTATGGTGTTCGTGAGCTTGGGGT
>NZ_JAVKFX010000019.1:0-65959 GCF_040223625.1 Roseovarius sp. | reverse complement strand
CCGCTTCAAGGCCAGCTCCGAGGCTGCAAAGCAAAAGCGAAAGGAGACCCCCGCATTGACCAAAACATAACCGCTGATAAGCTGTAAGGGCGGGTCAAATCTCGGTGAAAATACCGGGTCACTTCTCAGCGGAAATTAACATCCCGGTGCGCAAAGCTGCGCCGACCTTGCGACCCCTGTTCAAACCGCGGATGTCGGTGTCTGGTGGAATGAACTGGACGCAGAAGCGGCGTTGCAGATCTGCACCGATGCGGTAGCGGCGGATTCCGAAGATCATGCAAGCCGGGCCCATCTGGCGCGGGTGTACAGCAAGCTGGGCCAGGACCGGCGGGCTTTCGATCTTGTTTACGATATCCGCGATACCGATAACCCCGATGCCTTGGCCTATCTTGGGGTGATGTTTGACAACGAGGCCGTGCCGGGGAGCGATCCGGCAGCCGCGCTTCGGTATTTCGAGCGTGCCGCGGCGGCCGGCAACCTGTTTGCCATGTCGAACCTTTCCAATCTTCTATTGGACGAGGATGGCGGGTTTTACGATCCCGAGCGCGGCCAGGCGCTTCGGCGACAGGCGGCGGAGGGCGGCAATCCCTCTGCTGCGGTGAACCTTGGCAATGACCTGATGTATGGCAGCGACGCCAGCGATGCCCAGATGGCGGAGGCGGTGGCGTGGTACAAGCAGGCGGCAGAGGGCCGGTCACCAAGGGCCATGGCCGAGCTTGGTCGGGCTTACCGCTTTGCGAAAGGGGTCAAGCGCAATGATGCCACGGCCGGGGCGTGGTGGGCAAAGGGCGATGCGCTTGGCAATGATTATTCCACCTATCAACTGGCACGGCTTTATCGTTCTGGCACCGGGGTTGCCAAGGATCTCGACAAGGCCGCCGCGCTGTTCACCAAGGCCGGAGAGAATGGCTATGCCAAGGCGTATCACGCCCTGGGCAACATGTATCGTTTCGACAGTGCCGGGACATTCGAAGATGCCGTCGATGCCTGGCGCGAGGCTGCGAAACTGGGGCATGCGGCGGCTTATGACGAGCTTGGCTTGGCGTATTACTTTGGGCGCGGCGTGCCGCAGGATTATCCTGAAGCCGCGAGGCTGAGCATGATGGGGGCCGAAAAGGGAAACCTCAGGACCCAGGGGACGATTGCCGATATGCTGTTCAATGGCATCGGCGTGACCCGCGACGAAAAGGCCGCCGTGGCGTGGTATCAGAAGGCGGTCGATGGCGGATATGCCTATGCCATGCACAAGCTGGCGATCGCCTATCGTGACGGGCGCGGGGTCGAGCGCGACCTTGAGAGGGCGTTCGAGCTGTTTTCGCAGGCGGCGGAGAAGGAAGAAAAGCGGTCTTATCTTTCGCTGGGCTATGCGCTGATCAACGGCGAGGGCGTCGAGGCCGACCCCCAGGCGGGCCTCAAGTGGTACTTCAGGAGCGACAATCGCATCGCCAGGTCCAACATTGCCGAGCTTTACCAGAAGGGTATCGGGGTGGAGCAGAGCGATAAGAAGGCCAGGCACTGGTATCGCCGATCTGCCAATCAGAAGCACCCGCGCGCAATGCGCAAGTATGCCGAGTTCCTGATCGAGGACGGCACGCGCGAGGCCTTGCGCGAGGCGGCCTCGCTGTACCTGACCGGGGCATCGCGCGGAGATATCAAGGCCGAGCGGCGTTTGAACCGGGCGTTCACGGAGAATGACGACCCCCTTGCGGCGGTCTTGCCGGAGGTGCTCGAAGAGAATGCCGCGGACGTGATCAAGCTGGGCCGCCGATACGAGGAGGTCCGCGTCAGTTGCCTTGTCCTGTTGGTGGATTGTGGCAAGTTGGCAAGGCAGAAGATTCATTTGGCCAATTCCGCCAACTGGTACCGCAGGGCAGGGTCTGTCCCCGAGGCGCAATTCCGTCTTGGCCGGTTGCTGAGCGCCCATCCGCAGGTCGAGCAGGGCCCGACCGAAGCGGCAGACGCTCTGGCCGCCGCGAATGCGGCGGGCAATTCCGACGCGGGGCTGTGGCAGGCCATGCAAGGCGTTGCGACGCCGCAGGACGCGTCCCGGGCCATGCGCGCGGAACTCGATGGTCTGGAGGCGGGCGAGGCCGCGCGGCTGGCGATGCTGTCGGTCGTGGGCCGGTTCGGGGATGACGCCATCGGGCCCGGCTGGACATGGGTGGAGGACAAGGCGGCCACGGGCGAGCCCGAGGCGCAGGCGGCCCTCGTGGGCGCGGCGCTGTTCCTGGGCAATTTCGACATGGCTGCCGAGCAGATCAAAGCGTTGGGCGCGCAGGTCGCAACTTTCGATCTTGAGCCGGTCGATTATACTCTGCGCCAGGCTCTGACCTTTCTGATGGGCACCGTGCGCGAGGGAGTGACGCCAGACGCGGGGCAACTGGATGATATCGGCACGCTTCTGGACGTGCTGGCCGAAAGCCGCGCCGAGCAGACGGAGGAGTTGCGCCTGATGCTGAAAGAGGTGCGGTATCGTCTGGCGACGCGGGAGCAGTATACCCCGCTGCAGATCGAAAGCGCACAGGCTGCCGATGTGCGATTGGTCGGCGTTGACGAGCGGATCGCGGACAAGACCAAGGGGCTTGGAGAGTCGCCTTTGCTTGTGCCGCTCTACCAGGAACGGGCGCGACTTCTGGCCGAGCTGGGCAACCTCGAGCATGCGGAGGAGGCGGTCTACAAATCGGTCGCCATTGCCAAATCGATCAATGATCGAAGCCGGCATATCACCGGGTCGCTGGTGTATCACATGGAGATGGCCTGTAGCCAGCGCAAGGGCAGCGACCTGTTGTTCGACATCGGTGCGGAGGCTGCCGGATTGGCCTTGGCCAAATCCGCCGTGAACCACCTGCAATCGGCGCGCCGCAAATTGGTGGAACTGCCGCAGAACCTGCAGAATTGTTTCCGCGATCTGCTGTCCGACCAGTACCGGCGCATGGCCGATGTGTTGATCCGCAACGATTACTTCGACGAGGCACAAGCCATCCTGGCGCAGCTGAAGGATTTCGAAACCTATCGCTATGCTGGGGGCGATAGCGAGCGTGTCGGCGCGGCCTTTGACCCGATTCCCATGTCGAGTGCGCAGGACGCGATCATGACGCAGATCCACGGGTTGCCCGTGCGCGAAATGATCGAGCTGGAGCAGCAGCTCGATGCCTTGTCCGAGGAAGATGCCGATATGATCGCGCAGGTCGAGGCCAGGTTGGAGGCCGCGCAGATCGCCCTGGCCGACAGTCTTGACGAATTGTACGATGCCCTTGACGCGATGGACACCAACGCCAGCGTCGACCTGGCACGCGAGGTGTCTTCGAGGACGCTGCGGCGGTTGGCGGGCCGGTTGGACCGTCTGGATAGCGTGGCCATGGTCTATTCCGTTTCGGTGCCCGAGCGAACGCATTTCCTGATCGTGACGGGCGACGGCACCGAGCACCATGAACTGGAGATCGGCGAGGCCGAACTGAATGCGCAGATCGAAGAGGCGCGCACCTCGCTGAGCGACCCCGCGCTTGATCCCGAACCTGCGGCGCGGGATTTCTATTCCACGATCTGGGCGCCGGTGGATGAGGCGCTTTCAGGGCTGGACGGGGAAGGCCAGGTGCTGCTCGTTCTCGACGGGCGCATGCGCTATGTGCCGATCCCTGCCCTGATCGGGCCGGATGGGTGGCTCGTGAACGGGCACCGTTATGTCACCTTTACGCCGGCGAGCCGCGATCTCCTGCTTGACGACGAGGAAATCGAAGAGCTCTCGGTCGAGGCCCTCGGCGCCTCGCGCGGGGGGATGGGTTCACGCCGTTGCCTTACGTGAAGATGGAATTGAACAGCATTGTCGGCCTCGAAGGATCGGCCGGGTCGATCGTGCCGGGGCGCGCCTGGCTTGACGAGCGTTTCGACAAGGTCGCGTTTTCCGACGCGCTTGAATCGGGAAGGCCCGTCATCCACGTCGCCACGCATTTCGACCTGACAGAAGACGAAACGTCTTCCCGCCTGTTGCTGGGCACGGGCGAGACCCTGTCCGTGGCCGCGTTCAAGGACGATGTGCGCGCGGGAAGATATGATCTCAACGATGTTCAGATGCTGGTTCTGTCGGCGTGCAGCACCGGTTTTTCTGGTGGGGCCGAACTCGAAAGCCTGGCCACCGAAATGCAATATGAAGGGGTGCGCACCGTGCTGGCGACGCTGTGGCCCGTGGCCGATCAATCCACGGCGGCCTTCATGGCGGGCTTTTACGACGAGCTTCGTAACGGTGCCGGACGTTCGGAGGCGCTCCATGCCGTGCAGCGACGCTTCACCCGAAGCGAGGATCTGACCGCGGTGACCGCATCGCTGCGCGGGTTCGCGGCGTATTCGGAAGACCCGAAGCCTTCCACGACCTATGGTGGCTATACCCATCCGTTCTACTGGGCCGGGTTCCAGATGATCGGGCAGTGGAGATAGGGTGGCGCGGCAGTGCCGGGGGTGTCAGACAACAGGAGCCGAACTGACCGCCACGGTCGTCGCCGATCGTAATGGTTCGATCGAGCTTGTCGGGGTGGTTACGGCAGGTCACCGTCTCGCGTAATCCTGCCCGGGGCCGAGAAGGATCTGGGCGCAATCCTCGAGGCACGCGGCGCGGACGATTTCCGCGTGGTTTCGACGATCCGCGTCGGATGAGGGCCACAGCAGAAGCTCGGCGGTGCGTATGTAGAGCGACACGATTCCGATCGGCTCCTCCGCCGCGAAGGCCAACATGGCGTCGATCACCTCCCGCGCCAATGCGCGGTCATCATCCATGACGGCGCGTTCCAGTACGCTGGCGTGATACCAGAAGACCGAATGCGCGAGAGAGCCGCGCGCCAGGCACTCCCGTCCCTTTGCGATCCAGTCATCCCGCGCCTCGCGGTCTTCCGCCAGCAGGGCCGCGAGACCCAGGATCTTGCCGCCGACATACGCGTCGGAACAGGCGTCCTCGAGATACGGCTGGATATGGTCACGCGCCGTCTGCAAATCGCCCCGGCGCATGTGGAGAAAGGCATAGAGCGTCTGCACATCCTTCACGAAGCGGGTTTCGCCACGGGCCGTGGCAAGCTTGGAAATCGCGACGAGGTCTTCCTCGAGGCCCGTCAGGTCACCGTTGGCCGTGCGCATTTCCGCCCGTATCTCGCGGGCGATGAGTTCCGTCCGGGCGGCGCCGCACTGGACCGCGCTGTCGACGGCGACGTCGGCCAGCAGGAAGGCCTGCGGACCGGGATCGGCGAAGAACAGCGAGAAGGCCTGCATGAACATGTATTCTTCCCGGACGAGCCCGAGGCCTGCGCGTTCGGCTGTTTCGATGGCCTTGGTGAAATGGCCATACGCGGTGGTGAACCGGCCGGCGGCATAGGCCGCGTCGCCGATGCCGCCGTGGCCGCGGGCTGTTCCGTGCGGATCGCCCGCAACCTCGGCCGCGGCAAGTGCCGCCGTGTGATGCACCATGCAGGCGGCATGATCCCCCCGCACGAAGGCGCGGTTGCCGCGTTGTTCGTGTATTTCCGCACGGCCGGGCCCGGCGAGACCGATGGAATCGGCGATCTCTTCGGCCGCGTCCAGCGCCCGGTCGGCCGCGTCCCCCTCGCCGAGCCGGTGCAGAACGAGCGCCTGGCGCGTCAGCATGGCCACGCGTGTTTCGTCCCTGGTGGCAAGGGCGTGGGCGGTGCGGTAATCCTCCAGCGCACCGGCCATGTCGCCCCGGGTGCGACGGATGCTGGCGCGGCAGGAATACAGGTCCGCATGCGCTTCGGGGTCGCCGTCGCGGGCCAGACCTTTCTCGATATAGGGTAAGGCGGCCGTAAAGCGCCGCGCGGCGACCATGGCATTCGCCGCCGCCACGGTGGCCGGACCGGCGTCGGCGTCATCCGGCGCCCGCAGCGCGTGATCGGCCCACCGCAGCGGATCGCCGCCGCGGAAGTGTGTCGCCGCACGCGCATGCCAGTTCTGCCGTGTTTCCTCGGGTATGGCCTCGTAGATCGCCAGGTGGACAAGATCGTGACCGAAGGCCAATCCAGTTTCGGTCTCGTGCAGCAGGTCTCCACTTGCCCGAAGGCGTGCGGTGGCAGGAAAAATCGCGGCGGCCTCGGCCGGATCGAAACCGGCCCCCAGGATCGCGGCCTGCCGCAACGCCCCGCGCTCGGCTTCGGGCAGGCGTTCGACCTGTTCCTGCACCAGTTCCGCGACGCTTGTCGGCAGGGCGCCATCGGTCCAGTTCGCCTCGAGAAGGCGGATCAGGAACAACGGGTGCCCCGCGGCCCGTTCGATGGCCGCCTCGGGGGCATTGTTGCCGGGCGCCAACGCCCGGACAAGGTCGCGCGCCTTGGCCTCCGACAGGGGCGGAAGCGTGACACGCACCAGTCCCGGCAGGGCGCGCACCGCCAGCCGGCGATCGAGGCTGCGCGACCCGGGACGTTCCGTCAGCAGAACGACAACGCTGGCGTTCTGAAGTTTCTTCACGAGGTCAAGAATGAAATCGCCGGCGCCTATCGGCCTCCAGTGGCAATCTTCGATGACCAGGAGCAGACCGGATGGTTGTGCCGCCCGGGTCAATGCGGCGGCGAGAACGTCGACGATCCGCTCCTGCTGCGCCTCGGGTGAGAGGGCGCTCATTCGCAGCTCGACCTCGTTGCCAACATGCTCGTCGCGAAGCCACGACCACACGGCCCGATCAATCGAGGAGGCCTCTTCGGGTTGAGGAGGCGCCGGCAGGGCGGCCATGATCCTTTGTGCCAAGTGGCGCGATCCGGGGGAGAAGGCCTCGAACCCGGCCTTCGCAATGATCATCCCGGATAGTCCGACAGTTCGGGCGATTTCGGCGGTCAGCCGGCTCTTGCCGATCCCGGCTTCACCGGCAAGGTGGATCGTCAGACCGGATCCGGCCGTCTGCGCGGCTGAAATCGCGGCTATGATCTGGGCCAGTTCGGTATCGCGTCCGATGATTGGCAGGTCGGGGCGCTTTCGCGCCGCACCGAGCTGCAGCGATACGGCGCGCTGGCCGCTTTCGACGGTCAGCCCGAGGCGCGGGGCCAGCTCGGAGATCACCAGAACATCTCCGGGGTCCGCCATCGCCGCCAGGCGCCTGGCCTGCACGACGGCCCGGGATGACGCGTGGTCCGCGGTCTCCGGCGCCGTCAGGCCGAAGGACAGGGAAGGTCCTGCCTCCGCCGCCAGGTGCAGGGCGGTGTTGGAAACCTCGTGCAACGGCTGGCCGGTGAACACGAACGCCACTTCACCCGGCCGCGCCTCGAGTTCAACCGCTCCTTTGGCGCTGGCCGTGTCACGCAGCAAAGCAAGATCCGGTGTGCCGTCCGCCTCCATGCAGAGCAGCAGGAAGGCCGTCTCGGGCAGCGGGGCATCGCCGGTGGCGTCGGTCTCCGGCGCGGGGGCCGGCGACGGGGCACCGGCGCCCCGGCGCAGCCGGTCGTAGAGCGCGCGCGTCTCGGGGTCGGGGGCGGTGCCCAGGTCGCGCCGCAGCGCGGCTTCCAGATCGTTGTACCGCGACCTGACCGCCCCGCGCATACCGCGCGCGGCATCCAGCGTCATCAGCCGCCGGTGCGCCGCCTCGTTCAGCGGATCATGTGCCAGCAACCGGTGTGCCAGCGCCGCGGCATCGGGGCTGTCGCCCATGCGCTCCAGCTCCCGCGAGAGCGCGTCGGTGACCAGTCCCGCGAGCCTTGCGCGATGCTCCGCGACAGCCTGGCCGAGTTCGAAGGACCGAATGTCGAGCCCCTCCAGAAACGGCCCCCCGTACAGGCGTACCGCCTCGGTCGGATCATTGCGCGCCAGCGCGTCGTGGAACATGTCGAGATCGGTGACAACGCCCGCGCCAAGGCGCAGGTTGTCCGCCTCTGCCTCGATCCAGCCATCGCCCCCGGCGCGACGTATCTGGAGCAGCGACTGGCGCAGGCTCGCCCGTGCCTGTTCGCTGTCGCTGTGCTCCCACAGCAAGGCGGCAAGGCGCTGTCGGGACATGGTTCGCCGCCGCGCCACGGCGAGAAGTCCGGCCAGCATCCGGGGCTTGCGGGCGCTCAACGCCACCCGTTCACCGTCTCGAGTCATCGCGAACCCGCCAAGACAATCGAGCCGGAGTCCCATTTTTAACGCACCTTTCACGCTTGAAGGCCCGGAAAGTTTAACGCCGACCGGGCAGAGGACAGCTCACCAGACAAGTTCAGAGAGCCGACACATGTTTCACTTCAATTCAAAACCGGGTTCCGGCAGCAGGCCCGGACCGGCAAGGCCGCGCAAATGGCACGACCTGATCACCCGCATGCTTGGCCTGCCGCAGATAGACCCCCTCGACGAGGTGACCGGTCTGCCGCCGCAGAGCCCGAGCGTGCTTCGAAACCCTAATCTATGGTGACCCAAATGGCGACGTATCGCAATAAACTTCCCCAGGTCGGCAAAACGCCGATGCTGAGCGATTCCGGCCGTCGCCGCCTATCCGCCGATGGAAACGCCCGGCTCCGAACCCGAGGAGACCGCCCTCTGCGTGATCATCGGGCGTTCGCAGGCTGCACGCCGCCACGCCGCCATGGCTTCGACGCGGCGGCAGGGATCCGGGTGGCCGGTTGCCCACCGATGAAAGGACCCATGTCATGACCATGTCGGTCGCATTTCGGCAGCTCGCCCCCGGGCGGCGCCACAGCAGCCTCGTCCTTTCCAGACGGGCCCGGCGGCTGACCTCGCTGGCGATACTTATCGGGCTCGGCGTGCTTGCTCTCACGGCGGATCCTTTCGGCGCCGGGCAGGCCTGCGGCGATGCGACGGCAGGCCGCTGCACATTCATGAGCACGACGCCGACAGTCGGAGCGGCGGCGATCCGGATCCCCGGCAAGCCGCACCTCTACGCGCGGCTTGCGACGCCGCTCAGCTTTACCGATCCGACAGGCGCCGTCTGGACGGCGCCGCGCGGAACGCTGACCGACGGTGCCTCGATTCCCCCGGTATTCGTGCCGCTGATCGGAGAGCCGCGCCGCGCCGAATTCCTCTCTCCGGCGGCGCTGCACGATGCCTATTGCGGCGCGGGCAACGAAGACCTGCCCCAGTTTCGCACGCGATCGTGGGAGGAAACGCACCGGATGTTCTATCACGGCCTGCTCGCCGCAGGTGTGCCGCCCGCAAAGGCGAAAGTCATGTTCGCCGCCGTCTACCTGGGCGGGCCGCGCTGGAACGATCCCGCGCGCTCGCTGGAAACCGTCCCCGACACCGTTCTTCGCCGCGAGATGGAAGCCTGCCTGCGCTTCATCGAGGAAGACCGCCCGACTCTGGCCGAGATAGAAGCCTGGATGCGCCGCCGCGAGGCGACGCTCCTGTCCACGACCTCTGCACCGGCGCCCTGATCCAAGTCGTTGGAAATACTGGCGATCCCGCGAGGACTCGAACCCCGAACCTGCTGATTAGAAGTCAGCTGCTCTATCCAGTTGAGCTACGGGACCGCTTGCGACTTCGTTTAGCGGGCCCTTTGCGCAAGATCAAAGGCAAATCACGCGAAAGGGTCGTCGGGGTAGCGCACTTCGGCGAGGTAGAGGCCGTGGGGCGGGCAGACCGGGCCGCAGGCGGCGCGGTCGCGGGCGGCCAGCGCGGTGGCGACGTCGGCGGGCGCCCAGGCGCCGGCGC
Source organism: Roseovarius sp. (assembly GCF_040223625.1). Classification (GTDB taxonomy): domain Bacteria; phylum Pseudomonadota; class Alphaproteobacteria; order Rhodobacterales; family Rhodobacteraceae; genus Roseovarius. The sequence continues at coordinate 56,338 of NZ_JAVKFX010000019.1, read as the reverse complement.
CCACGCGTTCCAGGGTGCCGACGATGGAGCGGACCTGGTTGTGCAGGAAGGAGCGGGCGCGGAGACGGAAGTGGAGCTCGGGGCCAGAGAGGCCGGAGGCGGGCTCGATGGTGATCTCGTCGAGGGTTTTGACGGGGCTTTTGGCCTGGCAGATGGTCGAGCGGAAGGTGGTGAAGTCGTGGTGGCCGGTGAGGTGGGCCGCGCCTTCGCGTATGGCGTTGATATCCAAGGGATTTCTGACGTGCCAGACCTGTCCCCTGTCATGGGTGGCCGGCGCCCGGCGCATGAGCAGGCGGAACAGGTAGCGGCGTTCGGTGGCCGAGAAGCGGGCGTGCCAGTCGTCGGCGACGCGGGCGCAGGCGAGGATGGCGACGGGCTGGGGTTTGAGGTGGTAGTTGAGGGCTTCGGAGAGGCGGAACGGGTCCCAGTCCTTCGTCAGATCGCAATGGGCCACCTGGCCGAGCGCGTGGACACCGGCATCGGTGCGGCCGGCGGCGGCGATGGTATGCGGGCCGGGTTCGAGGCGGGCGAGCGCCGTCTCGATCGCGCCCTGCACCGAGGGCTGGTCGGCCTGCCTTTGCCAGCCGGCAAAGGGGGCGCCGTTATATTCGACCTTGAGCGCGTAGCGTTGCATGACGCGGCTCTTAGCGCGGGGGCAGGCTTCGGACAATCCCTTGCCGAAAGGTTAACGGCGGGGTGGTTTCGCGGGGGGCGGAGCCGGTGCCGGTACGGGCAATCGGTAGGGTCTAGGGCAAGGGTGTTGACGTATGGTTGACGCCGGAGCCCGGTGGCGCGCGCAACACCCCCACTGGCAAGAGCCCGCCGTGGGGGCTATCTTGTCGGGTGACAGTGAACGGACAGGCAATCACAGACAGGCAGACAGGGGCAGGCCCATTGGTCATTTCCTCCATCGCAGACGGGCTGACACGCGGGATCGAAGGCGTGTCGGGCACGATTTCCGAGACGTTTTTCGAGCCGGTGATCCGGCTGGGGGTGACCGGGCTGTCGCGGGCGGGCAAGACGGTGTTCATCACCTCGCTGGTGGCCAACCTGATGGACCGGGGGCGGATGCCGGGGCTGGTTGCCGCCGGTGACGGGCGGATCTCAGCGGCGTTCCTGCAGCCGCAGCCCGACGACACGGTGCCGCGGTTCGATTACGAGGCGCATCTGGGCGCGCTGACCGGGGCGTCGCCGCATTGGCCCGAGAGCACGCGGGCGGTGTCGGAATTGCGGCTGTCGCTCAGGGTGCGGCCGTCGGGGTTGTTGTCGGGGTTTTCGGGGCCGCGGACGGTGCACCTGGATATCGTGGATTACCCGGGCGAGTGGCTGCTGGACCTCGGGTTGATGGACAAGGATTTCGCCACGTGGTCGGCGGAGATGCTGGGCCGGCTGGAGGGCCGGGGCGAGGGGGCAGCGTACCTTGCCTTGGCGAAGGAGACGGACGGGGCTGAGCCCTTGGAGGAGCCCAAGGCGCAGGCGCTGGCGCGGGCCTTTACGGCGTATCTGACGCAGGCGCGGGATGCGGGGTATTCGGATTGCACGCCGGGACGGTTTTTGCTGCCCGGCGACCTGGAGGGCTCGCCGGTGCTGACCTTTGCGCCGTTGCCCAAGCCCGAGAGCACGCCGCGGAAGTCGCTCTGGCGCGAGATGGAGCGGCGGTTCGAGGCATACAAGTCGCGCGTGGTGACGCCCTTTTTCCGCGATCATTTTGCCCGGATCGACCGGCAGGTGGTGCTGGTCGATGTGCTGGGGGCGATCCATCGGGGGCCGGCGGCGGTGGAGGATATGCGGCAGGCGATGGCGGATATTCTCGGAGCCTTCCGCCCGGGGCGGAACGCGTTCCTGAGCCGGTTGCTGCGCGGGCGGCGAGTGGAGAAGATCCTGTTCGCGGCGACCAAGGCGGACCATCTGCACCATACGCAACACGGGGCGCTGGCCGGGATCATGGCGGCGCTGATGCGCGAGGCAAGGGACCGGGCGGATTTCGCAGGGGCCGAGACGAAGGCGATGGCGATTGCGGCGCTGCGGGCGACGACCGAGGAGACGCGGCCGCATGAGGGCGGATCGGTGGAGTGCGTGCGGGGGACGTTGATGAACGCGGACGGGTCGCGCGGGAAGCAGGCGGCGTTCTATCCGGGCGCGTTGCCGGAGGATCCGGCGCGGCTGTTGACCCCGGCGCGGGCGGGGGCGGAGAAATGGCTCGATGCGGATTACCAGGTGATGCGGTTCGCGCCGGCGCCGTTGACGCTGCGGCCCGGGGACGGGCCGCCGCATATCCGGCTCGATCGGGCGGCGCAGTTCCTGTTCGGAGATAGGTTATGAGCAAAGGGCCGATCCTGTTCGATGTCGACGAGACCGAGGCGGCGCCCGGCCCGGATGTCGCGCCGCCGGTGCCGGACCCGGAGATGCCGGAGGCGCCGGAGGGCCGCGCGATGCTGACCGTGGCGACGCTGGCGGCGCGGCGGCCGTCGCGGCTGGCGCGGTGGTTCTGGGGGCTGTTGCTGACGCTCTTGGCGGCGGTGCTGTCGGTGGCGGCGTGGGATTTCGCCATGGGGCTGATCGGGCGCTGGCCCGTGGTGGGATACGCGATCACGGGGCTGATCGTGGCGGTGCTGATTTTGCTGCTGGCGATCGCGGTGAAGGAGCTGGCGGCGTTTGCGCGGCTGGGGCGGCTGGATGCGCTATTTCTCAAGGCCGAGGAGGCGCTGGCGGGCGATGACCTGGGCAAGGCGCGGGAGGTGACGCGGGGGCTGGTGGCCCTTTACGCGGGGCGCGAGGATACGCGCTGGGGGCGGGAGCGGCTGGCCGAGGCACAGGCGGACCAGTTCGATGCGGCGGCGTTGCTGGGGGTGGCGGAGACGGAATTGCTGGGGCCGCTGGATGCCGTGGCGACGCGGGAGGTCGAGGCGGCGGCGCGGCAGGTGGCGGCGGTGACGGCGGTGGTGCCGCTGGCGCTGGCGGACGTGGTGGCGGCGCTGACGGCGAATTTGCGGATGATCCGGCGGATTGCGGAGGTCTATGGCGGGCGGTCGGGGACGCTGGGGAACTGGCGGCTGGCACGGGCGGTGATGACGCATCTGGTGGCGACGGGGGCCGTGGCGGTGGGCGATGACATGCTGGGCTCGATCGCGGGCGGCGGGGTTCTGTCGCGGCTGTCGCGGCGGTTCGGCGAGGGGGTGGTGAACGGGGCGTTGACGGCACGGGTCGGCGTGGCGGCGATGGAGGTGTGCCGGCCGTTGCCGTTCGCGCGGGTGGCGCGGCCGTCGGTGACGTCGCTGGTGCGGCGGGCGTTGACGGGGCTGTTCGGGCAGGGGGGCTGAGCCGGGGAAGTGGTGGGTTGGCACCCACCTTACGGCGCTAGCGGAGTTTCGGGATGCCGCCTTCGTGGGTTTCGCGCTCGGTGACGCTGGCGCGGAGGGAGCGGCCGATGCGGTGGGCCAGCGCCGACCATGCGGCGGCCTGGTCGGGGCGGAGTTCGGATTTCAGGACGGTATCGAAGAGCGCGAGCCAGGTGGAGAACATGCCGGGGCGGACGTTGCCGGCGTTGACATGGGCGGCGACGGGGGTGCCGTCATAGCCGCGCTCGTGCAGGATGGTGTTGGCCCAGAAGGCGGCGATGCGGGCCTCGTGGGCGGGCCAGTCGGTGACGTGTTGGGCGAAGACCGGGCCCAGGCCCGGATGGGCACGGATGCGCTCGTAGAAGACGGCGACGACCCGCTCGATCTCGGGGCGGGTGATGTCGAAGCGCGGGGGCAGGGCGGTGGTCATGGGGGAGATTTGACCGTGGGGCGGGGGAGTTGCAAGGGCTGCGGGCGATTCGGAGGTTAACGGCCTTGGTTTGAAGGGGTTTGGACGTCGGTATCAAGTCGGTATTTTGTCGGTATCGCGTCGGTGTCGGGGGCTGTGCGGGCCAGGGTTGATGTGGCGTTCCGGGCGCAACGGGCGAGATGTTGTGGTGCGCGCAACGGGGGCGGGGCGGAATTTTGGAAAATTCCGGGGCGGAAAATTCGAATTTTCGGGCGCGGGGGGTGAGGTTGGGTGGAGCGAAAATCGCGCGAATTCCGGGGCTGGAAATTCCGATTCTCCCTGGTGGTTTTCCGCGGGGAAAACGAGGGCGTGGAGGGGTGGGTGCCGACCAAGGGCGTGGCGGCGTTGGCGGGGTCGGCTTTGAGTATTTTTTGGAAAGGTGAAGCGGGGCGGGGCGGCGCTTTGTGGCTCGTGCGGCGGTTTCGGGGCGGGTCCGAGAGGTGGGCGCGTTTTGGAAACGGGGGGAATTGAGTATTTCCGGAACAGTGAAACGAGGGGGTGCGGCGCTTTGTGGCTTGTGTGGCGGTTTCGGGGCGGGCCTGGGACGAAAGCGCGTTTGGGAGGGTGGGGATTTGAGTATTTGCGGAACAGTGAAAGGTGGGTGTGAGGCGCGGTTCGGGGGCGCTGGGCCGGTGGGGCGGACGGGGTTTGCCTCGGCTCTGGACGCCGCCGGACGCGCGGCCTATAACCCGGCGCATGATGCACCTGTTCGCGATCATCATTCGAATTACATGCCCGGCGCTCTGAGACCGACGAGCCGCCGGGACAAGGCGCATGGCAAGCCGCGCCGCCCCCTCATCCAGACCTGAGACCACCCAAGTGACAAAGGACGTCACCCATGTGTGCCGACATGCCCGAATACAAAGACACGCTGAACCTGCCGAAGACCGATTTCCCGATGCGCGCGGGCCTGCCCAAGCGCGAGCCCGAGTGGCTGGAGCGCTGGAACGACCTGCGCATCTATTCCCGCCTGCGCGAGAAGGCCGTAGCGGAGGGGGGGCGGAAGCCCTTCACGCTGCATGACGGTCCTCCTTACGCCAACGGGCATCTGCATATCGGCCACGCGCTGAACAAGATCCTCAAGGACATGGTGGTGCGCAGCCAGCAGATGATGGGGCGGGATGCGCGCTATATCCCCGGCTGGGATTGTCACGGGCTGCCGATCGAGTGGAAGATCGAGGAGCAGTACCGCGCCAAGGGCGAGAGCAAGGACAAGGTCGATATCGTCGATTTCCGGCAGGAATGCCGGAAGTTCGCCGAGGGCTGGATCGACGTGCAGCGCGACGAGTTCAAGCGGCTGGGCGTGACCGGGAAGTGGTCGAAGCCCTACCTGACGATGGATTTCCGGGCCGAGCGGATCATCGCGGAGGAGTTCCAGAAGTTCCTGATGAACGGGACGCTCTACCAGGGGTCGAAGCCGGTGATGTGGTCGCCGGTGGAGAAGACCGCGCTGGCCGAGGCGGAGGTGGAGTATCACGACAAGGAGAGCTTTACCATCTGGGTGAAGTTCGAGGTGGCCGGTGACGAGGTCCCGGGTCAGGCCCGGGACGGGTTGGCGGGGGCCTTCGTGGTGATCTGGACGACGACGCCGTGGACGATCCCGTCGAACAAGGCGGTCGTGTATGGCGAGGACTTCGCCTACGGGCTTTACGAGGTCACGGGCACGCCGGAGCAGTGCTGGGCCAATGTGGGCGACCGGTTCATCCTGGCCGACAAGCTGGCGGGTGACGTGATGGGCCGGGCAAGGCTTGAACCGGATATGTGGACACGCGTGCGGGACGTGAGCGCCGATGAATTGTCGGGGCTGAGCCTGAAGCATCCGTTTGCCGGGGCCGAGGGGGCGCATGGCGAATGGGATGATTTGCGGGATTTCCGCGCCGCGGATTTCGTCACCGACGAGGAAGGCACCGGGTTCGTGCATTGCGCGCCGAGCCACGGGATGGAGGAGTACGAGCTCTATCGCGGCCTGGGGATGCTGGACGAGGTGATCACCTACAACGTCATGGATGACGGGACGTTCCGCGAGGATCTGCCCTTCTTCGGCGGCACCGAGATCCTCAACCGCAAGGGCAAGGAGGGCAATGCCAACAAGGCCATCATCGACAAGCTGGTCGAGGTGGGCGGATTGCTGGCGCGGGGCAAGATCAAGCACTCCTACCCGCATTCGTGGCGCTCGAAGGCGCCGGTGATCTATCGCAACACGCCGCAATGGTTTGCCGCCATCGACCGGGAGGTCGGCGACGGGCAGGACAAGTTCGGCAAGACCATCCGCAAGCGGGCGCTGACGTCAATCGACAAGGTGAAGTGGACACCGAAGACCGGGCGAAACCGGCTGTATTCGATGATCGAGGCAAGGCCGGACTGGGTGTTGAGCCGGCAAAGGGCCTGGGGCGTGCCGCTGACCTGTTTCCGCAAGGTGGGCGCGATGCCGACGGACGAAGATTTCCTGCTGCGCGACGAGACCGTCAATGCGCGCATCCTGGAGGCATTCGAGGCGGAAGGGGCCGATGCGTGGTACAAGCCCGGGGCCAAGGAGCGGTTCCTCGGCAATGACTATGATCCGGCCGAGTGGGAGAAGGTCGACGACATTCTCGATGTGTGGTTCGATAGTGGCTCGACCCACGCCTTCGTGCTGCGCGATCGGGAGGATGGCAGCGAGGATGGCTTGGCCGATCTCTACCTCGAAGGCACCGACCAGCACCGGGGGTGGTTCCATTCCTCGATGCTGCAGGCGTGCGGGACGATCGGGCAGGCGCCCTATCGCGGGGTTCTGACCCATGGCTTCACGCTCGACGAGAAGGGCAACAAGATGTCCAAGTCGCTGGGCAACACGATTGTGCCGGAAGAGGTGGTGAAGCAGTACGGCGCCGATATCCTGCGGCTGTGGGTGGCGCAGACCGATTACACCAACGACCAGCGGATCGGGCCGGAGATCCTGAAGGGGACCGCCGACAGTTACCGGCGGCTGCGCAACACGATGCGGTTCATGCTGGGGGCCTTGAGCCATTTCAGCGAGGCGGACCGGGTGAAGCCCGCGGATATGCCGGAGCTGGAGCGCTGGGTGCTGCACCGGCTGGCGGAGCTCGATCACAAGGTGCGCAAGGGCTATGCCGAGTATGACTTCCAGGGCGTGTTCCAGGCGCTGTTCAACTTTGCCACGGTGGAGTTGAGCGCGTTCTACTTCGATATCCGGAAGGATGCGCTTTACTGCGACGGCGATACCGAGCGGCGGCGGGCGGCACGGACGGTGATGGATATCCTGTTCCACCGGCTGACCACGTGGCTGGCGCCGGTGCTGGTGTTCACCATGGAGGAGGTCTGGCTGGAGCGGTTCCCGGGCGAGGAAAGCTCGGTCCACCTCGTGGATATCCCGGAGACGCCGGCGGACTGGATCGACGAGCCGCTGGCGGCGAAATGGGCGCAGGTGCGGCGGGCGCGGCGCGTGGTGACCGCGGCGCTGGAGGTGCAGCGAACCGACAAGGTGATCGGCGCGAGCCTCGAGGCGGCGCCGGTGGTGCATGTCGACGATCGCGAGATGCTGAAGATCCTGAAATCGGTGAATTTCGAAGATATCTGCATCACGTCGGCCATCTGGCTGACCGGCGACCCGAGCCCGGCGGAGGCCTATCGCCTGCCGGAGGTCGAGGGCGTGACGGTGGTGTTCGAGAAGGCCGAGGGGGAGAAATGCCAGCGGTGCTGGAAGATCCTGCCGGATGTGGGGACGCACAAGCACCCGGGCACCTGCAAGCGGTGTGACGCGGCGCTGGGCTGAGGGCCGGGCGCGACAAAAGGAAAGGCCCGCCGCGAGGGATCGCGGCGGGCCTTTTTCATCGGGTCGTCAAGTGGTTACATGACCCGGATGTAGTAGTGGTAGACCGGCACGACATAGGCTTCGCCCTGATCGTTGGCCGCCTGGTCTTCGTTGGCGGTCATGTCGGTGTCGGCCTCGGCCGTGCTGTCGGCGCTCTGGTCGGTGGCGCTGTCAGCTTCGTTGTTGGCCGCGCTCACACCGCCGGTGGTGTCGGCATTGTTCGACAGGCCATCGGCCGTGACGCTGGTCTTGTTCTCGCTGCCATCGTCGACATAGTCCTTGGCGCTGGCCGAGCTGCCGCCGCTGGCGGCGTCACCATCGGTGGTGGCGTTCGACTGGCCTTCGGCCTTCAGGCCGCCCGGCTGGGCCGCCCAGACACCGGCGCCGCGGTATTCTTGCGGTGAAATGCCGCCGCTGTTGTCGGCGTCGAGCTCGTTGAACCGGGCCTGGATGGCCTGATCGTCGAACTTGGTTTCCGAGACGTCGGTCTCGTACTCGCTGACCGTGATGATGCCGTCACCATTGGTGTCATGCATCTTGAAGCGCTGGGTCGCGGCGCGGGCGAATTCCTCGCTGGTCTCGGAAGCGGAGCCGCCATAGCTCATGGCGTCCTGCTTCTCGGTGTCGCCGTCTTCCCAGGCCTTGCGGGCTTCATTGGCCCAATCCTCGGCGCTCATTTCGGTGGTTTCGTCATCGGCGAGATGCGACCACTCGGCCATGTTGTACTTGCCCTGCTCCTGGCCGGTTTCGGCCTCGTCGCGGGCCATCTTGGCCGAGGTGCCGAGGCAGTTGACATATTCCTGCTTGCTGATCTCGCCGTCGGAATTGGCGTCGATGGCGCCGTAGTCCTGATCGCGCATGTTCTCGATCTCGGTGCGGGTCAGCTTGGCGTTTTCATCGGCGTCGCCCCAGTTGAAGGCGTTCTCGCAGATGTTGTTGGCCGAGCTGTTGTCGGCCGAATCCGTTGCGGCGAGCGCGGGGGCGCCGGCCAGCATCGTGGTGGTCAGTAGCGTCGTGAAAATCCGTGTCATGGTATTTCCTCCTTTCAAACCCGGGGTGATCCCGGTGGGCGGCCTGATGCCGCCTTCTGGAGTGCCAACGGGACCTCCCCCTTGCCAGTTCCATGATTCGAGTCGCGGGGGAGGGCGGGTTTCCGATATGAAACCGATCTGCGACCGCCCGCCGCAAGAGGCGCGGGAAATGTCGGATTCGCAATTCGTATGCGGGGGCGGGTTCTGTATTGACCGGGCCGAGAGACTCCGCCTCCCGCGGCCACCAGAGGACCAGACATGAGCCATAAATCCGATATCGAGATCGCCCGCGAAGCCAAGAAGAAGCCGATCCAGGAGATCGGCGACAAGCTGGGCATCCCGTCCGACCACCTGCTGCCCTATGGCCATGACAAGGCGAAGGTGAGCCAGGAGTATATCGACTCGGTCCAGAAGAACGCGACCGGCAAGCTGATCCTGGTGACGGCGATCAACCCGACCCCGGCGGGCGAGGGCAAGACCACGACGACGGTGGGGCTTGGCGACGGGCTGAACCGGATCGGCAAGAAGGCGATGATCTGTATCCGCGAGGCGTCGCTCGGCCCGAACTTCGGGATGAAGGGCGGCGCGGCCGGGGGCGGGTATGCGCAGGTGGTGCCGATGGAGGACATGAACCTTCACTTCACCGGCGATTTCCACGCCATCACCAGCGCGCACAGCCTGTTGTCGGCGATGATCGACAACCACATCTACTGGGGCAACTCGGAAGAGATCGACACCCGCCGGGTGACGTGGCGGCGCGTGGTGGACATGAACGACCGCAGCCTGCGGCAGATCACCTCGAGCCTTGGCGGCGTGTCGAACGGTTTCGCCCGCGAGGACGGGTTCGACATCACCGTGGCCTCGGAGGTGATGGCGATCCTGTGCCTTGCCTCGGACCTGAAGGACCTCGAAAAGCGGCTAGGCGCGATGATCGTGGCCTATCGCCGGGACCGGACGCCGGTGTATTGCCGCGACATCAAGGCGGAAGGGGCGATGACCGTTCTGCTGAAGGACGCGATGCAGCCGAACCTGGTGCAGACGCTGGAGAACAACCCCGCCTTCGTGCATGGCGGCCCGTTCGCCAACATCGCGCATGGCTGCAACTCGGTCATCGCGACGACGACCGCGCTGAAGATCTCGGATTACGTGGTGACGGAGGCCGGGTTCGGCGCCGACCTGGGCGCCGAGAAGTTCATGAACATCAAGTGCCGCAAGGCCGGGCTGGCGCCGTCGGCGGTGGTTCTGGTGGCCACGGTGCGGGCGATGAAGATGAACGGCGGCGTGGCCAAGGCTGACCTTGGCGAGGAAAACGTGGCCGCCGTGAAGAAGGGCTGCCCGAACCTTGGCCGGCATATCGAGAACGTCAAATCCTTCGGCGTGCCGGTGGTAGTGGCGATCAACCATTTCGTCAACGACACCGAGGCCGAGATCCAGGCGGTGAAGGATTACGTCAAGGAGCACGGGGCCGAGGCGGTGGTGTCGCGGCACTGGGCGGATGGCTCGAAAGGGTCGGAGGACCTTGCGAAGAAGGTGGTCGAGGTGGTCGATGCAGGGAACGCGAATTTCGGCCCGCTCTACCCCGACAGCATGCCGCTCTTCGAGAAGATCGAGACCATCGCCAAGCGCATCTACCGCGCCGACGAGGTGCTGGCCGACAAGAAGATCCGCGACCAGCTCAAGCTTTGGGAAGAGCAGGGATACGGCAACCTGCCGGTCTGCATGGCGAAGACGCAGTACAGCTTCTCGACCGATCCGAACCTGCGCGGGGCGCCGGTGGGGCATTCGGTGCCGGTGCGCGAAGTGCGGCTGTCGGCCGGGGCCGGGTTCGTTGTGGTGGTCTGTGGTGAGATCATGACGATGCCGGGCCTGCCCTCGAAGCCTGCGGCCGAGAACATCCGGCTGAACGAGGCGGGCGAGATCGAAGGTCTCTTTTAAGGGGCAGGTGGGTTGACACCCACCCTACGGTTGCGGTCGTAGGGTGGGGGGAACCCACCGCAATTTCAGGGATGGATAAATGACCGCTCAGATCATCGACGGGAAAGCCTTCAGCGCGAAGGTTCGGGAAAAGGTCGCGGCGCATGTCGCGAAACTGAAAGACGAGCACGGGATCACGCCGGGGCTGGCGGTGGTGCTGGTCGGCGAGGACCCGGCCAGCCAGGTCTACGTGCGCTCGAAGGGGCAGAAGACCGTCGAGACGGGGATGAACTCCTACGAGCACAAGCTGGATGTGGATACGTCGGAGGCCGATCTTCTGGCGCTGATCGACCAGTTGAACAATGACCCGGATGTGCATGGGATCCTTGTGCAATTGCCGCTTCCGAAGCATCTGGACGAGGATCTGGTGATCAACTCGATCAGCCCCGAGAAGGATGTGGACGGGTTTCACATTTCGAACGTGGGGCTGCTGGGGACCGGGCAGAAGAGCATGGTGCCGTGCACGCCGCTGGGCTGCCTGATGATGCTGCGGGAGCACCACGGGAGCCTGTCGGGTCTGAACGCGGTGGTTGTCGGGCGGTCGAACATCGTCGGCAAGCCGATGGCGCAGTTGTTGCTGGGCGATAGCTGTACCGTGACGATTGCACATTCGCGGACGAAGGATTTGGCCGAGGTTGTGCGGCGTGCGGATATCGTGGTGGCGGCGGTGGGCCGGCCCGAGATGGTGCCGGGCGACTGGATCAAGGAGGGCGCCACGGTGATCGACGTGGGCATCAACCGGATCGACGCGCCGGAGAAGGGTGAAGGCAAGACGCGGCTTGTGGGGGACGTGGAATTCGCGTCGGCCTCGGAGCGGGCGGGTGCGATCACGCCGGTTCCGGGTGGCGTGGGGCCGATGACGATTGCCTGTTTGCTGGCGAATACGGTGACGGCCTGTTGCCGGGCGAACGGGGTGCCGGAGCCGGAGGGGCTGACGGCCTGAGGTTTGCGGATTGCGGTTGAAGGGCGCCCCGGGGTTTCCGGGGCGTTTTTTGTTTTGTGTGAGGGTGTTAGGTGGGTTGGCACCCACCCTACGGGGCGGTGACGCGCGATTTTAGGTGGCCACCTTCACCGCGATGGTCGTGCCCATGAGCATGGCGATGTGGGTCTCGTTCCCGTCCTGCACGGCGTAGACATCCGATTGCACGATGACGAGGCGGCGGCCGGGTTTGATGACCTTGCCGCGGGCGATGAGTTTCTCGCCCTGGCCGGGGGCGAGGAGGTTGATCTTGAGTTCGGTGGTGAGGATTTCGCTGTCCTCGGGCATGACGGAGAGGGCCGAGTAGCCGGCGGCGGTGTCGCCGATGGCGAAGGTGAGGCCGGCATGGGCGAAGCCCTGTTGCTGGAGGCTGCCGGGGAGGATGGGGGCCTCGACCTCGATGGCGCCGGTTTCGAGCTGGCCGAGGCGGGCGCCGAGGGTGGCCATCATCGACTGCTTGGCGAAGCTTTGGCGGATTTTCTCTTCCATTTGCGGGGTCATGGCGGGCCTTTCCTGTTCGCCCCGCAGGGTAGCGGGGCGGCGCGGGAAGGGGAACGGGTTTCAGCGGGGCAGGGGCACGGCGTGGGGCACGGGGCCGGTGAGCACCGCGATGGCCTCGTCGCGCATGAGGGGGGCGAAGGCGCGGTCGTTGCTGCGCAGGCCCCCGGTATAGGTGCCGTAGGCGGGCATGATCACGCGGTCGGCGTCGATCAGGAAGGCGGGGCGGGTGATGGCGCGGCCGCGGGTGCGCAGGGTGGTTTTGGGGTGGTAATGGCCCGAAATCTCTCCGCTTTGCCCGGGTTTGGCGATGTGGCGGAAGGTGAGGGGCGGGAGGGGAAGCTCGGCGAGATGGGTGCCGCCGAGTTCGACGGGGCCGGGATCGTGATTGCCCTCGATCCAGACCCAGCGGCGGCCCGCTTGGAGGGCAGCGATCCAGAGTTTTTCCTCGTCCCGAAGGGCATCTGCCGCGGCGCGGTCGTCGAAGCTGTCGCCGAGGCAGATGACGGTGGTGGCCTCGGTCAGGCGGAGGTCGTCCTCGAGGCGGGAGAGGGTATCCTGCGTCTCGTAGGGGGGCAGGTAGCCGTCGCCCAGCCGGGCGCGGCGTTCGGCCTTGCCGAGGTGCAGGTCGGAGATGCAGAGCAGCCCCTCGGCGGGCCAGTAGAGCGCGCCGGAGCCGAGCGCCACGAGCGGCGCGCCTGCGAGGGAGAAATCATGCCCGTTCATGCATTGTTCTTCGCGCGGAAAGGGGGCGATTTCAAGACCCTGCGGGTGGAAATTCAGGTGGAGAGGCCGGCGGCGGCCATGAGCCGCTCGGTTTCCTCGGCCAGCAGGCGTTCCTGTGCCGCGCCTTCGACGGGGGTGCGGCCCTGTTCGAGGAAGAGGGGGGCGGCGAAGGGGGTGACGCGGGGCAGGCGGAGAAGGTCGATGCGGCCGTCGATGCGGGCGATCATTTCCTCGATGCGGCCGAAATCGATGAGGCCGCGCATGGCCTCGGTCCGGGTGATCTGGAGGAGGAGGTGGTCGGGGTCGTAGCGCGCCAGCGTGTCGTAGAGGATGTCGGAGGAGAAGGTGGCCTGCCGCCCGGATTTCTTGGCGGAGGGCGTGTTGCGCTGGATGAGGCCGGCGATGGTGGCCGAGGCGCGGAAGGTGCGTTTCATCAGCTGGTTGCCGGCGAGCCAGCGGTCGAGGCCTTCGCGGAGGCTGGAGAGGTCGAAGAGGGGGCCGGGGTCGGTGAGCGGGTCGAGGCCCCAGATGAGGGTGGCGTAATCGGTGGAGACGAAGCCCATGGGGTGAAGGCCCAGCTCCTCCATCCGCTTGGTGAGGATGAGGCCGAGGGTTTGTTGCGCGTTGCGGCCGGCGAAGCCGTAGATGCAGGCGTGTTCGCGGCCTTCGTGGGGGAAGCTTTCGATGAGCAACTCGCCGGATTTCGGGAGGCGCGACATGTCGGATTGCAGGCGGAGCCAGTCGGCGGTGTGGGCGGGCAGGGCGGACCAGTCGCCGGTGTTCAGGAGCGACAGGATGCGCTGGCTGAGCTGGGTGGAGGTGGCGAACTTGGTGCCGCCGAAGACGGTGATCTTGGGCTGGCGGCCACGGTCGCGGCTGACCTCGACGGTCATTTCGCGCAAGGATTCGTAGCGGACGATTTCGCCGCCGATCAGGAAGGTGTCGCCGGGGGTGAGGGAGGCGGCGAAGGCTTCCTCGACCTCGCCCAGGGGTTTGCCGCCGCGGGAGCGTTGCATCCGGACCTTGAGGAGGTCGGTGTCCTGGATGGTGCCGATGTTCATGCGGATCAGCTTGGCGCTGCGGGGGTCGCGGAGGTGCCAGAGCCCGTCGGTCTGCTTGAGGCGCTGCCACTGGTCGTAGGCGCGGAGCGCGTAGCCGCCGGTGGCGCAGAAATCGAGGCAGGCGTCGAATTCGGCGCGGGTGAGATCGGCATAGGCGCCGGCGGTGGTGATTTCGGCAAAGAGGTCGGAGGCGGAGAAGGGGCCGGAGCAGGCGCGTATCAGGATGTGCTGGCAGAGCACGTCCTGAGGGCCGCGGCCGCGCGGTTCGCCGTCGAGGTCGTGGTCGCGGACGGCTTGCAGGGCGGCCTGGCATTCGACCACCTCGAAGCGGTTGGCCGGGACGAGGAGGGCCTTGGAGGGAGCGTTGTAATTGTGGTTCGCGCGCCCGATGCGCTGGACGAGGCGCTTGACGTTCTTGGGCGCGCCGACCTGGATGACGAGATCGACATCGCCCCAGTCGATGCCGAGGTCGAGGGAGCCGGTGCAGACGATGGCGCGGAGGCGGCCCTGTTGCATGGCGGCCTCGACCCGTTCGCGCTGGACCCGGTCGAGGGAGCCGTGGTGGATGCCGATGGGCAGGCTTTCCTCGTTGGCGAGCCAGAGGTTGTGGAAGAAGATTTCCGCCTGCGCCCGGGTGTTGTGGAAGATCAGCGTGGTGCGGTGGCGGCGGACCTGCTCGAGCACGGCGGGGATGGCATAGGCGGCACCGCCGCCGGCCCAGGGGGGGCGTTCCTCGGTGGTGAGCATGGCGATGTCGGGTTCCGGGCCCGGATCGGCCTGCAGGATGTCGCAGGGGTCGGGGTGGCAGGCGAGGAGGCGGGCGATGGCGGCGGGGTCTTCGACGGTTGCCGACAGGCCGACGCGGCGGAGGTTGGGGCAGAGGGCCTGCAGGCGGGAGAGGGCGAGCATGAGCTGGTCGCCGCGCTTGGATTCGGCGAGGGCGTGGATTTCGTCGATGACCACGCGTTTGAGGCCGGCGAAGGTTCTGTGGGCGTCCTCGTAGGAGGTGAGGAGGGCCAGGCTTTCAGGGGTGGTGAGCAGGATATGGGGCGGGTCGGCGCGCTGGCGTTTCTTGCGGGAGGCGGGCGTGTCGCCGGTGCGGTCGTCGATGCGGATGGGCAGGCCCATCTCGCTGACCGGGGTGGTGAGGTTGCGCTTGATGTCGGCGGCGAGCGCCTTGAGGGGGGAGATGTAGAGGGTGTGGAGGCCGGCGTGATCGCCTTCGGCGAGGTCCACGAGGGTGGGCAGGAAGCCCGCCAGCGTCTTGCCGCCGCCGGTGGGGGCGATGAGGAGCTGCGCCGGGGCGTCGGCGCGGTCGAGCATGGCCTGCTGGTGCGGGTGGATGTGCCAGCCGCGGGCGGCGAACCAGTCGGTGAAGAGCGGGGGCAGGGCGGTCATGCCCCGGTATCTAGACCGGCGGGGGGGCGAGGGCGAGGGGAGTTTGCTCGCCGGCCCTTTCGGGCCGTCTCGCGCCGTTGTGCTCGTCCGCCCTTGCGGGCGGCCTCGCGATTCCGGGGGACTGAAGCGGTCGGCTATCCTGCCGTCACTTCACGATCTTCTCGTCCTTGACGAACATGTTGGCCCAGGCGCGGTCGATCAGTTCGGGGGTCATCTGGTAGGGGATGCCCTCGAATTCGCAGGTGGCGATCATCTGGTCGATGAGGAAGACAGGCTGGTAGTTGGCATAGACGTTGTTGATCGTCGGGTATTTCTTCTTGAGCAGGTGCAGCAGCGAGGCCTCGTTGAGGGGCATCTGCTTTTTCTTGGCGACCATGGCGAAGATCTTGAGGAAGTCGGCCTGGCTGGGCCCGTCAATCTTGATCTTGAAGAAGATCCGGCGGAGTGCGGCCTGGTCGAAGATCTCGTTGGGGTGGAAGTTGGTGGAGAAGATCACCAGCGTGTCGAAGGGCACCTCGAATTTCTCGCCGGATTGCAGGGCGAGGATGTCCTTCGATTCCTCGAGCGGCACGATCCAGCGGTTGACCAGCGATTGCGGCGGTTCGGCCTGGCGGCCGAGGTCGTCGACGATGAAGATGCCGCCGGAGGATTTGAGCTGCAGCGGCGCCTGGTAGGTGCGGGCGGTGGGGTTGTAGACGAGGTCGAGCATGGAGAGCGACAGCTCGCCGCCGGTCACCACGGTGGGGCGTTCGCAGCGGACGTAGCGGGTGTCCCATGTGCGGCGGCGGCGGAGGCTGTTGGGGTCGTCGGTTTCGACCTCGGCCTTGGAATGGACGATCGGGTCGTAGACGGTGATGACCTGGCCCGAGTACTCGATGGCGCGGGGGACGTAGATCTTGTCGCCCATGGCGGCGCGGATGCCGTTGGAGATCGAGGATTTGCCGTTGCCCGGCGGCCCGTACATCAGGATCGAACGGCCGGCCGAGACGGCGGGCCCGAGATAGTCGAGCAGGCTGTTGGGCAGGACGAGGTGGCCCATGGACTGGACCAGTTCCTCGCGCGTGATCTGGATGTTGCGGATCGACTGGCGCTGGACCTGTTCGCCGTAGACGGCGAGGGGCACGGGCATGGCGCCGAAATATTCCGACTGCGAAAGCGCGTCGAGGGCGCGGGCCTTGCCGCTGTCGGTGAGCTGGTAGCCCATTTCCGAGCCGGCGGTCGCGCTGAGCGTGCCCATCGCCTCGACCATCGACTGGGAGCGGGCCATGTCCATCAGTTCCTGGGTGACGGCGCGGGGGAGGCAGATGGCCTCGGCCAGGTCGCTGACGGTGTCGAGGTTCTTGCGGAACATCGTCTTGATGAGGATGTCGCGCATCATCACGATGGGGAGTTGCATGTCCTCCAGCCCCTTGGGGGGCGGGGGTGGCTGGACGCCCTGGGATGCCTGCATGTTCATGTGTCTGCCCCTGTATTCGGTTCCGGTCGGGGGCAATATCGGGGGGAAAAACGGTGAAAATGTGGAAGGGGGCGGGCGTGGTGTGGGCATCGCGGGCGGGGCCGCGCGCGGGCCTCAGGTGCCGTAGGCGGCGCCCAGGGCGAGGTAGACGATGAGGGTGGCACCGAGGGCGAAGCCCATGGGAAACTTGCGGCCGCGGTCCCAGCTTATCCAGTCGGGGGCGAGGCGGCGGAGGGCGGTGTGCTTGGCGATGCGGTGGGTGACGAAGCAGGCCAGCAGGTTCGCCGCGAAGATCAGGCAGAGCGGGCCCACATCGCCCGGGTCGATGAAGGGGGCGGCGGCGGCGATGAACTTGCTGTCGCCCGCGCCCATCAGGCCGATGACGTTGGCGCCGAACATCAGCACCAGGACGACGACCATGGTCAGGAGGCGCCACGGGTAGTCGGCCCAGGGGAGGGCGACGAGGCCCACCACGATGAAGACCGCCGCCAGGGCAATCACCGAGAGGTTGGGGATGCGCATGGCGGACAGGTCGCTCCACATCACCCAGAGGCAGATCGGGACGACGAAGGGCAGGAACCAGAGCGCCTCGGATGGCGAGATCGCGAGGGCCATCTAGTTGCTCACGTTGTCCTCGAGTGCGGCGAGTGACCGCGCGGCGGCCTCGAAATGCTGGGGATGGGTGTCGATGGCGTCGCGCAGGAGGCCCTTGCCGATGGTGGTGTCGCCCTGCTTGATGGCCGAGAGCGCCAGCGTGTAGAGCAGCTGGGCCCGTTCGGTCTGGGAGGTGTTGACCACGGGCAGGGAGTAGTTCTTCTGTGCGCCACGGGCGAGGACGAGGTTGTTCTTGGCGGTGAAGAGCGAGCTGTCCTGGCGGATGGCGTCGGCGAAGAGGCGTTCGGCCTCGGCATAGTCGCCGCGGGTGAGCTTGGAATAGCCCCAGTTGTTTATCACGCCCGCCGGGCGTGTGGTCAGGCCGATGGCGGTTTCGTAGAAGCTGTCGGCCTTCTGCCATTCCTGGTTGCTGTCGGCGACCATGGCCTCGAGCCGGTAGCGCTTGAAGCTTTCGAAGGTGGGCGGGATGCGGTCGAGCACCTGCTCGGCGCGCTCCCAGTCGTTGTTGCGGATGAGCGCGTCGGCATAGTCGACGCGGTCCTCGTCGGTGGCCTCGGGGTGTTCGGCGACTTTCTTCCAGGCCGATGCCGCCTCGGTCGAGCGCTTGGCGCGGACCAGCGACTTGGCGAGCCCGCGGGAGAGTTCGAGCCGCTCGGGCTGTTCGCCGGTGGCGCGCTGGAAGTAGGAGACGGCCTCGTTCGGGTCGGCCACGGAAAGCATCACGTCGTTGAGGTTGCTTTCGTCGACGACATTGACGCCCTGGAAGGCGCGGTCGACATCGGTGCCTGTCTTCTTGTCGCACGCGGAAAGCGCAAATACGCTGACAGCGCATACGCTCAAAGTCATCAGATGGCGCATTTTTGCGTCCTTTTACTGCCCTTGCCTCGTCATGGTATCTTGCGGATCAGGTAGTCGCTGGTGCCCCGCCGTACCAATTTGTAATCTTGTTCTTCCTCGGGAGTGTACTCGGAAATTTCCGATTTTTCGAGTGCTAACCGCAAATTGTCGCGAATTGAGTCACTTTGGCCATTATCGAGGGCGTAGGCGCGGCGGAAGACCTGTTCCGCTTCCGCAATTTCGCCACGTTCCATCAGCACGACGCCCAAGTTGTTCCAGATTTCCGGGCTGCGCTCGTCCTTGTCGAGGGCCTGGCGGAGGAGGCGTTCGGCGGTGTGCAGGCGGCTGAGCTTGAGGTTGGCCGTGCCGATGCCGGAGAGGACGTCGGCGGTCATGCCCTGCTGGAGGGCGGCGCGGGAATAGGCGTCGATCGCCAATTCGTATTCGCCCGCATCCATCAGCCGGTGGCCGACGAGCATGCCGTCGACGGCTTCGGCGCCGGACTTGATGCCCGGCGCGAAGGGATTGTCACGCGAAACGCCCTCGCTGCATGCAGCAAGGGCGATGCAAGCCAGGAAAGCGGCTCGTGCCCGTATCATGTCTGCCCCGCCATTTCGGCGTTGTGGTTACTTGCCCGCCATCGAGAACAGTTCCATGATGCCCAGAACCGACGGCCCGACAAGGATGATCAGTAGTGGGGGCACTGTAAACATCATCGTGGACAATGTCATCTTCGTCGGCAGCTTGTTGGCCTTTTCCTCGGCGCGCATGACCCGTTTGTCACGCATCTCGCCGGCATAGACCCGCAGGGCGTCGGCGATCGAGGTGCCGAAGCTTTGCGACTGGATCAGCACGGTGACGAAGCTGGAGATGTCCTGCACGCCGCAGCGTTCGGCCATGTCGCTGAGCACGGAGGGCTTGTCGCGGCCGGCCTTCATCTGTTGCGAGACGATCTCGTATTCCTGGGCGAGCGCCGGGTAGGAGGCCTGGATCTCGCGCGAGACGCGGATGATCGCCTGGTCCATCGACTGGCCCGCCTCGACGCAGGTGAGCATCATGTCGAGACTGTCGGGGAAGCCCTGTTCGATCTCTTCCTGGCGCTGTTGCAGGCGCTTGGTGACCCAGTACTTGGGCAGCATGTAGCCCACGCCGCCCGGTCCGAGCGTGTACATCAGCGTCTGCTGGGTGGTGGTCTCGTCGTTCGAGACGAAGAACACGAAATAGATCACCCCGAGGATCAGCCCGCCGATGCCGAGGGCGAACTGGGCGAAGTGGAAATAGCGCACGGCGTCGCGGTCGCGGTAGCCGGCCTGCATCAGCGTCAGCCGCATCTTGCTGAGCTGCTTCTCGTCCTGCGGCTCGAGGAAGGTGGCGTATTTCTCGAGTTTCTCGTTGCGCGACTTGGCGCGCAGGCGTTCCTTGCCCGAACTCGGCGCCTTGCCGGAGTTGTTGGCCTTCTTCAGCTTGTCGAGCGGGTCCTGCGACTGTTTGATCAGGATCGGGATGCAGATCAGGATCAGGACCACGCCGAGCGTGCCGACGGCGATCAGCGGGCCGAAGGGGCCGAGTTGATCGGTGAGGGTTCCGGTGAGTTGATCGAACATGGCCTCAGACCTTGATGTTCACGAGCGACCGCATGACGAAGATGTTCGTCACGAGGAACCCGCCCACGGCGATGCAGGCCGGGATGAAGAGCGGGTGGGTCATCGCTTCGTCGTAATAATCGGGCTTGACCATCTGGATGCCCACGAGGGCCAGGATCGGGAAGGCCGACAGGAAGTTGCCGGACCACTGCGCCTCGGCGGTGATGGCCTTGACGCGGCGGAACAGGCGGAAGCGGGCGCGGATCACCTTGGCGAGACCGTCGAGGATCTCGGCGAGGTTGCCGCCCGATTGCTGCTGGATGGTGACGGCGACGGCGAGGAAGCGGAGATCCTGCATGTCGAGCCGTTCGGCCATGTCCTTGAGTGCCTCGCCCACGTCGCGGCCATAGGCGCTTTCGTCGGCGATGATGCCGAACTCGGTGGCGAGCGGGTCGGAGACCTCGTTGGCGACGATGGAAATGGCCGAGGAGAACGGGTGGCCGACGCGCAGGGAGCGGACCATCAGTTCGATCGCGTCGGGGAGCTGTTCCTCGAGCAATTTCATGCGCTTGGACGCCTTGGAGTTGATCCAGACGAAGACGCCGCCGATGCCGATGCCGATGGAGACCGCGGCGCGGACCGCGACCTCGGTATCGGTGGCGATGGTGAGGCCCACGAAGGCGAAGACCGACACCGCGCCCATCAGCATGATGAGCTGTTTCGGGGTGAAGGCGATGGCCGCCTTCTGCGCCTTGGAGGACAGGATGGCGTAGATCGGGATGTTGCGCGCCTTGAGGTGCTGGGTCATCTCCTTGCGGAGTTTCTCCATCACCTGCTCGCGGTTGCCCATCTTGTCGAGCATGTCGAGCCGGCGGTTGACGCGGCTGTTGAGGCTGATCGATTTGCCGAAGACGGTCAGGTAGATGCCCTCGACGAGCACGAGCACGCCGAAGAAGATCAGGCCGTAGATGATGGGTTCGATGCTGATGCTCATGTGCGTTACTCTGCCGCGACGGGTTCATAGATGCTGGGGGGCAGGTCGTAGCCCCACAGGCGGAAGCGTTCCGAGAAGTTCGAGCGCACGCCGGTGCCGGTGAAATGCCCGATGATCTTGTTGTCGGGGGTGAGGCCGGTGCGCTGGAAGCGGAAGATTTCCTGCATGGAGATCACGTCGCCTTCCATGCCGGTGATTTCGGTGATCGAGACCATGCGGCGCGAGCCGTCCTGGAGGCGCGAGGCCTGTACGATGAGGTTCACGGCGCTGGCGATCTGGCTGCGGACGGCCTTGAGCGGCATTTCGATGCCGGCCATGGCGACCATGTTCTCGAGCCGCGAGATGCCGTCGCGGGCGTTGTTGGCGTGGATCGTGGTCATCGAGCCGTCGTGGCCGGTGTTCATGGCCTGCAGCATGTCGATCACCTCCTCGCCGCGCGTCTCGCCGACGATGATGCGGTCGGGGCGCATCCGCAGGGCGTTCTTGAGACAGTCGCGGGGCGAGACCTCGCCCCTGCCCTCGACGTTGGGGGGGCGGCTTTCCATCCGGCCGACATGGGTCTGCTGGAGCTGAAGTTCGGCGGTGTCCTCGATGGTGAGGATGCGCTCGGCGTTGTCGATGAAGGACGAGAGCGCGTTGAGCGTGGTGGTCTTGCCCGAGCCCGTCCCGCCCGAGACGATGACGTTGAGGCGGGTGGCGACGGCGGCCTGGAGGTAGGCGGCCATTTCTTCCGAGAAGGCGCCGAAGCGGACGAGATCGTCGATGCCGAGCTTGTCCTTCTTGAATTTCCGGATCGAGACGAGGCTGCCATCGACCGCGATGGGCGGCACCATGGCGTTGAACCGCGAGCCGTCGGCGAGGCGGGCGTCGACGTAAGGGTTGGATTCGTCCACGCGCCGGCCCACGGCGGAGACGATCTTGTCGATGATCCGCAGCAGGTGCTTTTCATCCTTGAAGGTCACGTCGGAGAGCGAGAGCTTGCCGTCGCGTTCGACGAAGATCTGGTGCGGGCCGTTGACGAGGATGTCGTTGACCGAGTCGTCCTTGAGCAGGGTTTCGAGCGGGCCGAGGCCCTTGACCTCGTCGTAGAGCTCCTGCGTGAGGGTGGCGCGGTCTTCGCGGTTGAGGACGATGGAACGCTCTTCCAGCACCTCGGCCGCGATCGAGCTGATCTCGGCGCGAAGGTCGGATTCGGTGGCGGTGTCGAGCGCGGCGAGGTTGAGGTTGTCGAGCAGCGAGCGGTGCAGGTCGAGCTTGATCTCGGCCAGCCGCTCCTTGCGCTTGCGGTCCTTGTCGGCCGGCGAGGGCGCGGCGGTCTGCGTCGGCGAGGGCCGGCGCAGCGACGTGGGTTTCGGCGGGGCCTCGGCCGGTTGCGGCTTGGGCGTGTCCACCGGTGCCTTGACCTTGGCGGCCTTTTCGGGCGCGGCGCCCGATTTCTTGTAACGGGAAAACATCTGTTATCTACCTTTCACGCCGCTTCTTCGGCGTCGGGCTTGCCGATCTCGTGCAGCGACGCGGCCAGTTTGGCGATTTCCTTGCGCAGCGGGTTCTTGGCCGCCGAATGAGCGAGCGGGGAGCCGTGGTCGCCCGCCTGGGTGACGACACGGCCGCCATCGGGGAGCTGGACCTCGATGCTGATCTCGAGGCTTTCGGCCATGCGCTTGACGCGGCTCTTGCCGTTGAGATCGGTGAACTTGGGCGAGCGGTTCAGGCAGAAGCGGAGCTTCTCGACCGGCAGGTCCTCGGAGCGGAGCGCGCGCTTGAGGCGCAGGGCGTTCTGGGCCGAGCGCATGTCGAGCTCGAGCGTGACGAAGTAGATCTGCGCGGCGTTGAGGACGGTTTCCGTCCATTGCACCAACGTGGCGGGCATGTCGACGATCACGTAGTCGAATTTCGAGCGGGCGAATTCGAGCACGCGGCCCACATCCTCGGGGGTGATCATGTCGAGCGGCAGCATGTCGGTGGGCGCGGTGAGCACCCAGAGCTTGTCCTCGAAGGCGATCAGCGACTGCTTGAAGATGTCCTCGTCCATGGATTCCGTGTCGGACCACATCTCGAACACTGCGTCGCGGCGGGGCAGGTCGAGATAGGTGGCCGTCGAGCCGGTCTGAAGCCCGAAATCGAGCAGGCAGACGCGCGGCGGGTCGTTCTTGTCGACGGTGGCCAGTTCCCAGGCCAGGTTGACGGCCATCGTGGTGGCGCCGGTGCCGCCCGCAAGGCCCTGGACCGCGAGCAGGACGCCGTCGCCGGGCGTGTTGCCGGCGGCGAAGGGGGTGCCTTCGACGGTGGCCTGTTCCTCGCGCCGGCGGATGCGTTCGATCGCTGCCTCGAGCTCTCCCTCGGGCAGGGGGTAGGGCACGAATTCGTCGGCGCCCTGGCGCAGGAGCTGGTGCAGGACGGCGGGGCTGACATCCTCGGCGATGAGGATGACGCGGATGCCGCGCGAGCTGGCCATGGTGATGATTTCGCTGAGCAGCGGGATGTCGTCTTCGTCGGAATCGTCGATGGCGACGGCGGCGAACTCGATGCCGGTCGCCTCGGGCTGGCCGAAGAAGGCCAGCGCCTCGTTGATGTTCAGATCGCCCCAGGCCTCGCCGAGCGCGGCTTCCATGTCCTCGATGAGCAGGTCGAAGTTCTGCACATCGCGGCTGACCGTGCAGGCGACAAGCGGTATCTGTTCCGAATTGCTGCTGTCACTACTCGTCATTCCGGGTCCCATTCATCAATCTGCGGCGCATGGCGCACGCTTCTGCGTCCCTCGCAGCGCCGCCCCCGATACGTTCCGGGGAACTCGTTATCGTGGGAACCTCGCCGATAATGTGGGCAACATTTGGGCCAAAAAACTCCAATTGTGCGGAACCGGTAGACAAAAAGAGCCCGCCATTGTGGCGGGCTTCTTCAGGTGGCCCGGCTGCTGCCGGACAGGGAGATCTCGGTGTGGCGGGCGGTCGGGCCGCCCGTTCATTCGCCGGTGGCGACCCCTTCGCTGTTGCCGACGATCGCCAGCGTGGTTGCCGATGTCGCGCTTTCGACATATTCGCGGTGGACGACCTCGGCATATTTGCCGTCCATGATGATCGGGTGGGAGGCGACGAAGCCGCTGACCTCGGTGACGGTGCGGCGGTTGCGGCGCTCGCGGTCCTGCGTCGCGACGAGCGGCTGGGTTTCGCCGTAGGAAACGACCGCCTCGAGCCGGGAGCGGCTGATGCCCTGGCTGGCGAAGAAGTTCACCACCGCCTGGGCCCGGCGCAGGCCGAGGCTGTTGTTGTAGGAGGTCGAGCCGACTAGGTCGGTGTGGCCGTAGACCCGGAAGCGGACCTCGGGGAACTGGCGGATGAAATGCGCTTGGCGGCGCAGCACGTTTACGGCGGTGGCGTCGAGCCGGGCCGAGTTGAAGGCAAAGTTCACCGTGTTGCCGACCTCGCTGGCGAAGCGGCGCGACAGATCGACGGCGTAGTGTTTTTCGCCGGTCATGATCTGGGTGTTGTTCATGGTGGAATTGCCGAAATTGCCGCCATCGGCGATGGAGCCGGATTCCGAGTAGGACCGGAGCACTTCGGTGGGGTAGGAGCACGCGGTCAGCGCCAGAAGGGCCGTTGTCGCAAGGAGGGGTCGTTTCATGGCGCTGTCCTCTCGCCTAGTCCATTACGTAGCCGTAGGAGCCGTTGAAATCCTGCCGGGCGACTTCGCCTGCCGGGCTGTTTTCGGGGACGTCGCGGGCGACACGGCCGTTGAGGAAAAGGTCGCGCTCGCTGGGGATGCGGACGCGGTCGGTGGGCAGGGCCAGCGCCTCGCCCGTGGTGGGTGTGACGAGGTGGGCCGAGACGATGATCACCAGTTCGGTCTGGGCGCGCTGGTAGTCGGCGCTGCGGAACAGCGCGCCGAGCACCGGCACGTCGCCGATCCACGGCACCTGGCCGCTGTTGTCGCGGAAATCGTCCTGCAGCAGGCCGGCGATGGCGAAGCTTTGCCCGTCGCGCATGGCCACGGTGGTGGAGGTGTCGCGGCGGCGGAAGGCGTTGACCGTCAGGCCGTCTACGACGAGCGCGTTGGCGGCGTCGATCGAGGAGACGGCCGCGGCCAGTTCGAGGTTGATGATCCCGTCATCGACCACGCGGGGGATGAAGTTGAGCTCGACGCCGAAGGGCTTGAACTCGATCGTGGTGACGCCGTTTTCCTGGGCCACCGGGATCGGGTATTCGCCGCCGGCGAGGAACTTGGCCTCCTGCCCCGACAGGGCGGTGAGGTTCGGTTCGGCCAGGGTGCGGACGACGCCCTTGGTTTCCAGCGCTTCCAGCAGGATGCCGACCTCGGTCGAGCCGATGTCGAAGCCGAAGGCGATGGCGCCGTTGTTGGCCTGGACAGAGGGGATGGCGCCGGCGAGGGTGTTGAGCACGGCCCCTTGGGTGTTGGTGGTGTTGGTGCCGCCGATGACGCCGACGCCGGAATTGTTGCGCCCGTCGATCGACAGCGAGGTGCCGAGTGCCTTGGACACGCTGCGCTGCATCTCGGCGAAGCGGACCTTGAGCATCACCTGGTGCTTGCCGGCGACGGACATGAGGTTCGACACGCGCTCGGGTGCGTAGCGCTGGGCCAGTTCGAGGGCGCGGTCCATGCGGGTGGTGCTGCTGACCGTGCCCGAGAGGACGATGCCGTCATTGGCGGAGCGGACCTCGATCGCCTCGCCGGGCAGGACCTGGCGGAGGCGTTCCTTGAATTCGGAGATATCGGCGCTGACGCGGACCTCGACATTGGTGATGAGGCGCCCGGTGGCGTCGAGCAGGGTGAGGGTAGTGCGGCCCGGCGATTTGCCGAGCACGTAGATCGTGCGGTCGGAAAGGGTGGAGAAGTCGGCGATGGCCGGGTTGGCGATGCTGAGTTCCGCGAAGGGCACGTCGCTTTCGACCACGACCGCCTGGTTCATGGTGATGCTGAGGTCTCGCCCGGTTCCCTTCCGGACGACCTGGAGCGACTCTGCCATGGCCGAGCCCGCAATTGGCCCGTACGCCAAAACCAGCCCGGCCAGGGCGGCCTTGAGTAAGCGCTGAATTGTCATGTGACCTGCCTTTCCGATCACGCCTCGAGAAGCGGGTCTTGGCGCCCGCATTTCGGTCAGGATGGGCCAATTCCGAAATTTTTGCAAGAATCAATGACTTTCGGGCCGGCTTTGATGAAATTTTTGCGGGATCGTTGCGCGAATGAAACCAGTTGGCGCGCGGGGAGGCGTGAACCGGGACGTGAAAAGGCGCCGCGGGGAGCGGCGCCTTTCAGAAAATCGGATCGGGAAAACCGGCCTAGTTGGTGCAGGGGATCGGGGTTTCGATCACCTCGCCCCCGCGGCGGGTGCGGATGGTGCAGATCTCCTGCTGGATCGGGGCGCTTTCGACCACCTGTTCCTCGATGCCGAGCAGGCTGCGCTGGTCGACCTCGATCGCCTCGGCGATGGAATCGTCCTCGGCGCCGACCAGCGACAGCGAGAGCCGTCCGGTCGATTGCGCCTGGGCCAGCGAGGCCACCTGCTGCGGACGGGCCGAGACGGTGACGGTGCGGGCGATGATCGCCTCGTTGGTGTCGGCGTTGGCCTCCTGGTCGACCGCGATCAGCTTGACGTTGGTCTCGATCAGCTTGGTCACTTCCTTGGCGCCGCGGCCTTCGAGCTGGGACCCGGCGCTGGCGGATTGCCCGGTCCAGTAGATGTCGACGCGGTCGCCGGGGCGCAGGAAGCCCGAGACGCCGCTGGTGACGTCGACGTTGATGGCGAAGGCGCGCATGCCGCGCTCGAGCTGCGAGGTGATGCCGGCCTCTTCGCCCGGGCCCGTCACCTTGACGGCGAGGATCGCCTCGTTCGGTTCGATCGAGCGCAGGACGGTGCGGGGTTCCGCATCGCCTTCGGGGAAGAGCGCCTCTTCGGTCTCGAACACGCCTTCGGGCAGCGACATGGCCGGGAAAGGGGTGAGGCGGACGTCGTCGAGGTTGAGCTCCTGCCCGTATTTCAGTTTCTTCGTGGCGACATAGACCTCGACCGTGTCGATGCCGGGATCGCGGTTCGACCGTTCATGGGCCAGCTCGGCCTGGTACCGCTGGATGTAGCTCTTGGCCATGTAGACGGCAAAGCCGGCAAGGCCGAGGCCGAGTATGAGGACGAGTCCGAAAACCAAACGCATGGCCTTATCCTTTCGATGGACTGCTCTTCGGTCGGCCCCTGACGGGCCGGTTTTCCGGCAGATGTTCTGACGCCGCAATATGGCGAAAGAAGGGAAGGCCGGTGGCGGTTTGACGATTGTTCCGCGCGGTTCTCGGGGCCTGCGGTGCCGCGGGCCGGCCGGCGGGGTCGGGCGGGGTCAGCCTTCGGCCGAGACCTGTTTGCCCGAGACGGAGGTGCCGATATCGCCCGACAGCACATCGACCGCGCCGCCGATGCTGGTGGTCGATGCCGCCGCAAGGCCCACGACGCTGGCGGCGATCACCACCCATTCGGCGTTGGCGGAGCCATCCTCTTCGCTCAGGTGGGTCTTGAACTTGCGGAAGATATTGCGGGGGAATGTCATGTCGGGCTCGCTCTCGTGTCTTGCCGACCGGCTGGCCGTTCCGTGGGGAAAGGCGGTGCGGGTCGTGTGTCAGATCAAGGGATGGGCGGAGGCCCGGTGTCCACGCGGCGCGTGCCCTCGTAGAAAAGCAAATGGCCGCGAAATCGGAACTTCGCGGCCACGTGCATGTCGTCAGGCGAAGCCGCCTATTAGTCGCCGTTCGAAACGGTCTTACCCGAAACGCCGGTTTGGATCGAGCTGGCCAGGGTGTTCACACCGCCGGAGACGGTCGACACGCCGGCAACGCCCAGGCCGACAACAGCTGCGGTCAGAACGACCCAGTCAACAGTCACGGCACCTTCTTCGTCGTTGCGGAATTTTTTGATGAACTTGATCATGGTTGGTCCCTCCAAAGGATCACTTAAGCTACGTTACTAACCGTTCCAGCTTTCTGTGGGCCGCCTCTCTCTAAGGCCCGCTGCCGTTGCGGTATGAGCAGATATAGCCTGTGGAATCGGGCAGGATTTGGGCGGCTTTGGTAGCATTTTGTGAATCGGAAAATTTTTGGCTTGGAGGGGGTCAAGTGGCTGAAATCAAACGATTTAAAAGGTAAAAATTTCCTCTTGCGGCGCTTGTTTTCGGGTGTTTTGGGCGGAAATCGTACGCGTTTCCGTTTCTGTGACGGGCACAAAAGCCGTGAAACAAACGGATTTTTGAGATAGGCTTGCGCAAAAGAACGAGGCAGTGCAGTGAAACCCTTCCTTATATGCGCGGCGGCGCTGGGCGTTGGCCTGTGCGGGGCCATGCCGGCCCCCGCGGACAGCCCGCCGCCCTATCCCGAGTTCACCTTCAAGATGGCCAAGCCGCCCAAGCCCGGCACCAAGAAGCGGATCAACGTGCAGATCGAGCCCGGCGACCAGGTGGTGGCGAAACCGGCCAAGCCCAAGGCCGAGGACAAGGAGAGCGGCACGGAGAGTGCCGCGGCGGCGGCCTCGGGGCGGTATGACTGGTTCTGGAGCAAGGTGTCGCCCGGGCTGGCCGAGGACCCGGCCCTGCGCCTGCGGAGCGCCTTTGCCAGCCTCGAGGACGGGCCGGGCGGGGTGACGGTGGCCGGGCCGCGGCTGCAGGCGCTGCAGAGCATCGCCTCGGCGCAGGGGGCCAACATATTGCGCGCGACAATCGGGACGGACGTGTCGCCGGCGCTGGTGCTGGCGGTGATCGCGGTGGAATCGGGCGGTCGGACCACGGCGGAGAGCCACAAGGGGGCGCAGGGGCTGATGCAGCTCATGCCGGATACCGCGACGCGGTTCGGGGTGACCGACAGCCTGGCGAGCGATCAGAACATCAAGGGCGGGGTGGCTTATCTCGACTGGCTGCTGAAGGAGTTCGGGGGCGACGCGGTTCTGGCGCTGGCGGGGTATAACGCGGGCGAGAACGCGGTGAAGCGCCACGAGGGCGTGCCGCCCTATAGCGAGACGCGGGATTACGTGCCCAAGGTTCTGGCGGCGTTCCAGGTGGCGGGAGGGCTGTGCAAGACGCGGCCGGAGCTGATCACCGATGCCTGTGCGCTGAACCTGGCGGTGAAGTAGGGGACGGCGCGCCCCGGGTGTGACCCGGGGCCTCTGTCTCCCGCAGGGGGCGAGGCCCCGGCTCGGGGGCCGGGGCGGGTGGTTTTGTAGCGCGCGCGCGGGGCGCCCGTTGGCAGACGTCAGACGATCGTCGCCTCGGTCTTCTCGATGATCTCCTCGCGGGTGACGTCGGGGGCGCATTCCACGATCTTCAGGCCGCCTTCGGTCACGTCGAGCACACCGAGATTGGTGATGATCCGGTTGACCACGCCCGTGCCGGTGAGCGGCAGGGTGCATTCCTTCAGAAGCTTCGACTCGCCCGCCTTGTTGGTGTGGTCCATCACCACGATCACGCGGCGCACGCCGGCGACGAGGTCCATCGCGCCGCCCATGCCCTTGACCAGCTTGCCGGGGATCATCCAGTTCGCGAGGTCACCGTTCTCGGCCACTTCCATGGCGCCGAGGATCGCCATGGCGATCTTGCCGCCGCGGATCATGCCGAAACTCATGGCGCTGTCGAAATAGGAGGTGTGCGGCAGTTCGGTGATGGTCTGCTTGCCGGCGTTGATCAGGTCGGGGTCTTCTTCGCCCGCAACGGGGAAGGGGCCCATGCCGAGCATGCCGTTTTCCGATTGCAGCGTTACGTGGACGCCTTCGGGGATGTAGTTGGGCACGAGCGTGGGGATGCCGATGCCGAGATTGACATAGGTGCCGTCTTCCAGCTCCTGCGCGGCGCGTGCCGCCATCTGATTGCGATCCCAGGGCATGATCAGGCCTCCCTCACGGTACGTTGTTCGATGCGCTTCTCGTGCTCGCCCTGGATCAGGCGGTGCACGTAGATGCCCGGCAGGTGGATGTGATCGGGGTCGAGCTCGCCGGGTTTGACGATCTCTTCCACTTCCATGATGCAGGTCTTGCCGCACATCGCCGCCGGCGGGTTGAAGTTGCGGGCGGTCTTGCGGAAGATACAGTTGCCCGTTTCATCCGCCTTCCATGCCTTGACGATGGAGATGTCGGCGAAGATGCCGCGTTCGAGGATGTAGGTCTCGCCGTCGAACTCCTTGTGCTCTTTCCCCTCGGCGATCTGGGTGCCGACGCCGGTCTTGGTGTAGAAGCCGGGGATGCCGGCGCCGCCGGCGCGCATGCGTTCGGCGAGCGTGCCTTGCGGGTTGAATTCGAGCTCGAGCTCGCCGCCGAGGTACTGGCGCATGAACTCCTTGTTCTCGCCCACGTAGGAGCTCATCATCCGTTTCACCTGTTTGCTCTGCAGCAGCAGGCCGAGGCCGAAATCGTCGACGCCCGCGTTGTTCGAGGCGACGGTGAGATCCTTGACGCCGGATTTCCGGATGGCGTCGATCAGCAGTTCGGGGATTCCGCACAGGCCGAAACCGCCCGCGGCAATCAGCATCCCGTCTTGGAGAAGCCCGTCCAGCGCGTCGGCGGCGGACCCGTAGATCTTGCTCATGAAATGAACCCTCCTGTCATTCGGCCCCGATATGACGGAGGGGGCGGGAGAGAGTCAACGGCTGGGCCGGTGGGGTGGCGGGATTAGGGGTTTCTACGTAATAGAGGTAGGCACGTGATTTGCCCCGCCGGGCGAGGGCCGGCCCGTGGGGAGGCGCTGCAACGGAAGTGGATGGCAGTTTATGGTGCTGAGTACATCCTTTCCTATGAAGCGTCGTGCAACACCGCGAAAGCGCCTGCCCGTGGGGACCGCGTCGTCCATTGGGCTCGAACCAATGGCGTCTCAATGAACGACCGCTCGCCCGGCGCCGCGCTTTGGCGCGGCTCTGTTCCGGGCGGGTGTCAGGCCGAGAGGAAAGCGGTGCTCGCTTCCGTCCCGAACTCCGCAAGAGGCCCCGGGTCAGGCCCGGGGCGGGCGTTATACCTGCGTCAGATGATCCGCACCTTGGTGCCCACGGGCGAGATGCCGTAGAGCTCCTCGATCATGTGGTTGTAGAGCCCGATGCAGCCGTCCGAGGAGCGGCGGCCGATCTTGCGGGTGTCGTGGGTGCCGTGGATCAGGTAGGCGGGCCAGTCGAGATACATGGCATGGGTGCCGAGCGGGTTGTCGGGGCCCGGCGGCATGTATTTCAATTCCGGGTTGCGTTCGACCATGCTGGCGGTCGGGGTCCAGTCGGGGCCGACCTTCTTGCGCACGATCTCGGTGAAGCCGCGCTTGGTCAGCTCGTCGGTCATCGGCACGGAGGTGGGGTAGATGCGGTAATCCTCGCCCGCGCCGTTCCAGTAGTGGAGCGCGCGCGAAGTGGTGTCGGCGATGATGTAGGCCGGCGCGCCGGGGTCGAAATGGTCGCGCCAGTTCATCTGGCCGAAGGCCGAGATGTTGCGGCGCACGCCGGGTTCGGCCGGGAGCTGTTCGTGCTCCTGCGCGAGGGCGGGGGTGACGATGGTGGTCGCCAGACCGGAGAGGATCAGGGTGCGGCGGTTGAGGGTGTGGCGGGGCATCTGGCGTGCTCCTTCTGCTCGAGGATGTTTCGGGCAGATGTGCCACGGCCCCGCGCGGGGCGGAAGAAGGCGGGGCGTCACAAGCGCGTGAGCCGCCCCGGTGGCAGGGCGGCTTTGCACGGGGCGCATGGATCGCGGGCTACTTGTCGGCCGCCGCCTTCTTGGCCGGGGCCTTCTTCTTGGCGGGCGCCTTGCGGCCCTTGCCCTTCTTGGCGGCCTTCTCGGCGATCAGTTCGACGGCCATCTCCATGGTCACGTCGTCCGGCTCGGTGCCCTTGGGCAGGGTGGCGTTGACCTTGTCCCATTTGACATAGGGGCCATAGCGGCCGTCCATCACGTTGACCGGCCCGCCGCTTTCGGGGTGCTCGCCCAACTCCTTGAGCGGCTTGGCGGCGGCGCGGCCCTGACCGCGGGAGGCGGCTTTCTGGGCCAGCACCTCGACCGCGCGGTTCATGCCGATGGTGAAGACCTCCTCGACCTCCTTGAGGTTGGCGTAGAGGCGGCCGTGCTTGACGAAGGGCCCGTAGCGGCCGATGCCGGCCTCGACCGGTTCGCCGTCGTCGGGATGCGTGCCGACCACGCGGGGCAGGTCGAGGAGGGTCAGGGCCTTTTCCAGGGTCATGTCATCGGGGCTCCAGCCCTTGGGCAGGCTGGCGCGGGGCGGTTTCTTGTTCTCTTCCGTCACCTCGCCGCGCTGGACGTAGGGGCCGAAGCGGCCCGAGCGCAGGGTGATCTCGTCGCCATTGTCTTCGCCCAGCACGCGGTCGCCGGCCTCGCCCGCATCGCCCGAGATCGGGCGGGTGTAGCGGCATTCGGGGTAGCGCGAGCAGCCGACGAAACCGCCGGAGCGGGAGGGTTTGAGGTGCAGCTGCCCCTCGCCGCAGAGCGGGCAGGCGCGCGGATCGGTGCCGTCGTCGCGGGGCGGGTAGAGCATGGGCGCGAGCGCCTCGTCGAGCTTGTCGATCACCTCGGCGGTGCGCAGTTCCGAGGTTTCGGCGATGGCGGCCGAGAAGTCGCGCCAGAAATCGGCAAGCACCTTCTTGTAGTCGGCATCGCCCGCGCTGATCACGTCGAGCTCTTCCTCGAGATTGGCGGTGAACTCGTAGCCCACGTATTTGCGGAAGAAGTTCAGCAGGAAGATCGTGACGATGCGGCCCTTGTCCTCGGGGATGAGGCGGTTCTTGTCCTTGCGGACGTATTCGCGGTCCTGGATCGTGGTGACGATCGAGGCATAGGTGGAGGGGCGGCCGATGCCGAGCTCTTCCATCTTCTTGACCAGCGTCGCCTCGGTGTACCGGGGCGGGGGCTGGGTGAAGTGCTGTTCGGGGGTGACGCCGCGCTTCTCGGCCTTGTCGCCCTGCATGATCTGGGGCAGGCGCTTGTCGTCCTCATCCTCCGTTCCGGTGTCGTCGCGGCCTTCCTCGTAGACCTTGAGGAAGCCGTCGAAGAGCACGACCTGGCCGGTGGCGCGGAGGCCGACCTGGCCATCGGCGCTTTCGATCTCGACCGTGGTGCGCTCGAGCCGGGCGGCGGCCATCTGGCAGGCGAGCGTGCGTTTCCAGATCAGGTCGTAGAGCTTGCGCTGGTCGGCGTCGGAGATCTTGATCTGGGAGGCGTCGCGCGTCATGTCGGTGGGGCGAATGCACTCGTGCGCTTCTTGGGCGTTCTTGGCCTTGTTCTTGTACATGCGCGGGCTGTCGGGGACGTACTCGGCGCCGTAGCGGTCGGCGATGGCGTCGCGGGCGGCGTGCACGGCCTCGGGGGCCATGTCGATGCCGTCGGTCCGCATGTAGGTGATGAGCCCGGCCTCGTATAGCCGTTGCGCCGCGCTCATGGTCTGGCGGGCGCCCATGCCGAACTTGCGGCTGGCCTCCTGCTGAAGCGTGGAGGTCATGAAGGGGGCTGACGGGTTGCGCGAGGTCGGCTTGGCCTCGACGCCCGCGATGGTGAGGTCGCGGCTGGTGATGGCCTGGACCGCCAGTTCGGCCTGGGTCTGGTCGGGGATGTCGTAGCGGTCGAGCTTCTTGCCGGCCCAGCTGACGAGGCGGGCCTCGAATTCCTTGCCGCGGGGCGTGGCGAGGAGGGCCTTGACCGACCAATATTCGCGGGGCTGGAATGCCTCGATCTCCATCTCGCGCTCGACGATGAGGCGGAGGCAGACCGATTGCACCCGGCCGGCCGAACGGGCGCCGGGCAGCTTGCGCCAGAGCACGGGGGAGAGGTTGAAGCCCACCAGGTAGTCGAGCGCGCGGCGGGCGAGGTAGGCCTCGACCAGCGGGGCGTCGACCTCGCGCGGGTTCTTCATCGCCTCGGTGACGGCGGACTTGGTGATGGCGTTGAAGACCACGCGGCTGACGGGGGTGTCCTTCTTGAGGGCCTTGCGCTTGCGCAGCGCCTCCTCGAGGTGCCAGCTGATCGCCTCGCCTTCGCGGTCGGGGTCGGTGGCGAGGATCAGGGCGTTGTCGTCCTTGAGCGCGTCGGCGATGGCCTTGACGTGTTTTCGGCTGTCGGCGCCGATCTCCCATGTCATGTCGAAGCCGTTCTCGGGGTCGACCGAGCCGTCCTTGGCGGGCAGGTCGCGGACGTGGCCGTAGGACGCCAGAACCGTGTAGTCGGACCCCAGGTACTTGTTGATGGTCTTGGCCTTGGCCGGGGATTCGACGACGACAACTGGCATGAAAACTCCTTCCGACTCGGGGGTCGCTTATGGCGGGGCAACATGTGGGCTGGCAAGCGGGAATGTCAATGAGGCCCGGATGCGGGGCCGCGGTGGGCCGCTGGTAGAGGGGTTTCGGTGCTCTCGGGCTGGAAAGGTGCTGCCCCGCAGCTCGGCGGCGGCTATCGGATGGGGAGGTCGCGCCTTTTGCGCCCAACCGGTGGGTCGGGTTCCGCGCCGTTATGTCGACCGTCGGCGGGAGGGCGGCGGCTTGCCAGCCCTTGCGGGCTGTCGTGCGGGGTCAGGCGCTGCGGGAGAGGAGGCCGCCGGGGTGCCGGATGACGCGGCCGTCGAGTTCCAGGTCGGTCAGGACCGGGGCGACGGCGGCGGCGGGGGCCGAGAGGTCGCGGATGAGCTGATCCTCGGCCAGGGGGGTGGGGCCGAGGCGCTGGAGGATGTCGCTGTGGAGGATCTGGCCGTGCAGCTTCGCGGTTTCGCGCAGGCTGCGCTTGTCGGGAGGTGGCACGGCATGGGCGGTTTCAGTTGGTACAGGCCGGGGAGCGTCAGGCTGGAGAGGCGGGTTGGAGAGCGGGAGTTCGGGCGCGGTCGTTTCGGCCGGTTGGGCGGCGTCGGCCGGCAGCGCCTCGATCACGTCGGCGGCGTTGCGGACGAGCGTGGCGCCGTCGCGGATCAGCATGTTGCAGCCCGAGGCGCGGGCGTCGAACGGATGGCCGGGCACGGCGACCACCTCGCGCCCCTGGTCGAGGGCGGTGCGGGCGGTGATGAGCGAGCCGGATTTCGCCGCCGCCTCGACCACGACGACGGCCCGGGCAAGGCCGCTGATGATGCGGTTGCGGGCGGGGAAGTGGCGGGCCTGCGGCACGAGGCCCATCGGCTGCTCCGACAGGCGCAGGCCGTGGGCGAGGAGGTCGTCGGCGAGGCGCGCATTCTCGGCCGGGTAGATCACGTCGACCCCGCTGGCGAGCACGGCGATCGTGCCGCTGTCGCAGGCGGCGGTGTGGGCCGCGGTGTCGATGCCGCGGGCGAGGCCGGAGACGACGACATATCCCGCCTCGGCCAGTTCCCTGGCCAGGGCCCGGGCCATGCGCAGGCCGAGAGAGGAGGCGTTGCGCGCGCCCACGAGGGCGATCATCGGGCGGGTGAGGGCGGAGAGGTCGCCCATGGCCCAGAGGAGCGGCGGGGCATCGGCGGTTTCGGCGAGGGATGGGGGGTAGCTGTCGTCACCGATGGTGATCATGCGGGCGCCGGTGGCGCGGGCGGTGGCCAGTTCGGCCTCGGCCACGCCGGCGGGGCAAGGGGAATAATCCTTGGCGCCGGAAGCGCGGGCGAGGTCCGGCAGGGCCTCGAGCGCGGCGGTGACCGATCCGTTCTCGGCCAACAGGCGGTAGAAGGTCGACGGGCCGACCCGCCGTGAACGCAGCAAACGGAGCCACGATATCCGATCATCTTCCGTGGTGGGTGGGAGTGGGGGGTGAGTGGAAGGATGTGTATCCTCGGACATCGTGACTCCGCCTGCTTGCAAACCATGGGTAGCGCACGCAGGGTTAACGCAGAGTAAACCAAACGCAGAAATTTTGGAGAATCTTGTCTGCATCGCCACTTTTTCGCGGGGGCGGGGGCATTCAGCCTTTCAGCCCCGTGGCGATCCATACCCTGTGCGGGATCTGAAGGGGGTCGTCGGGGAAATCGGTGCGCAGCAATCTTTCCAGGGCCGAATCGAATCTGGCGACCTCGTCCTCCGGCAAGCTGGCCGCAACCCCGGCGCTGGCGCGGATGCGGCCGCGCCATGCTGTGTGGGAATAGGGCTGGTCGATGTCGAAGGAGGCGGTTTCGAGGCCGGCGAAGCCCGCGGTGGCGAGGTCGGAAAGCCATGCGGGGTAGAGGCCGGTGCCCTGTGCGCCGGCCCAGGCCGGGTTGTGGGCGAGGATCAGCGCCTCGGTCGCGGCGACCACGTTGCCGGGCAGCGGCAGCCAGTCGAAATGGGCGATGAGGCAGCGGCCGCCGGGGCGGAGGACGCGGGCGGCCTCGGCGGCGGCGCGGGGCCGGTCGAACCAGTGCCAGCACTGGCCGGCGGTGACGAGGTCGAAGGCGGCATCGTCGAAGGGCAGGGATTCGGCGACACCTTTAATATAGGTGGTTGTGACGCCGGCCTCGGTGTCGAGTTGCACGGCCTGCGCCATCAGGTCGTCGGACGGGTCGAGGGCGGTGGTCCGCAGCCCCATGCGGGCGAGGCCGCGGGCGAGCGTGCCGGTGCCGGTGCCGATATCGAGGGCCCGGGCGGAAGGCGTGGCGTAGCCCCGGGCGGCGAGCAGGTCGAAGAAGGCCTGCGGGAAGCCTGCGCGGTGGGTGGCGTAATCGGCGGCGGTGCGGCCGAAGGAGACGCTGCCGCCGAAGGCGCGGAGGGCGTCGGGGTCTTGCGGGGCGTCGGGCTGCGACATGGGGCAGGGCCCGCTCAGGCGGCCGAGCCGCCCACGGTCAGCCCGCCGATCATCACTGACGGCTGGCCGACGCCCACCGGCACCCATTGACCGGCCTTGCCGCAATTGCCCATGCCCGGATCGAGCGCCATGTCGTTGCCGAGCGCGCGGATCTTCTGAAGCGCGGTGGCGCCGTCGCCGATCAGGGTGGCGCCCTTGACGGGCGCGCCGACCTTGCCGTTCTTCACGCGATAGGCCTCGGTGCAGGAGAAGACGAACTTGCCGTTGGTGATGTCGACCTGCCCGCCGCCGAAGCCCACGGCGTAGATGCCGTCGGAAAGATCGGCGAGGATGTCGGCCGGGTCGGTATCGCCGCCCAGCATGTAGGTGTTGGTCATCCGGGGCATCGGCGCGTGGGCGTAGGATTCGCGGCGGCCGTTGCCAGTGGGCTCGACCCCCATGAGGCGGGCGTTCTGGCGGTCCTGCATGAAGCCGACAAGGATGCCGTCCTCGATCAGCACGTTGCGGCGGCTGGGCGTGCCCTCGTCATCGATGGTGATCGAGCCGCGGCGGTCGGGGATGGTGCCGTCGTCGAGCACGGTGACGCCGGGGGCGGCGATGCGGCTCCCCATGAGGCCGGCGAAGGCCGAGGAGCCCTTGCGGTTGAAATCGCCCTCGAGGCCGTGGCCGATGGCCTCGTGCAGCAGGATGCCGGGCCAGCCGGGGCCGAGCACCACGTCCATGACGCCCGCGGGCGCCGGTTCGGCGCGGAGGTTGACGAGGGCGATGCGCAGCGCTTCCTGCGTCTTTGCCTGCCAGTCGGCCGGGTCGAGCAGCCCGTCGAGCCCGAGCCGCCCGCCGCCGCCGGCGCCGCCGGATTCGCGGCGGCCGTCCTGTTCGACGATCACGCCCACGTTCAGGCGGGTCATCGGGCGGATATCGGTCACCTCGGTGCCGTCGGGGCGGAGAATCACCACCTCCTGATGCGAGGCGGCGATGGTGGCGCTGACCTGTACGACGCGCGGGTCGAGATCGCGGGCGAAGGCATCGATCTCGCGCAGGGTTTCGAGTTTCACCGGGAAGGCGGCGCCGGCGATCGGGTCGTCTTCCGTATAAAGGTGGGTGTTGGTGCGGGCAGGCGGCGCGGCCATGGTGCCGCCGCCGTCGCCCACGGCGAGGCGGGCGGTCTCGACCGCGCGGGTGAGCGCCCCTTCGGAAATGTCGGAGGAATGGGCGTAGCCTGCCACCTCGCCCCGCACGGCGCGCAGGCCAAAGCCTTCGGAGGCGTCGTAGGAGGCGGATTTCACCCGACCGTCGTCGAAGACGATGGCCTCGGACCGGCGGCGCTCGAGGAACAGCTCGCCATCATCGGCGCCGGCGGTCGCCTCGCCCAGCCGTTTCAGGGCGAGATCGCGGTCGAGGGCGGTCTCGAACGGGCGGAAAGGGGTGTCACTCATGGCGTTGTCCTTGTCACGGGGGGCGCTAAAACCTGATCTGAATCAAAAAAGCGTCCGTTTGCCGCAATGGTCTTTCTTGTCTGCGGGGGCAGAATATGGTTTTTACCGTCAGCGAACGAGGGGGCTGCCCTGCGGCCTGCCCAGAGATTTACTTATACACGACGAACGCTTCAACCGATCAGGGTGCAAAATGCGAAGACTTTCCAGCCTGCTGGCCGCCATGGCCGCAATGACCGCCTTCCCCGCCATCGCGCAGGAGGCGGCCGAGAACATCGGCAAGCCGCACGAGGGGGGCATCGGATTCCAGGTCGCCGCGACCGAACTGGCGCGCGACATTCACTGGCTGGACGGGATGATCAACGTCATCATGGCGGCCATCGTGCTGTTCGTCTGTGCCCTGCTGGCGATCTGCATCCTGCGGTACAACCGCAAATCCAACCCGGAGCCCGCGAAATTCACCCACAACTCGCCGGTCGAAGTGGCGTGGACGGTGGTCCCGATCGTGATCCTGGTCTTCATCGGGGCGTTCTCGCTTCCAGTGCTGTTCAAGCAGCAGGAGATTCCCGAGGGGGATATCAACATCAAGGTGACCGGGTACCAGTGGTTCTGGGGCTACGAGTACGAAGACCACGATTTCGGCTTCGAGAGCTTCATGCTGCCGCGCGAGGAGCTGGAAGAGAACGGCTACAGCCCGGACGAGTACCTGCTGGCGACCGATACGGCCGTCGTGGTGCCGGTGGGCCAGACCGTCGTCATGCACGTGACCGGCGCCGACGTGATCCATTCCTGGACCATCCCTGCCTTCGGCGTGAAGCAGGACGCGGTGCCGGGCCGGACCGCGCGGCTGTGGTTCGAGGCCGAGAAGGAAGGCACCTATTTCGGCCAGTGTTCCGAGCTTTGCGGCAAGGACCACGCCTATATGCCGATCACGGTCAAGGTCGTGAGCCAGGAAGAGTACGACGAGTGGCTTGACGGCGCGATCGAGGAATATGCCGGCACGCCGCGGTCGGTCGACGTGGCCTCGGCCGCCGAGTGATGTAAGTATGTGGTGGGTCGGCACCCGCCCTACGGGATCGCGTAGGGTGGGTGCCGCCGCCATCCGGAGAGCCAGATGAGCGACGCAAGCGTTACAGCCAGCACACCGCAGACCGGCGAGGCCGGGTTCGGCGATTATTTCGCCCTGCTCAAGCCGCGGGTGATGACGCTGGTGGTGTTCACCGCCTTTGTCGGCCTCTATGCCGCGCCGGGCGCCGTGCATCCGGTGGTGGGCTTTGCCGCGATCCTGTTCATCGCCGTGGGCGGCGGCGCCTCGGGCGCGCTGAACATGTGGTGGGATGCCGATATCGACCGGGTGATGAAGCGCACCCGGAACCGGCCGATCCCTTCGGGGCGGATCACCGAATCCGAGGCGTTCGGCTTCGGCATGGCGCTGGCGGGCTTTGCCGTGGTGATGCTGGCGCTGGCAACGAACCTGCTGGCGGGCGCGCTGCTGGCCTTCACGATTTTCTTCTACGTGGTGATCTATTCCATGTGGCTGAAGCGCTGGACGCCGCAGAACATCGTGATCGGCGGGGCCGCCGGGGCGTTTCCGCCGATGATCGGCTGGGTCGCCGCGACCGGCAGTTTCAGCCTGGAATCGGTGCTGATGTTCGCGCTGATCTTCATGTGGACGCCACCGCATTTCTGGGCGCTGGCGCTGTTCATGCGGTCGGATTACGACGATGCCGGCGTGCCGATGCTGACGGTGACCCACGGGCGCCGGGTGACGCGGGTGCATATCCTTGTCTACACCGTGCTGCTGGCCGCGCTGGCCATCGGCGCCGGGTTCACCTCGATCGGGGGGCCGGTCTACCTTGCCGTGGCCGTGGTTCTGAACGCGCTGTTCCTGAAGGGGGCCTGGGCGATCTGGCGGCGCGACGAGAGCGCGGCGGAGGCGGACAACTACAAGGCGGAGCGGTCGTTCTTCAAACTTTCGCTGCTGTATCTCTTTGCCCATTTCGGGGCGATCGCGCTGGATACCGCGATGGCGCCCCTGGGCCTGGGAGGCTGGTGATGGCGCTGTCGAAACAGCATGACCTGCAC
Organism: Roseovarius sp.; assembly: GCF_040223625.1. Lineage (GTDB taxonomy): Bacteria > Pseudomonadota > Alphaproteobacteria > Rhodobacterales > Rhodobacteraceae > Roseovarius. Next base: position 16,374 of record NZ_JAVKFX010000019.1, on the reverse strand, counting down.
AAGCGGCGCTTTTCCCGCAACCTTGGCCTTGGCCTTGTGCTGGCGGGGTTCGTGGCGCTGGTCTTCGGGCTGACCGTGGCGAAGGTGTCGACGGACGATTTCACCATGCCGATCAACGAGGTGGCGGACTGATGGCGATGGATGGCAACAGCAGGACCGTGGTCAAGCTTGTCAGCGTGGTCTTGGTGATGGGCGGGCTGGCCTGGGCGTCGGTGCCGTTCTACGACTGGTTCTGCCGGGTCACCGGGTTCGGCGGCACCACCGGCACAGCCTCGGCCGGGTCTCAGGAGATCCTCGACGAGACGATCAAGGTGCGCTTCTCGGCCTCGAAGGAGCGCGACATGCCGTGGGAGTTCAAGCCCATGCAGCGCGAGGTCGAGATCCGGCTGGGCGAGACCGGGCTGGCCTTCTTCGAGGCCTACAACCCCACCGACCGGCCCGTGGCCGGGCAGGCGGCCTATAACGTCACCCCCTACGAGGCGGGCGGGTTCTTCGACAAGATCGACTGTTTCTGCTTTACCGAGCAGGTGCTGCAGCCCGGCGAGCGAGTCGAGATGCCGGTGACCTATTTCGTCGATCCCGAAATCCTGCAGGACCGGGACGCGAAATATACCAACGTGATCACGCTTTCCTACACGTTCTACGAAATCGACCTCCCCGAAGAGCAGGCAGCGCTTGCGACGGACGGCGAAACAAGTACAACCACGAATTAAGACACGCTCTGGCGAGGGATACGCACCATGGCACATGAGAAAAACCACGACTATCACATCCTGAACCCCTCGATCTGGCCGTTGGTCGGCGCGATCGCCGGGTTCGTCATGCTTTTTGGCGCCGTTCTCTTCTTCCATGGCAGCGGGCCCTGGGTGCTTCTGATGGGCACCGTGGGCGTGGCCTACACGATGTTCGGCTGGTGGGCCGAGACCATCAAGGAGAACCACGTGGGCGATCACACGCCCGTCGTGCGGATCGGCCTGCGCTATGGGTTCATCCTGTTCATCATGTCCGAGGTGATGTTCTTCTCGGCGTGGTTCTGGACCTTCTTCAAGCACGCCATGTACCCGATGGACCCCGAGGGCGCGAGCCCGCTGGTGGAAGGCGTCTGGCCGCCCGCCGGGATCGAGACGTTCGACCCGTGGCACCTGCCGCTGATCAACACGCTGATCCTGCTGTGCTCGGGCGCGGCCTGTACCTGGGCCCACCATGCGCTGGTGCATGAGAACAACCGCGACGACATGAAGTGGGGCCTTGTGCTGGCCATCGCGCTGGGTGCGCTGTTCACCGTATTCCAGGTGTACGAATACACCCACGCGGCGTTCGGCTTCTCGGGCAACATCTATGGCGCCACCTTCTTCATGGCGACGGGCTTCCACGGGGCACACGTGGTCATCGGGACGATCTTCCTGTTCGTCTGCCTGATGCGGGTGCTGCGGGGGCATTTCACCCCCGAGAACCACGTGGGCTTCGAGGCCGCGGCGTGGTACTGGCACTTCGTCGACGTGGTGTGGCTGTTCCTGTTCGCAGCCGTCTATATCTGGGGCGGCTGAGGCCGGCGTAAGGTGCGCGGAGGCGCGCCCTGCACAAGATCAATAGGGTGCGCTTGAAGCGCACCCTTTTCACTTGAGGACCCGGACCGTGCGTTTCATTCTTCCCCTGCTGTTCGGTATCGCCGGCGTCGCCGTGCTGGTGAGCCTTGGTGTCTGGCAGGTCCAGCGGCTGGCGTGGAAGCAGGAGGAGCTGGCCAAGATCGAGGCGAAGATCGCGGCCGAGCCCGTGGCGCTGCCGGACAGCCCGGAGGCGGAGGCGGACAAGTACCTGCCGGTCGAGATGACCGGACGGTTCCAGCCGGGGCTGTTGCGGGTGCTGGTGAGCCAGAAGCACGTGGGCGCCGGGTACCGCATCATTTCGCCCTTCGAGACGGAGGAGGGGCGGCGGGTGCTGCTCGACCGGGGGTTCATCAAGATCGACGGCGAGATGCGCGCGCCGCCGACCGGGCCGGTCGAGGTGACCGGCAACCTGCACTGGCCGGATGACCGCAATTCCTCGACCCCCGAGAATGACGTGGCCGAGAACATGTGGTTCGCCCGCGATATCGACCAAATGGCCGGGGTGTTCGAGACCGAGCCGCTGCTGGTGGTGGTGCGGGAGATGTCGCCCGGTGACACGGGCGCGACGCCTTTGCCCGTAGACACGAGCGGCATTCCCAACGATCACCTCGAATACGCGATCACGTGGTTTTCGCTGGCCGTTCTGTGGGCCGCGATGACCGGCCTGCTTATCTGGCGCATGCGTCAACCCGCGAAAGGGGCAGAGACATGAAATACATCTCGACCCGGGGCAACGCCCCCGTTCTGAGCTTCGAGGAGGCGATGCTGACCGGGCTGGCCCGGGATGGCGGGCTGTACCTGCCCGAGAGCATTCCGCAGATGAGCCACGCGGATATCGCCGCGCTGGACGGTGTGAGTTATGAAGAGGCCGCGTTCCGGGTGATGTGGCCCTTCCTTGGCGGGGCGTTCACCGAGGACGAGTTCCGCGGGATCATCGAGCGGGCCTATGCCGGGTTCGCCCATGACGCGCGGGCCCCGCTGAAGCAGCTTGGCTCCGGCCATTTCCTGCTGGAGTTGTTCCACGGGCCGACGCTGGCCTTCAAGGATTTCGCGATGCAGCTGATCGGGCAGTTTTTCGAGGCGTCGCTGACGCGGTCGGGGAACCGGGTGTGCATCGTCGGCGCCACGAGCGGCGATACCGGCAGCGCGGCGATCGAGGCGTTCCGGGGGCTTGAGGCGGTGGACGTGTTCATCTTGTTCCCGCATGGCCGGGTGTCGGAGGTGCAGCGGCGGCAGATGACCACGCCGTCGGAGGACAACGTGCACGCGCTTTCCGTGACCGGGCATTTCGACGATTGCCAGGCGCGGGTGAAGGACATGTTCAACGACTTCGCCTTCCGCGACGCGGTGGGGCTTGCCGGTGTGAACTCGATCAACTGGGCGCGGGTTCTGGCGCAGGTGGTGTATTACTTCACCTCGGCCGTGTCGGTTGGCGCGCCGCACAGAAGCGTGAGTTTTACAGTTCCGACGGGGAATTTCGGGGATATCTTTGCCGGTTACATCGCAAAACGTATGGGCCTGCCGATCGACCGGCTGGTGGTGGCGACCAACCAGAATGACATCCTGCACCGTTGCCTGAGCGCCGGGGATTACGTGCCGGACGGGGTGATCCCGTCGATCAGCCCGTCGATGGATATACAGGTGAGCTCGAATTTCGAGCGGGCGCTGTATTATGCCTATGGCGAGGACGGCAACGCCGTGGGGCAGTTGATGGACGAGCTGAAGGCGGGCGGGTTCAAGGTGAGCCAGGGCGCGCTGGAGGCACTGCGGGAAAGCTTCGATTCCGGCAATTGCTCGGAGGCGGAGACGCGGGCAACCATTGCGCGGCTGTGGGATGGCACCGGCGAGCTCTTGTGCCCGCATTCCGCCGTGGGCGTGAAGGTGGCGGAAGAGCAGCGCGCGCCCGGCACGCCGATGATCACGCTGGCCACGGCGCACCCGGCCAAGTTCCCCGACGCGGTGGAAGAGGCGAGCGGCCTTCGACCCCCCTTGCCCTTGCATATGGCTGACCTGTATGACCGGTCAGAGCGTGTGACACGGGTCGAGAACGACCTGACCGCCATCGAAGACATCATCAAGGACCGCACCGGCCATTGACCGTTAATCTCACCACCCTTCCGAACGGGTTCCGCATCGTCACCGAATACATGCCCGGCCTGCAATCGGCCGCCATCGGCGTGTGGGTGCTGGCCGGGGCCCGCCACGAGACCGAGCCGCAGAACGGTATCGCGCATTTCCTCGAGCACATGGCCTTCAAGGGGACCGAGCGGCGCAGCTCGCTTCAGATCGCCGAGGCGATCGAGGATGTGGGCGGGTATATCAACGCCTATACCTCGCGCGAGGTGACGGCGTTCTATGCCCGCGTGCTGAAGGAGGACGTGTCGCTGGCGCTGGACGTGGTGGCGGATATCCTGCGGAAGCCGGTGTTCGATGCACGCGAGATCGAGGTGGAGCGGGGCGTGATCCTGCAGGAGATCGGGCAGGCGCTGGACACGCCCGACGACATCATCTTCGACTGGCTGCAGGAGAAGGCCTATCCGAACCATCCGCTGGGCCGCACGATCCTTGGCGAAGAGGCGCGCGTGAAGGGGTTTTCGCGCGAGGACCTGACCGGCTTCGTGGATCAGCATTACCGGCCCGGGCAGATGATCCTGTCGGCGGCAGGCGCGGTGGACCATGACGCGCTGGTGCGCGATGCGGAGCGGTTCTTCGGCGACATGCGCGGTGACAATGCCGGGCCGGCGCCGACCGCGCGGTTCGAGGGCGGTGAGAGCCGCCGGGTGAAACAGCTTGAACAGGCGCATTTCGCGCTGGCCTTCGAGAGCCCGAACTATACCGACCCCGGTGTTTACGCGGCGCAGATCTATTCCTGTGCGCTGGGCGGCTCGATGTCGTCGCGGCTGTTCCAGGAGATCCGCGAGCGGCGGGGCCTGTGCTACACGATCTTCGCGCAGGCCGGGGCCTATTCGGATACCGGGATGATGACGATCTATGCGGGCACTGCGGGTGCCCAGATGCAGGACCTCGCGCAGATCACCGTGGACGAGATGAAGCGGGCGGCCGAGGATCTGAGCCCGGCCGAGCTGGAGCGGGCCCGTGCGCAGATGAAGGCCGGGCTGCTGATGGGTTTGGAAAGCCCGTCGAACCGGGCCGAGCGGCTGGCAAGGATGATCCAGATCTGGGGCCGGGTGCCGGGGATCGACGAGGTGGTCGAGCGCATCGACGCCGTCACCTTGCCGGAAGTGCGGGCGATCGCCGAGACGACGATCACCAGGGCCCCCGCCGCCATGGCGCTTTACGGCCCGGTCGAGGAGGCGCCGACGTTGCAGGCGCTGCAGGAAAGGCGCGCGGCCTGATGTTCCTGCCGCGCCGGAAAACGCGGATCGAAACCGAACGCCTGACGCTGCGCCAGCCGCAGCTTTCCGATTTCCGCGAGTGGTCCGCGCTGCGCGAGCAGAGTGCCGATTTCCTCGTGCCGTGGGAGCCGCAATGGGCGAGCGATCACCTGTCGCGCAAGGGGTTCACCAACCGGGTGTACTGGGCGCAGCGGTCGATCTCGGCGGGCTCGGCGGTGCCGTTGTTCCTTGTGCGGCGCGAGGACGAGGTGCTGCTGGGGGCGATCACGCTGGACAATATCCGCCGGGGGCCCGCGCAATCGGGCACGCTGGGCTACTGGGTCGGCGCGCCCTTTGCGCGGCAGGGCTACATGCGCGAGGCGATTGCCGGGATCGTGCATCATGCCTTCGAGCGGCTTGACCTGTCGCGGCTGGAGGCGGCCTGCCTGCCGGAGAACCAGGCCTCGCGGCGGTTGCTGGAGAAGTGCGGGTTCAAGTACGAGGGCGTGGCGCAGAGCTATCTGCAGATCAACGGGCGGTGGCGGACGCATGTGCTCTACGCCGCTTTGCGCGCGGACCGGCGGGGGCGCACGGGGATCGGTTAGGGTTTGGGGCTCCGCCCCCACCGTTGAAATCCCCTTGGAATTTCAACGTTTCCCCCGGGATATTTTCACCAAGAAGAAGCGGCGGGTGCTTTCTCAGGCTCAGGCTTTGGGGAGGGCGGCGTCGATGAGGGTGCGGGCGGCGGTTTTGGCGTCCTGGGCGGCGGCGGGGCCGCGGCCGAGCACGGCCATGATGATGGCGCCTTCCTTCAAGAGCAGGAGCTGGCGGGCGAGGTCCTGCGGGGCGGCGGCGCCGGCCTCTCTGCAGAGGCTGGTGACATGGTCCTGCAGGAGGCGCTTGTGCTCGGCGGACTGGGTGTGGATCGGGTCGTCGAGTTCCTGGTATTCGGCGCTGGCCTTGATGAACATGCAGCCGCGGTAGCTGTCCTGCCTGAACCATTCTTCCAGCGCGTCGAACATGGCCAGCAACTGGCCCCCGGCCGTGTCGGCGAGGTCGTCCATGCGGCGGAAGAGCCAGTTGCGGAAATTCTCGTCGCGCAGGCGCAGGACGGCGAGGATCAGGTCTTCCTTGGTGCGGAAATGCTTGTAGATCGAGGTTTTCGAGACGCCGGTCTCGGCGGCGATCATGTCCATACCGGTGGCGTGGAAGCCGTTCCGGTAGAACGTGTCGAGCGCCTTGCGAACGAGTTCGTCCCGTTTCGTCTGCTGCATGATTCGCCTCAAGAGTTTACCGATCTGTTTTAGGTTGGCGGCGGGAGATTTTCAAGGCAGCACGCGTAACGCTTTCAAATCCATTCCATTTTTCATGAGCTCACGGAAACGCGAACCGCCGCTAAGTAAACTAGGTTGACAGGGTTAACAGATCGGTACAGACTGCCGTTAGTTGACCGATCGGTTAACCCATCGCGCCCCGGCCGGACGTTGTCCTCCTCTCCTCCCTGCCTGACCGGCCGGGGCGCCCAGACAAGGAAAGACGAGACAAAGATGGCACGCCCCCCGCTTCCCCCCTTCACCCGTGACACGGCTGCCGAAAAGGTGCGGCTGGCCGAGGATGCCTGGAACAGCCGCGCGCCCGAGGCGGTGGCGCTGGCCTACACGCCCGACAGCACCTGGCGGAACCGGGCCGAGATGTTCGAGGGGCGGCCGGCGATCGTGCGGTTCCTGAGCCGGAAATGGGCGCGCGAGCACGAGTATCGCCTGATCAAGGAGCTGTGGAGTTTCGGCGAGGCCCGGATCGCGGTGCGCTTTGCCTATGAGTGGTGCGACGAGGGCGGGCGGTGGTTTCGCTCCTACGGCAACGAGAACTGGGAATTCGCCGGTGACGGGCTGATGCGGCGGCGGATCGCCTCGATCAACGACCTGCCGATTGCCGAGGCGGAGCGCCTGATGCGCTGGCCGCAGGGGCGGCGGCCGGACGATCACCCGGGGCTGAGCGCGCTGGGGCTTTAGCGCCCGGCGCAGAGATTTCCGGCGCGGTGTGAGGCACGGCGCCGGTTTCCCAAGGACACGGACCGGTTTCGGCGCAGCGGGATGATGGCTGCGGACGGGGAAGGTCTGTCGGCCTGACGGTGCCGGGAGTGCCGGCCCGTCTCAACTTCAAGCAAAGGAATATTGTCATGACACAGGAACACGATCACGATTGCGGCTGCGGCATCACGTCGGAGCATGTGGACCACGCCCGCCGGCGGGTTCTGGCGGGGGCCGCGGCGGCCGCTGCGGCGGGCGCGGCCGCGCTGTCCGGGCAGGGTGCCGCAGCCGCCACCGAAGCGGCGCGAGCCGCCTATGCCGACCCCGAGACGCCGGGCCTGCCACAGATCGACATGGAGATCGACCTCAAGCGCACCGCGCTGGTGGTGACCGATCCGCAGGTCGACTTTTTGTCGGAGGAGGGCGTGACATGGGGCGTGGTCGGCGAGAGCGTGACCGAGCAGGGCACGGTCGACAATATCGAGCGGCTGTTCATCGCCGCCAAGGCCGCCGGGATGCCGGTATTCATCTCGCCCCATTATTATTACCCGCATGACCACAAGTGGCAGTTCGAGGGCACGCTGGAGGCGACCATGCACGCGATCGGCATGTTCGACCGGCCCGGGCCGCTGAACCTGACCGGCTTCGAGGGCTCGGGCGCCGACTGGATGCCGCAGTACAAGAAATACATCGAGGATGGCGAGACCGTCATCTGTTCGCCCCACAAGGTGTACAGCCCGGCGCAGAACGACCTGAACCTGCAGCTTCGCAAGCGGGGGATCGACAAGGTCATCTTGGCGGGCATGTCGGCCAACCTGTGCACCCAGGCGCATCTTTACGAGCTGCTGGAGCTGGGCTTCGAGGTGGCCGTGGTGCGCGATGCGACCGCCGGGGCGAAGGTGCCCGAGGGCGACGGTTACCTCGCCGCCATCATCAACTTCCGCATGGTGGCAAATGGCGTCTGGTGGACGCAGGACGCTGTCGACCGGATCGGCCGGGCGGTCTGAGCCCGTTCCTGAAATTATTCGACCAACCTTACATTCATAGGAGATACCAATGACTTCCGACTTTCTGAAAGGCACGCTGCACTGGGCCGGTACGCTGACGCTGGCCTCGATCGCGACGTTTTCCTTGGCCACATGGGCGCTGGCCGCGGACGAGTACAACGTCAATAACGGCCTGACGCTGACCGGCAACCCGCTGGGCCTGCACGGTTTCGACGCGGTGGCGATGTTCGAGGGCGAGGGCCCCGCCATCGGCGATGCCGCCCATAGCTCGGCGCATGACGGGGTGGATTACTACTTCGCCGATGCCGAGGCCAAGGCCAGGTTCGACGCCGCGCCGGGGGAGTACCTGCCTCAGTTCGGGGGCTTCTGCGCCTTTGGCGTCTATGTGGGCAAGAAGCTCGACGGGGATGTGCGCTATGCCGATATCGTGGAGGGCAAGCTGTACCTCTTCGTGAACGCGGCGATCTTCGAGAAGTATCTCGAGGACAGGGAGGCCGTGATCGCCGGGGCCGAAGACAAGTGGCCGGGCCTTCGCGCGACGCCGATCGAAGAGCTCTGAGGCGCAAAACTTGGGCAACGAGCTGTGGGAGCCCCGGTCATGCCGGGGCTCTTGCCGTGGCGGGCGGTGACATCGGGGCGGGACGTGCTAGCTTCGCGTAAGGGAGGTGCCGCCGATGCTTCGTCTTGCGCTGTTTCTGATTGCCCTTTCATCCACAGCCGTGGCGCAGGAGCGCCAGCCGAGCCATTGCATCGCGGTGGCCGAGGCCACGCCGGGGGTCGAGTATGTCCGGCCGGTGGCCTATACCGACCCGGTGCCGGAGCGGTCGGTGCGCATCCGCTACGTGACCCATGCGAGCTTCCTGTTGCAGACCGAGGGCGGGCTTTCGGCGGTGACGGATTTCACCGGCTTCTTGGGCAATGTCGACTTCATCCCCGACGTGGTGACGATGAACCATGCGCATTCGACGCACTGGACGGCGCATCCCGACCCGGCGATTCCGCATGTGCTGCCGGGCTGGGGCGAGGAGTTCGGGGCGGGCATCGACCATTATCTCGACCTGGGCGAGATGGTGGTGCGGAACGTGTCGACCGATATCCGCTCGGCCTGGGGCGAGGGGGTGGAGCCGGAGGGCAACTCGATCTTCGTGTTCGAGGTTGCCGGGCTGTGTATCGGGCATCTGGGCCACCTGCATCACGAGCCGACGGACGAGCAATATGTCGCCATCGGGCGGATGGACGTGGTGATGGTGGCCGTCGATGGCGGGCTGACGCTGGACCTGCCGTCGGTGTTCCGGGTGATGAACCGGCTGAAGGCGTCGATCGTGATCCCGATGCACTGGTTCGGGGACGGCACGCTGGGGGCCTTCCTTGACGGGATGGCAGAGCGGTTCGACGTGGTGCTGACCGAGGGGAGCGAGTTGACGGTATCGCTGGAGCGGCTGCCGGCGCAGCCGACGGTGATGGTGCTGCGGCCGGCGTTCCTGCGCGAGGGGGAGTGAGGCTGAAGTAAGAGGCCCCGGCTCGGGGGCCGGGGCGGGGGGGGCTTGCGAGGCCCCGGGTCGGGCCCGGGGCGGAGAGCGGGCTAGCGTTTGCGGTCGCGGCGCGAGCTCATCGGCTGGAAGGCCACGCCGACATGGGCTTCGCAATAGGGCTTGCCGGATTGCACGGGCAAGCCGCAGAACCAGAAATCCTCGGTCGCCGGGTCGCCGACGGGCCATTTGCAGGTGCGCTCGGTCAGCTCCATCAGCGTGAGCTTCTTGGCCTTCTTCTCGATCTCGCTGACCTTGGCCAGCGCCTCGGGGTCGATTTCGTTGGCGGAGGGCTGCGGCGGCAGGGGCTGGCCGGCGGGGATGATCGCCTTGGCGCGGCTGGTGGACGCGGTCGTGGCCTCGGCCGGTTCCTCGACCGGCACGTCGGGCTTGGCCTCGGGCCGGGGCGCGGGTTTCGCGGCGGGCTTGGCCTTGTTGCGCGGTTTCGCGGCCGCGGCGGCCGGCTTGGGCTTGGGCGCGGGTTCGGCCGCGGCGCCACCGCCCGAGCCGTTGCGGTTCGACAGGCCGAGCCGGTGCACCTTGCCGATCACGGCATTGCGCGTCACGCCGCCCAGTTCCTTCGCGATCTGGCTGGCAGACTGGCCCTCGGCCCACATTTTCTTCAGCTTCTCGACACGCTCGTCGCTCCAGGACATGCGCCACCCCTTATGTCAAAAGGCGGCCAATCGGCGGGCCGCCCGGTTCCTTTTCAGAGGCTTCTATTCTAATCACTGCAGCATGAGTTACAAGGTATCGAATCACCCGGCCGCCCCGGAGGGCGCCACGGGCACACCTGCGATCCGGATGGGTAGCCGCCGTTTCGGGCGGGTCAACTGGATGGGGCTGTACACGCTGTGCGCCCGCGAGATTCAGCGCTTCATGTCGGTCTGGACCCAGACGCTGCTGGCGCCGCTAGTGACGGCGGGGCTGTTCATGGTGATCTTCTCTATCGCCATCGGCCCGCGCCGGGGCGAGGTGATGGGGGTGGATTTCACCACTTTCATCGCGCCGGGTATCCTGATGATGACGGTGATCCAGAACGCGTTCGCCAACACCTCGTCGTCGATCGTGATCGGCAAGGTGCAGGGCAATATCGTCGATACGCTGATGCCGCCGCTAAGCCCGGCGGAGCTGGTGATCGGGTATCTTGCGGGCGCGGTGGGCCGCGGGGTGTTCGTGGCGCTGGCGATCAGCGCGGGGCTGTTCGTGTTCCTGGGGATCGTGCCGCAGCATCCGCTCTGGGCGCTGACCTTCGTGGTGTTGGGTTCGGCGCTGGTGGGCGGGCTGGGCATGGTGGCGGGGATTTTCGCCAACAAGTTCGACCAGATGGCGGCGATCACCAATTTCATCATCACGCCGCTGGCGTTCCTGTCGGGCACGTTCTACTCGGTCGAGGCGCTGCCGCCGGGGCTGCGGGAGATCACCCATGCCAACCCGGTCTTCTACCTGATCGACGGGGTGCGGTTCGGGGTGATCGGGGTTTCGGACAGCTCGCCCTGGCTGGGGCTCGGGGTGGCCGTCGGGGCGACGCTGGCGGTGTCGGCGCTGGCGTGGCAGATGTTCCGGCGGGGCTATCGCCTCAAGGCCTGATGGCTCAGGCCGGGGTGAGGGCGCAGGTCAGCCGGACCTTGCGGCCCTCGCGGAAGTAATCCTTCATGCCGGTGCGGTTGTCGCCCAGCAGGAGCGCGTGGTCGACCCAGGTCAGGTGCATCCCGAGCGCCTCGGCCATGAACTCGGTCGCGCGGCGGCTGGGCACGCCGACGACGGTATGGGTCTGGCCGGCGACGTCGGTGACGGCGTTGAGCGGGTTCGAGACCTCTTCCTTGAGCACCTGCACCATGGCGTTGTCGGCCTTGATGAACTCGCTGTCGATGATGATGATTTGCGGGCCCAGCCGGCGGAGGAGCGAGAGCAGGCGGAAGTGATCCATGATGTGGTAGAAGATGCCGTAGACGGCGATGACATCGAAGCTTTCGCCCGCCGCGATGCGCGCCTCGATCTCGGCGAAGAGGTCGTTGCAATGCAGCGTGACGCGCGGCTTGAAGGGGGTGTCGGGGAACTTCTCGAAGCGGGCCACGAGGTCGGCGCGGGCCTCGACGCCGATGACTTCCTCCGCGCCCGCATGGGCGAGCGCGTAGGACCAGCGCCCGTCATGGGCCGCGAGGTCGAGCACGCGGGCGCCGGCGATCTGGGGTTGGAACGGGTCGATGATCAGCCGGTGGCGCTGGTCGAGCCGGCGGACGGTGTTGGCGTTGTCGTCATAGGGCGGAAGGGATTTGAGGAAATCGAAGAATCCGCTCATGCCGCCTGTCTCCGTCTTTCCTGCCGTATCAGGTGCACAGCTGTTCGGCGAGCTTGCCGTACCGGACATAGGCATCCCAGAATTCCTCGTCGACCGAGCGCTTCGACTGCCGGATCTCCTGGGCCCGGTGGGGATCGGAGTAGAAGCTGACGGCGCGGCGCTGTTGGGAATTGGTGAGGGTCTTGTCGGCTGCCGCCTGGATGCAGCCGCACAGCTCGCGCGTGCGGCCGTCGCGGCCGGATTGCAGGCAGGCCTTGCTGATCGGGCCGAAGGCGACCGGGGCCGAGCGCATGACGACCACGCGATCGGGGTCGCGGGGGCCGCTGCCGCCGCAGCCTGCAAGAAATACCGCCAGTCCGAGGAGTGTTGCCCGTTTCATTGCCCTTGCCCGTATCTGCCAGCCCGCAACCCCTGCCGGGGTTGAGCCCCCGGTCAGAATGGTGCGGATCGATTTGCACGATCATCGCTCAAACGGGCGGGATTTACAATCGGCAAGATGGGGGCGGGGTGCGGGCAGGATGGCCCTACTCGACCTTGCCGCTCCATGAGCCGACGCTTGTCCATTTCTTCGGCAGGAGCGAGCCGGAGGTCAGGGCCGGGTTGGCGTGTCCGGTGTCACGGAAGGTGACGCGGAGGCCGCCACCCTTGTTGCCGTTGCGGTCGAAATGCAGTTCCTGCCGGGGAATGCGCACCTCGAGCCGGCGGTTTGCATCGCTCGCGCGCCAGTTGCGCGAGAGGCGGACACACCCGGCGGGGGCGCCTGTGTAGCTCTGGCTGGGGGCGACCTGTTCGAGGAAGTTGAGGTTGTGGGTGAGCACTTCGCCGCCCAATGCAATGGAGCCTTTGCGCAGCACCACGTTGCCCTTGTGGCGGACATAGGCGGTGAGCCGCTCGCTTTCGGCCCAGACGCCGCAGAGGCCGGTCTTGCCGGCCCAGTTGCGCATCTCGACCGCGACGGTGACGCCGCCGCCGGTGGAATACTGGCCGCCGCCCAGCACCGGGGAAGGGCCGAGCGGAACCGTGGTGCCCGCCGCGGCGGCGGTGCAGGTGAGCGCAAGCGCGAGGGGCAGGATCAGGCGGGGCAGGAACAGGCGGAACGGGCGCATCGCGGCCTCCTTCATCGGGTTGGCTGAAGGGTACGCCCTGTGCGCCCGCCCGGCAAGCGCCGTCAGCCGGCGCGGGCCAGCATCCGGTCCTCGACGATGCGGTCGGCGAGGTGGGCGGGGCTGGCGTTCTCGCCCTCGGCGCGGGCGAGGATGCGCTCCATGGTGGTCTCGATGGCCTTGAGCTTGTCCGCGACCCAGGGGGCGGGATCCTCGATATGCAGGATCTCGGCGGCCACGTTGATGATGCCGCCGCCATTGGCGACGTAATCGGGCAGGTAGAGGATGCCGCGGGTGTGCAGGAGGTCGGCATCGGCGTCGGTGGCGAGCTGGTTGTTGGCGGCGCCGGCGACGAGCCTGGCGCGGATCTGCGGGATGGTTTCGGCGTTGAGGATGCCGCCGATGGCGCAGGGGGCGAAGATGTCGGCCTCGGCCGCGTGGATGGTGCGGGGGTCGCCAACGGCGGTGTTGAAATCGCGGGCGGTGGTGGCTGTGCGGGCCGGGTTCATGTCGGCAACGATGAGCTTTGCGCCTTCGTCGTGCAGCAGGCGGCAGAGGTGCCAGCCGACATGGCCGAGGCCCTGAACGGCGACGGTCTTGCCGCGGAGGTCGCGGCTGCCGAAGACCCGGGCGGCGCCCACCTTCATGGCGCCCAGCACGCCCTGCGCCGTGACCGGCGAGGGGTCGCCGCTGGCGTGCGTGCCGTCGTCGCGGCCGGCGACGAAACGGGTCACGCCGGCCATGACGCCCATGTCCTCGGGGGTCATGCCCATGTCTTCGGCGGTCCAGTAGCCCCCGTCGAGCTGTTCCACCGCGCGGCCCATGGCGCGCAGGAGCTGCGGCGACTTGTCCTTGACCGGGTCGCCCATGATCACCGCCTTGCCGCCGCCCAGCGGCAGGTCGGCCGCGGCATTCTTGTAACTCATGCCGCGGGAGAGGTTGAGCACGTCATCGAGCGCCGCCTCGTCGCTGTCATAGACCCGCATTCGCAGCCCGCCCGCTGCCGGGCCACGGGTGGTGGAATGCAGCGCGATGAAACCGCGGAGCCCGCTGGCGGGATCCTCGACGCGGTAGACCTCTTCGTGGGTGTCGGATGACAGACGTGTCAGCATGGCAATCTCCTCCTGCGATGGAAGTAGGCATAATCGAAGGCGCGTGCAAAAAATCAGCAAAGATCGACTGAATTTGATGTATGATTGGTGAAAATCACCAACCCAGCCAGACATGGTGGAGGAAATGGACAAGACCGATCGCCAGATCATCGCCGCGCTGCAACGGGACGGGCGCCAGACGCTGGCCGACCTGTCCGAGCGGATCGGCCTGTCGCCCACCCCGCTGGCGCGGCGGATCGCGCGGCTGGAGAAGGACGGGATCATCACCGGCTATTCCGCCCGAGTGGACCAGGAGCGGCTGGGGCTGCCGCTGAACGTGTTCATTTTCGTCGAGCTGGAAAAGCAGACGCGTGCGGCGATCACCGCGCTGGAGCGTGACCTGCGGCGGTTCGAGGAGGTGATGGAATGCTACCTGATGACCGGCACGCGCGACGTGCTGATCCGGGTGGTGGCGGCGGATCTTGCGGCGTTCGACCGGTTTCTCGAGGATGGCCTGATGCAGACCGAGAACATCCGCTCGATGCGGTCGAGCTTCGCGCTGCGGACGATGATCCGGCGGGATGCGCTGCCGCAGGGGTGAGGCCGGGGGTCAGAGTTTTCGGGCGACGATGAACCGGCTGGGCGGGCGGGCCGGGTAATTGCCGGTCTCGAGGATGGTGAACCCGGCCGCTTCGATCTGCGCCTCGAGCGCGGGGATGGGGCGGAAGGCCACGAAGGGCGCCTTGCCCAGGGCCTGCATCACCGGCAGGATCAGCCAGAGGGCGGCGAACTTGAGGCCGGCCGCTCCCGGGTCGGGGCGGCAGACGGATTTCGAGATGAAGAGGCCGCCGGGTTTCACCAGAGGCGCGATCCGGGCGAGGTAGGCCGGCAGGTCCTCGATCAGGTGCAGCAGGTTGAAGGCGGTCACCACGTCGTAGGGGCCGTCTTGGGCGAGCGCCGCGTCGCCCGGCACGCCGCGCAGGAAAGTGACGTTGTTGACTCCTTGCGCCGCCGCCTTCTTCTGCCCGATCCGCACCATTTCGCCGGAGATGTCGGTGGCGGTGATGTGGGCCACCGCATCGGCCAGCTTCAGCGCGGTGGTGCCGGTGCCGCAGCCGAGTTCGAGCACGCGGTTCTGTGGTGCCAGATGGGCGCGGACGCGGGTCAGGGTGGTGGCATAGGCGGCCTCGTCCCGGACGGGCGATTTGGCGTAGCCTTTCGCCGCCTTGTCCCAGAATGTCTGTGCCGCGATCATGTCTGTGTCTCTTGCCTTAAGTGCGTGGGTCGTCCTTACCCCATGCGCAGGTCGAAGAGGAATTGCCGAAATGCGCAGTCATGCTATGCAATAATGCATGAATTGGCAGTCCATCGCGTTCGACTGGAACCAGGTGCGGGCCTTCTGGGCCACGGCCGAGGAAGGGTCGTTTTCGGCGGCCGCGCGGGCGCTCGGGCAGACCCAGCCGACGCTGGGCCGGCAGGTGGCGGGGCTGGAAGAGGCGTTGGGCGTGACGCTGTTCGAGCGGGCGGGCCGGTCGCTGATGCTGACGAAGGCGGGGCTGGACCTGCTGGAGCATACCCGCGCCATGGGGGCGGCGGCGGAGCGGATGGCGCTGACGGCGTCGGGTGCGGCGCAGGAGGTTGCGGGGCAGGTGCGGATCACCGCCTCGGACGTGATGTGCGCCCACATGCTGCCGCCGGTCGTGGCCCGGATCCGGCAGGCCGCGCCGGGGGTCGAGATCGATCTCGTGGCCGCCAACGATATCCGGGATCTGCAGCGGCGGGAGGCGGATATCGCCATCCGGCATGTGCGGCCCGAACAGCCCGACCTGACCGCGCGGCTGGTGCAGGAGGCGACGGTGCGGCCCTATGCGGCGACGGTGTATCTGGAGGCGCGGGGGCGGCCGGAGACGGCGGCCGACATGGGCACCCATGATTTCATCGGGTTCGGGGACGTGGCGCGGATGATCGGGTTCCTGGTGCCGCTGGGTTATCCGCTGACCGAGGCGAATTTCCGGGTCGGTTCGGAAAGCGGGGTCGTGGCGTGGGAACTGGCGCGGCAGGGGCTGGGGATCGCGATGATGGTGGATGACCTGGGCCGGCGGACGCCGGGGATGGAGGCGCTTTTGCCGGGGGTCGAGCCGGTGCGCATTCCGGTCTGGCTGGTGACCCACCGGGAGGTGTATACGTCGAAGCGGATCCGGCTGGTGTTCGATATGCTGGCGGAGTTTTTTGCGGAAACGGGGCGGGGGCCGGGGGAGCCGGCGGGGCCCGGCTGAAGCCCCGCCTACGGGGCAGAGGGCCGAATCCCAGTGACCGCAGGGTATCGAATCCCGTAACGCCGGGCCCCTAGGCTTCGCGTTCCACGACGGA
>NZ_JAVKFX010000018.1:0-23781 GCF_040223625.1 Roseovarius sp. | reverse complement strand
GAAGACGACGCCTTCGACACCGCCTATTACTGCGAGTGGATCACCGTCTACGACTACTACGGCAACTGGGTCACCGTCTGGCAGTGCTACTGAGCGAACCCCCGCCCCAACCAAAAAGGCCCGCCACACTGGCGGGCCTTTCTGCATGTCAGGCGACGACCCTCAAAGCCGCCGCATCCAGAACTGCAGCGGATGGGCCGTTTCCTCTTTCCCATCCAGGTCCTTCCAGCGAAACTCGGCCACCGCGCCCTCGACCTTCTCGTAGCCCCGCTTGCGCCAGAACCCGTCGAGCGGGCGATACTCGGCAGGCCGCAGCGGATGATCCTCCGGCCGCACCACCCCGCAAAACGCGCTATACGACCGCCCCAGCGCCCGCGCATGGGCCTCACGCATATCGAAGAACCGGTGCCCCAGCCCGTGCCCGCGATACTCCGGCAACAGCACGCTTTCGGCACAGTAAAAGATATCCGTAAGCGGAATGCCCTGCCCCGCGAAGGCCGCGCCGAAATCCTCGGCGTGATCCTCCATCGGCGTGCCGGTCGAGGCGCCCACCAGCCGCTTCCCGTCGAACGCCCCCACGAGAATCGCATCCGCGCTCTCGCGGTAGGTCTGAAGATACTCCGCCTCGTATTCCGCATCCCCGTCATAGAGATACGGCCACGCCCGGAAGACCTCGATCCGGAGCCGCGCCACATCCTCCAGCGCCTCGGCCAGCGCCTTTCCCGTCAGCCGCTCGACACGGATCACCGTGACACCTGGCGCGTCCAGTCGGCGAGGTTGTAATAGGTCACGACCCGGGTGATCAGCCCGTCCTGCAACGAAAAGAACGACCCCGCGGGCAGGCGATAGCTCTGCCCCTCGGCCTCCGGCAGCCCCTCGTCGGTCTGCAGGTAGGTGCCGTTCACCACGTATTCTGCCGCCGCCCGCGTGCCCTTCTCGGCCTCGAAGATCACCATGTCGGTCAGCTCCTCGCGGTAGCACCGGCTCATGTGGTCGCAGAAGGCGCGGAACTTCTCCTTGCCCACGCGCACCTGCCCCTCGTTGACGTGATGCGCGATGTCATCGCTCAAACAGGCCAGCATCGCGGCGGTGTCGCCGTTGTTGAATGCATCGAAATAGGCTTTGACGGTCTCGTTCATAATCCAATCCCCGGGTCGCCCCATCTGTCCTTGAGGTGCTTGATGATCTGGTCGCGTGTCTGGCGATAGGCGTTCAGCTTGGCCTCCCGCGTTTCGCCAAGGCCGGTCGGGTCCATGATCGGCCAGTAGACAACGTCGAGGTGAAACAGCCGCGTCAGGTCCAGCGCCTTGCGCTGGCTGGCGGGGCTGAGCGCGACGATCAGGTCGAAGGACGAGAGGTCATCCCCCCATTGCTCCATCTCGTCGAAACTTCTGGTGCGGTGGCGGTCAAGCTCGACCCCCAGCTCGCGGCAGACGGAAATGGCGAAGCCGTCGATATCCATGTCGCCCTTGACGCCCGCCGACTGCACGTAGGTATCCGTACCGTAGAGCTTCTTCATCACGCCCTCGGCCATCGGCGAGCGCACCGCATTGTGGTCGCAGCAGAAGAGCACCGACTGGGGAAGCTCCAGCGCCACGGCGTCAGCTCCCGAAATGCAGAACGCAGATCAGCGTGAAGAGGCGCCGCGCGGTATCGCTGTCGACATCGGCCTTGCCCTCCAGACGTTCCTCGAGCACGCGGGCCCCCTCGTTGTGGATGCCCCGGCGGGCCATGTCGATGGTCTCGATCTGGCCGGGCGGCAGGTTCTTGACCGCGTCGAAATAGCTCTCGCAGATCGACCAGTAATCCTTGACCACCTGACGGAAAGGCGACAGCGACAGGTGGAACTCGGCCGCCGGCTCGTTCTCCTCGGTGCGGATGTCGAAGACCAGCCGCTTCTCGCGGATCGACAGGCCCACGCGATAGGGCCCCTCGGGCACGACCCGGTCATCCCGCTTGGGCAGGGTGAAGGAGTTCTCCTCGATCAGGTCGAACATCGCGACCTTGCGCTCCTGTTCGATCTCCGGCGTGGGCGGCGGCAGGTTCGCGTCGTCCAGCTCGATGTGGCAGATGCGGCTCATCATGACTGTCTTTCCGTCTGTTCGCGTGGCCTTGCCTAGCCCAGCGCGCAGGGACGGGCAATGCGGCCAAGCGACCGGACGCAGCGTTTTTGCGGCGCTGTGGCGGAAAGGGGCCGTCGGTTGCGGAGCCGCGCCTCGACGGGCCGCGGGGCGGCGAACCAACGCTCGCGATGGGCAGTTTATGCCTGCCAAGCCCCTCCACCATCAGATCGTCGCGCTTCCCTCACCAAATCGCCGGACCGTCGGGGCGGCCCGTCGATGCGCGGCGGGCTTCGCCCTTGATTCCGCGCAAGGCGCCCAACCTTACCCCTCGTTCAACCGATCCAGCCTTGCCCGTACGCTCAACCCATGCGCCTCGAGGCTCTCAGCAATCGCCAGCCTTTCCGCCGCTGGCCCGATCGCCTTCAGCGCCTCGGGCGTCATCTTGGCCAGCGTCGTCCGCTTCAGGAAATCCATCACCGACAGCCCGGACGAAAACCTTGCCGAGCGCGCCGTCGGCAGCACGTGGTTCGGCCCGCCAACGTAATCGCCGATCGCCTCGGGCGTCCAGGCACCCAGGAAAATCGCCCCCGCATGGCGGATCTTGCCCGACAGCCCCTCCGGGTCGGCCACGCACAGCTCCAGATGCTCCGGCGCGATCCGGTCGGCCAGCATCGCGGCCCGCTCCATGTCCGGCACCACGATCACCGCCCCGAAATCGCGCCAGCTCGCCCCCGCGATCTCGCGCCGCTCCAGCGTCTCCAGCCGCTTTTCGACCGCGGCCTTCACCTTCTCGCCGAACCCCGCATCGTCGGTGATCAGGATCGCCTGCGCGCTCTCGTCATGCTCCGCCTGGCTCAGCATGTCCACGGCGATCCAGTCCGGATCGTTGTCCGCATCGGCGATCACCAGTATCTCCGACGGCCCCGCGATCATGTCGATCCCGACCCGCCCGAAGACCCGCCGCTTGGCCGCCGCCACATAGGCATTGCCCGGCCCGATGATCTTGTCCACCGGCGCGATGCTTTCGGTGCCATAGGCCAGCGCGGCAATCGCCTGCGCCCCGCCCACGCGATAGATCTCGTCCACCCCGGCAATCCGTGCGGCCAGCAGGACCAGCGGATTGGCCACCCCATCGGGCGTCGGCACCGTGATCGCCAGCCGCTCCACCCCGGCCACCTTGGCGGGAATGGCGTTCATCAGCACCGAGGACGGGTACGACGCCAGTCCCCCGGGCACATACAAGCCCGCTGCCGTGACCGGCGTCCAGCGCCAGCCCAGCGTCGCGCCTTCCGGATCGGTCCAGCTTTCGTCCCTGGGCATCTGCCGCGCATGATAGCCCCGGATCCGGCCCGCCGCATGTTCCAGCGCCGCGCGGTCCTCGGCCGACACCTGCGCCACCAGCGCATCGACCTCGGCGGTGGTGAACCGCAGCCGGTCGGGCGACAGCTCCATCCGGTCGAACCTCGCCGTCAGCTCGATCAGCGCCTGATCGCCCCGCGCCCGCACATCGGCGATGATCGCGGCCACGGCATCGTCCACATCCTGCGCCTCTTCGCGCTTGGCGCCCAGCAGCGCGGCAAAAGCCTCCTCGAAACCGGCATCGTTGGCGTTCAGAAAATGGGGCATGGCAGATCCTTTCGAGGCACCCTTAAACGGCCCCCGCCGGGGGCTCAAGGGTCGCGGCCCAGCGCCTTCCGCATCGGCTGGCCGCGGGTGCGGAAACAGTCCACCTCCGGCCCGTCATTGCGCCAGCCGTGGCGCAGGTAGAAACCATGCGCCGTCTTCGTGCTGACAAGCGTCGCCTCAACATGGCCCGCCTCGCGCAATTCCGCCTCCATCGCCTGCAACAGCGCGGCGCTGTGGCCCTTTCCGCGATGCTCGGGCGCCACGTAAAGCAGCAGCACCTCGCCCCCACCCGAGACCGACCCCGAAATCGCACCGACAGCAACGATCTCGCCCTCCTCGACCGCCACCCGCACCCCGTGCGCGCCCTCCAGCCAGACGGCCACCTGTTCGGGGGTCTTGTTGGCGGTCCAGGCCTCGATGGCGGCGGCATCGCCCTCGTGATCGGGCGCGCACAGCTCGCGGATCGAGGCGATCAGCACGGCGCTGATCTCCGCCGCGTCCTCCGGCCGTGCGGCGCGCACGCGCGCCATGTCAGGCGCCGTGATCGGGCGCCCGGCCCGAGGGCGCCTTGTAGGGCCGGGTGACATCCTTCAACGTCACCTCCAGCGCTTCCACCGCCAGCCGGATCGCCCCGTCCCCCGCCAGCGTCAGCAGCACGTGGCCGGTGCCGTCCTCGCCCGGCTCGAACCCGACCGTCAGCACCGACAGGATCGTGTCCTTGTCGCCCCGGTCGATCCCCTGGCTCGAGACCTTCAGAACGTGATCCACCGCCAGAACCGAGCGCACCCGCTCGGCCCCGTGCCGTTCGCGGCCCGCATCCTCCCACCGGAAGCGGTTCAGCAGGATGGCAAACCGCCGCTCGCGCGGGCGCCAGGCCATCTCGGTCACCGGGAACACGGCATCCTGCACCAGCGACGACAGAACCTGCAGATCCTCCAGGTCGAAGGCCCCGAGGTTCAGCGGCGCCTCGCGCCCGTCCTCGAATCTCGCATCGTCGTTCACGAGCCCTTCACCCTCTCGATCTGCGCGCCGACGTTGCCCAACTTCTGCTCGACACTCTCATAGCCGCGATCCAGGTGATAGACCCGGTTGACCAGCGTCTCGCCCTCGGCCGCCAGCCCCGCCAGGATCAGCGACACCGACGCCCGCAGATCGGTCGCCATCACCGGCGCCCCCTTCATCCGCTCGACGCCCGTCACCTTCGCGGTGCCGCCCTGCACGTCGATCCTCGCGCCCATCCGCATCAGCTCGGGCGCGTGCATGAAACGGTTCTCGAAGATCTTCTCCTCCAGCACGCTCGTGCCCTCGGCAATGCACATCAGCGCCATCATCTGCGCCTGCAAATCCGTGGGAAAGCCCGGAAACGGCTCGGTCGTGACATCCACCGCCTTCACCCGGCCGTTGCCGCGCGACACCTTGATGCCGCGCTCGGTCTCCTCGACGGTGATGCCGGCCTCGTCCAGCTTCTCGCTGAACGCCTCGACCAGCTCCAGCCGCCCGCCAAGGCACTCCACCGCGCCGCCGCACATGGCCGGCGCCAGCATGTAGGTGCCCAGCTCGATCCGGTCGGGCACCACCGGATGCGTCGCCCCGTTCAGCCGGTCGACCCCCTCGATGGTGATCTCCCGCGTGCCCTCGCCCTCGATCTGCGCGCCCATCTTCCGAAGGCAGCGGGCCAGGTCGACGATCTCCGGCTCCCGCGCGGCGTTCTTCAGAACCGTCGTGCCCTTGGCCAGCGTCGCGGCCAGCAGCGCGTTCTCCGTCGCCCCCACCGACACCATCGGAAACTCCACCACGCCGCCTTTCAGCCCGCCCTTGGCGGTGGCGTGCACATAGCCGTCCTTCAGCTCAAGCTCGGCGCCCATCGCCTCCAGCGCCTTGAGATGCAGATCGACCGGCCGCGCCCCGATGGCACAGCCGCCCGGCAGCGACACCACCGCATGCCCGTCGCGCGCCAGAAGCGGGCCGAGCACGAGGATCGAGGCCCGCATCTTCCGCACGATGTCATAATCGGCGACATGGCTTTTCAGGGCATGGCTCGACATGGTCAAAACCTTGCCCTCCTGCATGCTCATCACCTCGGCGCCGAGGCTCTGGAGCAACAGGCTCATCGTGCGGATATCCGACAGCCGCGGCGCATTGGTCAGCGTCAGCGGCTCCTCGCTCAGAAGCGTCGCCGGCATCAGCGTCAGACAGGCATTCTTGGCCCCCGCGATCGGAATATCCCCGTTCAGCTGTCCATTGCCCCTTACCAGTATCGAATCCATCGGTTCCTATCCCTCGTCCTTGTCTGCCTCGTCCGCCCCGGCGGCGGTTTTTCTGCCCCGCATCTGCGCCTTGCGCCGCGCCATGTTGGCCTTCAGCGCGGCCTTCAGCCGGTCTTCCCGGCTGTCCTTTTCGGCGGGGCGGGCCTTGTCGGGGTGTTTCTTCGTCATCCTGCCGTCCTAGTCTGTTCCGCTTTGTACCCGAGAAATCAAGTCGGCGAAACTAGAAGCCGGTGATATAATACGGTCCGGCGCCCCGCGAAATCCCGCCCCGGCGGTTTTTCCCGGCATTGCGGCAAACCGGTACGAAAACCCGGCCAGATAGCCCTTGCGCGGGGCCGCGGAACGGTCTAAGAGGCCCGCCATCGACGAGGCTGCTGTAGCTCAGTGGTAGAGCGCACCCTTGGTAAGGGTGAGGTCGGGAGTTCAATCCTCCCCAGCAGCACCAGTCCTCTCCCGAACATCCCTCACACACACCGCGCACCCCCGGTCTCGAAGCCGCGCATCGACCGCTGGCCGGCAGGCGATTGCAAGGCAATCGCCGAAAGGTGGGCCGTGGCGCGGCGAACCGACGCTCGTGATGGACACTTTCATTGTCCCGAGTGCCCCAACAGAAACACTCCGGCCGCGGCACAGGGCCGCGGCCGGAAGATGTCAAATCAGCTTCTCGCGAAGGCCAGAAGATCCGGGTTCACCACGTCGGGATGGGTCGCGAACAACCCGTGCGACAGCCCCGGGTAGGATTTCAGCGTCCCGTTCGGCAGCAGGTCGATCGCCTTGTGCGCCGAGTTCTCGATCGGCACCACCTGGTCGTCCTCGCCATGCAACAGCAGCACCGGCACCTCGATGGCCTTCAGGTCCTCCGTGAAATCGGTCTCGGAAAACGCCTCGATACAATCGTAATGCGCCTTCGCACCGCCGGCCATGCCCTGGCGCCACCAGTTGTTGATCAGCCCCTGGCTCAGCTCTGCCCCCGCGCGGTTGAAGCCGTAGAAAGGCCCCGAGGCCACATCGAGGTAGAACTGCGCCCGGTTCGCCACCAGCGCCGCACGGAAGCCGTCGAACACCGACAGCGGAATGCCGTCGGGATTGTTCGGCGACTGCACCATCACCGGCGGCACCGCCCCGATCAGGATCGCCTTCGCGACCCGCCCGGGCTTGGCCCGCGCCGCATAGCGTGCGACCTCGCCACCGCCGGTCGAGTGACCGATATGGATCGCGTCACGCAGGCCCAGCGCCTCGACCAGCTCCGCCACGTCGGCGGCATAGGTGTCCATGTCGTTGCCGGTGTCGGTCTGGTCAGACCGCCCGTGACCGCGGCGATCATGGGCGATCACGCGATAGCCGTTCTGCAGGAAGAACAGCATCTGCGCGTCCCAGTCATCCGCCGACAGGGGCCAGCCATGGTGGAAAACCACCGGCTGGGCGTCCTTCGGGCCCCAGTCCTAGTAGAAGATGTTCGTGCCGTCGCTCGTCTTGATGGTCGCCATGATCGTATGTCCTTCCGGTTGAGAAAACGTGGGTCGGGGAAGCGCCGCCAGCGCAAGGGTCGCGCCGGAGGCAATGAGAAGTTCGCGTCGGTTCAGATTGGATTTCATCACCTGTCCTTTCGGGTTCGACATGGACAGATCTAGGCGCCTCGTGGCACGAAGGGACGTGGCGAAACAGACAAGCACCGGGGCAAAACGGACAATGAACGGCAAACGCGAAACCATCGCCGAGGTCGGCCTGCTGATCTACCCGGATTGCCAGATGTCGGCGATCCACGGCCTGACCGACTTGTTCCGCATCGCCGGCGAATGGGCCAGCGCGCCGGGCATCCGGGTCTCGCACTGGCAGGCCGGCCCCGAAACGGTCGACTGCGTGTACGACACCCATGCCGGCCCGCACCGGCTGAGCTACCTGATCACCCCGCCCAGCATCATCATGCCGGACCGGATGTCCGCACAGCCGGTCTCAGCCGACTGGATGCGCGGGCTCCACGCGCAGGGCACGACGCTCTGTTCGGTCTGCGCCGGCGCCTTCCTCCTGGCCGAGACCGGGCTGGTCGAGGGCCGCCGCGCCACCACCCACTGGGCCTTCGCCCGCACCCTGTCGGAACGCTACCCGGGCATCCGGCTTGCCGAAGAGAACATGATCGTCGACGAGGGCGATATCATCACCGCCGGCGGCATCCTCGCCTGGACCGACCTGGGCCTGACCCTCGTCGAGCGGCTGCTCGGCCCCTCCACCATGCTCGCCACCGCCCGGTTCCTGCTGGTCGAGCCGCCCCGCGCCAGCCAGCGCCCCTTCACCCAGTTCATCCCCCGCTTCGATCACGGCGACACGGCGATCCTCCGGGCGCAGCATCACATCCACGCCAACGCCGCCACGAATGTCGCCATGAAGGACCTGCACGACATCGCCGCCATGACCGAGCGCACCTTCCTGCGCCGGTTCCAGTCGGCCACGGGCCACCGACCGAACGGCTATTTCCAGCAGGTCCGGATCGCCAAGGCCCGCGAAGCCCTCGAACTGGGCACCGCCCCGGTCGACAGCGTCGCATGGGACGTGGGCTATTCCGACGCGGCCGCCTTCCGGAAACTGTTCAGGAAACTGACCGGCATGTCCCCCGTCGACTACAGGAAGACCTTCGGACGCCAGGCCATGGCCCCGCAATGACCCGGCCGGCCGCCGCGGCCCGACCGGCCATCACGCGGAAGTGACCACCGGGCAGGGCCCCTGCCCGGCGCCGCCCGACAGGGCCACGCCGACGCCCGTGCAAGGCCGCCGCCACACCGGGCGGCCCCGAAACCACTGTCCCGGCTGGCTGGCCGCGGCATGATCTCGGCCAGGGGCCGGGAATCGTCCCCTGCTGCGACGGAAACCGAAACCCCGCACCCCCGCGATCCGGCATAATAACGCTTACGCCTTTTGAAACTGCCCCTTTCACCCGTGCCGCACGCACTCTATAACTCACTCGGCTTCCGGGCTCGCGAGTCGGTGGCCTGTGTATAAATTGGGCGATGGATCAGCAGGCGCAGATGTCAATCTTCAGTAATATTCCCGGGCTATTCTCGTCGGACATGGCGATCGACCTCGGGACTGCGAACACGCTGGTCTACGTCAAGGGGCGCGGCGTCATCCTGTCCGAACCTTCGGTGGTGGCCTACCACGTCAAGGACGGGGTCAAGAAAGTGCTCGCCGTGGGCGAGGATGCCAAGCTCATGCTCGGCCGCACCCCCGGCAGCATCGAGGCGATCCGCCCGATGCGCGAAGGCGTGATCGCCGATT
Organism: Roseovarius sp.; assembly: GCF_040223625.1. Lineage (GTDB taxonomy): Bacteria > Pseudomonadota > Alphaproteobacteria > Rhodobacterales > Rhodobacteraceae > Roseovarius. The sequence goes on along the minus strand of NZ_JAVKFX010000018.1, from coordinate 14,555 downwards.
TCGACACCGCCGAGGCGATGATCAAGCACTTCATCCGCAAGGTCCACAAGCGCTCGACCTTCTCGAAACCCAAGATCATCGTCTGCGTCCCCCACGGCGCCACCCCGGTCGAGAAACGCGCGATTCGCCAGTCGGTGCTCTCCGCCGGCGCCCGCCGCGCCGGGCTCGTGGCCGAACCCATCGCCGCGGCCATCGGCGCGGGCATGCCCATCACCGACCCGACCGGCAACATGGTCGTCGATATCGGCGGCGGCACCACCGAGGTGGCCGTTCTCTCGCTGGGCGACATCGTCTATGCCCGCTCGATCCGCGTCGGCGGCGACCGGATGGACGAGGCGATCATCAACTACCTGCGCCGCCAGCTCAACCTGCTGGTGGGCGAGTCCACGGCAGAACGCATCAAGACCTCGATCGGCACCGCCCGGATGCCCGATGACGGGCGCGGCACCTCGATGCAGATCCGCGGCCGCGACCTGCTCAACGGCGTGCCCAAGGAAACCGAGATCACCCAGGCCCAGGTGGCCGAGGCGCTGGCCGAACCCGTCCAGGCGATCTGCGAGGCGGTGATGACCGCGCTCGAAACCACCCCGCCCGACCTCGCCGCCGACATCGTCGACCGCGGCGTCATGCTCACCGGCGGCGGCGCCCTTCTGGGCGACCTCGACCTCGCCCTGCGCGAACAGACCGGCCTTGCCGTTTCCATCGCCGATGACAGCCTCAATTGCGTGGCCCTCGGCACCGGCAAGGCGTTGGAGTTTGAAAAACAGCTCCGACACGCGATAGACTACGACAGCTAAGGCGATCTGCGCTATCCTCGCCCGGAACGACCGGCGCGGACCGCCGCGAACCCATTGATGTTGAAGGCGGACCGGAGCCCATGCCGCAGCCCGGCTGACGTTCCGGCCTCTCCACGCCATCCACCTGTCTGACGAAGGGGCAGCCGTTGGCAAAGGACAGAAACCAGGACGGGGATTATTCCGGCCAGCTCAGGCGCCTTCTGGTGGGCGTCCTTCTGCTGTGCCTGCTCGGCCTGTTCCTGATCTGGCGCATCGACAGCCCCCGCATCGAACGCTTCCGCGCGCAGGTGATCGACCGCGTCGTGCCCAGCTTCGACTGGGCGATGGCACCGGTCACCGGCGCGGTCAACATCATCCACGACTTCCAGAGCTACCAGCGCATCTACCAGCAGAACCAGGAACTGCGCCGCGAACTGCAACAGATGAAGGCCTGGAAAGAGGCCGCGCTCCAGCTCGAACAGGAAAACGCCCGCCTGCTCGACCTCAACAACGTCCAGCTCGACCCGCGCCTCACCTTCGTCACCGGCGTGGTGCTGGCCGACAGCGGCTCGCCCTTCCGGCAATCGGTGCTGATCAACGTGGGCGCCCGCGACGGCATCGTCGACGGCTGGGCGGCGATGGACGGGTTGGGCCTCGTCGGGCGCATCTCGGGCGTGGGCGACAACACCGCGCGGGTGATCCTGCTCACCGACACCTCCAGCCACATCCCCGTCACCATCGAACCCTCGGGCCAGCAGGCGCTCGTCTCGGGCGACAACACCCCCTCCCCCACCGTCAGCTTCATCGAGGCACCCGACCGCGTCCGCCCCGGCGACCGGCTGATCACCTCGGGGGATGGCGGGGTCTTCCCCGCCGGGCTGCACGTGGGCCAGCTCGCCAAGGATCCCGGCGGCCGCCTCCGCGTGCGCCTCTCGGCCGATTACGAGCGGCTCGAATTCCTCCGCGTCCTGCGCAACTGGCGCGACGAGCGGATCGCCGACCCGGGCGGCCTCGTCACGCCCTTCGGCCCGATCCCCAACCCGGTCACCCCCGAAGCCGCCGCCACCGGCGGCATTACCCCCGAGCCCGCCGATGGCTGAGCGCAGCCAGACATATCTCTGGGCCATGCGCGCCCTCTTCGTCGGCATCTGCACGCTCTTCGTCTTCCTGCGCCTGCTGCCGCTCGACACCCTGCCGCGCGGCTGGGCGGGGCCCGACTTCATCCTCGCCTTCACCCTGGCCTGGGGCCTGCGCCGGCCGGAATTCGTCCCGCCCCTGCTGGTGGCGGCGGTCTTCCTGCTCTGCGACCTGCTGTTCCACCGCCCGCCCGGCCTCTGGGCTGCGCTTGTCCTGATCGGCAGCCAGACGCTCCGCGCCCGCGCCCCCGACCTGCGCGACCTCACCTTCCCGGTCGAATGGGTCAGCGTCGCCACCACCCTCGCGGCGATGACCATCGGCTACCGGCTGATCCTCGGCGTGCTGATGGTCGACCAGGCGCCGCTGGGCCTCAGCCTGATGCAGATGCTCATGACGCTGATCGCCTATCCGCTGGTGGTGCTGGTCTCGCAATCCCTGCTCGGCGTGCGCAAGGTCGCCCCGGGCGAGCTTGACGCAATGAGGCCCGGATCATGAGACGCCCGACACGCGACAGCGCCGAAAGCTACCGCAAGATCACCCGTCGCGGCCTGATCATCGGCGGCACCATGACCGGCCTCGTCGGCGCCCTGGCCCTGCGCATGCGCTACCTCCAGGTCGAGCAGGCCGACCAGTTCCGCCTGCTCGCCGACGAGAACCGCATCAACATCCGCCTGATCCCCCCCACCCGCGGCCGCATCTTCGACCGCAACGGCATGACCATCGCCGAGAACGTGCCCAGCTACCGCATCACCATGGTGCGCGAGGAAGCGGGCGACGTCGAAGACGTCATCGCCCGCCTGTCGAAGCTGGTCACGCTCAACCCCGAGGAGCTCGAGCGCGCCCGCCGCGACCTCGAACGCCTGCGCGGCGACACGCCCGTCACCATCGCCGACCGGGTAAGCTGGGAAGATATCAGCCGCGTCGCCGTCAACGCCCCCGCCCTGCCCGGCATCACCCCCGACGTGGGCCTGTCGCGCCGCTATCCGCATGGCGAGGCCTATGCCCACGTGGTGGGCTATGTCGGCCCGGTCAGCGACCGCGATCTCGAACGGATGGACGCGCCCGACGCGCTGCTGCTGATCCCCCGCTTCCAGATCGGCAAGATCGGGCTCGAGGCCAAGCGCGAGGAGCTGCTGCGCGGCGAGGCCGGCACCAAGCGGGTCGAGGTCAACGCCGCCGGCAGGGTGATGCGCGAACTCGAACGCCAGGAAGGCACCTCGGGCAAGGACATCCAGGTCTCGCTCGACAACGCGCTGCAGACCTACGCCCATGCCCGGCTGTCCAAGGAAAGCGCGGCCGCTGTGGTGATCGACTGCGAAACCGGCGACCTGCTCGCCTGTGCCTCCACCCCCAGCTACGACCCCAACCTCTTCGTCCGCGGCATCTCCGTCGCCAATTACCAGGCGCTGCTGGAAAACGAATACCGGCCCCTGCCCAACAAGGCGGTGCAGGGCATCTACCCGCCCGGCTCGACCTTCAAGATGGTGGTGGCGCTCGCCGCGCTCGAGGCGGGCGAGCTGGACCTCACCGAAACCGTCTACTGCCCCGGCCATCTCGAGGTCAGCAACCGCCGCTTCCACTGCTGGAAACGCGCCGGGCACGGCAATGTCGACCTGCACCGCTCGCTCCGCGAAAGCTGCGACGTGTTCTATTACGACATGGCCCTGCGCGTCGGCATCGAGAAGATCTCCGAGATGGCCCGCAAGCTGGGCATCGGCATCGAACACGACCTGCCGCTCACCTCGGTCGCCGCGGGGCTGGCGCCGACGAAGGAATGGAAGCTCATCAACCGCGACGCCGAATGGGTCGTCGGCGACAGCGTCAACGCCTCCATCGGGCAGGGCTTCGTGCTGGCCTCGCCGCTGCAACTGGCCATCATGTCGGCCCGCCTCGCCACCGGGCGCGAGGTGAAACCGCGCGTCATCAAGTCGATCGACGGGGTCGAACAGCCCTCGGGCGTGGGCCCGTCGCTGGGCATCAACGAGAACAGCCTGCGCGAAGTGCGCAAGGCGATGTTCGCCGTCTCCAACGACCGGCGCGGCACGGCCTATTCCAGCCGCATCATCGAGGATGCCTTCCGCATGGCCGGCAAGACCGGCACCAGCCAGGTGCGCAACATCTCCTCGGGCGAGCGCGCCTCCGGCGTCCGCCGCAACGAGGACCTGCCCTGGCGCCAGCGCGACCACGCGCTCTTCGTCGACTACGCGCCCTTCGACAATCCCAAGGTCGCGGTCGCGGTGGTGGTCGAACATGGCGGCGGCGGCTCGGCCGTGGCGGCCCCCATCGCCCGCGACATCACCCTGCAGGCGCTCTACGGCGGCGACCCGCCGCTCTCGGCCTACCCCTCGAAGGACCGTGGCCGCATCCAGACCCAGCAGGAGGAACTGCGCCAGTACCGCCCCGGCCCCACCGGGGACGAAAGCGACCGCGCATGAGCTATCTCGAGTACACGGTCAAGACCACGCCGGCCGGCATCCGCAAGGTACTCTACTTCAACTGGGGCCTCGCCATCCTGCTGACGGCGGTGGCGGGCATCGGCTTCCTGATGCTCTACTCGGTCGCCGGCGGCTCGTTCAACCCGTGGGCCGAACCGCAGATGAAACGCTACGCACTGGGCTTCGTGGCGATGTTCTTCATCGGCATGGTGCCGATCTGGTTCTGGCGCAACATGTCGGTTCTGGCCTATCTCGGCTCGGTCATCCTGCTGGTGGCGGTGGAACTGGTGGGCACCGAGGGCAAGGGCGCCCAGCGCTGGATCGACCTCGGCGTCATGCGCCTGCAACCCTCCGAGCTGATGAAGGTCACGCTGATCATGGTGCTCGCGGCCTATTACGACTGGCTGCCCATGTCGCGCCTGTCGCGCCCGCTCTGGGTGATCCTGCCGGTGATCCTGATCATCGCGCCGGTGGCCCTCGTGCTGCGCCAACCCGACCTCGGCACCTCGATCCTGCTGATCATGGGCGGCGGCGCGCTGATGTTCCTCGCCGGCGTCCACTGGGCCTATTTCGCCGTGGTGATCGCCGCCACCGGCGGGCTGATCACCGCGGTCTTCCGCAGCCGCGGCACTGACTGGCAGATGCTGGCCGACTACCAGTACCGCCGCATCGACACCTTCCTCGACCCCTCCACCGATCCGCTGGGCGCGGGCTATCACATCACCCAGTCGAAAATCGCCCTCGGCTCCGGCGGCTGGACAGGGCGCGGCTTCATGCAGGGCACCCAGTCGCGGCTGAACTTCCTGCCCGAGAAGCACACCGACTTCATCTTCACCACGCTCGCCGAGGAATTCGGCTTCGTCGGCGCGGTCTCGCTGCTGGTGCTCTACGCGCTGATCATCGTGTTCTGCATCTCCTCGGCCATGACCAACCGCGACCGCTTCGCCTCGCTGATGACCTACGGCATCGCCGTCACCTTCTTCCTGTTCTTCGCGGTCAACATGTCGATGGTGATGGGCCTCGCCCCGGTCGTCGGCGTGCCCCTCCCGCTGGTCAGCTACGGCGGCTCGGCCATGCTGATCCTGATGCTGGGCTTCGGCCTCGTGCAAAGCGCCCATATCCACAGACCAAGGTAATCCATGACCCTCAACGTCCTCTTTGCGGCCCGCCCCGAGCGGTGGGAAACCTACGAACCCGTCCTGAAATCCGAATTCGCGGCCCAGGGCCTCGACGTGGCGCTCGCCACCGATCATCCGCCCGAAACCGTCGACTACATCATCTACGCCCCCAACGGCCCGGTGCAGGATTTCACCGCCTACACGCGCTGCAAGGCGGTGATGAACCTCTGGGCCGGGGTCGAACAGATCGTCGGCAACGAGTCCCTGACCCAGCCGCTCACCCGCATGGTCGAGGAAGGGCTCACGGGCGGCATGGCCGAATGGGTCACCGGCCACACCATGCGTCACCACCTCGAGATGGATGTCGACCTCGCACGCAAACCGGGCGACTGGTCCCAGCACACCCCCCCGCTGGCCCACGAACGGCCCGTCACCATCCTCGGCCTCGGCCAGCTCGGACAGGCGGCGGGGCAGATGCTTGCCGGCATCGGCTTCCCCGTCACCGGCTGGAGCCGCACGCAGAAGGATGTCGAGGGCATCACCTGCCTCTCCGGCGATGACGGGCTTCTCGAGGCACTGAAAACGGCCGAGATCCTCGTCCTCCTGCTGCCCGACACGCCGGCCACCGAGAACATCATCAACCCCGAAACCCTGGCCCTCCTGCCGAAAGGCGCGGTCATCCTCAACCCCGGCCGCGGCGCCCTGATCGACGACGACGCCCTCCTCGCGGCGCTCGACCTCGGCCACATCGCCCATGCCACGCTCGACGTCTTCCGCACCGAACCCCTGCCCGAGGATCACCCCTACTGGCACCACCCCAAGGTCACCGTCACCCCCCACATCGCCGCCGAAACCCGCCCCGCCACGGCGGCCCGCGTGGTGGCCGAGAACATCCGGCGAGGCGAAGCGGGCGAGCCCTTCCTGTATCTCGTCGACCGCGACCAGGGGTATTGACGACGAGGGCGGCGAAGCCTCCCGCCTCAGAATGCCTTGGGAAGCCCCGCCTGCTTCAGGGTCTCATTCGCCGTGTGCCGGGATTTGCACCCGTGATCCACGGTGAAATACCTGCCGTTGACCGGGCTCTTCCAGATCTCGTGATCCCCGCGCCCCTGGCGCACGAACTCGCAACCGGCCTCTTTCAGAAGCCTCACCAGCTCTTTGTAGAAGCCGGCCAAATGTCAGTGACAGGGGTTGGGAATGCGGGTCAGATGATCGGTCACGATATGCACGGGAATATCCGGCAGAGAGCCATCGCCATCAAAGCCGTTCAGCTCCACAAGGTCCGTCACGGCGGCCAGCACCTTGGGCTCGAGCGCCTCGAAGCTTTCCGCCTCGACAGCAAGCCCGTCGATATCCTTGCTGGTGGCAACCCAGACCCGGGCGTCCTCGTCCCAGTCCGCCCGCACAATGATAGAAACGTGCTTCATGCGCCCTCCTTGGCGAAAGACTTACCTAGTTATGGTTCCGGGCCCCATAAAGTCAACATCGCCCGAAATGGTGAACAACCCGTTAGTGACTCAATCCCCCGCGATGAAGGTCACCATCTTCCACGCCCCGTCCCGTTTCTCGAAAAACGCCCGGTAGTCCACCAGCGCCCGCAAATACTCGCTGTGCACGAACCCCGTCGACCCGTCCCCGCGCGCGACCTCGACATAGGGCGTGCCGCTGACCCAGTCGAGATGGCGCACCACCTCGTGGTCGAGCCACGCCGTCACCTCGCCATACCGGATCGGCCGGTCGCGCATCGCCACGCCGGTGCCGGTCACGAACATCACCTCGAACGGGTCCATCCCGTCGGGCGGCTGGAACGACCAGGTATAGGGCGCCACGAACCGCCCCTCGCCGTCGAACACGCCGCCCATCCGCAGCACCGTCTCCAGGTCGGCCCAGTTGCGCTGCCGCAGCGCCGGCGCCTCGTGGCGCTGGCCCTCGGGGAAGCTCTGCGGATCGACCGTCAGGTAGTCGCGCAGCGCCGCGTGGCCCGAGGCGCCGCCGAAGCTCAGCCTGATATCCTCCGACGCCATCGCCACGATCGCGTCGATATTCCGCGCGACCACCGCCTCGATCAGCCGCGCGCGATATGCGGCGAAGCTTTCGTCCTGCTCCGCCTCGTCCACCGGTGGAAAACTCAGCTCCTGAGCCACCACCGGAAGCGGCAGGGCCAGCAGCAGAAGAGTGAAGAAAATCCGTATCATGCGGGATTTATCGCCCCACCCGGCGCGCCGGTCAATCGCCCTGTGGCGCCGCGCGCCTATTTCAGCCGGGGCGGCTTCGCCGGGTCCATCCCCGGCGCCGCCGCCGGCGCGGCCGCTGCCTCCGCCTCCGGCAGGTCGAACCGCAGCCCGACCCGTGCCAGCCGCGCCGCCGCCGCGTCCTCGGCCCGGAAGAACGCCACGTCCAGCGCCGCCGCTTCCAGCCCCGAGAACTGCAACAGGTCCGACACCGCCCGCGCCAGCGCCCCCTCGGCCCCCGGCACCGCGTCGATCACGCCCAGCATGTGCCCCTCGGCCCCGCTCTCGTACTCCACGCCCACCAGGTAGGCACTCGCCGCCAGCCCCGCCGCGCTCGCCAGCCGCGCATCGAGCGCGGTCAGCAACCGCTCGGGCAAGCCGCCCGGCGCGGTAAACGCCCGCACCTTCGTCTCCACCTCGCGCGGGCCCTGCTCCAGCGTCCCGGCCAGCCATGCCACCGCCTCCGAAGGCAACAGCATCGCCGACGGCGCCACGTCGAGGTTCAGCCCCAGGCCCAGCCCCGCCGGCGCCAGCATCTCCGCCACGGCCCGGCCCGACAGCGCCGCATAGGGCGCCTCGCCCCCGGCGAACTGCGCCAGCCGGTCCTCGCCATCGAAGACCAGCACGAAAGACTGCCCCTCCACGTCGAAGGTGCGGGGCGTCACCCGCTCGCCCTCCGCCTCACGCTCCAACAGCAAAAACAGCTCCGACGCCGCCAACTGCCCGTAGAAATCGAGCCGCGCGCCCTCGTCCTCCGGCGCCGCTTCCATCGCCGCATGCGCCGCGTCGAGCCGTGTCGCCTCAGCCATCCATCACCTCTCTCACTCTTGCCCGCAGAACCGGCAGCACCTCCGCCTCGAACCACGGGTTTTTCCGCAGCCACGCGGTATTGCGCCACGAGGGGTGCGGCAGGGGGAACACCTCCGGCGCCCAGTCGCGCCACGCCCGCACCGTCTCCGTCACCCCGGTCTTCACCCCGAGGTGATACTTGTGCGCATACCCCCCCACAAGCACGCGCAACCGCACGGTGGCCAGCTCCTGCATCACCCGGTCATGCCATGTCTGCCCGCACACCTTGGGCGGCGGCAGGTCCGAGCCCTTCGCATCATAGCCCGGAAAACAGAAGGCCATCGGCACGATCGCCACCCTTGCCGTGTCGTAGAACTCGTGGGCCGAAAGCCCCAGCCAGTCGCGCAGCCGGTCGCCCGACGGGTCGTCGAACGGCTTGCCCGACTGGTGCACCCTTGCCCCCGGCGCCTGCCCCGCGATCAGCATCCTTGCCCCGGGCCGGAACCACACCACCGGGCGCGGTTCGTGGCCCGTCGCCGTCTCGGCAAACCGCTGGGCACAGATCCGGCAGGCCGCGATCTCGCGCTCAAGCCCGGCCATTCAGACCACCTTGACGCCCGCGCCCTTCATCCCCTCCAGCGCGGCAGACAGCGAGCCGTCAAGGTCGATCCCCCGGCACAGCTCCGTCAGAACCGTCACGTCATAGCCCAGCTTCGCCGCATCCACCGCCGAGAAGTTCACGCAGAAATCCGTGGCTAGCCCCACCATGGTCAGCTGCTCGATCCCCCGCGTCTGCAAATAGCCATGCAGGCCCGTGGGCGTCTCGTGATCGTTCTCGAAGAAGGCCGAGTAGCTGTCGATCGACGGGTTGAACCCCTTGCGCACGATCATGTCGGCGCTGTCGGTGTCCAGGTCCGCATGAAACGCCGCCCCGTCGCTGCCCTGGATGCAATGATCGGGCCACAGGACCTGCGTGCCATAGGACATCTCGACCGTCTCGAACGGCGCCTTGTCCTTGTAGCTCGACGCGAAGGAGGAATGCCCCGCCGGGTGCCAGTCCTGCGTCAGGATCACCGCCGGAAACTCGTCGATCAGCGCGTTGATCCCGGGCACGATCTCGTCGCCCCCGTCCACCGCCAGCGCACCGCCGGGACAGAAATCATACTGCATGTCGATCACGATCAGCGCTTCGGTCATCGGGCCATCCTCCGTTTCCCAAAGACCTAAGCGGGCCCGCGCCCCCCGTCAACGCCGCCCGCCCGGTGAACTTTCCGCGCCGCGGCGCGTTGGCGTACCAAACCGATGACAGGACAAAGGACGCCCCCGATGGCAAACCCCCTCACCTTCGCCGTGATCAGCGGCTCGCTGCGCGCCGAAAGCTTCTCGACCAAGATCGCCGAATCCCTGCCTGAACTGGTGCCCGACGACGTCACCCTCGTGCCGCAGGACATCCACGAAATCCCCCTCTACAACGAGGACCTCAAGGTCGATGGCAGCTCCCCCGCGCAGGTGCAGGACCTCGCCCAGGCCATCGAGGGCGCCGACGCCGTGGTCATCTCCTCGCCGGAATACAACCGCGGCACCTCGGGCGTGATGAAGAACGTGATCGACTGGATGTCGAAGGAGCCCAACACCCCCTTCGCCGGCAAACCCGTCCTGATCATCACCCAGTCGCCCAGCGCCACCGGCGGGCTGGTCGCGCAATACGACCTGCGCAAGGCGCTCTCGGTGATCGACGCCGAGATCGTGCCGGGCTTCGAGATCGCGGTCAGCAAGTCGAACGAAAAAATCACCGACGGCAAGCTCACCCATGACGACACCAAGGAATTCATCGCCGACAACCTCTCCCGCCTCGCCAACCGCATCCGCGGCTGACCGCGCGCCCCTTGCCCGGCCACGGGCAAGGGGCTAGAGGATCGGCCCATGTACACCATCGCCGCCCTCTACCACTTCACCCGCTTCCCCGACCCGGCGGCCATCCAGGGCCCGCTGCTGTCGCTCTGCGAGCGCGAGAAGATCTCCGGCTCGCTCCTGCTGGCGCATGAGGGCATCAACGGCACCATCGCCGGCCCCCGCGCCGGCATCGACGCGGTGCTCGCCCATATCCGCGCCCTGCCCGGCTGTGCCGATCTCGACTGGAAGGAAAGCACCAGCGATCACCAGCCCTTCCGCCGCCTCAAGGTCCGGCTGAAGAAGGAGATCGTCACCATGGGGCAGCCGGATGTCGACCCGCAGGCCCGCGTCGGCCATTACGTCGATCCGCAGGACTGGAACGACTTGATCCAATCCCCCGACGTGGCCGTCATCGACACGCGCAACGACTACGAGGTCGCCATCGGCACCTTCCAGAATGCCATCGACCCGAAAACCGCCAGCTTCCGCGACTTCCCCGCCTGGTGGGAGGCCAACAAGGACCGGTTCCACAACAAGCGCATCGCCATGTTCTGCACTGGCGGCATCCGCTGCGAGAAATCCACCAATTACCTGCTGGGCCAGGGCGTGGAAGACGTCTACCACCTCAAGGGCGGCATCCTGAAATACCTCGAAGAGGTGCCCGAGGCCGAAAGCACCTGGAACGGCGAGTGCTTCGTCTTCGACAACCGCGTCTCCGTGGGCCACGGGCTCCGGGAAGGCCCGCACCAGCTCTGCTTCGCCTGCCGCCGCCCGATCCTGCCCGAAGACCGCGACCGCCCGGAATACGAGCACGGCGTCTCCTGCCACCAGTGCTTTGCCGAGACCACGGAAGACGACAAGCAACGCTTCCGCGAACGCCAGAAACAGATGGCCCTGGCCGAGGCCCGCGGCGAAAAACACATCCGCATCGTCCACGAAGAGTGACGCGAGGCAGCCCGCAAGGGCTGACGAGCAGCGCCCTCAGGCCGCCACGGCAACAGCCTTCCGCGGCCGCGTCCGCAGCAGGATCAGCACCATGATCCCCATGTTCAGGAAATTCCACAGGATCCCGTTCACGAAGGCCATCTGGTAGCTCCCCGTCACATCGTAAATCCAGCCCGACATCCACCCGCCCAGCGCCATGCCCATGATCGTCGCCATGATCACGAACCCCACGCGCCGCCCGGCCTCGACGCTCGGCATGTAATCCCGCACTACCAGCGCATAGCTCGGCACGATCCCGCCCTGCGACAGGCCAAAGACCGCGCTCACCACGAACAACGAGGTCAGCCCCCCGGTCGGCAAATACAAAAACAGCGCCAGGCATTGCAGCGACGACCCGATCAACAGCGTCCGCACCCCGCCCAGCCAGTCGGCCACGAACCCGAACACCAGCCGCGACGCCGCCCCGCCGAAAAGCATCAGCGCCAGCATCTGCCCGCCCACCGCCGGGCCATAGCCCAGGTCAGTGCACAGGCTGACGATATGCACCTGCGGCATCGACATCGCCACGCAGCACCCGATCCCCGCCAGCCCCAGCAACAGCATCAGCGTCCGGGGTGAGAACCCGGCCGCCTTCGCCCGCAGGCTGGAAATCGCGTCCGACCGCGCCGTCGCCTCCAGCGGCACACGCCGCCGCAACAGGAACGACAGCGGCACCATCGTCACCAGCGTGATCACCGCCAGCCACACATAGACCGCGCGCCACCCGTCCGTCTCCAGCACCCCGGCCAGCAACAGCGGCCACACCGCGCCGGAGAGGTAATTCCCGCAGGCCGTGATCGCCACCGCGATCCCCCGCCGCTTCAAAAACCACATCGACACATCCGTCATCAGCGGGCCGAAACTGGCCCCCGTTCCGAACCCGATCACCAGCTGCAACCCCGCCAGCAACAGCACCGACGGGCTCACCGCCGCCAGCCCCATGCCGCCCGCGATGATCGCCGCCGACAGGCTCAGCGCGGCGGTCACCCCGAACCGGTCGATGATCCGCCCCACCGCGAAATTGCCGACCGCATAGCCGATCATCGTCATCGTGTAGGGAAAAGACGCCTCGCCCCGGTCGATCCCGAACTCCGCCTGGATCGCCGGCATGACCATCACGATCACCCAGATGCCCACGTTCCCCACCGTCGCGATCAGAAGCGAGACGGCAAGGCGGAACCACGAATACCGGCTGTCGAGAACATCAGGGCCTGTCATGGCCGCGACGTTAGTCGCGCGCCCGGCGATGCGCCAGCGCGAAAACCGCGGGGCTTGGCCTTCCCGCGGCGGCACGGTATGGCTGCGCCATCCGCAACGCTCCGGAGCCGGCCACATGACCTCTCCCCGCCCCACCGACATCGCCCGCGACGTGCTCGAGATCGAGGGCGCGGCGCTCGCCCGCCTGCGCGACGAGATGCCCGACAGCTTCGACACCGTGGCCGAGCTGCTGCTGAACGTGCCCGGCCGGGTGATCGTCTCGGGCATGGGCAAGTCGGGCCATATCGCCGCCAAGATCGCCGCCACCATGGCCAGCACCGGCACCCCCGCCCAATACGTCCACCCGGGCGAGGCCAGCCACGGCGACATGGGCATGATCACCAGCGCCGACGCGGTGATCCTGATCTCCAACTCCGGCGAGACGCGCGAACTGGCCGACATCATCGGCCACACCCGCCGCTTCGCCATCCCGATGATCGCCATCACCAAGAAACCCGACAGCACGCTGGGCCGTCAGGCCGACCACGTCCTCCCCCTCCCCGACGCGCCCGAGGCCTGCGCCATCGGCATGGCGCCGACCACCTCCACGACCTGCACGCTGGCCCTCGGCGACGCCCTCGCCGTCGCGCTCATGCGCCTGCGCGGCTTCGACAAGGAAAGCTACCTCGCCTACCACCCCGGCGGCACGCTGGGCGCGCAATTGCTGCTGGTCTCGGCGGTGATGCACAAGGGCGACGAACTGCCCGTCGTGGCCGAGGACACGCCGATGGGCGAGGCGCTGGTCGAGATGACCCGCAAAAGCTTCGGCGTCGCCGCCGTGGTCGCGGACGGCCGCCTCGCCGGCGTCATCACCGACGGCGACCTCCGCCGCAACATGGACGGTCTGATGACCCGCACCGCCGGCGAGGTCGCCACCCGCTCCCCCCTCGTCACCGCCCCCGACGCCCTGCTCGTCGAGGCGCTCGGCGTCATGAACGCCAACAAGCGCACCGTGCTGCTGGTGACCGATGCGGAAAACCACCTCGTCGGCCTCGTCCACATCCACGACGCCCTGCGCGCCGGGGTGGCCTGACGCGCCCTCCAGGAACCGCCCGCCCCGGGCCCGACCCGGGGCCTCTGAGGAAGCCGGGCGAGCGCCGGCCCGTGGGGAGGCGCCGCAACACCCGTGGCTGCGACTTTATCCCGCCGAGCACATCTTCCCTCTAAACGTAACGCAACACCCGCCAAAGCACCTGCCCGCCGGGACGGGCCGGCGCTCGCCCGGCGCCTTCGGTGCTATTCGGGCGCGTGCGATCCGTAGGGTGGGTGAAACCCACCTCCCCCAACCCCCCGCACCGACGCAATACCGACAAAATACCGACGTTATACCGACGTTGCATTTCCCAGGAAATCACCCCGCCAAAACTCGCCCCGTCCCGGCCCCCGAGCCGGGACCTCGACCCACCAGAGGCCCCGGATCAAGCCCGGGGCGGGCACGGTCCAATACCCCCGCAAGGCAACCGAACCCTACTTCACCGCCTCGATATTCAACGACACGAGAACCCCGTTCTCCTTGTCCATATGCGGCAGATAGGCCTGCGAATAATCGTCCATGTGCGAATGCTCGGTCTCCCGCCAATCCCACAACCGCGTCTCGGAAAACCCCACCTCCTTCAGGGCCTCCGACAACGACGCCTCGTCGAAAATCATCCCGTGAAAATCATACTCGTCCCGCTGCCCCCCGGTCACCAGCCCGCGCACATCCTCGATCCCCCGCGGCAGTATGCCCGACATGTAAAGCCTTGCAGCCGCACCGAAATCCGGCACCGCCAGCCGCAGCACCCCACCCGGTTCCAGCACCCGGTACCACTCCTTGAGCGCATCCTTGTAGGTCCGCCGCCCGAAATGCTCCAGCACGTGGCAGGCATAGATCAGCTTCACCGACCCGTCCGGAATGAACGACAGGTCCTCGACCCGCCCGACATGATCGACATG
>NZ_JAVKFX010000017.1:0-23653 GCF_040223625.1 Roseovarius sp. | reverse complement strand
GTGGCGAAGAGGGCGGCGGTGATGATGGTCTTGAACATTGTGTTGGTCCTTTCGGTGTGGTGTTGTGTGTCTGGCGTTGTTGCCGTGCTTCGATGGTGTAGTTATGACACCAACAATAAGTGTTGTAAAGACACTTATGGGCGGCCCGCTTGTTTTTCGCGCAACGCATTGAAATTCAACGAATCATTCTCTTAAAATTCAGCCGTAGGCGCAGTTGCGGGCGATGTCTCAGGAGGGACTCACCTTGCTGGATCGCTTGAAAACGGATGATTCCCCCGTCTCTTCCGCGCCATTTCGCAGGAATTTGGTCAGAAAATCGTGTTTACACCGGCGGCACTCCCTATATAGTGTCGGCAATACACATAGAGGTGAGCATGACCTATCAATACGAGTATCCGCATCCCGCCGTCACAACCGACACGGCAGTGTTTTCCATCATCGAGGGGCGGCTCAACGTGGCGCTGATCGAGCGGGGCGGGGAGCCCTACAAGGGGCACTGGGCGTTGCCGGGCGGGTTCGTCCAGATGGACGAGGACCTCGAGACCGGCGCGCGGCGCGAACTTGCGGAGGAGGCCGGGGTGACGCCGGCGCAGCTGGAAGGGCTGCCGTTCCTGCAGCTGGGCGCCTATGGCCGGCCCGACCGCGACCCGCGCGAACGGGTGATCACGGTGGTGTTCCTGACGCTGGTCCCGATGGACCGGCTGAAGCTGGTGGCCTCGACCGACGCGGCACGGGCGGAGTGGTTTTCCTTCGATGCGCTGCCGGAGCTGGCCTTCGACCATGCGAAGATCCTCGAGGATGCGCGGCGCGCGCTGGCAAAGCTGGTGTCGACCGATCTGGGCGAGGATGCCTCGGTGGTGTTTTCCTTCCTGCCCGAGGAGTTCACCCTGTCACAGGCGCAGGTGGCCTTCGAGACGATCAAGGGCGAGCCGCTGGAGAAGCGGAATTTCCGCAAGTGGATCAACTCGCATTGGGATCTTGAGGATCTGGAGAAGAAGACCACCGGCGGGCGGCACCGGCCGGCAAGCCTTTACAAGCTGAAGGGGCCGCGGAAGGCGGCTTGACGGGGCAGGCGCCGCGCATCGGCGCGCCCTTGGCGCGCCTTTGTTCCGCGCAAGGCGTGTCCGGTCTAGCGTTGGTGCCTCAGACCCCCAGCCACCTCGTATGCGCCTCGTCATCCTTGGCCAGTGCCGCGGCGTCGCCGCGCCAGACGATCTGGCCGCGGCCCATCAGGCTGATATCGTCGGCGAGCCCGAGGGCGAAGTTCAGGTTCTGCTCGACCAACAGGATGGTGAGCCCCGACGCCTTCAGCTCCTTCAGCTTGCCGAAGATCTGCTGGATGATGATCGGGGCCAGCCCCTCGGTCGGCTCGTCGAGCATCAGGATGCGGGGGGAGGCCATCAGGGCGCGGCCCACCGCCAGCATCTGTTGCTCGCCGCCCGACAGCTCGTGCCCGCCATTGTTCAGCCGATCGGCGAGGTTGGGGAAGAATGTCACCACCTTTTCGACCGTCCAGTCCGACCCCGGCCCGGCCAGCCGGCCGGCGAGCTCGAGGTTCTCGCGCACCGTCAGGGCGCCGAAGATATCGCGCGTCTCGGGCACGTAGGCCACGCCCATGCGGGCGATGTCGTAGGGCAGCTTGCCCGAGATCTGCTGGCCGGCCAGCGTGACCCGGCCTGCCGTCACCGGCAGTTGACCGATCACCGATTTCAGCGTGGTGGACTTGCCCACCCCGTTCCGGCCCAGGAGCGCGTGGACCGTGCCCTCGCGCACCTTCAGATCGAGCCCGTGCACCACGCGGGTCTCGCCATAGCCGGTCTCTAACCCTTCCAGCTCAAGCATCCTGTTGCCAGTCCCCCAGGTAGATGTCACGCACGACCGGGTTGCCGCGCGTCTCGTCCGGTGTGCCCTCGAACACCACCTCGCCGAAATTCAGTACGGTGATCCGGTCGGCCACGTCGAAGGCGAGGTCCATGTCGTGTTCGATGATCAGCACGGTCAGGTCCTCGGGCAGCGATTTCAGCAACCGGTGGAAGCCCTCGATCATGGAGGGGCCGACGCCCGATGTGGGCTCGTCCATGAGCAGGAGTTTGGGCCGGGTGGCCAAGGCGATGCCCACCTCGAGCTGGCGCCGGTTGCCGTAGGAAGCGGCCTTGACGGGCGTGTCGAGCAGGTCGGTGAGCGAGACCAGCTCGGCGGCTTCCTCGACCGCCTCCTTCACGCCGGCATCGCGGAAGCTGTCCTTGACCAGCCAGGCGATCTTGCCCTGCGCGGCCGCCGCGGCGAGCGTCAGGTTTTCCCGCACGGTGAGGTCCTCGAAGAGGTTGTTCTTCTGGTAGCTGCGCGAGAGCCCCATGCGCGAGCGCTGGCTGACGCTCATGCCGGAGATCGAGGTGCCGCCCACGAGGATGTCGCCGGCGGTGGGCTTCAATTCACCCACCAGCAGGTTGAAGAGCGTGGTCTTGCCCGCGCCGTTCGGCCCGAGGATGACCCGGCGTTCGCCCTTCTCCAGCTTGAACGAGACGTTGCGCGTGACCTGAAGCCCGCCGAAGGCCTTGGAGAGGTTCAGCACGTCAAGCATTCTGCGCCGCCCCCCTGGCCCTGCGCCGGGTCATCCAGTGCTCGATCTGGCCGTAAAGGCCGCGGCCGCCTGCCAGCACCGTGGCGATCAGGACAAGGCCCACGACGATGTGCCAGTGGTCGGTATGGCCGCTCAGCTCGTGCTTGAGCAGGACGAAGGCGATGGCGCCGATCATCGGGCCGATCAGCGTGCCGAGCCCGCCGAGGATCACCACGATCAGCGCCTCGCCCGACACGGTCCAGAACAGCAGTTCGGGCGAGATGTACTGGATGTGCTGGCCCGCGATGATGCCGGCGACGCCCGCCAGCAGGCCGGAGAAGCCCATGGCGCGGGCGCGGTGGATGATGGTGCTGACGCCGATCGCGCGCATCCGCGGCTCGTTGGAGTGGATGCCGCAGAGGGTGCGCCCGAAGGCCGAGCGCATGACCCAGGCGGCGGCGATGTAGCAGAGCAGCACCAGCAGCAGGGCGTAGAGCGCGAAGGGCAGCGACTTGTTCATGGCGATGCCGGCCCAGTCGAAATCGAACCGTGGCAGGCCGCCCATCCCGTCATCGCCGCCCAGCCAGCGGGATTTGAAGATCACGGTATAGGCCATCTGCCCGAAGGCGAGGGTGGCCATGATGAAATAGATGCCGGTGGTGCGGGCGGTGATCCAGCCGACCACGGTGCCGAAGACCGCCGCCGCGCCGATGGCGGCCACGGCCGAGGGCAGGGCGGGATAGCCCAGCTTGGCCGTCAGGATGCCGTAGGTGTAGGCCGAGACGCCCAGGATCGCACCGTGGCAGAGCGAGACCATGCCGCCGAAGCCCGCCACCACGTCGATGCTGATGGCGAGGATGGCGAGGATGGCGATCTCGACCACGATCTCGCGGGCGAAATAGCCGCCGTAGATGGCGTAGAGCGCAAGGGCCACAAGTGCGAAGACGAGGACGATGGAGCGGGTCGGGGTCTGGTGGAACATGGCCTCAGGTCCCTCGCGCCGGGATCAGCCCTTGCGGGCGCAGGACAAGGATGGCGGCCAGCAGCAGGTAGCTTGCCACTGCCGCGAAGCTGGGCAGGAAGGCGGCGCCGACGGTTTCGATCAGGCCGACGATGAGGGAGCCGGCGATGGCGCCCTGCAGGCTGCCGAGGCCGCCGATGACGACGACGATCAGCGTCGGGATCAGGATCGAGATGCCCATGCCCGTGGTGGCCGAGAAGACCGGCGCGGCGACCACGCCCGCGAGCCCGGCCAGCGCGCAGCCGACGCAGAACACCGCGAAGAAGAGGCGGCCCACGTTGATGCCCATCGCCGCGGCCATGTCGCCGTTTTCCACGCTGGCGCGGATCATCGCGCCGATCTGGGTGCGGGACAGCACGAGCCAGAGGGCGGCCATGACCACGGCACCGAGCGCGATGATGAAAAGCCGGTAGGTGGGGTAGGCCACGCCCAGCAGGTTCGACGTGCCCGACAGCCCCGCCGGCGCGTCGAGCCCCAGCGCGATGTCGCCCCAGCCCAGCCGTGCGATGTCGAGGAAGACGAAGATCAGCCCGAAGGTCACCAGCACCTGGTTCATCGGGCCGGCGCCGCGCAGCCGGTCGATCAGGGTGAAGTAGAGCAGCGCGCCGATCAGCGTGACCCCCAGCGGGGCAAGGATGAACGCGCCCCAGTAGCTGCCGGTCAGGGCCGCCGCCGAGATGCCCAGGTAGGCGCCCATCATGTAGAGCGCCCCGTGGGCGAGGTTGACGAAATGCAGAAGCCCGAAGATCACCGTCAGCCCGATCGAGAGCAGGAACAGCAGCATCGAGTATTGCAGTGCGTTCAGGAACTGTAGAACCCAGAAACCCGCATCCATGACCGGCCCCTCTTCCCCCCGGGTTGGTATTTCAGAAACCTCGCCCCCGAACCCGCATGGGCCGGGGGCGAAATCAGTCGTTCCGTTAGTCGAGCTCGCAGCCGTGCGGCTCGTCGCGGACGGCCTCGATCGTGCCCAGGATTTTCTGGGTCAGGCCGTCGCCTTCCTTCACCGTCTCGTAGATATAGACGTCGTGGACGATGTTGTTGGTGGCGGCGTCGATTTCGACCGGGCCGCGCGGGCTGTCGAACTTCAGGCCGCGGAGCGCCTTGGCGATGGATTCGCGGTCGCTGGCGCCCGAGTCGATGGCGGCCATCAGCGCCTTGGCGGCGTCGTAACCCTGGATGGTGAATTCCGACGGGGCCTTGTTCTGGGCGGCCTTGTAGGTTTCGACGAACTTGTTGTTGATCTCGTTGTCGACGGTGGGGACATAGTGCAATGCCGCGATCACGCCCACGGCGGCATCGCCTTCGGCGGCCACGTAGAGCGGCGAGGTCACGAAGCCCGAGCCGTAGAGCGGCAGGTCTTCCTTGAGATCGAACGAGCCGTATTGCTTGACGAAGCTGATCGCCTCGCCGCCCGCGTAGAATACGAAGAGCGCCTCGGCGCCGGACGACTTGGCATTGGTGAGGTAAGGGCCGAAATCGCTGGTCTGGCCGAAGGGCGTGAACTCGCCGCCCACGACCTCGCCACCGCCCTCGGTGAATTTCTGGGTGAACGCGTCGACCATCTGGTGGCCGGCGGCATAGTCGGGGGCGAGGGTGTAGGCCGTCTTGACGCCCTGCTCGGCCAGCCATTCGCCCATCGGGCCGGACACCTGACGGTTCGAGAAGGAAACCCGCGCAATGTAGGGCGAACAGTTCTCGCCCGTCGCCTCGTCATTGCCGGCATTGGCGACAATCAGCGGCACCTCGGCGCCATCGACGAAATCGCGCACCGCGCCGAGGACGCCCGAGGAGACGAGCCCCATGATCACGTCGACCTCGTCCTCGAGCACCAGTTTGCGGGCCTTGGCCAGACCGACCGGCGGCTTGGCCTCGGTGTCTTCCTTGACCAGCTCGAATTCGCCGGTGCGCCCGGCCTCTTCCAGCGCCATGTTGAAGCCGAGGGTGATCTCGTTGCCGAGTGCCGCGTAGGTGCCGGAATAGGGCAGCAGCACGCCGACCTTGGTCTGTGCGCTCGCGCCTGTCACGGCGAGCAGTGACGCCGCCGCAGCGGCCAGAAACAGTTTCTTCATTGGTATCCTCCCTAACGATATCCTGTCCGAGACTACGGGCAGGTATCGATTCCTGTCTATGCAAAAAAGTGCAGATTGTAAAGGTCAATGTTGCAATATTGCGCAACAAGTGCATTATACGACCCATATATCCAGATCGATTCTGTCATGGCCAATTCGGGAGGAGGCACGCATGACGCAGGAGCGTTTCGAGGCGTTGGTCGGCGAGGTGGCGGAGGCCATCGAGGGCAAGCCGCTCGATGCCGGGCTGGCCGGGTATCTCAACAGGACATGGCCCAAGGAGGGCGCTGCCTTCGCCGAACTGCGCGAGCTGTGCGCCGAGGGCGAGCGGGAGGGCTGGCTGATGTCGCGCGAGGCCGGGGGCATCCGCTTTGGCCGGGCGGTCAAGCCCGGCGGCGCGGCGGGGGATTTCAGCGTCGACGTGGTGCGCATGAAGGACGTGCGCGGCCCCCATCACATCCACCCCACGGGCGAGATCGGTGCGGTGATGGGCCTTGACGGCCAGCCGCATTTCGATGGCTTCGCCGAGGGCTGGTACGTCTACGAGCCCGGTACCGACCATCACCCCACGGTGACCGGCGGCGATGCCTACGTGCTTTACCTGCTGCCGCAAGGCGCGATCGAGTTTACCGGCAAGTAGGCCGGGCACGCCGGGCCCCGCGCCCGGCGGACGGGAGGAGGACCGAAGATGAACGACAATGCCGCAGTCTATTTCGTGGACCGCCATATCGAGGAGGGCCGCGCCGACAAGGTGGCTTTTCGCGAGACCGATGGCGCGAAACGCAGCCTGACCTACGGACAGCTCGCCAAGGAAACCGCCCGGTTCGGCGGGGCGCTGGAGCGGCACGGCGTGCGGCGCGAGGAGCGGGTCGCGATGATCGTGCAGGACCAGATCGAGTTCCCGGTAATCTTCTGGGGCGCGCTCAAGGCAGGCGCCATCCCGGTGCCGCTCAACACGCTTTTGTCGACGCAGGTCTATGACAGCATCCTTTCCGACAGCCGCGCCTCGATCCTCGTGGTGTCGCAATCGCTGTGGGAGACGGTGGCCCCGGCGGTGCAGGACAACCGCTACCTGCGCGCCGTGGTGGTGATCGGCGACGCGCCCGAGGGGACCGAGAATTACCAGGCCTTCTGCAAGGACGCGCCCGAGATCGAGACGGTCGAGGCCAGCGCGGACGAGCTGGCGTTCTGGCTTTACTCTTCCGGTTCCACCGGCGCGCCGAAGGGTGTGCGGCACGTGCATTCCAGCCTGCAGGCCACCGCCGAATGCTTCTCGCGCGATGTGCTGGGGATCGCCGAGGACGATACCGTCTACTCCGTCGCCAAGATGTTCTTTGCCTACGGGCTGGGCAATGCCATGTCCTTCCCGATGTCGGTGGGGGCGACCACGGTGATCGCCGCCGGTCGGCCGACGCCAGAGCTGGTCTTCCGCATCATGAAGGAGGAGAAGCCCACGATCTTCTGCGGGGTGCCGACGCTTTATGCCGCGCTGGTCTTCGAGCAGGAGAAGGCGGGCACGCCGCCCGACCATTGCATCCGCCTCTGCACCTCGGCGGGCGAGGCGCTGCCGCGCGAGGTGGGCGAGCGGTGGCACCGGCTTTGGGGGGCGCATATCGTCGATGGCGTGGGCTCGACCGAGATGCTGCATATCTTCCTGTCGAACCGGCCTGACGACATCGTCTATGGCACCTCCGGCACGGCGGTGCCGGGCTACGAGGTGCGGCTGGTGGACGAGCATGACGAGGAGGTGGCCGAGGGCGAGGTGGGCGAGTTGCTGGTGCGCGGCCCGTCGAGCGCCGAGGGCTACTGGAACCGCCGGCACAAATCCATGTCGACCTTCGCCGGGCACTGGACCCGGACGGGCGACAAGTACGAGCGCACGCCGGAGGGGCGGTATGTCTACTGCGGGCGGACCGACGACATGTTCAAGGTCTCGGGCATCTGGGTCAGCCCCTTCGAGGTGGAGCAGACGCTGGTCGAGCATCCCTCGATCCTGGAAGCCGCGGTCATCGGCCGGGCCGACGAGCAGGACCTGATCAAGCCCGCCGCCTATGTGGTGCTGAAGGAGGGGGCCGAGAAAGTGGATGCCGAGACGCTGAAGAGTTTCGTGAAGGACAGGATCGGCATGTGGAAATACCCTCGCTGGATCGAGGTGGTCGACGAGTTGCCGAAGACCGCCACCGGCAAGATCCAGCGTTTCAAACTGAGGGAGAGCGCGTGATGAGCATCGACTGGAGCGCCGGCAAGGGCACGCTGATGGCGGGCGGCAAATCGCTGGAATGGGCCGCGTTCGGCGCGGCGCCGGGAGAGGCGCCCGTGATCGTCATGCTGCACGAGGGGCTGGGCTGTCTCGCCCTCTGGCGCGATTTCCCCGAGCGGGTGGCGCAAGCCACGGGCTGCCCGGTCTTCGCCTTTTCGCGGGCGGGATACGGCCAGTCGGACCCGGCCGACCTGCCCCGGCCGCTGGATTACATGACGCGCGAGGCGGTGGAGGTGCTGCCCGACGTGCTGGATGCGCTGGGCGAGGGGCCGGTGATATTGTTCGGGCATTCCGACGGGGCCACGATTGCCGCCGAATATGCCGGACGGGTCGAGGATTACCGCGTGCGCGGGCTGATCCTGATGGCGCCGCATTTCTTTACCGAGGAAATGGGGCTGGCCGAGATCGCCAAGGCGCGGGAAGTGTTCGCGGAGGGCGACATGAAGGACCGGATGGCCAAGTATCACCGCGACCCCGAGGCCACCTTCCGGGGCTGGAATGACGCTTGGCTCGACCCGGGCTTCAAGGCGTGGAACGTGGCCGAGGTGATCGACTATCTGCGCATCCCGTCGCTGGTGATCCAGGGGCGCGAGGACCAGTATGGCACGCTGGCGCAGGTCGAGGAGGTGGAAACCCGCAGCTATGCGCCGGTCGACGTGGCCGTGATCGACGCGTGCAGGCATTCGCCGCACATGGACCAGCCCGAAAAGACGCTGGAGGCGGTGGCCGAGTTCACCGCCCGCCTGACAAGGATCGAGGCGGCGGAGGTCGAGGTCGCGTGAGCGGGGCCGTGGGCAAGGTCGCGCCGTGAGCCGACGCCCGGCATTGACCCTGCCGCCCCGGCCCTATCTTCCGGGACAGACCGAGCGGCCCGACGAGGCGATCTTCGAGCCGCTGAAAGAGGGGTTGGCGCCGGGCCTCTCGCCCGAGGATCTGACCCGAAGCGCGGCGTTCCTCGGCGGCAGGGAGGCGTTCGCGCGAGGCTATTTCTGGGAGGCTCACGAGCTGTGGGAGGCCGTCTGGATGGTCCTGCCGCCCGCGAGCGCCGAGCGGCACTTGCTGCAGGGGCTGATCCAGTTGGCCAATGGCGGGCTGAAGGCGCGGATGGGCCGCGAGAACGCCGCCCGCCGCATCGCCGCGCTGGCCGACACGGCCCTGCGCGAGGCCTTCCTGCAGGGGCAAGAGGGGCTGATGGGGCTGGGCCGCGCGGAGGTGGAGGAGATGAGGAATCAGGCGCTGAGATATGCTGGCTAAGGGTGGGTGCAAAATAGTGCTAGTATTCTGCGTAACGGCGATCACATGCCATAAATCAAGGAAATAAAGGGTTGTATCGTGCGCGAAACACGGGCTTTGCGGTTTACATGCCCACCCGTAAGCACTATGATGCAACTTAACGAACAAGCAGGATTGGCTCGAACCGGGAGGACGCCGCGGTGACCAAGATGATAGATTTCCAGACCGACCCGTCGAAATACCGCCACTGGCGTGTCGAGTATGACGGCGACGTTGCCAACCTCTACATGGATGTCGACGAGGATGGCGGGTTGTTCGATGGCTACCAGCTCAAGCTGAATTCCTATGATCTCGGCGTCGATATCGAGCTGGCGGATATCGTCCAGCGGATGCGGTTCGAGCATCCGGAGGTGAAGGTGGTCGTGATGCAGTCGGGCAAGGAGAAGGTGTTCTGCGCCGGTGCCAATATCCGCATGCTGGGGGGCGCGGCGCATAGCCACAAGGTCAATTTCTGCAAGTTCACCAACGAGACGCGCAATACCTACGAGGCGGCGGAGGCGGACTCGGGCCAGAAATACATCGCCGCCGTGAAGGGCTCCTGCGCGGGGGGCGGGTACGAGCTGGCCATCGCCTGCAACCACATCATGCTGACCGATGACAGCACGTCCTCGGTCGCGCTGCCCGAGGTGCCGCTGCTGGCCGTGCTGCCGGGCACCGGCGGGCTGACCCGGGTCACCGACAAGCGCAAAGTCCGCCGTGATCTGGCCGACGTGTTCTGCTCGATCGAGGAGGGCGTGCGCGGCAAGCGGGCCAAGGACTGGGATCTCGTCGACGAGGTGATCCCCAACTCGAAATTCGACGCCACGGTGCAGGAGCGCGCGAAGGAATTCGCCGCCGCCTCGAAGAAGGCGACCGGCAAGGGCATCACGCTGGGCCCCATCGACCGGACCATCGGCGAGGATGGCGCGCTGACCTATTCGCTGGTCGAGGTGGAACTCGACCGTGACCGCCGCCGCGCGACCATCACGCTGAAGGGCCCCGAGGGCGACGCGCCCGCCGATGCTGCCGCGCTGGAGGGGGCGGGGGACCAGTCCTACCTGCTGAAGCTCGCCCGCGAGCTGGACGATGCCATCCTGCACCTGCGCCTCAACGAGGCCGAGCTGGGCCTGCTGACCTTCCGCACGCAGGGCGACCCCGAGGCGGTGCTGGCGCATGAGAAGGTGCTGCTCGACAACAAGGACAACTGGCTCGCCAACGAGATCCTGCATTACTGGAAGCGCGTCCTGAAGCGGATCGACGTGACCTCGCGCAGCCTTGTTGCGCTGGTCGAGCACGGCTCGTGCTTTGCCGGGGTGCTGGCCGAGCTGCTTTGGGCAGTCGACCGCTCCTACATGATGGAGGACGAGTTCGAGGGCGACAACCGGCCCACAGCCACCGTTACCCTGAGCGATGGCAATTTCGGGCAATACCCGATGGGCAACGACCTGACCCGGCTCGAGACCCGCTTCCTCGGCCAGCCCGGCCACGTGGCGGAGCTGAAGGCCAGGACCGGCGAGCCGCTGGAGGCCGAGGCCGCCAAGGAGGCCGGCCTCGTCACCTTCGCCTATGACGATATCGACTGGGAGGACGAGATCCGCATCTTCATGGAAGAGCGCGCCTCGTTCAGTCCGGACGCGATGACGGGGATGGAAGCCAACCTGCGCTTTGCCGGCCCCGAGACCATGGAAACCCGGATCTTCGGGCGGCTGACCGCCTGGCAGAACTGGATTTTCAACCGGCCGAACGCCGTCGGCGAGGAGGGCGCGCTGCAACGCTACGGCAGCGGCCTGCGCGGCAAGTACAACATGGAACGCGTCTGACCGGCGCAACTGGGAGACCCAACACATGCTCGATCTCATCAATGTCAGCTACGACACGCAGATTCCCAACAACGTGAACCTGTCTTCGGACAAGCGCGTGCTGAAGGCGCTGGAAAAGTGGCACCCCGGTTACATCAACTGGTGGAACGACCTGATCCCCGACAATTTCCAGCAATCGCTGGTCTACCTGCGCACCGCCGTCAGCGTCGACCCCAAGGGCTGGGCCAAGTTCGACTATGTCAAGATGCCCGAGTACCGCTGGGGCGTGCTGCTGGCGCCGCAGGTGGAGGACCGCAAGATCCCCTGTGGCGAGCACGTGGGCGAGCCGGCCTGGCAGGAAGTGCCGGGTGAATACCGCACCATGATGAAGCGGCTGATCGTCATCCAGGGCGATACCGAGCCGGCCTCGGTCGAACAGCAGCGCTTTCTGGCGCTGACGGCACCGTCGCTTTACGACATGCGCAACCTTTTCCAGGTGAACGTGGAAGAGGGCCGGCACCTGTGGGCGATGGTCTACCTGCTGCACAAGTATTTCGGCGCCGATGGCCGGGAAGAGGCCGATGACCTGCTGCGCCGCTCGTCGGGGTCCGAGGAAGCGCCGCGGATGCTGGGCGCGTTCAACGAGGAAACGCCGGATTGGCTGTCCTTCTTCATGTTCACCTATTTCACCGACCGTGATGGCAAGATGCAGCTGGAAAGCCTGGCTCAGTCGGGCTTCGACCCGCTGTCGCGCACCTGCCGTTTCATGCTGACCGAGGAGGCGCACCACATGTTCGTGGGCGAAACCGGCGTCGGCCGCACCATCGAGCGGACCTGCCAGGTGATGAAGGAAAACGGCATCGACGACCCGTACGATACCGACAAGATCCGGGCGCTGGGCGTGATCGACCTGCCGACGGTGCAGAAGAAGCTGAACCTGCACTACACCCTGTCGCTCGACCTGTTCGGGCAGGAAGTGTCGACCAACGCCGCCAACGCGTTCAACGCCGGGATCAAGGGCCGCTATCACGAGCACCGGATCGACGATGACCACAAACTCGAGGGCGACACCTATACCGTGTGGGATTTCGAGGATGGCAAGGCCGTGCAGAAACAGGTGCCGGCGCTGACCGCCATCAACATGCGCCTGCGCGACGACTATACCCGCGATGCCTCGGGCGGGATCGGCCGGTGGAACAAGATCATCGAGAAGGCCGGTGTCGACTTCAAGCTGAAGCTACCGCATGAAAGCTTCAACCGGCAGATCGGCGTCTTTGCCGGGCACAAGTTCAACCCCGAGGGCGAGATCGTGTCGGAGGCCGAGTACGAGAAGGGCATGGCCGACTGGCTGCCGACCAAGGCCGACGGCGATTTCATCCAGTCGCTGATGGAGCAGGTCACCGAGCCCGGCAAATTCGCCGGCTGGATCGCCCCGCCGAAGGTCGGGATCGACAACAAGCCGGGCGATTTCGAATACGTCAAACTGCACATGGCGTAACCCGCCACTGCCCACCGGCCCCGCCTGTTGCGGGGCCGGCCGCCGCAACCCCAGGGAGGAGACAATGCAGATCGACCGCCACATCGCCCACAAGCCCAACTTGAGCGCGTTGGGGGACGAACTGGCCGCCCTGCGCGGCAGGTGCATCGGCTGTGCGGGCTGCAAGGGCACCTGCGCGGCGCTGATCGAGGCGCTGGCCCTGCCGGGCCATGTTCTGAAAGGGGGCGAGGCATGAACCAGCCGATCAAACAACACCTGATCGACCCGGAAATCTGCATCCGCTGCTATACCTGCGAGATGACCTGCCCGATCGAGGCGATCACCCATGACGACAACAACGTCGTCGTCGACCCGGACAAGTGCGACTATTGCATGGCCTGCATCCCGGTCTGCCCCACCGGCAGCATCGACGAATGGCGGGTGGTGGAACAGCCCTATTCGCTGGACGAGCAATTCTCGTGGGAGGAACTGCCCGAGCAGGAGGATATCGAGGCGCCGGGCCCCGGCGCGGATGGCGGGATCGAGGCGCTGGACGACGCGATGGCCGCCCTGCTGGCCGAGGCGCACAAGGGCGCCGGCGGCAAGTCGAAGGCGCCGGCCTCGGCCGCCAAGCCCACCATCAACCTCTACAACCTCGCCAACCCGGTCGAGGCCACGGTGCAGGGCAATTACGGCCTGACCCATGACGAGAGCGACTCGGATGTCCGCCACATCATCCTGAATTTCGAGGGCAAGCCCTTCCCCGTGCTGGAAGGCCAGTCGATCGGCATCATCGCCCCCGGCGAGGACGCCGAGGGCAAGCCCCACCTGCCGCGGCTCTACTCGGTGTCGAGCCCGCGCGACGGCGAGCGGCCGAACTACAACAACGTCTCGCTCACCGTGAAGCGGGAAGAGCATGGTGTGTGCTCGAATTATGTCTGCGATCTAAAGAAGGGCGACAAGGTGAAGGTCACCGGCCCGTTCGGCGCGACCTTCCTTCTGCCCGACGATCCCGAGGCGCGGCTGCTGCTGGTCTGTACCGGCACCGGCTCGGCCCCGATGCGCGCCTTCACCATGCGCCGCCAGCGCGCGGTGGGCGAGAAATCGGGCGGCATGACCATGTTCTTCGGCGCGCGGACGCCGGAAAGCCTGCCGTATTTCGGCCCCTTGCGGAAAGTGCCGGACACGCTGCTGCAGAAGCACCTCGTCTTCAGCCGCCTGCCGGACCAGCCCCGCGAATACGTGCAGGACCGGATGGCCAAGGAAGAGGAGATCGTTGCCGAGCTGTTGCAGGACCCGAAGACCCATATCTATATCTGCGGCCTGCGCGGGATGGAGGAAGGGGTGGAACACGCCTTTGCCAACATCGCCGAAAGCATCGGCCAGCCCTGGCACGATCTGCGCGACACCATGCGCGACGAGGGCCGTTACCATGTGGAGACCTACTAGGCCGATGGACGATCAGCGCGCGCCGGGAGACGCCGGTATTTATGAGCACGAGATCCGCGTCACCTGGGCCGATTGCGACCCCGCGCGCATCGCCTATACCGGGCGCATCCCCAATTTCGCGCTCGACGCCATTAACGGCTGGTGGGAGCATCACCTGGGCGACGGCTGGTTCCAGATGGAGATCGACCGCAACCTCGGCACGCCCTTCGTGTCGATGTCGCTTCAGTTCTCCTCGCCGGTCACGCCCCGGCACCGGCTGATCTGCCGGGTCTGGCCGAACCGGCTGGGCGAAACCTCGATCGGGTTTCACGTCGATGGATGCCAGGACGGCACGCTGTGCTTCTCGGGCGATTTCGTCAGCGTCTTCATCACCGCGTCGGAATTCCGGAAATCCCCGCCGCCGCAGGAAATCCGCGCGCTTGTCGAGCGTCACATTGTGCCCGCCTGAGCGGGTCTGATAGGCTTTCGACATGTCCGGCAGGTCGGTGGCGCAGGGGGCAACCTGCACCATATTGCCAACCTTGAGGGTTGTGTTCGACCCGATTTCCTCTAAAATTCTGCACTATATTTCTCAAGGCGGGCAGCATGGCCGAAATCACCAACTTCCGGGGCGAAGTCACGGCGAATGCGCCGAAGGACAGCCTCGACCTCGAGGTGGAAGACCTGATGCAGCGCGTCGGCACGCGCGTGCGCAAGGCGCGCGAGCTGAAGGGCGTGCCCCGCCGGGTAATCTCGGAACGCTCGGGGGTGTCGCCCCGCTACCTCGCCCAGCTCGAGGCGGGGGAGGGGAATATCTCCATCGGCCTCTTGCAGCGGGTGGCCTCGGCCCTCGACCACCGGATCGAGTGGTTCGTGGGCCAGGACGATCCCTGGACCTCGGACGCGCTGCGCATCGCCGACCTCTACCGCGCCGCCACCGCCGAGAAGCGGCAGGCCGCGATGGAGGCGCTGAGCACCCACAGCCCCGACCAGCTTCGCGGGCGGCGCATCTGCCTGATCGGGCTGCGCGGGGCGGGCAAGTCGACGCTTGGCGCGATGGCGGGGCAGATGCTGCACACCCCCTTCCTCGAGCTCAATATCGAGATCGAGGAACATGCCGGCATGCCCGTGGCCGAGGTGGTGGCGCTTTACGGGCAGGAGGGCTATCGCGAGCTGGAATCGCAGGCGCTCAGCCGTATCATCGCCACCCATGACACCGTGGTCCTCGCCGCCGCCGGCGGCATCGTGGCGGAGCCGGACACGTACAAGACGCTGCTGGCGCATTTCCACACCATCTGGATCCAGGCCCGCCCCGAAGAGCACATGAGCCGCGTCCGCAACCAGGGCGACACGCGGCCGATGGCGGGTAACCCGGAAGCGATGGCGCAACTTCGCAGCATCCTGAAAAGCCGCGAGGCGCTCTACGAACAGGCCGAGGCCCAGCTCGACACCACCGGCAAGCCGCTGCAGACCTCGGCCGAGGAGCTGGTCGAGCTGATCCGCGCGCGCGGCTTTCTCGACGAACCCCCTGGATGACCCCCCAAACACGGGGGATTTGCCCCCGGCAAAGATCGTATTAATTCCCTCACATGCCGACTGGAGGGGGCAGAGAGGCAAGCGCATGACGGTCCACACGCGCCGGGAGGGGACAACCGGATATGTCGAACTCGACACCCCGCCCGTGAACGCCATCGGGCCCGGTATCCGCAAGGGTCTGCTGGACGCCGTGGCCTGGGCCGAGGCCGAGGGGCTCGACCGGGTGATCCTTTCCGGCCGGGGCCGCATGTTCTCGGCCGGGGCCGATATCCGCAACTTCGGCGCGCCGCTGCCCGAACCGTACCTTCCCGACGTGCTGAACCGGATCGAGCGCAGCCCGGTGCCGTGGATCGCGGCCGCCCATGGTGCGGCGCTGGGGGGCGGGCTTGAGCTGATGCTGGCCTGCCGCTATCGCATCGCCGCCCCCGACACCCGGCTGGGCCTGCCCGAGGTGTCGATCGGGGTGATTTCCGGGGCCGGCGGGACCCAGCGCCTGCCGCGCCTCGTCGGGCTGGAAAAGGCGCTCGAGCTGGTCCCTACAGGCCGCGCCGTCACCGCCGAAGAGGCGCGGGCCATCGGCCTGATCGACGAGGTCGACGCCGATCCGGTCGCCTTCGCCGAGTTGACCAATGCCGAGTGGCTGGGCATGAAGGTGCCGGTGAGCGAGCTGAATTCCGGCGAACTGCCCTCCGAGGTGTTCGAGGCCGCCCGCCGCGCGGCCGAGGCGGACATGCCCGGCCAGATTGCCCCGCAGCGCGCCATCGACCTGATCGAGGTGTCCCAGCACATGCCCTTCGACGACGGGCTGATACAGGAGCGCGCTGCCTTCCTCGACCTGGGCCATTCCGCCCAATCGAAGGCCCTGAACCACGTCTTCTTCGCCGAGCGCGCGGCCCGTGCGCCGGAGCGGTTCGAGAACACGCCCCGCCCGGGGCTCGACCGGGTCGCGGTGCTGGGTGCCGGTGCCTTTGGCTCGGCAGTCGCCTTCGCCCTGCTGATGGCGGGCGTGCCGGTGACGCTGGTGAAGACCGGCGACGAGCCGCCCTGCAGCGCCGCCACCGGCATCGACCGGCAGTTCGATCTGGCCCTGCGGCAGGGGCGGCTGAGCGAGGAAACCGCCGCCGCCCGCCGCGCGGCGCTGACCCTTGCCGGCGACATGGCCGGCGCCGGGCCGGTCCCGCTGGCGATCGACACCGCCGAGGGCGGTGGGGATCGCGCCGGCCTGCTGTCCGCCCTGCCGCCCGGCGCGGTCTTCGCCACCACCGCGCTCCACGAGATCGACCGCCTTGCCCGGCGCGCGCCCGACCCGGGCCGCGTGGTGGGCGTGCACCTCTGCGCGCCGGACCAGCCGCCCGGCCTGCTGGAAATCGTGCCCGGCATGGCGACCTCCGGCCCGGCCCGCGCCACCGCGTTCGACCTGGCCGGAACCCTCGGCCTGATCCCCGTCCTCTCCCAGCTGCCGGGCCACGCCATCGGCCGCCGCCTCCTTTCCCGCTATGCCGAGGCCGCCGAGACCGTGCTGATGGACGGCTCCACCCCGTGGGAGGTCGACGAGGCCATGGTCACGTTCGGGTTCGCCATGGGGCCGTTCGAGGCGCAGGACATCTCCGGCCTCGACCTCGCCCATGCCGAGCGCCGCCTGCAGGATGCCACTCGCGACCCGAACCGCCGCTACATTCCCGTGGCCGATCGGATGGTCGATCTCGGCAAGCTGGGGCGCAAGACCGGGGCAGGGTGGTACCGCTATCCCGGTGGCGGCGGCAAGGTCGATGATCCGATCGTGGCGGACCTTGCCCTCGAAGAGGCGCGCTATGCGAAGGTCGAGCGGTGCGACTACACGGCCGAGGAAATTCGCCACCGCCTGCTGCTGGCGCTGATCAACGAGGCGGCGGACATCCTGTACGAGGGCGTCGCTGCCTCGGCCACCGATGTCGACCTCATCACCGTTTTCGGGCAGGGCTTTCCCCGCTGGCGCGGCGGGGTGATGCATTATGCCGACACGCTGGGGCCCGCCAAGGTGCTGGACGGGTTGCGGACGCTGGCGGCGGAAGACCCGCTGGTGTGGAAACCCAGCCCGCTGATCAAGGATTGCGCGGTCAGGGGGCTTTCCTTCGCCGACTGGCGCCGCTGAGGCGGCCTAGGCTTTCGCCACGACCTCGGCGATGGCCTGCAGGCAGAGGATCGTCTCGGCCATGTAATCCTCGTCATAGCCCGACTCGTTTTCCAGCACGCTCAGGTAGGCGCAGGAGAGGCCGCTTTCCGGGTCCACCAGCAGGAACTGCCCGCCATAGCCGGCATGGCCGAACCACCGGCCGTTGCTCATCATCTGGTGGGCGTAGCGCACGAAGCCCCGCGGCGCCGGCAGCGGTTTGCCGGCCCCGCCGATGACCGCCTGCGTGAAGCCGGCGTTCCACGCTGTCCCCGGCGCCCCTGCCGCCACCCGCGCGAGCAGCAGCCCGAACCGCGCCAGGTCGGCCGCGCTCAGGCAGCCGCCCCCGGCAAAGGCGGGCAGCCCCTCGGGGCTGAGGCTCATGTGCAGCGCCCCGGCCACGCCCGCATCATCGGCGATTTCTTCCATTAGCCTCGGAAGCGCGCCGGGCCGGCAGCCGTCACAGATCAGCGTCAGGAGGTCGGTGTTGGCCGAACAGTAGTTCACCGTTTCCGCATGGTTGCGCACGTCGGAGCTGGTGATGCCGAGGACCACGTCGCGCATCGACACCTCCGGGGCGTCGCCGTCGGGCAGGCGCCAGCCAAAGGCGATCTCCTCGGTGTAGCATTCGGCCTGCGGGTCGTCGTAATCCTCGGAGAAGTCGTTCATGACATTCATGTCGAGCACGTCCTGCACCGTCGCGCCGCGATAGCCGCTGCCGATGTCCGGCAGGTAGTGCTCGACTGTCCGCCTCGGGTCGAGCCACCCCTCGGCCACCATCCGGCCGGCCACCAGGTGCATCATCAGCTTGGTCACCGACTGGATCGAATGCGGCTGATCCTCGGGAAAATCGGCCGCATGCCGGCTGAGCAGCACCTCGCCCCGCCGGGCACAGACCAGCCCGGAGAACGCCGGCCGCCCGGTCAGCGTCGCCACCTCCGGCATCGCGGCGATCCCCGCATCCTCGGCCGGCCGCAACACCACCGGTTGCCGCGACCGCGCCATCATTGCCCGGCGGAACAGTCGGTGCGCGTTGTGAAACCCGTGCCGGCGATGCGCCGGCTGGTTCCACCGCTGCTTGTTGTCCGCGCCGACCGTCAGATCGGGGTTCGGCTCGCGTTCAGGTTCCCACATCAATCACCTGCATCAATCTTCGCCACGTGGCTGGCCGGCGCATACTCGGGCAAAGCGGCGGGCGCCGCAATGCGGATCACAGGGGGCAAGTGAGCGCCTGCCCTTCTTGACGGTTACAATTATGGCGAAGTACCAATTCGGACGCGCGAGGGCACATGGCCCCAGCGCCTCTGAAAGGTTGGCCCCCGATGACGACCGCCAAGACACGCCCCGACCCTGAAACCGGATGCCCGGCCATGTCCGGCGCCCCGAGCGGAATGGTCTCGCCCACCGGCTGCCCAGTCTCCGAGCGCGCCGCGGCCTTCACCCCGTTCGAGGGCGACTACCAGCTCGACCCCGCCGAGGCGTTGCGCTGGGCCCGGGCGCAGGAGCCGGTCTTCTACAGCCCGCAGCTGGGCTATTGGGTGGTGACGCGCTACGAGGATGTGAAGGCCGTCTTCCGCGACAACATCCTGTTTTCCCCTGCCAACGCGCTGGAGAAGGTCACGCCGCTGACGCCCGAGGCGGCGAAGGTGCTGGAGCGCTATAACTACAAGCTCGAACGCACCATGGTGAACGAAGACGAGCCCCAGCACATGGAGCGGCGGCGTCTTCTGATGGATGCGTTCATTCCCGAGGCATTGGAAAAGCACGAACCGATGGTGCGTCGCCTGACGCGGGATTATGTCGACCGGATCGTCGACCGGGGGCAGTCCGACCTGGTGAGGGATGTGTTCTACGAGATCCCCCTGATCGTGGCGCTGCATTTCCTCGGCGTGCCGGAGGAGGGGGTGGAGAAACTCCGCCGCTTCGCCGTGGCGCACACGCTCAACACCTGGGGCCGGCCTACGCCCGAGGAACAGCTTCAGATCGTCGAGAACGTCGGCCAGTTCTGGCAGACCGCGAACGAGATCCTCGACCGGATGATCGCCGACCCGACCGGCGAGGGCTGGATGTACGACACGGTGCGCGAGCATATGAAGCATCCCGATATCGTCACCGAAAGCTACATGCGGTCGATGATGATGGCGATCCTGGCGGCGGCGCACGAGACCACGTCGAACGCCACCGCGAATGCTTTCTGGATCCTGCTCCACAATCGCGCGGCGTGGGACGAGATCTGCGAGAACCCCGCGCTGATCCCGAGCGCGGTGGAGGAATGTTTGCGCATGGGCGGCTCGATCGTGGCATGGCGGCGGGTGGCGACGGGGGAGGCCGAGGTGGGCGGCGTGACCATCCCCAAGGGCGGCAAGCTCTTCATCGTGCAGGCCAGCGCCAACCAGGATGCGGCCCATTGGGAGAACCCCGACGAGGTCGACATCTACCGCGACAACGCGGCCGAGCACATGTCCTTCGGCTATGGCGCGCATCAGTGCATGGGCAAGAATATCGCGCGGATGGAGATGCGCGTCTTCCTCGAAGAGTTCACCCGGCGGTTGCCGCATATGCGGCTGGCCGGGGGGCAGAGTTTCGAGAACCTGCCGAACATTTCCTTCCGCGGGCCGCGCCATGTCCACGTGGAATGGGACCCGGAGCGGAACCCGGAACGGCAGGATCCGGCGGTGCGCGAGGGCGGGGTGGTCTTCCCCATCGGCGCGCCGGTGCGCGACGATATCCTGCGGCGGGTGCGGGTGCAGGAGATCGTCGAGGAGGCGGAGGGCGTGAAGCGCTTCGTGCTGGCCGACCTTGCTGGCCGCGACCTGCCGCGCTGGTCGCCGGGGGCGCATATCGACGTGGTGGCGGGCGACGTGCGGCGGAAGTACTCGCTGTGCGGCCCGGCGGAGACGCCCGGCACGCTGGAGGTGTCCATCCTGCGCGAGGACGGCGGGCAGGGCGGCTCGAAACACCTGCACGACACGCTGAAACCCGGTGATACGCTATCCATCGCCGGGCCCAAGAACCACTTCCGCCTCGATGAGACGGTGGAGCGCTACGTGCTGATCGCCGGCGGCATCGGCATCACCCCGATCCTCGTCATGGCCGACCGGCTGAAGGCGCGGGGCAAGTCGTACGTCCTCCATTACTGCGGGCGGTCGCGGGGGGCGATGGCATTGGTGAGCCGTGTGCTGCAGGATCACGGCGCGGCGGCGCGGTTGCACGTGGCCGACGAGGGCACGAGGCTCGACCTTGGCGCGGCCGTGGCGGATGTCGGGCCCGGTACACAGGTCTATTGCTGCGGGCCGGAGCGGATGCTGGATGCGTTGCAGGATATGGCCGAGGGCTGGCCCGAGGGGGCGCTGCATTTCGAGTATTTTAGCACCGGCGCCTCGGGCCTCGACCCGGCGATGGAACATGCCTTCACGGTGGAGCTGCGCGACTCCGACCTGACCGTCGAGGTGCCGGCGGACAGGACGCTGTACGAGGTTCTGAAAGCCACCGGCATCGATATCCCGATGGAATGCGGCGAGGGGCTCTGTGGCACTTGCGAGGCGCGCGTGCTGGAGGGGGAGGTCGACCACCGCGACCGGGTGCTGTCCAAGGCGGAGCGGGCGAAGGGCGAGCGGATCATGACCTGCTGTTCGCGGGCCAAGGGGGACAAGCTGGTGCTGGGCCTCTGATCCGCTACCGTGCCACGTTCAGGATCAGTTCCGCCGCCCGCCGCCGCCCGTCGGCCGCGATCATGTCGGTGGAAATGCGGCCCAGTCGCGACTTCATTCCCGTGTCCGAGGTCAGCCCGGCCAGCGCGTCGATCATCTCCTGATCCCGCCACGCGTAGCGGTCGAGATGCACGCCCAGCCCGGTATCACGCAGCCGCCGCGCGTTGTCATGCCCGTCCCAGCAATAGGGCATGACGATCGAGGGCTTGCCGAAGTAAAGCGCCTCGTGGACCGAGTTGTTGCCGCCGTGGTGGATGACGATGTCGGCCTTCTCGATCACGCTGGGCTGCGGATACCAGTAATCGAGATGCACGTTGTCGGGCACGTCGCGGAAGGAATCCTTGTAGCCGCCGACGTTGATCAGGAAGCGGTAGGGCAGATCCGCGAACAGCCGTATCATCCGCTCGAACAGCGCCACGTCGGCGGCGCCGAGGCTGCCGAAGGAGACATAGACCACGGGCGTCGTGTTGGCCGCCGGAATATCGGGCATCTCGAACGGGTCTTCCTCGCGCACGCAGCCTTCGAGGTAATGGAAGCGCGGCGGGGCGAGGGGTACGGCGCGGTCGAAGCGCAACGGCGCGGCATAGAGCAACAGGTTGAGATCGGGCGAGTTTTCCATGAATTCGCCCGGCGGCAGGGCGGGCAGACCACGGGTCTCGCGGAAGGCATTGTAGCGGTCATGCACCGGGCCGAGCGCCGCTTCATAGCGTTCCCGGAAGGTGGGGAAGGCCTCGGCATCCTCCGCCCCCAGCCCCGACATGACCGGCGGCACCTGCGCATCGCCGATCTCGGTCTCGGCGCAGGACACCATGCGCACCCACGGCACCCCGGCCTGCATCAGCGCCGGAAAGCCGATCACGTTGTCGACCACGATGGCGTCGGGGTCGATCCGGCCTATCGCGGCCTGCAAGGGCGCCTCGGCAATCTCGGCGCTGTCGACGATCGCCTCCCAGCAATCGCGCACGTAGGTGGGCAACTGGTCCTCGGGGCTCAGCCGGAAATGCGGCAGGTGGCGGGTGATGAAGCCCGACCAGAATTTCTCCAGCTCCTCGTCCGACATGTCGGGCGCCATTGGCACGGGATGCTCGGCGAAGCCGTAATTTTCGAACACGCCGGCAAAGCCCGGGTCACACAGGAAAACCGCTTCGTGCCCGCGTTCGCGCAGCGCCTGCGCGATGCCGACGCAGTTGAGCGCGGCCCCGAACGAGGCTTCGGGAAAGAAGGCGATGGTCTTGCGCGTCACGGGCGGATGGTCCTGTTATCGGCAGGGTCGGTCAACGGCCCCATCTGTCAGACCCGCGAAGGCGAGGTCAATTGCATTAGCGCCGGATCGGCCGGGCGATGGGCGGCACGCCCCGGTTCGACACGCGCGGCCGCTGGTTCTGGGCGGCGCGGACATGGGCCAGCATGAGATCGGCCGCGTGTTCTGCATCGCCCGCCTCCACCGCGTCGAGAATGGCGAGGTGTTCGTGGAACGCGTCGCGCATCCGGCGGCGATTGGCGCCGGTGTGGTAGCTGGAGAGCCGCCGCAGCCGGGTCTGCTGGCGGATGGCGCGGGCGAGGAAGCGGTTGGCGCAGCAGGCGGCCAGCGCGTCGTGGAAATCCGCCCCGGTGTCGATCCAGGCGCGCATCTCGGCCTGCAGGACGTCATCGGTCAGTAGCGCCTGGTGGCGGCGGCGGATGTCCGAGCAGAGGGCGGCATCGGGCATGAAACCGGGCTCGCGCAGGGCAGCAGGCTCGATCAACTCGCGGAACCGCGCGCTTTCCTCCATCGCCGACAGCGAGTCGGGCGCGGGGCCGAAGCGCCAGTGCTGCCCGTGCCCTCGTTCGAGCAGCCCGTCTTCGCTCATCCGTGCCACCACGTGCATCGCGGTGGTGCGAGCGGTGCCGTAACGCTGCATCAGGTCATTGACCGATAACGTGTCGCCCAGCCGGTTGGCGAAACGGTCGCGCAGAATGGCCTGGAACAGCCGATCCTCTTCCGACGCCGGCAATCCGGGCGCATCGGCGCTGGCAGTATCGAGCGGGCGGGCCAGCGAATAGCCCTGCCGGGGCGCATAGCTCAGAATCCCCGTCTCGGTAAGCAATCGTAAAGCTGCCCGGATCGGCGTGCGCGAGACGCCGAAGCTGTCGGCGAGCCGCTGTTCGGCCACCTTGGTGCCGGGCTCAGCGCCCTCGACCCGCAGCAGCTCGACGATGCGCCGGGCCAGCTCGGTATGGCTTTTGCGTCGCCGTTCCATCCTCATTCCGCCGAGATTTTCACCATGTCCCGCCCCGCAGCCGGGCCGCGGCCCCAGGCTTGAGTCGATTTTCATTGACGTACTAATTTAGAAAAAAATACAATTTTGTCTATACCCGCGGATTCGGAC
>NZ_JAVKFX010000016.1:0-141007 GCF_040223625.1 Roseovarius sp. | reverse complement strand
GCCCCCCCGCCCGCCGGCGCCCAACCGGACCCACACGCCCACCCCGGGCCGGACACCCCGCCTCTCCCCGCCCGCAATCCGCGCAAAGCCCGGGATTTGTGGCGACGGGTGGCGTTTTCCCGTCAGGGCGGGCAGGGTGGTGCCGGTAAAGGAGGTGCCACATGGTCTTCGGGCATTGGAACCAGACGGGGGTGGATATCTGGCTCACGCTGATCGGGATTGCGGTGGTCGGGCTGGTGCTGCTTTACGTGGTGCGGCGGAAGAAGTGAGGGGGCGGCCCGTGGATGGGCCGGCCCCGTTGGGGGGCAAGGTCAGGCGGCCGCGGCGTCGGGGCGGCTGAAATTCACCTCGCGGGTCACCTGCCAGCGGCCGTCCTCGAAGACGAAGTCGATGCTGAGGTCGATCATCATCTTCGGGCCGCCCACGGGGATCTTGCGGGAGATCAGCACGTGGCCGCGATGGCCCGAGACCGTGAGGCGGTGGAGGTTGAACCAGAGGTGATCCTCGGGCGTCTTGTCGCGGAACGTCTCCTGCAGCATCGCCATGAAATCCTGCTTCTGCAGGGTCATCAGGCGGCCGTCGATGCTGAGGTCCATCACCTCGATATCCTCGTGGTAGATGGTGTCGAGCGTGGCCATGTCGGCGCGCACGCCGGCCTGCATGAGCTCGTCGAGCCGGGCGCGGAGGGTGGTTTCGGTGGGTTGGGTCATGAGGGTTCCTTTCAGGCGTGGGTGCCGTTGATGGGGGTATTGGCGAAGGCGCCGCGGCGGAAGCCGATGCCCTTG
Organism: Roseovarius sp.; assembly: GCF_040223625.1. GTDB lineage: Bacteria > Pseudomonadota > Alphaproteobacteria > Rhodobacterales > Rhodobacteraceae > Roseovarius. The sequence continues at coordinate 140,222 of NZ_JAVKFX010000016.1, read as the reverse complement.
GCGATCCATGCGAGGTCGGGGCGGGCGAAGGGGACGTTGGAGATGTCGGTGATCTGGAGGAGGCCTGCATCGTCGATGACGAAGAGGCCGGGTTCGGCGAAGGGCGCCTCGACGTCGCGGCCGTTCTCAAGTCCGGAGATGTAGAGGCCGAGTTGCTGCATCTGCGGGATGGTGAGCCCGTGGGCCACGTCGAATTGCGGTGCGACCTCCTCCATGTGGGCCGCCGCGCGGGCCTCGCTATCGGCCGAGATGGCGAGCACGTCGGTGCCCTGGGCCGTGAAGTCGGGCAGGCGGTCGTTCAGGTCCTTCAGGTAGGTGGTGCAGAGCGGGCAGTGCTTGCCGCGGTAGACGATGGTGAGCTGCCAGTCGAAGCCGTCGCGCGGCTTGGCGAGGCTGCGCGTGCCGCCGGAGAGCACGGGGAGGTCGATCGCCGGAAACGGGGTTCCGGCGGCGAGTTTGGGGGTGGTCATGGGGTGTCCTTCATATTATATATCGAACGATACACATATGCCGGTGGCGGCGGAGCGGGTCAAGGGTTATATATTGAACGATACAAAAAAATTAGGGCGGCCGCGGAGTTTCGACTATGACGCGGCGCTGAGGCAGGCGATGCATGTCTTCTGGACGATGGGCTATGACGGCGCGTCGCTGCGCGATCTGAAGGGGGCGATGGGGATCACCGGGCCCAGCCTTTACGCGGCCTTCGGCGACAAGCGGGAGCTGTATCTCAAGACCATCGACCATTACCGCGATGCCGAGGGCTGTGCGCCCCTGGTGGCCTTCGAGGCGGAGGAGGATATCGCGGCGGCGATCCGGGCCTTCCTGACGGAGATCATCGACGCGGCCACGGGTCACGAGAGCGGGGCGAAGGGGTGTTTCCTGGCCTCGAGCGTGGCGACGACGGCGGGGCAGGTGGAGGGGGTTTCCGAGCGGCTGCAGGCGGCGATTGCCGAGGCGCAGGCGCGGCTGACGGCGCGGTTCGAGCGGGAGGTGGAGAAGGGCACGCTGCCCGAGGGGTTCCCGTCAGGGGCGCGGGCGGCGCTCTTGTTCGATATAAGGCAGGGCTACATGTTCCGCGGCCGGGCCGGGGCGGGGCGGGACGAGCTGATGCGGGATCTCGACGCGCGGGTGGCGCTGTTGCTGGCGTGAGCCGGGCCGCGGCGAGGCGCGGCCCGGAGTAGTGCGTCAGTGGGCGGGCTTGATGAAGGTGCCGTTGCGCAGCTCGCTCATGGCGGTCATCAGCTCTTCGCGGGTGTTCATCACGATCGGCCCGTGCCACGCCACCGGCTCCTGTATCGGCGCGCCGGAGACCAGCAGGAAGCGCACGCCTTGCTCGCCCGCCTGCACGGTGATCTCGTCACCGGTGCCGAAGCGGATCAGGGTGCGGTTCCCCGACATGTCGCGGATGTTCACCTCCTGCCCGCCGACCTCCTTCTCGAGCAGCACGCCGGTGGGGGCCGAGGCATCGGCAAAGGCGCCGGAGCCTTCGAAGACATAGGCGAAGCTGCGCCGGTAGGTGTCGACCTTGAAGGTCTTCTTCACGCCCGCCGGCACCGAGATGTCGAGGTATTGCGGATCGGCGGCGATGCCGTCGACCGGGCCGGTCCTGCCCCAGAAGCTGCCGACGACGACGCGCACGGTGGTGCCGTCATCGTCGGTGATCACGGGGATGTCGCCGCCCTTCACGTCCTGGTAGCGGGGCGCGGTCATCTTCAGCGACGAGGGCAGGTTGGCCCAGAGCTGAAACCCGTGCATCTGGCCGCGGTCGTTCCCCTTGGGCATCTCCTGGTGCATGATGCCGGAACCGGCGGTCATCCATTGCACGTCGCCCGCGCCCAGCGTGCCGGTGTTGCCCAGCGAGTCGCCGTGCTCGACCGTGCCCGACAGGACATAGGTGATCGTCTCGATGCCCCGGTGGGGGTGCCACGGGAAGCCTTGCGCGTAATGTTCCGGCACGTCGTTGCGGAAATCGTCGAAGAGCAGGAACGGGTCGAGCTCGGACGGGTCCTGGAAGCCGAAGGCGCGGTGAAGGTGGACGCCGGCGCCTTCCATCGTGGGCTGGGCGGGGCGTTGTTCGAGGATGGGTCTGAGGGACATGGTGTGGTCCTCCTTTCCCGACAGATGTAGAGATTTGCGGCCGCCGCACCAGAGGGGCGGATCACCGGTTCCGGCAGGGCGTTTGTGCGCGGATGCGCAAATCCCCCTCGCGCCTGGGCGGCGGAGGTTGTAGAGCCGGGGCAGACGTTCGGGAGAGCAAGAAATGCGCGACGATGAGACGGTGCTGGCGGTTGTCCGCGCCTCGGCCATGCGGCGGGGGCTGGGAGTGACGATGCTGGCGGTGCTGGGGCTGCTGCTGATCTATACCGGGATTGCCCGGCCGCCGGCGCATTTCGGCTGGCAGGCGTTCCTGGTGGTGATGGGGATGATCGCGCTGTGGGGGGCCGAGCGGATGCGCCGGGCGACACGGGCGACGGTGGAGCTGACCGAGGCCGGGCTGCGCACCAGCGACGGCGAGGAGATCGCGGCGCTGGACAATATCGCCTCGGTCGATCGGGGGGCGTTCGCGTTCAAGCCGTCGAACGGGTTCATCCTGCGCCTGAAGCGCCGGGCGCCGGGCCGCTGGCAGCCGGGCCTGTGGTGGCGGATGGGCCCGCGCGTGGGCATCGGCGGGGTGACGCCGGGCGCGCAGGGCAAGGTGATGGCCGACATCATAGCCGCGAAACTGGCCGAGCGCGAGATGCGCTGAGCCGGTTTACGAGCTGCATTCCTCGAAGCAGAGCTGCGGGGCGAAGCGGATGGAGGTGAAGACGCGGGTGTCGATGTTGATCTTGTCGCCGAAGACCAGCCCGAAGAGCGAATCGTATTCCGAGACGCTTTCCACCACGATCACCTGATCGCCGTCATTCATGACCGGGAACTTGTCGTGCTGGTCGCGGGTGTCGCTGCTGCGGAGCACGGTCATCCGCCCCTCGCCGCGCAGTTTCGACCAGGCCACGTCGTAATCGTCGTCATCGGCGTCGTAGCGGATGATGGTGATGCGAAGCTGGTTGTCGCCCGAGTCGTTGGAGATCTCGTCGAACAGGATCTTGGCGTTGTCGATATAGGTCTCGTTGACCTCGGCCTGTTCGCGCGAGAGCATGTCGGCGATGGTGTAGGTCGCCTTGATGCGGACGCTCTTGTAGCGGTGGATCTCGAAGAATTCGTAGGTGGCGCAGACCGTCCAGAAAAGCAGCGGGAAGGCGATCACGGATTCGACCATGAACGAGCCGCGCTCGTCGTCGCGGAAGCTTTTCAGCAGGTGCTTGAGATACAGCCAGGACATCAGAGCGGCTCCTGCACGAAGGCGGTCATGGACACGATCGCGGATTGCCCGCTCGCATTCTTGCTGAGCGCGCTGCCGAGCGCGTCGTCGGGGAAGAGCGGGTCGAAGCGCAGGCAGGCGCGCAGCAGCATGAGCTGGTTCTGCTGGCCGGGCGTGAACTGTTTCACCGGTTTCGAGGGCTCGGCCGCGTCGGTGCAGTCGGCGGTGCGGTCGAGCGAGTTGTAGGAACGCATGTCGGCCGAGCGCATTTCCAGCCGCAGGGTGGTGTCGCAGTCGCGGATCATCATCGCGTGCTCGCAGATGAGATCCTTGATGTCGTTGTGCTGCGGCGCGGTGCCGGTGCCGAGGCGGATTTCCCGCACCGCGATGTCGAGCCCGCGTTCCAGCAGGGTGTAGCGCAGGGTGACGAAGCCCAGCTCGATCGACATCAGCATGAGGGCGAGATAGGCCGGGAAGACCAGCACGAACTCGACCGAGGCGTTGCCGCCCTCGTCGCGGAGGAAGCGGCGCAGCTCGTATTTGAAGGGGCCGATCATTGGGTCAGCCTCAGGTTCTGCACGTTCGAGGCGATGGAGCTGAACGCGGCGGAGATGTTGGAGCCGTTGGTCGGGTAGTAGTGGTTGCCCGAGGAGGCGCAGGCGCGCAACTGGGTCTCGGCGTTGCCGCCCGAGGAGATGGAATAGCCGATGGTGTAGACCACCACGCCCTGGGTCTTGGTGGCCGAGCAGATCGCCTGCATCCTCGTGTCCTTGGTGCCGCCGCTTTCCCGCTCGGAATAGCGGTAGTCGTTCCACGGGCCCCAGTTGCCGGTGAGATTGCCGTACCAGTCCGGCGACATCATGCCCCACGCCTGTTCCCAGGTCAGGCGTTCCTCGCCGACATACCCTTCGGAGGCGCGGAGGTTGGACATTTCATGCGAGTTGAGCCAGTCGTTCTCGTCGACATCGTAGTAGTCACTGCCGTTGCGCACGAAATAGGAGGTCTTCGCGTCGTCCGCAGGCTCGTAGATGCATTCGAAGAACGAGTAGCCGCAATAGCCCTCGTAGGAGGACGAGGTGTAGCGGCGCGAGACGTTCCAGGTGAAGTAGCCGTACTCGAACTCCATTTCCTGGAACGTGATCTTGTAGAGCGGTGAATTGGCGCCGCGATAGGAGCTGTTCTCGTCGAAGTAATAGGAGTCGGTGTTCTGGCCGTCGGCCATCAGCACGATGATCTTGAGCGTGTCGCCCTCGGTGTAGGAAGAGGGGATGTTGGCGAGCGAGTCGTCGACGACGTCGACGCCCGGCGCCTGCAGGGCGGTGAAGACGCTGGCGAATTGCGGGTCGAGCATCGCCGCGCCCCATTTCATGCCGATATGGGCCGAGGTGTTGCCGTCGGCGTCGAGCGCGTTGATCCGGGCGTAGAGGTCGGCCTCGCTCATCGAGTAGGGCAGGATCTGGGCGCGGTCCTCGGGGAAGCAGGAGCGCCATTCGGCGTCGAGGTTGTCGAACCCGCCATAGAGCGAGGTGTAGATCTGCTGGTCGTAGGCGGTTGAGGGGTTGATGCTGGCGGAGCTGTAATCCGACGAGTAGAAGCGCAGGCAGGACGAATAGTCATGCGTTTCGTTCACCGTCAGCGCGTCGTAGATCTCCCGCCCCGGCGCCACGTTCCACGAGAACGGGATGAGCGAGATCACCGTGTTGCCCGGGTCGGAGCCGTTGAGGATGGTGGTGACGAACTTCTTGGCGGCGGCCTGCAGGTTGGTGAGCTTGGTGCCCTCCATCGAGCCCGAGACGTCGAGCACGAGCGAGACCTCGAGCTTGGGCGTGCGCACCTCGGCCTCGGCGGCGCCGAAGGCGTTGAGATGGTCGACGCCCGACAGCTTCATCAGGTAGGTGTCGATGGTCATGCTCGCCTCGGCATAGGCGCGGGTCGCGTTCAGCGAGGTCTCGATGTCGTCGTCGCCGTCGCCGTCGGTGTCGATGTCATGCAGGTATTGCGACATGTCGTTCTTGGTGAAGTAATCTTCGATGATTTCCTTCACGTCGTTGACTTCGGACCCGATGGGCGCGCCGGCGCCGGCGAGCACCGCGCTGTCGAGCGTGGCCTGGAGGTGGGTACGCTCCATCTCGTAGCGCATCAGGTCGATGCCGAGGCCGGCCATGATCAGCATGAAGACGAACATGAAGAGGGTGAGGATGATGGCGTTGCCGTCCTCCTCCCGCCCGAAGCGGCCGAGCTCGTCCCCGAGCGCGTTGCCGCCACGGCGCAGGGCCCGCCGGGCCAGCACGCGTTCGCGGGCCTGTCGCCACGTGGTTCTACCACCGGAAAACTTCAGCATCACGGGTCCCTCACACCAAAAAACGCAGAATCGCGCACACTTTTTGACCGGCAAGATATTGCTGACCACCATGGCACAAATATGGCGAAACTGCGAATTATTCCCCTGAATCAGGCGGTTATCGGGAAACTATGGGGCGGGCTTGGGGCGATTGTTGCGTTCCCGTGGCGGATCGCCGCCGGGGCTGCCCGGAAAATCGGCGGGTGGACAAAGCCACGCCATGCAGTAACGATACCGTCAAAAAAGATCCGTAGACACCGACAGGGCGGACGCGAAACGCAAATGGGAGAGACGTGACATGACAAGCCCCCGGAAGGAACCGAGTTTCCGCGAAAGCGTGGATCTGATGTTCAACCACGCGGTCGCGCTGATGGACCTGCCGCCGGGGCTGGAGGAGAAGATCCGGGTCTGCAACGCCACCTATACCGTGCGTTTCGGCGTGCGGCTGCGCGGACAGATCCAGACCTTCACCGGTTATCGCAGCGTGCATTCCGAACACATGGAGCCCGTGAAGGGCGGCATCCGCTATTCCATGGGCGTCAACCAGGACGAGGTCGAGGCGCTGGCGGCGCTGATGACCTACAAATGCGCGCTGGTCGAGGCGCCGTTCGGCGGCTCGAAGGGCGGTCTGCGGATCGACCCGCGCGAATGGGACGAGCACGAGCTGGAGCTGATTACCCGGCGCTTTGCCTACGAGCTGGCCAAGCGCGACCTGATCCATCCCAGCCAGAACGTGCCCGCCCCCGACATGGGCACCGGCGAGCGCGAGATGGCGTGGATCGCCGACCAGTACCGGCGGATGAACACGACCGACATCAACTCGCGCGCCTGCGTCACCGGCAAGCCGGTCAACGCCGGCGGCATCCAGGGCCGGACCGAGGCCACGGGGCGCGGCGTGCAATACGCGTTGCAGGAGTTCTTCCGCCACCCCGAGGACATCAAGGCCGCGAAGCTGTCTGGCACGCTCGACGGCAAGCGGGTGGTGGTGCAGGGCCTCGGCAACGTGGGCTATCACGCCGCCAAGTTCCTTTCGGAGGAGGATAGCTGCAAGATCGTCGGCATCATCGAGCGCGACGGCGGCCTGTGGGACGATGACGGGCTCAACGTCGAGGAGGTGCGCAACTGGATCGCCAAGCATGACGGGGTGAACGGCTATTCCTCGGGCAAATACGTCAAGGACGGGTCGAGCTTCCTGGAAGAGGAGTGCGACATCCTGATCCCGGCGGCGATGGAGGGGGTGATCAACCTCGACAATGCCGAGCGGATCAAGGCGCCGCTGATCATCGAGGCGGCGAACGGCCCGGTGACCGCCGGGGCGGACGAGATCCTGCGCAAGCGCGGCACGGTGATCGTGCCGGACATGTATGCCAACGCCGGCGGTGTGACCGTGTCGTATTTCGAGTGGGTCAAGAACCTCAGCCACATCCGGTTCGGCCGGATGGGCCGGCGGCAGGAGGAGGCGCGCCACCAGCTGATCGTGTCCGAGCTGGAGCGGCTCGACGCGCATCTGGGCGATGCCTGGGTGATGTCGCCCGACTTCAAGAAGAAGTACCTGCGCGGGGCGGGCGAGCTGGAGCTGGTGCGCTCGGGTCTCGACGACACGATGCGCACCGCCTACCAGCAGATCCGCGAGGTCTGGCATGGCCGCGAGAACGTGCATGATCTGCGCACCGCCGCCTACCTGGTGGCGATCACCAAGGTGGCGGCGAGCTACCGGGCGCTGGGGCTCTGACAGGCGTGGCGGGGCGGGATGTCGACCTGTCCTGCCGCTGCGGGAAACTGACCGGGCGGCTTCTGGGGGCCTCGCCCGCCACGGGTTGCCGGGTGACCTGTCACTGCAAGGATTGCCGGGCCTTTGCCACGCATGTGGGCGGGGCGGACCTGCTTGACCGCAATGGCGGGACGGAACTGTACCAGACCTTGCCGGCGCGGTTGGAGATCACCTCGGGCCGGCAGCATCTGCGCGCGCTGCGGCTGTCGCCCAAGGGGATGATGCGCTGGTACGCGGGGTGTTGCGGCACGCCCGTGGGCAATACGCTGGCGGGGCCGGGGTGGTATTTCCTGAGCCTCGTGGTGGCGCTGGTGCCGGAGGAACAGGCGGCGGCGCTGGGGCCGAACCGGGGGACGTTCTTTGCCAAGGACGCGCCTGAGGGGGCCGAGCCGCCGGCGGATCACGGGAAGTGGGGCCTGCTGTCGGGGGCGTTCGGGCGGCATTTCGCGGCCGTGTTGGGGCTGGCGCCGAAGGGGTCGCCTTTGTTTGAAGGGGGCAGGCCGGTGGTTGAGCCGGAGGTTCTGACGAAGGAGCAGCGGGTGAAGGCTGAGGCGGTATAGGCCGGGGGCGCCGCGCATCGCTGGGCCGCGGTGCGGCGAACCGACATTGGTGGCCTGGCGCTTTATGGTGGCCAAGTACATCCATCCTGCATGCGTTACGCTCCGCCTGCAAAATCGCCGGGCCGGGGGGCGGCCCTGCGATGCGCGGCGGTGCGCCTTTGGCGCACCTTGATTCCGCGCGGTACTTTGCTTTGAGGTGGGGTTGTCGCCGCCAGACCTGAATTTGTCGAACCGGTGATCGCATGGCATTCCGCGTGTTGCTATCCGGGGCGGGACTTGCTTCACTCCGCGCAATCAAAGGGGAGTCTCCACATGCGCTTTTCCGGCTTGCGCGTTCTCAAGGAAGGCCTGACGGGCAACAAGGGCTGGCAGGCCCATTGGCGCGATGCCGAGCCGAAATCCGACTATGACGTGGTCATCATCGGCGGGGGCGGGCACGGGCTCTCGACGGCCTATTACCTGGCGAAGAACCACGGCATCCGCAACGTGGCGGTGCTTGAGAAGGGCTATCTCGGCGGTGGCAACGTGGGGAGGAACACCACGATCGTGCGGGCCAACTATTTCCTGCCGGGGAATTCGGAATTCTACAGCCACTCGCTCAAACTGTGGGAGGGGCTGGAGCAGGACCTGAACTACAACACCATGCTGTCGCAGCGCGGGCAGATCACGCTGTTCCATTCCGACGGCCAGCGCGACGCGGCGATCCGGCGGGGCAATGCCATCGTCAACCAGGGCGACGAGGCGGAGCTTCTGTCGCTGGCGCAGCTGAAGAAGATGGTGCCTTATCTCGATTACGAGCAGCAGCGCTTTCCGATCCATGGCGCGCTCATTTCGCGCCGGTCGGGCACGGCGCGGCACGACGCGGTGGCGTGGGGCTACGCGCGCGGCGCGAGTGCGCGGGGCGTGGACCTGGTCCAGAACTGCGAGGTGACGGGGATCGATATCGAGGCTGGCAAGGTCAAGGGCGTGCAGACCTCGCGCGGGGCGATCCGGGCGAAGAAGGTGGCGATCATCGTCGCCGGCCGGTCGAGCCAGGTGGCGGAGATGGCCGGCATGCGCCTGCCGATCGAGAGCCACGTATTGCAGGCCTTCGTGACCGAGGGGCTGAAACCCTGCATCGACCACGTGATCAGCTTCGGCATGGGGCATTTCTATATCAGCCAGTCCGACAAGGGCGGGCTGGTCTTCGGCGGCGATCTGGATTTCTACGCCTCCTACGCGCAGCGGGGCAACCTGCCGATGGTGGAGCACGTGATGGAGGCGGGGATGACCCTGATGCCGGCGATCGGCAAGGCGCGGGTGCTGCGCAGCTGGGGCGGGATCATGGACATGTCGCCCGACGGCTCGCCCATCATCGACCGGACGCATATCGGCGGGCTCTACCTCAATTGCGGCTGGTGCTATGGCGGGTTCAAGGCGGTGCCGGGCTCGGGCCATACGATGGCACACCTGGTGGCCACCGACACCCCCCACGAGGCGGCGGCGCGGCTGCGGCTGGACCGGTTCCGCACGGGGTACGGGCTGATGGACGAGGAAGGCACGGGGATGCAGCATAACCTGCATTGACGGTTTGCGTGGCGAGGTCGGGGACTTGAGTATTTTCGGAACAATGAAAGGCGCGGGGATGAGCTTGGACCGTGGCGCGCGGGGAGAGGGCGGGAGTTTGAGTATTTTTGGAAAGATGAAAGTGGTGGGTTGTGCCCTGTGTCTGGCCGGGGTGTTGGGCGGGGCGGCTGTCGCGCAGGAGGAGGCGCTGCCGGCGGGGAAATACACGCTCGATCCGTATCACTCGACGCTGGTTTTCTCGGTGAGCCATCTGGGGTTTTCCGATTACGTGATGAGCTTCGACAGGTTCGAGGCAGAGCTCGAGCTCGACCCGGCCGATCCGGGGCAGGCGGCGCTGAACGTGACGGTGGATCCGGCCTCGCTCGACGTGCCGCGGCCGCCGGAGGGGTTTCTCGAGGAGCTGATGGGCGAGAGCTGGCTGAACACGGGCGCGCATCCGGAGATCGGCTTCGTCTCGACCGGGATAGAGATGACCGGCGGGGAGAGTGCGACGGTGACGGGGGACCTGACGCTGCTGGGGGTGACGAAGCCCGTGACGCTGGAGGTCACGTTCAACGGCGGTTACGCCGGGCACCCGATGGACCCCAACGCGCGGATCGGCTTTTCGGCGGAGGGCGCGTTCAACCGCTCGGATTTCGGGATGGGCTACGGCATACCGGCGCCGGGCACGACCATGGGCGTGGGCGACGAAGTGACGGTGCGGATCGAGACCGAGTTCACCGGGCCGGCGATGGAAGAGAAGAAGGACTGAGGCGAGCGTCATGCGGATCACCTGCCCCCTTTGCGGCGCGCGCGACCGGCGCGAATTCTATTACAAGGGCGATGCCGTGGCGCTGGCCCGGCCCGCCCCGGAGGCGGGCGACGCGGCATGGGACGACTATGTCCACAACCGCGACAACCCGGCCGGGCCGACGCGCGAGCTGTGGTGTCACGAGGCCGGCTGTTCGGCCTGGCTGATGGTGACGCGGGACACGCGGACGCACGAGATTTCGGGGGTCGAGCTGGCATCCGACGTGGCGGCGGACATGGCGGGGGCGGGCGCATGAGGATCGCGGGCGAGGGGCTGATCAACCGCAGGCGCCGGGTGGAGTTCACCTTCGACGGGCGCGCCTACCAGGGGGTCGAGGGCGATACGCTGGCCTCGGCGCTGCTGGCCAACGATATCCGGCTGATCGGGCGGTCGTTCAAGTATCACCGGCCGAGGGGCCTGTTGACTGCCGGAAGCGAGGAGCCCAACGGCCTCGTGACCACGGGGCGGGGTGCGGGGCAGGAGCCCAACATGCGCGCCACGATGGTGGAGCTGTTCGACGGGTTGCAGGCGCGGAGCCAGAATGCCTGGCCCACGCTGGATGTCGACCTGTTGGCGATCAATGACCTGGCGGCGCCGTTCCTTGGGGCGGGGTTCTATTACAAGACCTTCATGTGGCCGGCGAAATTCTGGGAGAAGCTTTACGAGCCGGTCATCCGCCGGGCGGCGGGGCTGGGCGCGCTGTCGATGCGGGCCAATGCGGACAAGTACGAGAAGGCCTGGGCGCATTGCGACCTGCTGGTGATCGGCGCGGGGCCAACCGGGCTGATGGCTGCGCTGACGGCGGCGCGGGCCGGGCTCGACGTGGTGCTGGCGGAGGAGGACACGCGGACGGGCGGAAGGCTCAATGCCGAGACGTTCGAGGTGGATGGCGTGCCGGGGCGCGTCTGGGCCGAGGAGGTGACGCGGGAACTGGCGGCGATGGAGAATGTGCGCATTCTCACGCGGACGACGGTGACGGGGGCCTATGACCACGGCACCTATGGTGCGCTGGAGCGGCTGTCGCCGTGGGACGCGGCGAAGAAGGGCGCGCCGAGGGAATGTTTCTGGCGGATCGTGGCAAAGCGGGCGGTTTTGGCGGCCGGCGCGATTGAACGGCCCATCGCGTTCCAGAACAACGACCGGCCGGGGATCATGAACGCGGGCGCGGTCAGGGCCTATCTCAACCGCTGGTGCGTGAGCCCGGGGCAGAGCGTGGCGGTCTTCGGCAATAATGACGATGCGCACAGGACGGCGGAGGATTTGCTGGAGGCGGGGGTGCATGTGAGCGCGCTGGTGGATGCGCGGCATGATGCGACGACGGGCCTCGACGTGCCGTTCTACGCCGGGGCGCAGGTGTGCAACAGCGAGGGGCGGCGCGGGCTGGAGGCGGTGTCGATCGCCACGGCGTCGGGCATCGAGAAGGTGAAGGCCGAGGCGCTGGCCGTCTCGGGCGGGTGGAACCCGACGGTGCACCTGACCTGTCACATGAACGGGCGGCCGGTGTGGAACCCGGAGATTGCCGCCTTCGTGCCGCAGCCGGGGGCGGTGCCGGGGCTGGTGACGGCGGGGGCGTGCGAGGGGGTGTTCTCGACGCGGGGCTGTCTGGAGGCGGGCGTGCGTGTGGCAAAGGCCGTGCTGGAGGAGCTGGGCGTGAAGGTGCCCAAGGTGGATGTGCCCGGCGCCGAGGATAGTGACTACGATATCAGCCCGCTCTGGGCCGTGCCGGGCAAGGGGCGGGCGTGGCTGGATTTCCAGAACGACGTGACCGTGAAGGACGTGAAGCAGGCCGCGACGGAGAATTTCCGCTCGGTCGAGCATATGAAACGCTACACGACGCAGGGCATGGCGACGGACCAGGGGAAGAACTCGAACGTGGTCGCCTTGGCGGTGCTGGCGGACGTGACCGGGCGGGGGATACCCGAGACGGGGACGACGACGTTCCGGCCGCCCTACGTGCCCGTCTCCATCGCCGCGCTCGGCGCGGGCGGGCAGGGCAAGGGGTTCGCGCCGCAGCGCTTCACCACGTCCCATGCCGCGAGTGTCGAGCGGGGCGCGCCGATGATCGAGGCGGGGCTGTGGTACCGGCCGAGTTACTTCCCGCAGAAGGGCGAGCGGACATGGCGGCAAGCCTGCGACCGGGAGGTCGCGATGGTGCGCGCGCATGTGGGGGTGTGCGACGTTTCCACCCTGGGCAAGATCGACATCCAGGGGCCGGATGCCGGGCCATTTCTGGATTTCGTCTATACCAACCTGTTCTCGACCCTGAAGGTGGGGCGGGTGCGCTATGGCCTGATGCTGCGCGAAGACGGGCACGTGATGGATGACGGCACCACGGCAAGGCTGGGCGAGACCCATTACGTGATGACCACCACCACCGCGGCGGCAGGGGAGGTGATGCGGCATCTTGAGTTCGTCCATCAGGGGCTGTGCCCGCAGATGGATGTGCGCTTTGTCTCAGTGACCGAGCAATGGGCGCAGTTCGCGGTGGCCGGGCCGAAATCGCGCGATCTGCTGAACGGGGTTCTGGGCGAGGCGATCGACGATGAGAGCTGGCCGTTCATGTCCTGCGGGGAGGTCTCCGTCGGCGGCGTGAAGGGGCGGCTGTTCCGGATTTCGTTCTCGTGCGAGCATGCCTACGAGGTGGCGGTGCCGGCGCGCTATGGCGCGGCGCTTTTTGCCGAGCTGGTCAGCCGGGCCGAGGCGATGGAGGGCGGGCCTTACGGGATGGAGGCGCTGAACGTGCTGCGCATCGAGAAGGGGTTCATCACCCATGCCGAGATACACGGGCGGGTCACCGCCTTCGATATCGGGATGGGCCGGATGGTGAGCGCGAAGAAGGATTGCATCGGCAAGACCATGGCGGCGCGGCCCGGCCTGACGGATGAGAACCGCGAGCAGCTTGTGGGGCTGAAGCCCGTGGGCGCGGTGAAGTTGCTTGTCGCCGGCGCGCATCTCTTCAACGAGGGGGAGGAGGCCGTGCGCGTGAACGATCAGGGCTACATCACCTCGGTCGCCTTCTCGCCCACGTTCGGGCATGTGCTGGCGATGGGGTTCCTGAAGAACGGGCGGGCAAGGATCGGCGAGCGGATCCGCATGGTGGAGCATCTGAAGGGGGTGCAGACCCTGTGCGAGGTGATCGACCCGGTGCAGTTCGACCCGGAAGGCGGGCGCGTGCGTGGCTGAGTTGACGGCAATGACCCCGCTGGACGGGATGGCGCCGCTGGCGATCGGCGGGGTGACGTTGCGCGAGGTGGATCTCGGGCGGCTGACCTCGGTGGCGCCTTACAAGGGCAGGGATGCGGCGCTGGGCAAGGCGCTGAAGGCGGCGCATGGCATGGGCTGGCCGGAGCCGAACCGGGCCACCGGCAAGGATGGCGCGCGGGCGATCTGGTTCGGGCAGCGCATGGCGTTGCTGGCGGGGCCGGAGCCGGCGGCGGGGCTTTCCGAGCACGCCGCGCTGACCGACCAGTCGGATGCGTGGACGGCGGTGACGCTGGAGGGGCCGGGCGCGGCGGACGTGCTGGCAAGGCTGGTGCCGCTCGACCTGCGGGCCGGAGTGTTCGCGCCGGGCCATACCGCGCGGACGGAGTTGCAGCACATGATGGCGTCGGTCACGAAGACGGGCGAGGCGGCGTTCCTGATCCTCGTCTTCCGGTCGATGGCGCAGACGCTGCTGCATGACATGCAGGTGGCGATGGAAGGGGTTGCGGCACGGGGCCGGCCCTGACACTCTGTCCCGGTTGGGTGTCATGGAGGGGTCTGTCGTGCCACGGCTGTGCCTTGCACTTTTGCTGAGTATCGCGCTGCCCGCTGCGGCGGCGGCGCAGGGGCTGAGCCGCGAGAATTGCCGGGCGACGCGGGATATCCTTGCGCAGGTGATCGAGGGGCGGAAGGCCGGGATGTCGGCCAAGGCGGTGACCGCGCAACTGTCGGAGGGCGCGCAGGCGGTCGACGAGAAATACGTCGAGACCGTGCCGCCGCTGGTGAAGCTGGCCTATTCGCTGGAGCCCGCGATGCTGACCGGGCAGGTGGCGAAGGATTACGAGGCGCAGTGCCTTAGCTATAAGCCCTGAGCCCTCTTTCCCCCGCGCGCCGATTGCCCCATATTCAGGGGATGAGCCTGCCCCCCGGATTCTTGGACGAGTTGAGAACGCGCACCTCGCTGTCGCAGGTGGTGGGCCGCAAGGTCATGTGGGACAACCGCAAGTCGAACCAGGGCAAGGGCGACATGTGGGCGCCGTGCCCGTTCCACCACGAGAAGACCGCCAGTTTCCACGTCGATGACCGGAAGGGGTATTATTACTGCTTCGGCTGTCACGCGAAGGGCGACGCGATCAGCTTCGTGCGCGAGACCGAGAACGTGGACTTCATGGAGGCGGTGAAGATCCTGGCGCAGGAGGCCGGGATGACCGTGCCCGAGCGCGACCCGCAGGCCCAGCAGAAGGCCGACCGGCGGACCGAACTGGTGGAGGTGATGGAGATGGCGGTGCGCCATTTCCGGATGTCCCTGAACACCGGGGCCGGGGCGGCGGCGCGGGAGTACCTGACGGGCCGTGGCCTGAAAGAGGATGCGCTGGAGCGGTTCGAGATCGGTTTTGCCCCCGATGGCTGGCAGGGGTTGTGGGATCACCTGACCGGCAAGGGGGTGGAGCCGCAGAAGATCCTCGATTGCGGGCTGGCGAAGGCGTCGCAGAAGGGCGGCAAGCCCTATGACACGTTCCGCAACCGGATCATGTTCCCGATCCGCGACGTGCGCGGCCGCTGCATTGCCTTTGGCGGGCGGGCGATGGACCCGAATGACAACGCCAAGTATCTCAATTCGCCCGAGACCGAGCTCTTCGACAAGTCACATACGCTTTACAACCACGCGCCTGCGCGCGAGGCGGCGGGCAAGGGCCAGCCGCTGATCGTGGCCGAGGGCTACATGGACGTGATCGCGCTTTCGGAGGCGGGGTTCGGGGCGTCGGTCGCGCCGCTGGGCACGGCGGTAACCGAGCACCAGCTGCAATTGCTGTGGCGGATGTCGGACGAGCCCATCGTGGCGCTGGATGGCGACACGGCGGGCCTGCGCGCGGCCTATCGCGTCATCGACATCGCCCTGCCGCTTCTGGAGGCGGGCAAGTCGCTGCGCTTTGCCCTGATGCCCGAGGGGCAGGACCCCGACGACCTGTTGCGCCGGGCGGGCGCCAAGGCGGTGCAGGACGTGCTGGATGCCGCGATGCCGATGGTGACGCTGCTGTGGCAGCGCGAGACGGAAGGGCGCAGCTATGACAGCCCCGAGCGGCGCGCGGCGCTCGACAAGGCGCTGCGCGAGAAGATCGCGCTGATCCGCGACCCCTCGATCCGGCACCATTACGGCGAGGCGGTGAAGGAGCTGCGCTGGCAGCTTTTCAACCCGCGCAACAACCGGTCGCAGGGGGGGCAGGGCGCCCGGCGCACCGGCGGCGGCAAGGGCAAGTGGACGCCGGTGGCCCCGGTCCGGGCCGAGACCAAGAGCTCGCTTCTCGTGACCTCGGACGAGAAGGCCTATGGCGAGCTGCGCGAGGCGGTGATCCTGGCCGTGCTGATCCTGACGCCCGAGGTGCTGGACGAATTCGAAAGCCGCATCGAGGAGCTGCCCTGTACCGGGCGCGACCACGCCCGCCTGCGCGACCTGCTGGTCCGGCACGGCGAGACGGGGGCGGAAAGCCTGCATGAATATATTGCCGCCGAAATGGGCGAGGGGGCCGTTGAAAACCTCTGCCGCCGCCCCCATGTGGCGCTTATTCCCGCGGTGCGCCGGCCGGGTGATCATGACCTTGCCCGGCAGACCGTGAAGGAAGAGCTTGAGAAACTCGACGCCGCGCGCGGATTGGAACAGGAAATCAGCGAGGCATCCGAGGATATCGGGGGCATGGCCGGAGAGTTCGTGACCCACCGGCTCAAGGCGGCCGCGCAGGCGCGTGAAAGTGCCACGCGCAGCGTGCAGGAGGATCAGACCGAGTATGAAATCGGGGCCAATGGCGCACCGGTCAGCCGGTCGGAAAAGGAAGCGTTCGACGCCTTGCTGGAGACCATGGGGTTCCGGAAGAAGCACGATGAGTGACTTTTGGGCACGAATCAGTAAAGAAATCAGGGTAAAGGGTTTGCGAATCACCTATTCGCGCTATTGATTCGGATTATCCTCGAATCACCCGCCCACTGTTCAGGAGACGTTCATGGCCGCCAAGGACAACGACGACCAGAAGCCCGAAGATCAGGAGGCCGAAATCTCGCTCGACATGAGCCAGGCTGCGGTCAAGAAGATGATCGCCGAGGCGCGCGAGAAAGGTTTCATCACGTACGATCAGCTCAACAAGGTGCTGCCGCCCGACCAGGTGGGCAGCGAGCAGATCGAGGACGTGATGTCGATGCTGTCGGAGATGGGCATCAACATCATCGAGGACGAGGAAGCCGAGGAGGAAGAGCAGAAATCGACCGCCGTGGCCGAGATCGGCCGCAAGGGCGAGCTGACGCTGGGCTCGGGCAAGGAAGAGAAGCTCGACCGGACAGACGACCCGGTGCGCATGTACCTGCGCGAGATGGGGTCGGTCGAACTGCTCAGCCGCGAGGGCGAGATCGCCATCGCCAAGCGGATCGAGGCGGGGCGGAACACGATGATCGCGGGGCTGTGCGAAAGCCCGCTGACCTTCCAGGCCATCACCATCTGGCGCGACGAGCTTCTGGGCGAGGACATTCTGCTTCGCGACGTGATCGACCTCGAGACCACCTTCTCGGGCCAGATGGGCGACGAGGAAGGCGAGCCGATGGTCGAGGCGGCGAACATGGCCTCGGCCCCCTCGGGCGGCGGCCAGAAGGAGGAGGGCGGCTCGGAGCCCGAGCTCGACGCCGACGGCAACCCGCTCTCGCGCGAGGATGACGGGGACGAGGACGAGGACGAACAGGCCAACATGAGCCTTGCCGCGATGGAGGCCGCGCTGAAGCCGCGCGTGCTGGAAACGCTCGACCGGATCGCCAACGATTACGAGAAACTGTCCGAGATGCAGGACAGCCGGATCTCGGCCACGCTCAATGAGGACGGCTCGTTTTCCCAGGCGCAGGAGGATACCTACCAGAAGCTGCGCTCGGAGATCGTGCAGCTGGTGAACTCGCTGCACCTTCACAACAACCGGATCGAGGCGCTGATCGACCAGCTTTACGGCATCAACCGCCGGATCATGCAGATCGACAGCGCGATGGTGAAGCTGGCCGACCAGGCGCGCATCAACCGCAAGGAATTCGTCGACGAGTATCGCGGGCGCGAGCTTGATCCCAACTGGCTCGAGGACATGGCGGCCAAGTCGGGCCGTGGCTGGCAGGCCTTCATGGAACGCTCGCCCGGCAAGGTGGCCGAGCTGCGTGCCGACATGGCGCAGGTGGGCCAATACGTGGGCCTCGACATCAGCGAGTTCCGCCGCATCGTGGCGCAGGTGCAGAAGGGCGAGAAGGAAGCCCGCAACGCCAAGAAGGAAATGGTCGAGGCGAACCTGCGGCTGGTGATCTCGATCGCCAAGAAATACACCAACCGTGGCCTGCAATTCCTTGATCTCATTCAGGAGGGGAACATCGGCCTGATGAAGGCGGTCGACAAGTTCGAGTATCGCCGCGGCTACAAGTTCTCGACCTACGCGACCTGGTGGATCCGGCAGGCGATCACCCGCTCGATCGCCGACCAGGCGCGCACCATCCGTATCCCGGTGCACATGATCGAGACGATCAACAAGCTGGTCCGCACCGGCCGCCAGATGCTGCACGAGATCGGGCGGGAGCCCACGCCGGAAGAGCTGGCCGAGAAGCTGCAGATGCCGCTCGAGAAGGTCCGCAAGGTGATGAAGATCGCCAAGGAGCCGATCAGCCTCGAGACGCCCATCGGCGACGAGGAAGACAGCCAGCTCGGCGATTTCATCGAGGACAAGAACGTCATCCTGCCGCTGGACAGCGCCATTCAGGACAACCTGAAGGAAACCACGACGCGGGTACTGTCCTCGCTCACCCCGCGCGAGGAACGGGTCCTGCGGATGCGCTTCGGCATCGGCATGAACACCGACCACACGCTCGAGGAGGTGGGCCAGCAGTTCAGCGTGACCCGCGAACGGATCCGTCAGATCGAGGCCAAGGCCCTGCGCAAGCTGAAGCACCCGAGCCGGTCGCGGAAGCTGCGGTCGTTCTTGGATCAGTGAGCGGGCGGTACATTTGATGGACAGGGCGGGCCGTCGGGAGACGGCCCGCTTCGTTTTCGGGGTCGGCCTTGACTTGATCCGCCCCCGCGCCCACCCTTTGAGGGGTCCGGCTTCTGCCCGGTGCTGTAACGAATGAAAGGCTGCCCATGTCGCTCTTGTCACGTCTCTTCGGGTCCGGCTCCGGCTCGGACAAAGGTTCGGGCAAGGGCTCGGCGCCCGCGCATGACCCCGTCACCTACCAGGGCTTCACCATCCATCCGGAACCGATCAAGGAAGGCGGCACCTACCGGGTCGCCGCGCGGATCGAGAAGGAAGTGGCGGGCGAGGTGAAGGCGCACCAGCTTATCCGTGCCGACATGATGAGCGACCCCGACGGCGCCGCCGCGGAGTCGGTGCGAAAGGCGCAGCGGTTGATCGACGAGCAAGGGGAGCGGCTGTTCGACCGGCCTCGGTGAGGGTGAAGGTGGGCAGTCCCGAACCGGCGGCGGGTTCCGATACGGTGCCAGTGAAACCGGCCGGGAGAGCGCCGGCCCGTGGGGAGGCGCTGCAACATAATTGGCCCACGCTTTATGGTGCCGAGTACATCTTCCCTACGAGCGTCACGCTACACCCGCGAAAGCGCCTGCCCGTGGGGACGGGCCGGCGCTCGCCCGGCGCCGCGTCAAGGCGCGGCTTGACTCCGGGCGGGCGCGCGCGTCGGCCGAGGACACCTTAGCAGACCAATGCATTAAGAAACGCCTACCGCCCCGCCAGCCATTCCGCCACACTCATCCACACCGGCAACGTCCCCGCGCTCAGGATCGTCGTCTGGGCAATGAGCGTCGCCGCCAGCCGCCGGTCGGCGCCGAAGCCCGCCGCCAGCACATGCGCCGCCGAGGCCGTGGGCAGGGCCGCGAAGACCACCAGCACCGGCACGATGGGCGCCGAAGAGCCGAGCGCCAGCGCCACCAGCGTCACCGTCAGCGGCAGGATCACCAGCTTGGTCGTCACGAGGATGCCGGTAAACCGGTCGAGCCGCCCCAGCGCCCGCCAGTTGAGCGTCGCCCCGATCGAGATGAGCGCCACCGGGATCGCCGCCTCGGCCAAGAGCGTCACCGGCGCCAGCACCGGCGCGGGGATCGTCAACCCCGACAGTCCTACCGCCACCCCCGCAAGGCTCGCCAGCAGGAACGGGTTCAGCACCACCCGGCGCAGCATCGCCCCGAGGCGGAGCCCCTCGCCGCGCGACAGGGCCGAGACGGCGAAGATGTTGGCGAGCGGAATGCCGAGGCCGATGGTCACCGAGTAGAGCCCGATATCGGCCGAGGGCAGCGCCTGCACCAGCACGAAGCCCAGGGCCGTGTTGAACCGCCATGCCGATTGCCAGCAGCCGGCGAAATCGAGGAAGCGCTCGGGCCCGAAGGGGCGGGCGAGCCAGCCCAATGCCAGCCCCAGCGCCAGCACCGACCACACCAGCGGGCCCACGATCAGCAGGCTGGCCGGTTCGATGGGCCGGGAGGCGGCGGCGGTGAAGATGAGCGCAGGGAAGAGGATCTCGAAATTCAGCCGGTCGAGCCCGGCCCAGGCGTTCTCGCTCAGCCGGTTGCGCACCAGCCCGCCCAGAAGGACGAGCAGGACGACGGGCAGAAGGCCGGTGACGAGGATGGGCAGCATCGCGGGCAAGGGTCCGGTGGCGGGGTTCGCCCCCTCATGCCCGCTCGGCGCGGCAGGGTAAAGGCCCCCGGCGCGATTGCGTCATCGCCGTTGCCGGGGGCCGGGCGCATGGCGTATGTCTGGTGGCAGTTGGTTCATGTCATTTCCGGAGACCCCGATGCGCCTGTGCCTCATCGCCGCCTGCCTCGCCTTCTCACCCATGACCGCCGCCGCGCAGTCCGGCTGCGCGGGCATCCCGCTCTTCCAGTGCCAGTCGGGCAGCAAGTCCATCGACCTCTGCCTTGCCGGCGACGTGGCGGTCTATCGCTACGGGCCCGCGGGCCGCGCGGCGGAGCTGGTGCTGGAACGGCACGTGACCGAGGTGGACCTGCAGCCGTGGAACGGCGTCGGGCGCTACCTGTGGGAGGAGGTGACGCTTTACAACGCGGGCCATTCCTATGCGCTCAATTACAGCATCGACCGGATGGCGCAGGGCGATCCGCAGGTGACGGGCGGGGTGACCGTGGCGAAGGGCGGCCAGGTGCTGGCCGAGGTGCAATGCAGCCCCGGCACGGTGGGCGCGCATGATTTCTACCCCGTCTTCGAGCGCAAGGAAGCCAACGGGCAGTGCTGGAACCGCGACAGCTTCGCCTGGCAGCGGTGCTGAGGCCCGTGCAGACCGGTTTCGGCATCGAAACGCGGGGGCAGGGGCTCTACGAGTTCACCGGGCAGGTGGAAAGCTGGCTGCGCGGCTCGGGCGCGGGCGAGGGGCTGCTGACGCTCTTCATCCGCCATACCTCGGCCAGCCTGCTGATCCAGGAAAACGCCGACCCCGACGTGCAGCGCGACCTGCTGGCCTATTTCACCCGGCTGGTGCCGCCCTCGGACGACCCGTCGATGGGCTACCTGCGGCACACGATGGAAGGGCCCGACGACATGCCCGCCCATATCAAGGCCGCGATGATGCCGGTGAGCCTGACGATCCCGGTGAGCGGTGGGCGCATGGCGCTGGGCACCTGGCAGGGGCTGTATGTCTTCGAGCATCGCGACCGCCCGCATGTGCGGCAGGTGGCCGCGCATCTGGCTGTGTCCGGCTAGCCAGACAGGCCGGATTTCGCTGCAGCGCAACAAACATCCGTTGCGGGGATTCAAAAAGGGGATAAAACCGAATCAGGGCAATCTCGCCCGTATCGGCCGTGGCGCGACCCGCGCCCGGTAACAGTCGAAAGGACTATAAAATGGCTGAAGCCAAAACCAAGACCCCGCTCACCGAAGAGCAGAAACAGCGCCGTTGGGCCGGCCGCAAACTGGCCTTCCTGCAATTCAATCAGCAGTACCGCGCCACCAACCCCGAGGCCAGCAAGGAAGAGCGCAATGCCGCGTGGAAAGAGGCGAAGAAGGTCCAGACCAAGATCGCGCTGCGCACGCTGACCCAGATGGAAAAGGCAGGCTTCGGGATCACCGCGCCGGCCCCGAAGGCGCAAGCCGCTGAATAATATCGATATCTGATGCGCGTCCGGCCCGGTTGCCTGCGAAAGGCGCCTTTCCGGGCCGGGCGCAACACGAAGCCCCCCTTTATATAGCGCTGCAAAATCTCCTCTACCCAAAACTTTGCGGCTGCCCTATAGTGGCTGTGGATAAATGGGCCAAAGACCCATGACCAACGAGGCAGAGAAGAAAAGGGGCTGGGGCGATGCGGTGCCCGTTTTGCGGAAACATTGATACACAGGTGAAGGACTCGCGTCCGGCAGAGGATCACGTGTCGATCCGGCGGCGGCGGTTCTGCCCGGCCTGCGGCGGCCGGTTCACCACCTACGAGCGGGTGCAACTGCGCGACCTCGTGGTCGTCAAGACCAACGGGCGGCGCGAGGATTTCGACCGCGACAAGCTGGAACGCTCGATCCGGATCGCGCTGCAGAAGCGCCCGGTGGAACCCGAACGGGTGGAGCAGATGATCTCGGGCATCGTGCGGCGGCTGGAAAGCCTGGGCGAGACCGACATCCCGTCGAAGACGGTGGGCGAGATCGTCATGGAAAGCCTGGCCCGGATCGACACCGTGGCCTACGTGCGGTTTGCCAGCGTTTACAAGAACTTCCAGGCGGCGGACGATTTCGACAAGTTCGTGAGCGAGCTGCGCCCGAACGCCGCGGAAGACGCGCCCGCGGACGAGTGAGCGACACCGACATCCGGTACATGCGCCTCGCGCTGTCGCTCGGGCGGCGCGGGCAGGGGCAGTGCTGGCCCAACCCCGCCGTGGGCTGCGTGATCGTGCAGGACGGCCGGATCGTCGGGCGGGGCTGGACCCAGCCGGGCGGGCGGCCCCATGCGGAGCGCGTGGCGCTGGCAGAGGCGGGGGCGGCGGCCAGGGGGGCCACGGCCTATGTCAGCCTCGAGCCCTGTTCCCACCATGGCAAGACGCCGCCCTGTGCCGAGGCGCTGATCGAGGCGGGCGTGGCCCGCGTCGTGGCCCCGATGGAGGACAGCGACGAGCGGGTCTCCGGCCGGGGCTTCGCCATGCTGCGCGCGGCAGGCGTCGAGGTGGTGACCGGCATGCTGGCAGGCGAGGCCGCGGCCGACCTTGCCGGGTTCTTCCGCAAGGCCACCGAGGGCCGGCCGTGGGTCACCCTGAAACTCGCCAGTTCCTTCGACGGGCGCATCGCCACCGCCAGCGGGCACAGCCAGTGGATCACCGGGCCCGAGGCGCGGCGGCTGGTCCACGGGCTGCGCGCCCGGCATGACGCGGTGATGGTGGGGGCGGGCACGGCACGGGCTGACGACCCGATGCTGACTGTGCGGGGCCTCGGCGTTGCGCGGCAGCCGGTGCGGGTGGTCGTCTCGCGCAGGCTGGACCTGCCGCAGGACGGCAAGCTGGCCCGGACGGCGGGCGAGGTGCCGGTGTGGCTGTGCCACGGGCCGGATGCGGATGTCGACCGGGTCGCGGCATGGCAGGGCTTCGGCGCGACGCTCTTGCCCTGCGAGCTGACGGGCCGGCAGATCGATCCGGCCTCGGTCTGCGCGGCGCTCGGGGCGGCGGGGCTGACGCGGGTGTTCTGCGAGGGCGGCGGGGCGCTGGCGGCGTCGCTCCTCTCGGCCGGGCTGGTCGATGAGCTGGTGGGGTTTACAGCCGGCTTCGCGGTTGGCGCGGAAGGGCTGCCCTCGGTGGGGGCGATGGGGATCTCGTCGCTGGACGAGGCGGAGCGGTTTGCCCTGGCCGAGGTCCGGCAGGTGGGCGGGGACGTGATGCACCGGTGGGTGCGGACCTGAGGCGGCGGTGCCCGTTGGACCTGTCGGAATTGAGTATTTTTGCCAAGAAGATGCGATAGACCGGCGCCTCCCCGGGGCTTGGTGGGGCTGACTCAGAACGGCAGGTCGCGGCCGTCCCATGTGCGGAAGCAGCCGGTGGTGTCGAGGGTCAGCCGGTCGAACTCGGCAATCAGGCCATCGGCGCTGTCGCCCACGCCGACCTCGCCCTTTTCCCCGCCCATGTCGGTGCGGACCCAGCCGGGGTGGTAGATGCCCACGGCGATATCCAACTCCTTCAGGTCGATGGCAAGGTTGCGCCCGAGGTTGAGCGCGGCGGCCTTGGAGGCGCGGTAGCAATAGCTGCCGCCGGCGGCCAGCTCGTCACTGCCGAGGCGGCTGGAGAGGATGGCGATCTTCGGCTGTTTCGCCAGCTGCAGCCCGGTCATCATGGACTGTACCGTCAGGAAGACGCCGGTCACGTTGGTGGCCATGGAGGCGGCCCAGGTCTCGGGCGCGAAGCCGCTGGCGAGGGACTGGCCCTTGTCGGGATAGATGCCGGCGTTGCAGATCAGAAGGTCGACGGGCTTGCCGTCGACATGGGCGGCCAGCGCCTCGAACTGGTCGGGCTGCGTCACGTCCAGCTCGACCTCGGCCCCGCCGGAGCGGGCGGTGCCCGTCACCTCGTGGCCCATGCGGCGGTAGCGCTCGGCAAGGGCGTGGCCGATCCCCCGGCTGACCCCGGTGATCACGACATGCATCGCCGCCTCCTCAGTTGGATTTCCGGTTGGGCAGGAAGGGCAGGGGCGCGACCGGCACGCCGTCCTCGAGCAGCTTGCGCGCCTCCTCGGGCTTGGCCTCGCCGTAGATCGCGCGTTCGGGCGCGGTGCCCTCGTGCATCTGCCGGGCTTCGCGGACGAAGTTGAGGCCCACGTATTCGGAGTTCTTCTCGACATGCCGCTTCAATTCGGCCAGCGCCTGTTCGGCGGTGGTCGCGGGGGCGGAGAGCGGGCGGTGGCGGGGCGCGTCGGGTTTTACGGGCGCCTGCGGGGATTTGTGCCTGCTGTCGCGCACGCTGGGCGCCATCAGCGCCTTCTCCACATGGGGCGAGCCGCAGATTGCGCAGGCCACCATGCCCGCCGATTGCAGCTTGTCGAACGCCGCGGCCGACTGGAACCAGCTGTCGAAGCGGTGGTCCTTGTCGCATTTGAGGGTGTACTGAATCACACCGTCTACTCCATCACGCAATTGCGGCATAGTTATACCGCCGGGCCCGGTTTTCAAGCGGCGATACGGGCGCTTAGGCCCGCAGCAGCTTGGGGTCGAAGCGGCGGATGATCTGGGCCAGCTCCGGCTCGTCGACCTTCGCCGCGGCCTTCTTGCGGCGCATCCACTTGCGCTTGCGCTCGTCCTTTTCGGGGTAATCCTCGGCCAGCGCCCGGACCCGCACCGGGTAGACCATGGCGACACAGGGCAGCCCGCCTTCCTGCGGGGCGGACTTGTGATAGGAGAAAAGCCCCAGGCACGGCCCGGCCACCCGGCCCAGCACGCCCGCCTCCTCCCACGCTTCCTGCAGCGCGGCGTTGGCGGGGGTGTGCCCGTCGAGCGGCCAGCCCTTGGGAATGATCCAGCGCTTGGTCCCGCGAGAGGTGACCAGCAGGAATTCCGGCTTGTCGTTGCGAATGCGGTAGCACAGCGCGGCGAACTGCGTGCGCAGGTCGGACTTGTGCCGCGAACGAAGCGCGATGGGCACCTGCTTGAGATAGTGCTGGGACATCGGATTGTCCTTCTCGGTTGCGCCCGGGCTGCTCGGCCGGATTGTATATACACCCTGCCAGAGAGGCGCGCGCATTGCGAGTCCTGATTGCCGCAGGGTCATATTTTCCGAAGGGCGCCGTGGCCCTGCCACGCAGGGCCGGAAATGCCCGCGCGCGCGGGAGTTTGCGCGCCGCAATCTGATGGAAACAATCAGGATTGACAAAGCTGAGTGAAAAAGTCAGAAATGCAATCAGCCAACCGGAGCCGGTCAGCCATCAGCCAGGACATGAGGAAAGGAGCGACGGATGATTGCTGAACGGGTGAGCCGCAACGCGGCGCCGGTGCGGGGGGCCAGCCCGACGCGCGAGCAGGCGGCGGAGATGGCCATGGCGGGGATGCTCTCGCCTGACGTGGTGCTCGAGCATCTGCTCGACCGGATCGAGGGGCGGCCGGCATGATGACGCTTCGCAAATCCCCCGATGGCGACGTGGCCACCGCCCAGCCGCAATATGACGCGCGCGAGCTAATCGGCGAGGGTGCCACCGCGACGATCACGCTGGACGGCCAAATCTACACGCTGCGCATCACCCGGATGGGCAAGCTGATCCTGACGAAGTGACCCCGATGAAACAGCATAGCGAAATGCGCGGCGGGTTCCCCGTCGCCGGGTTCGACACCCTTTCCGGCGCCGAGCGCGTGCTGGTCCGGGCGCTGCGCCACTGGTCCGAGGGGCCGGAGGGGCAGGACCATATCGCCCGGTTGCTGCTGGAGGTGATGGGCGAGGCGCGGGCGAAGACCTGCCAGCGGGCGCTCAACGACGTGATGGGCATGATCGGCCGGCACGGGCGGCGCAAGCTGGTCCGGCACCAGCCGCACTGCTCCTGCGTCGGCGCCGACGAGGCGGTGTTCGCCCATTTCATCATGCTCGCCGCCACCGGCGAGCGGGAGGACGCGATGCTGGTGGGCTCGCTGATCGTCGAGGGGCCGCTGCTGCTGCCGCTGACGGAGGCCGCGCGCGAGGCCGGGCTCTACCTGCACCGCTCGACCCTGTCGGGGATGCTGCCCGCGCCGGACATGGCGGGGATCACGGTACATTGAACGCGGAACCTGCGGCAAAGCGGCGCGTTTCACAGTATCCGACAGAAAAACTCTGGTTTTTGCCGGCGAATCGTGCAGAAATCGAAAACAGGATGGATCACCGCGATCCTAAGATGAGGCCGAGATGATAATCTGCCATTGCCAGTCGATCACAGACCGCGATATCCGCGCTGCCGTGGACTGGATGCGCGCGGCCGACGAAGACACGCTCATCACCCCCGGCAAGGTGTACCGCGCGCTTGGCAAGAAGGCCGACTGCGGGGGATGCCTGCCACTCTTCCTTGACACCATGCATCAGTGTGACACCTTTGTCATACCCATGCAGCGGCGCGACCGGCGCCGCGAGGAATCAAAGGAAGCGAGCGATGAAGGGCGACGAAAAGGTTATCGAGTACCTTAACAAGGCACTGCGGAGCGAACTCACGGCGGTCAGCCAGTACTGGCTGCATTACCGGCTTCAGGAAGACTGGGGCTATGGCAAGAACGCCGCCAAGTCGCGCGAGGAAAGCATCGAGGAGATGCACCACGCCGACAAGCTGATCACCCGGATCATCTTCCTCGGCGGCCACCCCAACCTGCAGAAGCTCGACACGCTGCGCATCGGCGAGACCCTGCGCGAGACGCTCGACGCCGACCTCGCCGCCGAACATGACGCCCGCACCCTCTATATCGAGGCGCGAGACCATTGCGAGAAGGTGGGCGATTACGTCTCGAAGAACCTGTTCGAGGAGCTGATCGCCGACGAGGAAGGCCATATCGACTTCCTCGAGACGCAGATCGACCTGTATGACAGCCTTGGCGCCGAGCGCTATGGCCTGCTGAATGCAAGCTCGGCGGATCAGGCGGAATAGGGGGCTCTGCCCCCGACGTTGAAATCCTGAGGGATTTTAACGTCTCCCCCGGAATATTTGGACCAAGAAGAAGCATGGGGCGGCGCCTTTTCGGGGCCGCCCCTTTCCTATTCCGCGAAGTG
Organism: Roseovarius sp.; assembly: GCF_040223625.1. GTDB lineage: Bacteria > Pseudomonadota > Alphaproteobacteria > Rhodobacterales > Rhodobacteraceae > Roseovarius. The sequence goes on along the minus strand of NZ_JAVKFX010000016.1, from coordinate 112,994 downwards.
GCAGGCGGCCTGGGTGCCGTTGGCGAGCGTGCGGAGCTCGGGACGGTCCTGGCGGCAGATCGCCTCGGCCATGGGGCAGCGGGGCGCGAAGGGGCAGCCGGGCGGCGGGTTGACCGGGTCGGGCAGTTCGCCGGGCTTGCGCGGGTTGTCGAAGGAGCCGCCCTCGAGCTTGGGGATCGCGTCGAGCAGGAGGCGCGTATAGGGGTGTTTCGGCGTGGCGAAGAGGTCCTCGGCGCGCGCCAGCTCCATGATCCTGCCCAGGTACATCACCGCGACGCGGGTGCCGAAATGCTCGACCACCGACAGGTCGTGGGTGATGAACAGGTAGGTCAGCCCGCGCTCGGCCTGCAGGTCGGTCAGCAGGTTGAGGATCTGCGCCTGGATCGAGACGTCGAGCGCCGAGATGGGCTCGTCGGCGACGATGAAGGCGGGGTTCGTCACCAGCGCGCGGGCGATGGCGATGCGCTGGCGCTGGCCGCCCGAGAACTCGTGCGGCAGGCGGCGCTGCCAGCTCTGGTCGCAGCCGGTGGCGTCCAGCACCTCCTCGACCCGCTGGCGCACCTGCTGGGCATTCATTTCCGGCATCAGGTGGCGCACCGGCTCGGCCAGCGTGTCGAACACGTTGCGGCGCGGGTTGAGCGAGGCGTAGGGGTTCTGGAACACCATCTGCATGTCGCGGCGCACCGGCTTGCGGGCGGCCTCGTCCATGGTGTCGATGCGCCGGCCCTGGAAGTGGATTTCGCCCTCGGTGGGGTTCAGCAGGCCGATGATGGCGCGGCCCAGCGTGGTCTTGCCACAGCCCGACTCGCCCACCACGCAGAAGCTTTCGCCGGGTTCGATGGCGAGGTCGACGCCGTTCAGCGCGTGCAGCACCGGGGTTTCGCGCGACAGGAAGTGCGTGGGCAGCGCAAAGCGCACCTCGACGCCCTTGGTTTCGACGATGGGCTGGCTCATGAGGCGGCCTCCGCCGGGGTCAGGGGGTGGAAGCAGGCGGCGTGGCCGCCCGCGCGTTCGGGGATTTCCTGCCGGCAGCGCTCGGTCGCGCGGTTGCAGCGCGGGTGATAGGCGCAGCCCTTGGGCAGGGCGGTGATCGGCGGCATCGAGCCGGGGATCTGGTAGAGCCGCTCGCCCCGCGCCGCGTTCTGCGGCAGGGCCTGCAGCAGGCCGTAGGTATAGGGGTGCTGCGGCGCGCGGATGATCTCCTGCGTGGGGCCTTCCTCGACGCATTTGCCGGCATACATGATCATGATCCGCTCGGTCACCTCGGCCACGACGCCGAGGTCGTGGGTGATCAGGATCAGCGCCACGTCATGCTCGCGGCAGAGCTTGAGGATGAGCGCCATGATCTCGGCCTGGATCGTCACGTCGAGCGCCGTGGTGGGCTCGTCGGCGATGATCAGCTCCGGGTCCGTCAAAAGCGCGATGGCGATGACGACCCGCTGGCGGAGGCCGCCGGAAAGTTCGTGCGGGTAGGAGGTCATCCGGTTCTCGGCCGAGGGGATGGCCACAAGCCGCAGCTTGTCGACGCAGAGCTTGTGCGCCTCCGATCTGGAGATGCGGCGATGCGCCTGCAGCGTCTCGATCATCTGGGCGCCGATGGTCATCACCGGGTTGAGCGTGACCATCGGGTCCTGGAAGATCATCGAGATGCGGTTGCCGCGCAGCTTGCGGATCTTCCGCTCGGACAGCTCCAGAAGGTTCTGCCCGTGGAAATTGATCGTGCCGTCCGACACGCGGCCCGGCTCGGCAATGAGGTTGAGGATAGCGAAGGCCAGCATCGACTTGCCCGCGCCCGACTCGCCCACGACGCCCAGCCGCTCGCCCTTTTCCAGCGTTAGGTCGACACCGCGCAGGGCCTCGACCTCATTATTCTTGCCGCGCGGAAAGGCCACGCGCAGGTCGCGTACTTCGAGCATCGCCATCAGTCCTCTCCCCGCCGCAGTTTCGGATTGAGCACGTCGCGCATCCAGTCGCCCAGAAGGTTCAGCGCGAGGATCAGCACCACCAGCACGATGGCGGGGTAGAGCGTGATCCACCACGAGCCCGAGAAGATGAACTCGAACCCTGAGCGGATGAGCGAGCCCAGCGACGGCTTGTCGGTCGGCATCCCCAGCCCGAGGAAGGAGAGCGCCGCCTCGGTCATGATCGCCTCGGCCACCTGGATGGTCGAAATGACCAGCACCGGCGTCAGCGTGTTGGGCAGGATATGCCCCCACATCACCTTGCGCGGCGGCAGGCCGATGACGCGGGCGGCGTCGACATATTCCTTGCCCTTCTCGCCCAGCACAGAGCTGCGCACCGTGCGGGCGAACTTGGGCCATTCGGCGATGCCGATGATCACGATCAGCATGAAGATGGCATAGTCGGCATAGGTGTTGGCATCAAAAGCGGCGTTGAAGATGGCCAGCACGATGATCGCGATCATCAGGGTCGAGAGCGACATCTGGATATCCGCCAGCCGCATCAGGAAGGCGTCGATCCAGCCGCCCTTGTAGCCCGCGATGAGCCCCAGCGTGATGCCGAGGATGGCCTGCACGATCACCGCGCCGATCCCGATCAGGAGGGAAATGCCGGTGCCGTACATGATGGTCGACAGCACCCCGCGCCCCTGCGCGTCGGTGCCCAGCAGGAAGCGTTCGTCGCCGCCCTCGCGCCACGACGGGGGCATCTCGCTGTCCATGATGTCGAGCTGCATCAGGTCATAGGGGTTCTGCGGCGCGATGAAGGGCGCGAACGCCGCCATCAGGATGAGCAGCAGCAGGACGATCCCCGCGGCCATCGCCACCGGGTCGCCAAGGAAGCGTTTGAAGACAAAGCGCCAGGTGATCATGATTTGGCCCCCGGCAGTTTCACGGTCGGGTTGATCAGCGTGTAGATGAAATCGACGATGGTGTTGACCACCACGAAGATCAGGCCGACCACGATGATATAGGCGATGATGAGAGGCGTATCGACCCGGTTCACCGCCTCGAGAAAGAGAAAGCCCATGCCCGGCCACTGGAAGACCGTCTCGGTCAGGATGGTATAGGCGATGAGCGTGCCGATCATCAGCCCGCCCACCGTCACCACCGGCAGAAGCGTGTTACGGAAGGCGTGGACATAGCGCACCCGCCGGGTCGAAAGCCCCTTGGCGCGGGCGAAGCGCACGTAATCGGTGGCCATCGTCTCCATCATCTCGGCCCGGATCAGGCGGATGAAGAGCGGCAGCATGATCGACGAAAGCGCGACCGAGGGCAGGATCAGGTGCGCCCAGCCGTCAACCGTCAGAAGGCCCGTGTCCCAGCCCCATGGCAGCTCGACCGTGTCGCCGCGCCCGAAGGCGGGCAGCCATTGAAGCTCGACCCCGAAGATCCAGACCAGCATGATCGCGGTCAGGAAGACGGGGATCGAAATGCCGATGATCGAGCCGGTCATGATGACGCGGGTGAGGAAACTGTCGCGGTTGATCGCGCAATATATCCCCGCCGGGATCGACACCGACAGGAAGATGACGACGGCGCCCAGCACCAGCTCGAACGTGGCCGGGAACTTGTCCATGATCACGTCGAGGGCGGGGCGCTTGAAGAAATACGAGGTGCCGAGGTCCCCCTGCACGGCATTGCCGAGGAACCGGAGATACTGTGCCAGGAACGGGTCGTTGAGGCCCAGTTCCTCGCGCAGGGCGACGCGCTCTTCCTCCGAGACCGACTGGCCCACAAGTTCGCGCAGCGGATCGCCGAGATTGTCCTGGATGGAAAAGCCGATGAGCGAGATGACGAACATCACGATCACGGCCTGCAGGGCCCGGCGGATGAGGAAAGCTAGAATGTGCATGGCTTCGGATCTGTCCCGTGGCGCGCGCTCGTCTGGCGACTCAGGTGGTGCGTGGCGCGCGACAAATCACGGATGGCGCACCGGGTGCAAGGCGCGGAAAGCCGACGGGCCGGGAAAACCGGCCCGCCGGACGCAGCGTAATGCTTACTCTTCGATGACCAGGTCGCCCAGGTAGGGGAAGTTCATCACGTTGAGCACGGGCTCGATGTCGACGCCGGTGCGCGCGGCCCAGGCCAGATCCTGCCAGTGCAGCGGCACGAAGGCGGCCTCGTCATAGAGGATCTGCTCGACCTTCTGCAGCATGTCGGCGCGCTTTTGCTCGTCCGTCTCGGTCAGCGACGCCATGGTCAGGCGGTCGACCTCCTCGTTCGAGTAGTTGCCCGAGTTGTACTGGCCACGGCCGGTATCGGCGTTCGGGGTCATGGTCAGGAACTCGTTGAAGTTGGCGCTGTCCTCGGTGTCCGCGTGCCAGCCGATCATCATGATGTCGGCGGCGCGTTCGTCGAACTTGGGCCAGTATTGCGCCTTGGGCATGGTGGTCAGGTCGATCTCGATGCCGATCTTGGCCAGCATGGCCGCCGCCGCTTCGCAGATCTTGTAGTCGTTCACGTAGCGGTTGTTGGGGCACATCATCGTGGCCGAGAACCCGTCGGCATAACCGGCCTCTTCCATCAGCGCCTTGGCCTTTTCCACGTCGTAGCGCGGCTCGAGGTTGGGGTTGTGGCCCACGTAGCCCTCGGGCGACTGTTGCGCCGCGACGGTGCCGAAGCCCTTCATGATCTTCTGCACGATGCCTTCGTTGTTGATGGCATGCACGATCGCCTGGCGGACCTTGACGTCGGCCAGCGCCTCGTGGCGCTCCTGGTTGAGCTGCAGCGTGATGATCCGGGTGCCGGTCATGCTGACGAGGTTGGTGTTCTCGTCGTTCTCGATCCGCTCGAGATCGGTCGGCGGCACCGGCGCGATGAAGTCGACGTCACCCGACAGCAGGGCGGCGACACGGGTCGGCGCTTCCTTGATCGGGGTCAGCACGGCGGTCTGCACGTTGCCCGGGCTTTCGGTGTCCCAGTAATCCGGGTTGCGCTCGAACGTCACCTTCACGCCCTGTTCGCGCTCGGCCACGGTGAACGGGCCGGTGCCCGAGATGTTCTTGCTGGCAAAGCTGTCGCCGTGCTTGGCGATCTCGTCGCCGCCCTCGGTGTAGAACTTCTTGTCCAGCGGGAAGACATAGGTCGCCGTGTGCAGGATCAGCGGGCTCGGCCCGTCCGTCTTCACCTCGACGGTATAGTCGTCGACCGCGGTGGCCGAGGTCCAGCCGGCAAAGATGCCCTTGAAGTCGGGCGAGGATTTCAGCCGCTCGATCGTGTAGACCACGTCTTCGGCCGTCAGCTCGTTGCCGGAATGGAATTTCACGCCTTCGCGGATGTGGAACAGCATGGTCGTGTCGTCGATCCGCTCCCACTCGGTAGCGATGCGCGGGTCGAAGCCGAGGTCCTTGTTCCAGCGCACCAGCGGGTCGAAGACCATGTGGCTGAGCTGCAGCGTGCCGCCCGAAAGCTGCTCATGCGGATCGAGCGACACCGGGTCGGCGTCATAGGCGAAGTTCAGCGTCTGCGCCGAGCCGATCCCCGCGGCCGCCACGAGAATCGCGGAGGCTGTTGCAAGATTGCGTAGGATTTTCATGTATTTCTCCCTGGATAAGCCGGTTTTCGTGGCACCACCATAGCGTGGGTGCCCCGACATGCGCGCAAGGTTGTCGCGATTCTGGACGGGTGTAAAGGCCGCGTGCCCCTACGTCAGGGCTGTCAAGCGGGATAAAAAGTCAGCCAATCCAGCGACCTATGGGAATTTTTATCAAAAGGTCAAAGGCTTGGGGCGTGCCCCGTGGCGGGGGGGTGGCCGTGGTCCGGGCGGGTCCGGCGCGTCGATTTCCATACCTGACTAGAATGCATGGCTTTGTTGACAGGCGCGCTGGCGACCAATACCAATTATTTCTATCAGGAACACGAGGAGACCCGACCATGACCGACACCCCCGAAAAACCCCGCCGCCTTGTCGCCGCCCGCCGCAGCGTCGCGCTGGGCACGCTGGCCGCTGTCGTCGCCGGCGGCACTGCCGCCCACGCCGCCGTGGCGACCCCCGACATGACCGACACGCCCGACTGGGTCCTGCTGGCCTCCGGCGAGGGCGAAAGCGAAGGCGAGGGCGAAGCCGAGGGTGAAGGCGAAGCCGAGGGTGAAGGTGAAGGCGAAGGCACCGAGGAATATTCCGAGGAAGGCGAAGGCGAGTCCTCCGGCGAAGGTGAGGGCGAAGGCGAAGGTGAGGGAGAAGGTGAAGGCGAAGGTGAGGGAGAAGGCGAGGGCGAAGGCGAAGGCTCCTGACCTCCGGCCCGTCACCGGCCAACCGACCCTGCAGGCGCCGCATGTCCCACATGCGGCGTCCATGATTTCAGAGCTTCCCGAAAGGATCGCGACATGACGCAGACGCCCCCCAAACCCCGCCGGCTGGTCGCCGCGCGCCGTAGCCTGACCGTCGGCACACTGGCCGCCGGCCTTGCCACCGCCGCCCACGCCGCCGTCATCACCCCGGCCGAGGCCGACCTCCCCGAAAGCTACTGGCTCGCCGCCGGCGAAGGCGAAGGAGAGGGTGAAGGCGAGGGAGAAGGCGAAGGCGAAGGAGAGGGCGAGGCCAGCGAGGCCCGGCTCGACGACGATTCCTTCCTCGTGGCGCTCGGCCGGCTGGAAGGCCGGCTGCGCGCCGCCACCGCGCTGGCCGAGGAGGGCGAGGCCGATGCCGCCGCGGCCCTCATCGACACGCCAGAGGCCGAGGCGCTGGACGCGCTCGAGGCCCGCGGCATCGACGGCGTGCCCGAGGCGCTGGACGCGCTCGAAGCCGCCCTGTCGGACGGTGAGTCCCAAGCGCAATACGACGCCGCACGCGACCTCTTCGAAGAGGCCCGCCGCGACACCACCGCCCGCGCCCAGTTCCGCGCGCTCATCGCGCTGACCCGCGAGGCCGGCAAGACCTATGCCGCCGCCGTCGAAGGCGACCAGATCGCCGACCCCGCCGCCTACCAGGCCGCCTGGGGCATGGTGCAACTGGCGAAGACCGAGGCGCAGGAGCTGGCCGAGGCCGGCAACGAGCGCATCGCCCGCGCAGGCCAGGGCCTGCTCGACGCGCTGGCCTTTGCCGACCCGGCCTTCACCGACCTGCAGGCCGAAGGTCTGGACCCCGATGCCAGCCTGATCCACGGCGCCGCCGGGCGGATGGATCTGGCCCTGTCGAAGGTGTACTGACCCATGTTCATAGTGATCGGAGACGTGCTGACCAAGGACGAGGTGGCCGACCTGCGCCAGGCCGCCGACGCCATCGAGTTCCAGGACGGGCGCGCCACGGCGGGCCGCTATGCCCGCGGCGTGAAGTCGAACCTTCAGGCGAAACCCTCGAAGGACCTCGACGAGATCCTCGCCTCGGTGCGTACGAAGCTTTTCAAGAACGAGCTGTTCCGCTCGGTCGCGCGGCCCCGCAAGATCGCCCGCTCGCTGCTCTCCCGCTATGGCCCCGGGATGGAATACGGCTTCCATGTCGACGACCCGATCATGAAGGGTTCCCGCACCGACCTCTCCTTCACCCTCTACCTGTCGGAACCGGAAGAATACGAGGGCGGCGGCCTCGTGATCGACGACGTGCTCGAGGAACGGGTGATCCGGCTTCAGGCGGGCGACATGGTGCTTTACCCCACCTCGGCCCTGCACCGGGTCGAGCCGGTCAGCACGGGCGAGCGCGTGGCAGTCGTGGGCTGGGTCACGAGCTGGGTGCGCGACGCGGCGAAACGCGAGGCGCTGCACGATCTAGACGTGGCCACCCGCTCGATCTTCGACGAGCACGGCAAGACCCCGGCCTTCGACCGGCTCTTCAAGGCGAAAAGCAACCTTTACCGCATGTGGGCGGACGGGTAGGCAGGCGGCCCGCGCCCCGGCGCGGCCCCAAGGAACCAGAGGCGGACCGGACCTGAAAATGCTGAGCGAAACCGTCCTGCACCGGCTGGCATGGGTCGTCGTGGCGTTCTGCGTCGCGCCCATCCTCGCGGCGGCGCTGGCGGCCTTTACCGGCGACCTCGACACATGGCGCGACGTGCTGGCCTCGGTCCTGCCGCGCTATGCGCGCACCACGCTGATCCTCGTGGTGATCGTCGGCATCTCGACGGCGGTGATCGGCAGCGTCACGGCCTGGCTGGTGACGGTCTACCGCTTCCCCGGCGCCCGCTGGCTCGAGATCGCGCTGGCCCTGCCGCTGGCCTTCCCGGCCTATGTCATGGCCTATGCCTATACCTACATGCTCGACCATCCCGGGCCCGTGCAGTCGGCCCTGCGCGAGGTGATGGGCTGGGGCCCGCGCGATTACTGGTTTCCCGAGGTGCGCTCGATCGGGGGCGCCGCCCTGATGCTGACCATCGTGCTTTACCCTTACGTCTACCTGCTGGCCCGCGCCTCGTTCCGCCAACAATCGGCCAATGCCTTCCTCGTCGCCCGCACCCTGGGCCGCTCGCCCCTGAAAGCCTTCTACCGCGTGGCCCTGCCCATGGCCCGGCCCGCCATCGCCGGCGGCGCGCTGCTGGCGATCATGGAGACCATCGCCGATTACGGCACCGTCGCCTTCTTCAACGTCCAGACCTTCGCCACCGGCATCTACCAGGCGTGGTTCTCGCTCGGCGACCGGGCGGCGGCGGCGCAGCTCTCGCTCTGCCTGCTGAGCTTCGCCCTCCTTCTCGCCGGGCTGGAACGCGCCCAGCGGGGCCGGGCCCGCACCGCCGCCCACGGCACGCGGTTCGAGACGATGGAACGCCCCCGCCTGACCGGCGCGCCGGGCTGGATCGCCTGCGCGCTCTGCCTCGGGCCGGTGCTGCTGGGCTTCGTCATCCCCGTCCTGATGCTGGGCCAGATGGCGATCGGCTCGGGCCAGTCGCTGCTGTCCTCGCGCTATGTCGGGCTGATGCAGAATTCCATCACCGTGGCGGGGGTGGCGGCGGTGCTGACCGTGCTGGGCGCCATCCTCATCGGCTTCCGCGCCCGCACGCGGCCCTCGCGCAGCTCCAAGCTGATCGTGATCGGCGCGGGCGTGGGCTATGCGGTGCCGGGCGGGGTGATCGCTGTCGGCCTGATGGTCCCCATGGCCGCGCTCGACAACATCATCGACGGGATCATGGAGGCGCGGTTCGGCATCGACACCGGCCTGCTGATCACCGGCTCGATCTGGCTGATGGTGCTGGCCTACATGGCCCGGTTCATGGCGGCCGCGCTCAACGCCTATGACAGCGGCATGGCCACGATCCCACATCACCTCGACGCCATCGGCCGCTCGCTGGGCCAGCCGGGCCAGCGCCTTCTCTGGCGCATCCACCTGCCCGTGGCGCGCAACTCGGTGCTGACGGCGCTGCTGATCGTCTTCGTCGACGTGATGAAGGAACTGCCCGCCACGCTGATCCTGCACCCGTTCAACTTCCAGACGCTGGCGGTCCAGGCGCACCGCCTTGCCGCCGACGAGCGGCTGGCCGAGGCGGCGGTGCCCTCGCTGGTGCTGGTGGGCTTCGGGCTGATCCCGGTGGCGGTGCTCTGCCGGGCGCTGGGGCGCGAGGGGCGGGGGCAGAAGGCGGCGCGGCTCGGCACGGCGGTCAGCGCAGGGTAGGGCGGGGCAGCCCCGACCCGACGTTTTCCGGAACAAAACCGCGGCCCTTGCATTCTTCCGGGGCAGGAGGATGCCATCACCTACTTCCACAGCCTCTCCGCCGCGGGCTTCGCCGCTACCGCCATCAGCTACGGGCCGGGCCGCATGGGCTTCGGCCTTTTCGTGCCCGAACTGAGCGAGGCCTTCTCGCTGTCGCCGGCGATGGTGGGCCTGATTTCCAGCCTCGGCTTTCTCGGGTTCTTCCTCGCTCTCCTGACCGCGCAGCTCCTGCTCAACCGGCGCGGCCCGGAATTCCCCGTGCTGACCGGGCTCGCGGCGGCCACGCTGGGCATGGGGCTGGTGAGCGTGGCCCCCAATGCCGGCGTGCTGGCCGCGGGCGTCTTCTTTGCCGCCACCAGCGCGGGCTTCGCCTGGACGCCCTTCAACGACGCGGTCCATCGAAAGATCCGCGATGTCGACCGGCCCACGGCACTGTCCGAGATCAGCACCGGCACCAGCGTCGGCATCGCGCTGGCCGGTGCCGCGGCGCTGGTCATGGTTCTGACGGGCGTGTCGTGGCGCCTCTGCTGGGCGGTCTTCGCCCTGGCCGGGGCGGGCGCCCTTGTCGCCAACTGGGCGGCGCTGCGGCAGGTCGACCGCGCCCCGCCCCCCGCCGCCGGAGAAAACTGGCGCGCGCTGGTGCGGCCGGAAATGGCGCCGATTGTCGGGGTGGGCTTCGTCTTCGGGACCGTTTCGGCCAACTACATCTCCTTCGCGGCCAAGCACATCACCGACAGCGACGGCGTCCCCGGCATGTCCGTCGCGGCCACGCCGGCCCTCGTGTTCATCTGCTTCGGCCTTGCCGGGCTGGCCGGGTTGCTGACCGGCCGGCTCCGGTCGTGGCTCGGCCTGCCGGTCCTGCTGCGCGGCGCCATGCTGGCCGGCGCGGGCTCTGCCGCGCTCGTCGCACTCGTGCCCGGAAGCTGGACGGGTCTTGCCGGATCGGCGGCGCTTCAGGGCGTCCATGTCATGGTCACCAGCGCCATCCTCGCCTTCTGGTCCGAGCGGCTGTTTCCGGCCATGCCGACGCTCAGTTTCACCGTGGCCTTGCTGGCCACCGCCGCCGGCAACATCATCGGGCCGGCGATCGCGGGCGCGGCCTATGACACGGTGGGGGCGGGGGCGATGTTCCTTGTGACGGCCGCCCTGCCAATGGCCTTGCTGGCGGTCTTGCGCGACCGTCATCTGCGGGACGCAGCGACGGCGCCCGCCTGACGCAACCCCCACGAAAAAAAATCCCGGCCACGAAGGGCCGGGAGGTCATCGCTCTGACCTGAGTAAGGGCGCCGGCCACTCGGGGAGATGTGCGGCCGGCGCCCGGTGTTCCTGGCGGTCAGGCGCCGGTCTGCAGGTACGCCTCGAGACTGTCGTCGAGCGCTTCCTTCCACGCGGTGTGGTGCGCCGGGGCCTGCTTGCCCGTCAGCGGCGAGACATAGCCGTTGTCGCGGAAGGCCATGATGTCCTGCTTCTTGTGCTTCTTCCACTTGTAGAACTGCTCGCAGGCCTTATCGACATCGAAGCTCGGGTAATCCGTCTCGGCGATCAGCTCGGCCACGTAATCGCCCTGGTACTTGATGCAGGCGTAATCGTCCTCCAGCGCGTCCTCGTCGGCCTGCCGCTGTTTCCAGTCGGCCTCCATCGTGGCGCGGTCGGGGATCTCGAGCTTGCCCATGATGGCGTCGCGCACCCACCACGCCTGGCCGTCGAACATGTTGAAGGTGAACCACTGGTCCTGCATCCCGAGGTAGAAGAGCTTGGGGTTATGCACCCAGACCACGCCCTTGTAGAGGTCGGTCGTCGCCAGCCGGTTCGCCGTCTTCAGGCGCAGATCGTCGGGCAGGAAGTTGAAATGGTGCTTGTAGCCGGTGCAGAGGATGATCGCATCGACGTCGCGGCTGGTCCCGTCCGAGAAATGCGCCGTGCGCCCCTCGACCCGGTCGAGCGCGGGCACCTCGTCCCAGTTGTCGGGCCAGTCATAGCCCATCGGCCCCGAGCGGTAGCAGGACACGATCGACTTCGCGCCGTATTTCCAGCACTGGCTGCCGATATCCTCGGCCGAGTAGCTGGAGCCCATGATCAGGATGTCCTTGCCCTCGAACTCGCGCGCATCGCGGAAATCGTGGGCGTGCAGGATGCGGCCGTTGAACCCGTCGAAGCCCGGATATTCCGGCACGTTCGGCACCGAGAAATGGCCCGAGGCGACGATCACGTGATCGTAGTCTTCGACCGATTCTTGGTCCTTCTCGCTGTCCCGCGCGGTGACGGTGAACTTGCCCGACGCCTCGTCGAAGCTCACGTCCCGCACCACGTTGTTGAACCGGATCCAGTCGCGCACGCCGGCCTTCTTCACCCGCCCCTCGATATAGTCGAAAAGCACGGCGCGCGGCGGGTAGCTGGCAATCTCCTGCCCGAAATGCTCGTCAAAGGAATAGTCGGCGAATTCGAGCCCTTCCTTCGGGCCGTTCGACCACAGGTAGCGGTACATCGAGCCGTGGCAGGGCTCGCCATCCTTGTCGACCCCGGTGCGCCAGGTATAGTTCCACAGGCCGCCCCAGTTCGACTGTTTCTCGTAGCAGACGATCTCGGGGATCTCCTCGCCCTTGTCCTTGGCGGACTGGAACGCGCGCAACTGCGCAAGGCCCGACGGCCCGGCACCGATGATCGCAACTCTTTTCTTGGCCATTCTGCTGGTCTCCCTGTCTGTATTGAACCAATATTTCATTTTGGTACTTTTGGTTCATTTCAGGAAACCAAAGCGTGAACCAATCTGTCAACAACAAACCTGTTCAGGCGGGCAGATTCCCCCTAGACTTGCCCAGCCCGCTTGCAGAAAGGACGCGTACGGTTGGAAGCTTCGAGTTTCGCACAACGGCTGGCGATTTCCGGTGCCATGCCAAGGCTTTCGGTCGGCATGGCCAGCACGGTCAATATCGGCTTTCTCGCGCCGCTCTCGGGGCAGGCGGAAAGCTGGGGCCTGCCGGGGCTGCATGGCTGCCGCATCTGGGAAGGCTGGCTCAACCGCGCGGGCGGCCTCCTGATCGGCGGGCGGCGCTACCCGATTCGCATCCACGCCCATGATTGCGGGGCCGGGCCGGACGAGGCGCATGAAGGCGCCGTCGAACTGGTGCAGGGCCATGACGTGAAGCTGATGATGATGCTGGGCGGCGACGATTACGCCGCCGTGGGCGACTACCTGACCGAGAAGCGCATCCTGACCTCGACGCTGCTGCCCTCCGACCTGTCGCCCGACACGCCCTACCTGATCGCGCCGTCCGAGGTGCACCCGGTTTACGTGGTCACCGGGGTCGACTGGCTGACCCGCACGCAGCCGGGGCTGAAAACCGTCGCCCTCTGCGCCCAGAAGGACGGCATGGGCCTGCCCTCGCTCGCCACCTACCGCGCGGCCTTCAAGGCTGCCGGGGTCGAGATCGTCAAGGAGGTGCAATACCCCGCCTCGGGCGGCGATCCGGCCGAGATCGTGGGGCCCATGCTCGAGGCCCGGCCGGACATCCTCTGCTGGTGCACCAGCTACACGCCGATGGTCCACGCCATGACCGAATACGCCCATGCGCAGGGCTTCAAGGGCCGCATCCTCTCCTGCACCTTCGACCATTACGACCGGCTGGTGGGCAGGCTGGGCGCGGAGTTCATGGAAGGCGTCACCTTCCAGTTCCCCGATTTCGACGACCCGGCGCTGCGCGAAAAGGCGTTCTTCTTCAACCAGCCCAACGTGTTTTACGAGGAATACAACGCCCGCAACCCCGGAAGCTGGTCGGCGGTGAGCTGGGAATACGCCGCCATCCTCGACATCTGGCACGCCGCGGTCGAGAAGGCGGGCACGGTCAACCCGGTCTCGGTGCTGGCGGCGATGAAACAGCTGGGCCACGTCACCCACGCCTTCGGCCCGGCGGAATGGTGGGGCACCGACCTCTTCGGCATCGACAACGCGCTGGTGGGTGACTGGCCGGTCGTGTCGATCCGCGACGGCAAGGCCCGGATCGAGGAGTTCGGCTCGGTCCCGGGCTGGCTGCACGCCCATAGCGGCGCGCTCCGGCGCGAGATGCTGGATTTGGGCCAGATGTGGGAACAGCGCCTCACCGGCCCGGCGCGGGCGACGAAGCTGGGGGCAAGGACGGTGGCGGAGTAGGGGGCGCACCGACGTTATACCGACAAAATACCGACGTGATACCGACGTTGGATTTTGGCCTTGATGAGCTGCCATCTCGTCCCGGCCTCCGAGCCGGGACCTCGCGGCGCCAATACCACCGTTCAGGTACGGGTCGCGACGGTGCCGCCGCCGGGAGAGCGCCGGCCCGTGGGGAGGCGCTGCAACGGATATTGCTGCCGCTTTATCGTGCCGAATACATCCTACCTAGAGACGTCGCACTACACCTGCCACAGCGCCTGCCCGCCGGGAGGGGCCGGCGCTCGCCCGGCGGCCTTCGGCCTCGATTCCGGGCGTGTTCCAAGCCTCGCAGGGTGGGTGCCAACCCACCTCCCGCACCCCCTCAAAAATCCTGCAACAACAGCTTCTGCTCTTCCACCAGGTGCAGCTTGATGAACTCCACCGCGCTCGCCACGTCCCGCGAGGCAATCGCGTTGAACAAGGTATTGTACCGCTTCTGGTAATCCTGCATCCGCTTCGGCGTCAGGTTCCGGCGCCGCAGCTTGGTGCGGAAGCTCTGCCGGTAGGTCTCGATCGTCAGCCGGTAGCACGACGCCAGCAGCGGGTTGCCCGTGCCCTCGGCGATCTGGGTGTACAACTTCTCTTCCAGCTCGATGAACGCGTCCACATCCGTCTGGATCGTCTCGATCTTCGACAGCGTCTCCGACAGGTCGTTGATCTCGCGCGGGGTCATGTTCACCACCGCCAGCCGCACCATTTCCGGCTCCAGTATCCCCCGCACCACGAGGTGATGTAGCGGGCTCGTCTCGTCGGCGACCGAGGCTGTCGCCGCATCCCCCGGCGCGGCGGACCGGTAGGTCACGAAACTGCCCGAACCCGGCCGCCGGCGAATGGCCTTCTGGCTTTCCAGCACGTCGAGCGCCTCGCGCACGGTATTCCTTGCCACACCCAGCTCCGCCGCCAGCGTCCGCTCCGACGGCAGGCGCGTGTCGGTCGGGTATTCCTCCGACTTGATCCGCGCAAACAGCGTGTCGACGACGATCTGCACCGTCGCCCCCACCGGCTGGCCGGTGACGATCCCGCGCGCGCTGTCGTCGAGGTCCTTCTGCATGCGTGCTCCCCCGCTGGGCCTTTGAGCGCGCGCACCAGACCAATCCGGACCGGGCCCGCGTGAATTGGTACTATGGCGGGGGATCGCGGTAATTTCCAGCCTCCTCTTGAGGGGCCGGGGCAGGGGGGAGAAACCCTTTGCACTCCCGCGCGGCTTCGCCCTATCTTGCCGCGACCCTTGAATCAGCACGCGTGACCATGACCGATACCGGCCCGTTCGTGTCCTCCTTTCTCGAGATCGAGAAGGGCTGGATCGACTACAACAATCATCTGAACATGGGCTATTACACGGTGGTGTTCGACCGCGCCTCGGACCAGCTGTGGGATTGGCTGGGCTTCGGCGCGCATTACGTGGCCGAGACCAACCACACCACCTTCGCGGCCGAGTTCCACGTCCGCTACCTGCGCGAGGTCAAGCTGGGCGACCGGCTCTATTCCCGAATCTGCATCCTCGACCATGACGAGAAGCGGTTCCACACCTTCCAGGAACTCTACCACGAGGATGGCTGGCTGTCCGCGACGGGCGAGGGGCTGACCCTGCATGTCGATCTGGGCGGGCCGAAAGTGGCGCCGATGCCCGAGCATATCCAGCGCCGGCTGGCGGAGCTGGCCCGGGCCCATGCAGAACTGCCCGCGCCCGAAGGGGTGGGCAGCCGGATCGGGATCAGGCGGAAGGTGAAAAGCGGCTGAAGGCCTATTCGCCCGAAATTATCCGCGACAGGCGACGTGGTGCCCCGCGCGGAATCCAGGGCGAAGCCCGCCGCGCGATCGACAGGCCGGCCCGCCGCACCATAGGTGCGCCTCCTGTTATCGGCACGCCATTGGCGTGACGGACTGGCGATTGGGAGACGGCAGAGCTCCGTTAAGAGGTTCTTCGGATTTGGCTGGCATAAAGTGCGATTCACGGCCGTTGCATCGCCAGCCCCCGGCCTGTCGATCGCGCGGCTTCGCACCGGGAGCACATCGCACGATCAGCCTCCGGAAAAGCAAAAACGCCCCGCAGAGCAAATCCGCAGGGCGCTTAACCATTTCTCAACAGGTCTTGACCAACCGTTAACTCAGATCCCCAGCTTCTGCTGCACGATCTCGTTCACCGCCTTCGGGTTGGCCTTGCCGCCCGTGGCCTTCATCACCTGTCCGACGAACCAGCCGGCCAGCTTGGGGTTCGACTGCGCCTTCTCCACCTGTGCCGGATTGTCGGCGATGATTTGGTCGACCGCCGTCTCGATGGCGCCGGTATCGGTGACCTGCTTCATGCCGCGCTCCTCGACGATCTGCGCCGGGTCGCCGCCCTCGGTATAGACGATCTCGAACAGGTCCTTGGCGATCTTGCCCGAGATGGCATCGGAAGAGATCAGGTCGACGATCCCGCCAAGCTGCGCGGGGGAAACCGGGCTGTCGGTGATGTCGTGGCCTTCCTTCTTCAGCCGCCCGAACAGCTCGTTGATGACCCAGTTCGCGACCAGCTTGCCGTCGCGGCCTTTCGCGGCCTCCTCGAAGAAGGCCGCGTTCTCGTGCTCGGCGGTCAGGACGTTGGCGTCATACTCCGAAAGCCCGAAATCACCCACGAACCGCGCCTTCTTCTCGTCCGGCAGCTCCGGCAGGGACTCGGCGATGCCGTCCACCCAGTCCTGCTCGATCTCGAGCGGCAGCAGGTCGGGATCGGGGAAGTAGCGGTAATCATGCGCCTCTTCCTTCGACCGCATCGACCGGGTCTCGTTCTTGTCCGGATCGTAAAGCCGGGTTTCCTGCACCACCTCGCCCCCGCCCTCGACAATCGCGATCTGGCGCCGCGCCTCGTAATCGATGGCCATCTGGATGAAGCGCATCGAGTTCATGTTCTTGATCTCGCAGCGCGTGCCGAGATGCGAGAAATCCTGCGTTTCCATGTATTTCTCATAGGCGCCCGGCCGGCAGACCGAGACGTTCACGTCGGCCCGCAGGTTCCCGTTCTGCATGTTGCCGTCGCAGGTGCCCAGGTAGCGCAGGATCTGGCGCAGCTTGAGGATATAGGCCGCCGCCTCCTCGGGCCCGCGGATATCGGGGCGGGAGACGATCTCCATCAGGCAGACGCCCGTGCGGTTGAGGTCGACGAAGGACATGTGCGGATCCATGTCATGGATCGACTTGCCGGCGTCCTGCTCCATGTGGATGCGCTCGATCCGCACCTTGCGGGCGATGCCGGGTTCCATGTCGACGATGATTTCGCCCTCGCCCACGATCGGGTGGTAGAGCTGCGAGATCTGGTAGCCCTGCGGCAGGTCGGGATAGAAATAGTTCTTCCGGTCGAAGGCCGATTTCAGGTTGATCTGTGCCTTCAGGCCCAGCCCCGTCCGCACCGCCTGCTCGACGCAGAACTCGTTGATGACGGGCAGCATGCCCGGCATCGCCGCATCGACGAAGGCCACGTTCGAGTTGGGCTCGGCCCCGAAAAGCGTCGAGGCGCCCGAGAACAGCTTGGCGTTCGAGGCGACCTGGGCATGTACCTCCATGCCGATCACCAGTTCCCAGTCGTGCTTGGCCCCGGCGATCACCTTGGGTTTCGGGGGCTCGTAGGTCAGGTCAAGCATCTGCGGCGCTCCGTTTGCGTATCGTCCGGCGTTCTAGACCGGGCGGGCGGAACGGGCAAGAGGCGCGGGCAGGCAGGGACGCCCACGAAGTCCTTAAAATACTTCGATCCGCAGTCTTTCAAAGACTGCGCCCCCCGGCGCGAAGGATCAAAGCGCCGGCAGCCGGTACATCCCCTGCGGCGAGAACGCGATCGAGCTGCCATCGGCGATCTCGCCGGCGAACCGCGCGGCGATGATCCGAAGCGCGGTCTGCCGCCCCTTGACCACCAGCGCCCGGCGCGAGGGCAGCATCGGCACCTGGCCCGGCACCAGCAGCGTCTGCGACCAGATAAGCGGGTGCAGCTCCTGCAGGTAATCCGCCAGCAGCCAGTCGAGACAGTCATGCAACTGCTCGCGGCTCGCATGGCCGCGCCGCGACAGCATCTTGTCCTGCTTCAGCGGCGCCATGGAAATCGCGCAGAAGGCGGCGAACTGGTTGATCACGTGCTGGTCGCGCTTGCGGTTGATGATATTCTCCATCCCCTCGATGAAGAACTCCGCATCCAGCAGCTCGATCGCCTGCGGATCGGCGGTCAGCGCATCGAGGTAGACCCAGGTGTAACCGCCCGCCTGCCAGACCTCCTCGGTCTGCGAGGCGATGCGGCGGGCCTCGATCTCGAGCACGTTGGGCGACTTGCGCAGCAGCGGCACCATGTGCCGGCCCATGGCGCGCATGTGGCGGTGGCCCTCGGGATCGATGCCGATCAGCGTGGCGTAATCCTCGGCCAGGTGGCGGCCGCGCTTCTCGTTGGTGGCGTTGAGCGCGCATTGCGCCGCCAGCACCGACGGCGCGTCGAGCGCGACCCCGTCATGGGGCGCAAGGATCTCCTCGGCGCGTTCCAGATGCTCATGCGCCCGGTTCAGGCTTTTCTCGGGCGCGGTTTCGAACATGATGCTGTGCCAGGCCCAGGCGATATCGAGATGGGCCAGCGCCACGACCAGCGCACAGGCATAGTCGCCCGGCTCTTCCTCCAGCACCTCCTCCAGCGCCTCGATCCCCTCGGGGCTGGGCTCGGCATTGTCGTGCAGCGCGTCCTCGGCGGCCGAGACCACGTCGCTGCGCGCCCCGAAGGCCAGCAGAAGCGAGGCCGTCTCGCCCCCCGGCGTGGTCAGGCGCGATTCGTCGGCATAGCGAATGCGGCGCGACAGCTCGGTCCAGCGGTCCTGCCGGGCAAGCTTCTGCCCCTTGTCCTGGTGTGTGGCCCGGGCCATCTCCTCGTCCGAGACCGGAAGCGAAGGCAGGATGATCCGTTTGGTCAGGGCGTCGATGTCCTTCTCGGTCATCTTCCGCATCTTCGGCGCCGCCGGACGGCCGCCGGACCCGGTCAGCATCCCGCGCAGCTTCGAGAAGGTTCCGGACGCGGACTTTGACTGATTGCGCGATTTCAACATACTTTGCCTGTTCAGATGGAATTCGTTCGTGCTTGTGACAGCGTATTCGGCCCAAATTTGGGCAAGTCGAGGGAGATGGCAGGGAAAACGTGCGGCCAGCGCATGTATGCCAGGAGGCGGCGAAAATTTGGGGGTCCGGGGGGATGCGTCGACTAATACTTTGTCTTTACTTGTTATTCCTGCCCTCGGCCTCGCCGGCGGAGCAGGACGAGGGGGCCGAGGCCGGCGTGTTTCCGCCCGCGCGCGTCGCCCAGATTCCCCGCGCCCGATGGGATCACCGCGCCGAATCCGCCCTCTGGACGCGCAGCGCGCTGTCGGCGCTCAAGCAGCACGGCGCGGCGCTGGTGGAAACGGTCCCGCGCGATATCGCCGATTGGTGCCCGGCCTATCCCAATGCCTCGGCGGAAAAGCGCCGCGCCTTCTGGGTCGGGTTCCTGTCGGCGCTGGCGCGCTATGAAAGCACCCATCGGCCGCATGCCGTGGGGGGCGGCGGGCGCTGGTTCGGCCTGTTGCAGATCCTGCCGGGCACGGCGCGCGGCTATGGCTGCCGGGCGCGCAGCGGGCAGGCACTGCTCAACGGGCCGGCAAACCTGTCCTGTGCCATCCGGATCATGACCCGCACCGTGCGGCGCGACGGGGTCGTGTCGCGGGGGATGCGCGGCGTGGCGGCGGATTGGGGGCCGCTGGTCAGCCGCGCGAAACGGCACGAGATGATGGCCTGGACCAAGTCGCAGAAATACTGCACGCCGCTGTCTTCGGTCCGGCCCCGCGCCCGGCCCGAGGGCTGGAACCCGGCGCGGGAAGTGGTCGCGTTGCGGCCCAGGGTACGGCCGCCGGAGGTGGTCGAGGCGGCGGTGCCCGCGATCCTCGAGCTGGAGGCCATCGTGCCGGAGGACGGCACCACGGCGGCGCCCGAAGACCTCGAGCTTGAGATCGTGACGCCGACGGACAGCGCCACGGCAGCGCCCGACGACCTCTAACTGGAAATCGTGACGCCGAAAGACAGCGCCACCCCCACGCCCGAGGATCTAGAGCTGGAGATCCTGCCCCCCGAGCCGCCCGACCTCGAGATCGTCTCGCCCTGACCGCCCGTGGCGCCGCCGCTAGCCCGTGGCGCCCGACAGGTGGCGCAGCTTGTCGGGGTTGCGCACGATCCACAGCGCCGCGATCCGGCCGTTGCGGAGGCTGACGGCGGTGGTCTGCATCACCCCCGCCGGATCGACCGAGACGAAGCCCGGCGCGCCGTTGATCCGCTGCAGGGGCGGGCAGGGGCGCTGGGGCAATTGCCGCTTGCGCGCCAGCCCCACGAAGAGGCCGGCCGCCCGGCGCGCGCCCGACAGCACGTTGATCGCCGCCGGCACCTTGCCGCCGCCATCGGTATGCACCTCGATATCCTCGGCGAAGATCTCCAGCAGGCGCTGCATGTCGCCCTCGCGGCTCGCCTCCCAGAAGGCGGCGATGATCGGGCGCGCGGCGTCGAGCGACGGCGCCGCCGCCGGCGGCTCGGCCCCGGCCAGCCGCTTGCGGGCGCGGGAGACCAGTTGCCGGCAGGTCGCGGGCGTGCGGCCCACCACCTGCGCGATCTCCTCGAACTCGTAGTCGAACGCATCGCGCAGCAGGAAGGCCGCGCGCATCTCGGGCGATAATGTCTCCAGCAGCAGGATCAGCGCGATGCTCACATCCTCGGTCACCATCCATTGCTGTTCCGGCGTCGGCTCGGGGCTTTCCAGCAACGGCTCGGGCAGCCACGCGCCCACGTAGGTTTCGCGCTGCCGCCGGGCCGATTTCAGGTGATCGAGGCTCAGCCGGCTGACCACCGTGGTCAGCCAGCGCGCCGGGCTGTCCAGCGCCGCCAGATCCTGCCCGGCAAAGCGCAGCCAGGCCTGCTGCAGGATATCCTCTGTCTCCGCCACCGAGCCCGTCATCCGATAAGCGAGCCCCGCCAGCCGGCGGCGCTCGCCCTCGAAGGCGTCTATATGCCGGTCAGGCGGCATCCTGCGCCTTCCGCGCCGGGTGTTGCGAGCGGAAGCCCACGGCAAACCGGTTCCACCCGTTGATGGCGTTGATGATCAGCGTCAGATCGACCTGCTCGGCCTTGCTGAACTCCTCGGCCAGCGCGGCGTAATCGGCCTCCGGCGCGCCCGTCGCCTCGATCCGCGTCAGCGTATCGGCCCATCCCAGCGCCGCCCGCTCGCGCGCATCGAAGGCCGGGCTTTCCCGCCATGCCGCCAGCACGTCGAGCTGCTGCTGGGTGACGCCCGCCTTCAGCGCCTCGGGCGCATGCATTTCGAGGCAGTAGGCACAGCCGTTGATCTGCGACACGCGCATCTTGATCAGCATCCGCAGGGCCGGGCCGATGGTCAGGTTGTGGGTGGCGTTCTCGAGGGCCAGCATGGCCTTGGCGGCCTCGGGCGAGGCGGTGTGCATGTTCAGTCTCGGTGTCATGGCGACTTCTCCTTTCAGGGTTGCGTCTGCCTCCATGACGATCGACCGCCCCGATCTGTGACAGGGGCGGTGGATTTTTGTCTCACGCCCCCCGGATTCGGCTGACCATCTCGGTCGTGTCGCGGCTTAGCCCCTCGACGGCAAGGATCCGGTCAAGCTCGGCGGCGATCTTCGCCTGCCGGTCGGCATCGTAGCGCTTCCACGTCTCGAAGGCCGAGCACATCCGCGCCGTGGTCTGCGGGTTGAGCGGGTCGAGCCTGATCAGCCAGTCCGCCAGCACCCGATAGCCCTCGCCCGACGCATGGTGGAACCCCGCCGGGTTCATCGCCAGCGCGCCCAGCGTCGCGCGGAAGCGGTTGGGGTTCTTCATGCTGAAATCCGGGTGCTGCGTCAGCCGCTCGGCCACCGCCGCCGCCTCGTCCGGCGCGGCATTGACGATCTGCATCATGAACCACTTGTCGATCACCAGCCGGTCATGCTGCCACTGGTCGTAGAAGGCCCGCGTCGCCGCTTCCCCCTTGCCGGCCTGCAATAGGCAGGAGAAGGCGGCGAGCTGCTGGGTCATGTTGTCGGCCGCGTCGTACTGTGTCTGCGCCAGCACCCCGCCATCGAGCCGCGTGATGATCCCCAGCGCCGCATTGGCCAGCGCCCGCGCGCCGGATTGCTCTGCATCGGGCTGGTAGGGGGCGGTCACCTGGTGGCCGGCATAAAGCTTCGGCGCAAGATCCTGCATCGCCTCGGCGCGAGCGTGCTTCAGCGTCTCCAGCGCCTCGTAAATCGCCTGCGGGTCGGGCGTGGTGCCGCCCTCGTGCAGGGCCTGCGCGAGGTCGTCCTGCGACGGCAGGCCAAGCGCCAGCGCCCGGAAGGCGGGGTCGAGGCTCTCGTCCCGCGCCAGCGCCTGCACCGCGTCGAGATACCGGTCATCGGGCTGGGCGCCCTCGCGCAGCATCCGCAACAGCCCGTCGCGCGCCAGGTCGCGGCCCGCCTCCCACTTGTTGAACGGGTCGGTGTCATGGGCCATCAGGAAAGCGCGCTCGGCATTATCGGTCTCGCGCTCGACGATTACCGGCGCCGAGAAGCCGCGCAGGATCGACGGCACCGGCTTCGCTCCCAGCCCCTCGAAGCGGAAGCTCTGTTTCGCCTCTGTCATCTCCAGCACCTGCGTTTCCCGCACCTCGTCGCCATTCGGGCCCAACAGCCCCACGGCGATCGGAATGACCCGCGGCGGCTTGTCGGTCTGGCCGGGCGTCGGCGGCGTCGACTGCTCGAAATGCAGGGTATAGATGCCATCTGCCCATTCGTCCGTGACCTTCACCCGCGGCGTGCCCGCATCCGTGTACCAGCGCTTGAACTGCGACAGGTCCCGCCCCGTCGCCCCCTCGAACACGGCCAGCCAGTCCTCGATCGTCGCCGCGTCGCCATCGTGCCGCTCGAAATAGAGGTCGAGCGCCTTGGCATAGCCCGCGTCCCCCACCAGCGTCTTCAGCATCCCGATCAACTCGGCGCCCTTCTCATAGACCGTGGCGGTGTAGAAATTGTTGATCTCGACGAAGCTTTCGGGCCGCACGGGGTGCGCCAGCGGGCCGTTATCCTCGCGGAACTGCCGGGCACGGAGCGCGATCACGTCCGAAATCCGCTTGACCGCCGCCGAACGCATGTCGGCGGTGAACTGGCTGTCGCGGAAGACGGTCAGGCCCTCCTTCAGGCACAGCTGGAACCAGTCGCGGCAGGTGATGCGGTTGCCCGTCCAGTTGTGGAAATACTCATGCGCGATGATCGCCTCGATCCGCTCGAAATTCATGTCTGTCGAGGTGGCCGGGTTGGCCAGCACGGCGGCCGAGTTGAAGATGTTGAGACCCTTGTTCTCCATCGCGCCCATGTTGAAATCGTCGACCGCGACGATGTTGAAGATGTCGAGGTCGTATTCGCGGCCGTACACCTCCTCGTCCCACTTCATCGACTTGATCAGGCTTTCCATGGCAAAGGCGCACTTGTCCTCGTCGCCGGGGCGGACCCAGACGTTCAGCTCGACCGCCTTGCCCGACCGGGTGGTGAAGCTGCCCGGATGGTTGACAAGGTCGCCCGCCACCAGCGCGAACAGGTAGGCGGGCTTGGGCCACGGGTCGTGCCATTCGGCAAAGCCGTCGCCCCGCGCGCCGGGGTTGCCGTTCGACAGCAGCACCGTTTCCTCCCCCTCGATGCGCACGTCGAAGGGCGCCATCACGTCGGGGCGGTCGGGGTAATAGGTGATCTTGCGGAACCCCTCGGCCTCGCACTGGGTGCAGTACATGCCGTTCGACATGTAAAGCCCCTCGAGCGCGGTATTGGCCTGCGGGTCGATCTCGACCTCGGCCTCCCAGACGAAAGGTTTGTCGGGCACCTCGCAGGTCAGCCCCTCCGCGGTCACCTCGGGCGTGACGGGCTGGCCGTCGATGCTGGCCGAGATCAGCTTCAGCTTCTCGCCATGCAGGAAAAACCGCCGGTCTTCGGCCTCCGGATTGGGCCGGAACGCAATGCGCGAGATCACGCGCGTGGCGGAGGGATTCAGCCGGAAGGTCAGCGCGACCTCGTCGACCCGGAAGCCGAACGGCGTGTAATCCTTGAGGTAGATCGTCTGGGGGGATGCATCCTTCATCGCGGCCTCCGGTCGGGAACATAAGCGGTCGGCTGCACGTTATTTCCACAAGCAGGGGGCTGCAATGGCAGCACACCGCGATTTTCACCTTCAGATTGACGAGGTCCTCCGTGTCCGCACCGAAAACAAACATCGAGAAACAGGAACGCCGCCACAAGGTGCCGCTGATCGGCATGGTCGCCGTGGTTCTCTTTGCCTCCGCGCTTCTGGTGGGGCTCATCCTCTGGCTCGGCTATCAGGGCAACGAGCCCGGCAATGCCGAACCCCAGATCGATGGCCGCACCGGCGCCGAGGAACAGGCCGACTGACCCCGCTTTGCCGCTTTCGTGATCACCGCTGCGGCATTCTGCACTGGCGCGCGTCCGGTTGTGCGGGAATACCTGTTTCCTTATCCTCGGGTCGAATATATCCAGAGTGACAGGCTCGAACGGATAAAGGATCAGCATGGCCCGCCCGATCATCGGCATCATCGGCAACAGTTATCTCATCGACGGCAGCTACCCGGTTCATGCCGGTGGCCAGATGAATTCCGACGCCGTCTCACAGGTGTCGGACTGCATCCCGATGATCGTGCCCACCGATCCGCGCTTCGTTTCCGTGCAGGAACTGCTGGAGACCTGCGACGGCTTCCTGCTGACCGGCGGCCGCCCCAACGTCCACCCCGAGGAATACGGCCACGAGCCGACCGAGGCGCATGGCACCTTCGACCGCTCGCGCGATGCGATCTCGCTGCCGCTGGTGCGGGCCTGTGTCGAGCGCGGCCAGCCCGTCTTCGGCGTCTGCCGCGGCTTTCAGGAGGTGAACGTGGCGCTGGGCGGCACGCTGCACCCCGAGATCCGCGACCTGCCGGGGCGCGAGAACCACCGCATGCCCCCCGACGGCACGATCGAGGAGAAATTCGCCCTCCGCCACACGGTGAAATTCACCGATGGGGGCGTCTTCCACCGCCTGCTGGGCGAGGCCGAGGTGATGACCAACACGCTGCACGGGCAGGGGATCATCGACCCGGGCCGCGGCGTGGTGATCGACGGCTACGCCCCCGACGGCACGCCCGAGGCGATCTATGTCGAGGATGCGCCGGGCTTCACCCTGTCGGTGCAATGGCACCCCGAATACAACGCCGCCGCCGACCCGGTCAGCCGGGCACTTTTCGGCGCCTTCGGCCAGGCCGCCCGCGACTGGGCGGCGGGCCGCAGCGCCCCGGTGCGCCGCTCGGCCTGACCCTGCCGCCTTCTCCACCTTCAGGCTTGCGGCCACCGCCCCCGCGCGGCTAGGCTCGTGATCAGGCGCGGCCCGCGCCTCCTCCCTCCGACCGGGGCAGCATCGCACGTGCAGGGCCAGTTCCCGTATCGCTCCCGCCCACGCCGGGGCCGCGCATGAGGAGGGGTTGCGCGCCACGCCCGGCGGCGGAGAGACCGGAATGAAACTGTCAGCCCCCCTCTACCAACTGAAACGCCAGGCGAAACGCATGGCCCGCGACGAGGGGATCGCCCTCCACGCCGCGCTCGACCGGATCGCCGGCGCAGAGGGCTTCCGCTCCTGGAGCCACCTTGCCGAAACGGCCAGACCCGGCCCGGCCGAAGCCGTCCTGCACCAGCTCGCCCCGGGCGACATGCTGCTCGTCGCCGCCCGCCCGGGACAGGGCAAGACGCTGCTGGGGCTCGAACTGGCCCGCGGCGCCGAAACCCTCGGCCGCCGCGGCGTGTTCTTCACGCTCGACTACACGCGCCGCGAAGTGGAGGCACATCTTTCCCGCCTGCCGGGGCAGGGGGAGGTCATGATCGACACCTCCGACGAGATCTGCGCGTCCTACGTAACCGACAGGTTGTCCCGCCTCGACACCCCCGCGCTCGCCGTGATCGACTATCTCCAGATCCTCGACCAGCGGCGCGACACCCCGCCGCTCGCCGAACAACTGGCGGCGCTGAAGACCCATGCCAGGGCGTCCGGCGCCATCTTCGCCATAATCTCGCAGGTCGACCGGGCCTTCGACTCGGCCTCGGGCAAACTGCCGGGGCTGAGGGATATCCGGATGCCCAACCCGTTCGATCCGGGCCTCTTCGACAAGGCCTGTTTCCTGCATGACGGGCAGGTGCGGATGGGCCGGGTGGGCTGAGGTTGCGGGCGAGGTAAATTTTCCCTCCGCCCTTGATCGCCGGACAGAATCGTCGAAAACTCAAAGGATTACATGCACGGGGGCCGGCGGCATCTGCCCGCCGGTCTTATGTGCCAAAAGTCATTTGATGCAAGAAAGGTAATTGGTATGAAACCGTTTTTCACGAAACCCCTCTGCGCCGCCGTTCTGGCGCTGGCCCCTAATTTCTCGGTCGCCGAGAACTGCTATTTCGATGTGCAGGCCGAGTACTACAACGACGCTCAGAGCTACTCGCGTGATTTCCTGAAACCCATCATCGGCCAGGACATTCAGTCCAAGGACCTGCCCGGCGGAACGGTGCAGGTCACCAAGGACTGCCGCAAGCTCAGAGACGGGCTGACCGTGTATCGCCGTCACCTCAGGCCGCAGTTGGAGGACCTTCGGGATGAAGTCTACGATAATATCATTGTGGACCGGGAGGAGGGGTATTTGAACTGCGCGCGGCGCGGCAGTCGAAATTACGATGTCGTCGTTCACGAGATGGACAATATGTTGAGCATCGCCGCAGAGGCCTGGCGCAACTACAAGAAGAACTGTGACGGCAATCTCCATTTCGACGAGGACGATCTGTCCTGAGGCAGACGGTCACTCCAGCACGATCCCAAGCTCGGCCCGCGCCTTCTTCGTAAGGTTGCGGGCCACCATGTCATAAGACGCCACGATATGCTCGCGCAGACTGTCATCCGACATCCCCTGCGCCTCGTAGACCTGCAGCCATTTCAGCCCGCGTGACGCAAGATACGGGGCAGGGCGCACGCCCGGCTGGTCCTGCAACACCTCGAAGGCCAACTCTGACGCCTTGAAGGTAAACGCCTCCCGCCCCTCGTTCCAGCCGCAGAGGGCAAAGACCTTCGACCCCACCTTCCACACGTCCGCATCGCCCCACTGCACCACGTGATGGGTGCCGACAAGCCCGCCGCAGAAGGCGTTGAACTCCTCCCGGGTCATCGCGTCAGCTCTGCCCGCCCATGATCTCGATCGTCTGCCCGTTGATGCTTTGCGAGCCCGGCCCGCACAGCCATGCCACCGCCGCCGACACCTCCTCGGGTTCGATCAGACGCTTGTGCCGGTTGGTGTGCACCATGATCTTCATCGCCTCCTCCTCGCTGATCCCGGCGCGGTCGCGGATGGTCTCGACGTTGCGGCTGATGATCTCGGTATCCGTGTAACCGGGGCAGACCGCGTTGAAGGTGATGGGCTGGCCCAGGTAATCCTCGCTCAGGCTGCGGATCAGGCCGATCATCCCGTGTTTCGACGCGGTATAGGCCGCCGCCCCCTTCAGCCCGCGAATGCCCGCGACCGACGAGATGGCGATCACCCGGCCCCAGTCGGTCTGCCGCATCGAACCGAGCGATTCCCGGATCGTCCAGAACGCCCCGTCGAGGTTGGTGGCCATCACCCGGCGCCAGAACTCGGTATCGGTCTTGTGCAGCGCGCGCCCCTCGGCCACGCCGGCGTTGGGCACGCAGATCTGCACCGGCCCCCGCGCCTCGACCGCCTGCGCGATGCCGCCCGAAACCGACGCCTCGTCGGTCACGTCCATCACCAGCGGGTGCAGCCTGTCGCCCGCCGCCTCTTCCAGC
Organism: Roseovarius sp.; assembly: GCF_040223625.1. Taxonomy (GTDB): domain Bacteria; phylum Pseudomonadota; class Alphaproteobacteria; order Rhodobacterales; family Rhodobacteraceae; genus Roseovarius. The sequence goes on along the minus strand of NZ_JAVKFX010000016.1, from coordinate 85,402 downwards.
ACCTCGCGGCGCCGCCCGGTGATCGTCACCGCCGCGCCCTGATCCGCCAGCGCCCGGGCGATGGCCAGCCCGATGCCCGTGCCACCCCCGGTGACAATTGCGTGTTTCCCGTCCAGCATCGCGGCCTCCTTGGTCCTGTTCCAGCGCAACCCTATAGGACATATCGGGGGGAACAAGCCGGTTGATCCCGCCGGCCCTCCGGCCCTTGAAAACCGCGCGGTGATTCCGCAAAAACCGGGCCCCGCGCCGCCGCAATCGGCCCGGAATCGCCCCCGGTCGCCGAAAAACCCGGCGCCGGGCGCGAAAATTGGGGCAATCTGGGTGTCGCATATCCGGGGGTATTGTGAAATAACGACCGTTGGACGAATAAAACCGTCACGCGCGCGGGAGGAATTGACGCGCGCCTTCGATCAGGGAGACAAGCCATGGCCGACAACAAGAAATCCGGCAAGCAGACCCAGTCACCGATGGACCCGTTCGGGTTCTCGCAGATGTTCCAGGAGTCGTTCAAGATGTTCGACCCAGATCGCGTCGCCCAGATGTTCGACCCGCAGAAGGTCTTCGCCCAGATGCCGGCGATGCAGTCGGCCGACATGGACATGAACGCGATCATCAAGAAGAACCAGGCCTCGTTCGAGGCGATGGTCGAGGCCAACAAGGCCGCCGCCGCCACCTACCAGGACATGCTGGAAAAGCAGATGGACATCTTCAACCGCATGACCGCCGCCGCCCAGGACGTGGCCAAGCAGACCGAAAGCCCGGTCAGCGCCGACGCCGCCGCGAAGAATTCCAAGATCTACGCCGAGGCCGCCGAGACCGCCTTCAACCTGATGCGCGAAATGGCCGAGGCCGCCCAATCGGCCAACCAGCAGGCCTTCGACCGCCTCAGCGGGCAGGTCTCGCAGGCCATGGACAATATCAAGACCAAGTAACGCCGCGACGCAAAGCGGTCCTTTGACAGCAAGGGGAATGAGACATTGAAGATCGGAACGCCAAAGGAAGTTCTGAAGGGCGAGAACCGGGTCGCGATGACACCGGACTCGGCGTTGCAGCTCCAGAAGCTGGGCTATGACTGCGCCATAGAAACCGGGGCGGGCCTGAACGCCGGCTTCAAGGATGCCGATTACGAGGCCGCGGGTGTCGAGATCATCAAGACGCCGGCCGCGCTGTGGAAGGCGGCCGATATCGTCGCCAAGGTCCGCGTCCCCACCGAGACCGAGCTGAAGCGGCTGCGCAAGGACCAGACGCTGATCACCTTCTTCAACCCCGGCGGCAACGAAGACGGGCTGGAACTCGCGAAGTCCAAGGGCGCCACCGTCATCGCGATGGAAATGGTGCCGCGGATCAGCCGTGCCCAGAAGATGGACGCGCTCAGCTCCATGGCCAATATCGCCGGCTACCGCGCGGTGATCGAGGCGGCCAACAACTTCCCCCGCCTGATGACCGGGCAGGTCACGGCGGCCGGCAAGGTCGCCCCCGCCCGCGTTCTCGTGGTGGGCGCCGGCGTGGCGGGCCTCGCCGCCATCGGCACCTCCACCTCGCTGGGCGCCATCACCTATGCCTTCGACGTGCGCCCCGAAGTGGCCGAACAGATCGAGTCGATGGGCGCAGAGTTCGTCTATCTCGACTTCGAGGAAGAGCAGAAGGACGGCTCCTCCACCGGCGGCTATGCCGCGCCGTCGAGCCCCGAGTTCCAGGAAAAGCAGCTCGAGAAGTTCCGCGAGCTGGCGCCCGAGGTCGACATCGTCATCACCACGGCGCTGATCCCCAACCGGCCCGCGCCGGTCCTGTGGACCAAGGACATGGTCGAGGCGATGAAGCCCGGCTCGGTCATCGTCGACCTCGCCGCCGAGCGCGGCGGCAACTGCGAACTGACCCAGCCGGACGAGAAGATCGTCACCGACAACGGCGTCACCATCGTGGGCTATACCGACTTCCCCAGCCGGATGGCCACGCAATCCTCGACGCTCTACGCCACCAACATCCGCCACATGATGACCGACCTGACGCCCGAGAAGGACGGCAAGCCGGTTCATGACATGGAGGATGACGTCATCCGCGGCTCGACCGTCACCCACAAGGGCGAGATCACCTGGCCGCCGCCACCGCCCAAGGTCCAGGCCATCGCGGCCCAGAAACCCAAGGAAAAGCCGAAGGAACTGACCGCCGAGGAACGCCGCGCCCAGGAAGTCGCGGCCTTCAAGCAGCAGACCAAGAACCAGGTCACGCTGCTCGCCATCGGCGGTTTGCTGGTGCTGCTCGCCGGGCTCTACGCGCCGGCCAGCTTCATGCAGCATTTCATCGTCTTCGTGCTCGCCGTCTTCGTGGGTTTCCAGGTCATCTGGGGCGTCTCCCACTCCCTGCACACGCCCCTGATGGCGGTCACGAACGCCATTTCGTCGATTATCATCCTCGGCGCCTTGATGCAGATCGGCTCGGGCTCGTTCATCGTCATATTGCTCGCCGCGCTTTCGGTCTTCATGGCCGGGATCAACATCTTCGGCGGCTTCCTCGTCACCCGGCGCATGCTCGCCATGTTCCAGAAGTCCTGAAGGAGGCCTGAGAGATGGAATTCGGATTTACCATTGCGGCCTATGTCGTGGCCGCCGTTCTCTTCATCCTCTCGCTCGGGGGGCTGTCGGGGCAGGAAAGCGCCAAGCGCGCCGTCTGGTACGGGATCGTCGGCATGGGGCTGGCGGTGCTGGCCACGCTCATCGGTCCGGGCTCCGGCCTTTGGTTGCTGTCGCTGATCCTCGTCGCCGCGGGTGGCGCGATCGGGGTCTATGTCGCCAAGCGCGTGCAGATGACCGAGATGCCGCAGCTTGTCGCCGCCATGCACTCGCTGGTGGGCCTCGCCGCGGTCTTCGTGGGCTTCAACGCCGATATCGAGATCGGCCGCGTCATGGCGATGGAGGCCGACACCTACTCCACCCTCAAGGGCTTCGCGGCGCTCGTCGCCAAGAAGACCCAGGTGGAAATCAACATCCTCCGGGTCGAGCTGTTCCTCGGCGTCTTCATCGGCGCGGTCACCTTCACCGGCTCGGTCATCGCCTTCGGCAAGCTTGCCGGCAGGGTCAGCTCCAAGGCCGAGAAGCTGCCGGGCGGGCACATGCTCAACGCCGGTGCCGCGATCATCTCGGTGATCTGCCTGATCTGGTATCTCAACAGCGGCGACTTCTTCCCGCTCCTGCTGATGACGGCCATGGCGCTCTTCATCGGCTACCACCTGATCATGGGCATCGGCGGCGCCGACATGCCGGTCGTGGTCTCGATGCTGAACAGCTACTCGGGCTGGGCGGCCGCCGCCATCGGCTTCTCGCTCGGCAACGACCTGCTGATCGTGGTGGGCGCGCTGGTGGGTTCCTCGGGTGCCATCCTCAGCTACATCATGTGCAAGGCGATGAACCGGTCGTTCATCAGTGTGATCCTCGGCGGCTTCGGCAACGATGGCGGCCCGGCGGCGGAAATCGAGGGCGAACAGGTCGCCATCGAGGCCGACGGCGTGGCACAGGCCCTCAACGAGGCCGACAGCGTGATCATCGTGCCGGGCTACGGCATGGCGGTGGCGCAGGCCCAGCAGGCGGTCAGCGAGCTGACCAACAAGCTGCGCGCCAAGGGCAAGAATGTCCGCTTCGGCATCCACCCCGTCGCGGGCCGTCTGCCCGGCCACATGAACGTGCTGCTGGCCGAGGCCAAGGTGCCCTACGACATCGTCCTCGAAATGGAAGAGATCAACGACGACTTCCCGGAAACCGACGTGGTGATCGTCATCGGCTCGAACGACATCGTGAACCCCGCCGCGCAGGAAGACCCCAACAGCCCCATCGCCGGCATGCCGGTGCTGGAGGTCTGGAAGGCCAAGACCATCTTCGTCTCCAAACGCGGGCAGGGCACGGGCTACTCCGGCATCGAGAACCCGCTCTTCTACAAGGACAACACGCGCATGTTCTACGGCGACGCCAAGGAGAGCGTGACCAAGCTGATCGGCCTGATCGACTGATCCGGTCCCATCCGGACCATGCGGGCACGGGGGCGAAAACCCCCGTGCCCGTTTCGTTTCGTGGGGCAGTTTTTTGCCGGCAGGGGTGGATTTTAGTATATACGCAGTATATCAAACGCATATGCGCCGCACCGCTTAACCAGCGGCGCCATATGAGGAAAGGACATCACATGGCCAAGAAAGCCAAGATCAAGGCACTCAAACAGGAAGTCGCCTCGCGCAAGAAGAAAGTCGCGCGCCAGGAGACCAAGCTGAAGAAAGCCAAGAAGGCCCTGAAGAAAGCGGCCTGAGCCGTATTCGGCGAGAACCACCACGGGGCGGCGGCGAGGATCCGGCGCCCCGTTGCCTGTCGCGGGTCCGAAAACGGATTGCATACGGCAGTATTCATCTAACCTATTGAACCTGCGAATAAATCTGTTCCCTTCAGCGGCCCGGTGTCGTAGTTTGCCCGTGACATCACGTAAAACCCGCGCCCATGCCACCGATCAAGGACCATCCCCTTCGCTACGGCCTCGCGAACGAGCTGCACGCCCGCCCGTTCCCGGCGCTCGGCGTGCCCTCGACCGCCGTCTTCCTCGCCATCAAGCAGGAGCACGGCGCGGCGGGGCGCGACCGGGCGGCCGACATGGCGCATCTCGTGGCGCTGCTCGACCGGCACGGCGCGGCCCATCCGCAGCCCGGCGCCACGCATTATTCCGGCCCCATCGGGCGGCACACGCTCAAATGGGAAAGCCATACCGAGTTCGTCACCTACACCGCTTTCTCCGAAGGGCAGGGCAAGCGCCCCTTCGACCCGGCCGATTTCGAGGTCTTCCCCCCCGACTGGCTGGCCGAGGCGCCCGGCCTGCGCATCACCTCGGCGCTCATCCGCATCCAGCCGCTCAAGGATGACGACGCGCTCAGCGCCGATATCGCCGAGTGGTTCGTGCCCGACAGCGTGGCCGTCGCCCGCGTGCTCGACAACGCCGCCGTCATAGCCGGCGATTTCCGCATCGACCCGGCGGGCCACCAGCGCCTGCTGATCAGCGTCTCGCCCGAAACCGGCCCGCGTCGGGTGGGCCGGATCATGCAGCGCCTCTGCGAGATCGAGACCTACAAGTCGATGTCGATGCTGGGCTTCTCCCGCGTGGGCGAGCTCAGCCCGCGCATGGGCGAGCTGGAGAACCGGATGCGCGCCATGATCGGCGACATGACCGGCGGCGAGAAGAAGGCCGAGGAAACGCTGCCCGACCTGCTCGACATCTCCGCCGAGCTCGAGGCGATGGTGACGCAAAGCTCCTTCCGCTTCGGCGCGACCGAGGCCTACGAGACCATCGTCAACCAGCGCATCTCGGTTCTGCGCGAGGACCGCTTCAAGGGCCGCCAGACCTTTGCCGAGTTCATGATGCGCCGCTACGACCCGGCCATGCGCACCGTCCGCTCGGCCCAGGACCGCCTGCGCGCCATGGCCGACCGCGCCCGCCGCGCGGGCGAGCTGCTGCGCACCCGCGTCGATGTCGAACGCAGCGCCCAGAACCAGGCGCTGCTGGAAAGCATGGACCGGCGCGCCGACCTGCAGCTTCGCCTGCAGAAGACGGTCGAGGGGCTCTCGGTGGTCGCCATCAGCTACTACGCCGTCTCGCTGGCGGGCTACCTGCTCTACCCGCTCACGGGCGTGCTGGGGGTCAGCAAGGGGCTGATCACCGCCGCCGTGACCCTGCCGGTCGTCGCCGCCGTCTGGCTTCTCGTCCGCCGCATCCGCAGGAAATTCCACTAGCCGGCAAGGCGCGCCCCCAGCTTTCATTGTTCCCCAAATACTCCCGCCGGAGGCGTCCCGCGGCCTCCAGCCCCACACCGGCCCGCTACTGCTGCCGCAGCCCGACCCATTGCGCCCAGGCCTGCCGCGACCCGGCAAAGGCGTTGAGATCCACATCGCCCTTCAGGCCCGGCACGATCCCCGTGCCGCTATACTGCCAGAAGCTCCAGCGCTGGCCGGGATAGACCTGGTCGAGGGGCCGCGCCACCGACCGCAGCCAGAATTCCTCCTGCGTCAGGCGGTGCAGCCCCGCGTCCTTGTAGAATTGCGGGGTGGTGTAGATCACCGGCCGCTGGCCGTAATGCCGGTGCAGCATGTCGAGGAAGATCTTCATCTCGCTCCGGACAGCCGACCCGGAGGGCCGTTTCTGGCATGTGGGCGACAGGTGGTTCCACTCCATGTCCAGAACCGGGGGCAGGGCGCCCCTCTCGCGCGGCACGTTGCGGATGAACCATTTCGCCTGCGTCTCGGCATCGGTGCAGAAATAGTAGAAGTGATAGGCCCCGCGCAGCACCCCCGCGCGCCCTGACATCTGCCAGTTCTGCGCGAATTGCGAATCCAGAAGGTCGCCGCCCTCCGTCGCCTTGATGAAGGCGAAGTTCACCCCGGCCCGCGCCGCCGCGTGCCAGTCGACCGTGCCCTGGTAACGGGCCACGTCGATCCCGTGCACCGGGTAGCGATCCGGCCCGTTGCGCCCGAAATCCACCGGGTCGCGATCGTCGAAATCGGAGGACCGGACCTCGATCACCTGCTGTTGCGCCAGCGCCACCCCGGGCAGGGCGAGACCGGCCAGCAGGATCAGCGAAAGCAGCGAAGCGGCAAGGCGGGGCATGATCAGGTTTCCGGGTCGCGTTGCGTGACGAACGCAAGGTTGTTGGCGGGCATCTCGACCACGTCGACGAGCGTCAGCCCCGCCGCGTGCAGCCAGTCGATGGTGGTGAAATCGTCCTTGTAGCCCACCTCCGGATCACTGGCGCGCAGGCTGGCGTCAAAGCTGGCATCGCCCTCCGAGGTGGCCTCGCCATCGCGCAGGAAGGGGCCGTAGAGGATGAACCGCCCGCCCGGCGCCAGCGCCCGCGCGACCTCGGCGATGATCGCCCGCGCCTCTGGCGTGCTGATCAGGTGCAGCAGGTTGACCAGCACGATCAGGTCCTGCCCGCCATGCGCATCGGCCCAGCCCGGCGCGGTGGCGTCGAGCGCGATGGCAGGCCGGATAATGGGCAGTCCTTCCGTCGCCGCCCAGGCGTCGATGCTGGCCCGCCGCTCGGCCGCGATCTCGGTCGGCTGCCAGTCCAGCCCCGGAAACGCCCGCGCGAAAGCCAGCACGTGCTGCCCGGTCCCGCTGGCAATCTCCAGCGCCCGGCCCTCCGCCGGCGCATGGGCGCGCAGCAAATCCGTGATCGGCCCGGCATTGCGCAGCGCCGAGGGCGCCGACAGCCGCGCGTCCCCGCCCGGCTCGGCGACCGAGGCAAGCTCTGCAGGCAGGTGGCGTTGTGGCATGAACTCTCCCGCGGTTGGCCCTTCACGATAGCCGGGGCCGGGACATTTTCAAGCGGCCGGCCCACAAAAAGGCCCGCGTCGAACCGGCCGGCCCCCTACCAAGAAACGCTCCCCCATCTAGAGCCCCTCGGTGGGCCTTGCGACAACCAGCGGGGACGGGTTGTCAATGTGGAGGTTCCCAGAGTTCGATCGGATTGCCGTCTGGGTCATGCAATCGGGCAAATCGTCCGGTTTCCGGCGTGTCCCACTCGTCGCGCGTTTCAGACTCGATGCCGGACCTGGCAAGTTGCGCGCGCATTGCGTTCAGATCGCTCACACGAAAGTTGATCATCCATTGCTGATCCGGCCGGCCGAAATACTCGGTATCACTGGCGAAAGGCGCAAACACCGTATGCCCGGCCTCTTGCTTCCAGAAGCCTTCGGAGATGGGATCGACCCCGAGGTTGTCCCGATACCATGCAGCCAGGAATTCAGGATCGCGGGATCGAAAGAAGACACCACCGATTCCAGTCACCTTTTCCATACTAACCTCCACAAATTTTTTCCGACGATACCCGACTGATGCGTCACGGTCGACGCATGACCACCTCCTCCGGCCCCGCACCCGGCGGAATGCCGCTGTGGTCGCAGTCAGCCATGCCCGACCCCACCCCAAAAAAGCAAAAGGCCCCGCCAACCCGGCGGGGCCTTCCCTTTTCTCGAAAACGTCCAGCCTTACTGCGGGATCTCCCCCGTCAGCCCCTCGACATAGAAATCCATGCCCAAGAGCGTGCCGTCATCCGCCGTCTCGCCCTCGGCCAGCCAGTCCGAGCCGTCCTGCTTCTTCAGCGGCCCGGTGAAGGGGTGGTACTCGCCATTGGCCATCGCCTCCTTCATCGCCAGCGCCTCTTCCTTCACCTCGGCGGGCACCGCATCGGTGATCTCGCCGATCTCGACCATGCCCGGGCCGATCCCGTCCCAGGTCTGCTTGCTCTCCCAGGTGCCGTCCATCACCGCCTGGGTACGCTCGATATAGTAGGGCGCCCAGTTGTCGATGATCGAGCTCACCCGCGGTTTCGGCTTGTACTCGGCCATGTCCGAGGCCTGCCCGAAGGTGATGACGTTGCCGGCCTTCTCGGCGGCGGCCTGCGGCGCGGTCGAATCGGTGTGCTGCAGGATCACGTCGGCGCCCTGTTCGATCAGCGCGGTGGCGGCATCCGCCTCTTTCGCCGGGTCGAACCAGGTATAGGCCCAGATGATCTTGAACTGCACGTCCGGGTTGACCTTCTTCGCGTGGATATAGGCCGAGTTGATGCCGCGGATCACCTCCGGAATGGGGAAGGAGGCGATGTAGCCGATGATGTTCGATTCCGTCATCTTGCCGGCGATATGCCCCTGCACGGCGCGCCCCTCGTAGAACCGGGCCGAGTAGGTGCTGACGTTGTCGGCGGTCTTGTAGCCGGTGGCGTGCTCGAACTTCACGTCCGGGAACTTCTTGGCCACGTTGATCGTGGGGTCCATGTAGCCAAACGAGGTGGTGAAGATCAGGTCGGCGCCCTGAAGCGCCATCTGGGTGATCGCCCGCTCGGCATCGGCGCCCTCGGGCACGCTTTCCTGGTAGACGGTCTCGACCTTGTCGCCGAAATGCTCTTCGAGGGCGAGCCGGCCCTTGTCATGCTCGTAGGTCCAGCCGCCGTCGCCGATCGGGCCCACGTAGATGAAGCCGACCTTGGTCTTGTCCTGCGCCACCGCCGAGGTGGCCAGGCCAAGCGCGAGCGCGGCGCCGGTGAGAAGTCTGGTAAGGGTCATGAAGGTCTCCCGTGTTGTCTTTTGGTGGTTCGTGTTGCGTTGCGGTCTGCCTCAGGCCGAGGCGTGGAAGACGCGGCCCAGGGATGCGGGCGCGCGGGATTTGTCCGCCGACATGATGACCAGCACGACGATGGTGATCAAGTAGGGCGACATCGAAAGATACTCCACCGGAATGGCGACCCCCGCGGCCTGCAGGTTGAGCTGCAGCACCGTGACCCCGCCGAAGAGCCACGCGCCAAGCAGGACGCGCCCCGCCTTCCAGCTTGCGAACACCACCAGCGCCAGCGCGATCCAGCCGGCCCCGGCGGTCATCCCCTCGGTCCACTGCGGCACGCGCACGAGGCTGATATAGGCCCCGCCCAGGCCCGCACAGGCGCCCCCGAACAGGATCGCCATCAGCCGCACGCGCACCACCTTGTAGCCCAGCGCATGGGCGGCATCGTGGTTCTCGCCCACCGCCCGCAGGACCAGCCCGGCACGGGTGTATTTCAGCGTGGCCCAGACCCCGGCGACCAGCGCCAGCGCGAAATAGACCATCAGGTCATGGGAAAACACCACCCGGCCGATAAAGGGCAGGTCGCTCAACACCGGAATATCAAGCTTCGGCGTCGGCGGCGGCTTGATCCCCACATAGCCTTGCCCCATCAGCGAACTCAGCCCCAGCCCGAACAGCGTCAGCGCCAGCCCGCTCGCCACCTGGTTGGCCAGCGCATATTGCGTCAGCAGCGCGAAGAGAAGCGCAAGCACCGCGCCCCCCAGGGCCGCCAGCAGGAAGCCCAGGGCAGGGGAGCCGGTCTCGACCGACACGGCAAAGCCGCAGATCGCCCCGGTGATCATCATCCCCTCGACCCCGAGGTTCAGAACGCCCGAGCGCTCCACCACCAGCTCGCCGATGGCGGCCAGCAGGATCGGCGTCGCCGCGACAAGCAGCGAGGCCACGAGAAGGGCAGGGTTGATCGAAGAAAGGTCCATTAAAGTGTCCCCGCAAGCTTGAGTCCAGTCAGCGACCCGCAGGTCGCGCCGATCCAAAACCCGGTAAGTCCGGCCGCCTCGTTCAGCCATTTCCGGGGGTGATTGGTGGTCAGCATGAGTACGTAGCCTCCGAAGGGCATCCCGAACAGAAAGAGCCCGATAACCATGCCTTCCCAACTGGAAACAACCAGGGTGAAGATCGCAGGAAAGACATCGAGCGGGGTAAACGACAACCCGGCCAGCACCAGGAACGCGATGCCGGCGGAAATCAGGAGATATCTCAGGGATCGCTGCATCACGCGGCCTCCGCTGTCTTGATCCGGATACGGAAATTGGTGAGCAGGTCGACGGCCAGCAGGAAGAACAGAAGCATCCCCTGGAACATCTGGATGGCGGCGGCGGGCAGGCCGAGGTTCGACTGCGCGATCTCGCCCCCGATATAGGTGAGCGCCATCAACAGCCCGGCAAACAGGATACCGATCGGGTGCAGCCGCCCGAGGAAGGCCACGATGATCGCGGTGAACCCATAGCCCACGTTGAAATCGATGCTGACCTGCCCGGACGGGCCCGACACCTCGAACATCCCCGCCATCCCGGCCAGAGCGCCGGCGGTGCCCAGGCAGAACAGGATCAGCCGCGCCGGGTTGACGCCCGCGAACCGCGCCGCCCTTGGCGCCTCGCCCGTCAGGCGGATGTGATAGCCCAGGATATGCCGGTTCAGCAGCACATAGGCCAGGATCACCGCCATGAAGGCCGCCACCACGCCCCAGTGCATCCCCGTCCCGGCAATCACCTCGGCATTGTGGGCGGATTCGTATTGCTGCAGGTTCCGCGAGCCCGGAAAGCCGTGCCCTTCCGGGTTCCGCAACAGCCCCAGCGACATCTTCGCCAGCAATTGCTCGGCCACGTAGACCAGCATCAGCGACACCAGGATCTCGTTCGTCCCGAACCGCACCTTCAGGATGGCCGGGATCATCGCCCAGGCCCAGCCGCCCAGCGCCCCCGCGATCACCATCAGCGGAAAGATGAACCACGCCTCCATCGGGTAGAAGGCCAGCCCCACACCGGCGCCGGTCAGCGCCCCGATGATATACTGCCCCTCCGCCCCGATATTCCAGATCCCCGCCCGGAACCCCAGGCTCAACCCGATGGCAATGAGGATCAGCGGCGCCCCCTTCACCAGCAATTGCGGCCGGTAATAGAACGCGAACTCGCCGAACAGCGGCTCCCAGAAGATCGTCCCGATCGCCTCGACCGGGTTCTTGCCCAGAAGCGCGAACAGCGCGCCGCCCGCGATCATGGTGATCACCACGGCGACCACCGGCGTCAGGTAGGTCCAGAGCCGCGACGGCTGCGGCCGTTTCTCAAGCTTCAGCATGGCGCGCCTCCCTCACCGTTGCCCCTGGATATTTTCCCGCCAGAAGAAGCAGGCAAACGCCCCGACGCTTCTTCTGGCCAAAAATATCCCCGCCGGAGGCACAGAATCTCTTTCCCCCACGCTCAGGCATGCGACACCTCCATCCCGTGGGCACCGCCCATCATCAGCCCGATCTCCTCGACCGTCAGGCCCTTGGCGGGCCGGATATCCGACAGCCGCCCCTCGTTCAGCGCGCCGAACCGGTCGGAGATTTCCATCAGCTCGTCGAGATCCTGGCTGATGCAGACGATCGCCGCCCCCTCGGCGGCCAGGTCCAGCAGCGCCTGCCGGATGGCCGCCGCCGCCGCGGCATCGACGCCCCATGTGGGCTGGTTCACCACCAGCACCTTGGGCCGCTGCAGCACCTCCCGGCCGATGACGAATTTCTGCAGGTTCCCGCCCGACAGCGACCTTGCCGCGTTATCCGGGCCGGGCGTGCGCACGTCGAAGCTTTCGATCACCTTCTCCGCAAAGCTCCGCGCCGCGCCCCATTTCAGAAAGCCGCGGTTCAGCAGGTTCTCCCGCTGCGCCGCCGTCAGCACGCCGTTCTCGATCAGGCTCATATCCGGCGCCGCCGCATGGCCCAGCCGCTCCTCGGGCGCGGCCAGCAAGCCCAGCTCGCGCCGCGCCGTCGGCCCCAGCCGGCCCACCGGCTGGCCCAGCAGGCGGATCGCGTCGGGATGGGTCTTCAGCTCCCCCGACAGCACCGCCAGCAATTCGTCCTGCCCGTTGCCCGCGACCCCGCCGATCCCGAGGATCTCGCCCTGCTGCACCGTCAGGTGAATGTTCTTCAGCGAGGTGCCGAAGGCCGAGGGCGACTTGACCGACAGCCCCGAGATATCCAGCGCCACATCACCAAGCTCCCGCCCGGCCCGTTCCGGCGCCTCGAAGGCCGAGCCCACCATCAATTCCGCCATCTCCCGCGCCGAGGTCTCGGCCGGCACGCAGGTGCCCACGTTCTTGCCCAGCCGCAGGATCGTCGCGTGATCGCAGAGCGCGCGGATTTCCTCCAGCTTGTGCGAGATATAGAGGATCGCCACGCCTTCCCCGGTCAGCTTGCGCAGCGTCTCGAACAGGATCTCCACCTCCTGCGGCGTCAGCACCGAGGTGGGCTCGTCCATGATCAGGAGCTTCGGCTCCTGCAACAGGCAGCGGATGATCTCGACCCGCTGCCGTTCCCCCGCCGACAAATCGCCCACCGTGCGATAGGGATCGAGCGGCAGTCCATAGGTCTCCGACACTTCGCGAATGCGCGCCGCAAGGTCGCGCATCTGCGGCGGGTGCTCCATCCCCAGCGCGATGTTCTCCGCCACGTTCAGCGCATCGAAGAGCGAGAAGTGCTGGAACACCATCGCCACCCCCGCCGCCCGCGCCGCGCGCGGCTCGGCCGGGGTGAAGGGCTTGCCGCGCAGCGTCATCGCGCCGCTGTCGGGTTTCACCAGCCCGTAGATCATCTTCACCAGCGTCGACTTGCCGGCGCCGTTTTCGCCAAGCAGGGCATGAACCTCGCCCTCCTTGATCTCGAACGAGACGTCGTCATTGGCAACGACGCCCGGATAGGCCTTGGTCAGGCCCTTGATTGTCAGAAGTGTCCCTGTCACGCGATTTTTCCTTGTTGGAGGCGTCGTTGCGCCCCGGTTTTCAGTATCTCCGCCGCCACGCCGACCGCAATGGCCTGCGGGTGTTTGCCCAAGGTGGGGTCGCCGATCGGGCAGCGGATGCTGTCGATTTGATCGGGCCCATGCCCGAGCGCCGCCAGCCGCTTGCGGAACCGGGCCCATTTCGTGGCCGAGCCGATCAGCCCGGCGCTGGCGAAACCATGGCTCAGAAGCTGGTGGCACAGCTCGAGGTCGAGCGCATGGGAATAGGTCAGGATCAGGTGATGCGCGTCCTTGGGCGCGTGGGGCACCAGCCGCGCGGGCTCCGCCGCGGGCAGGGGGGTCACGCCCTCGGGAATGTCTTCGGGAAAGCGGTCGGGCGCCGTATCGACCCAGGTGATCCGCACCTCCGGCAGCGGCTCGAGCACCGAGACCAGCGCCCGGCCCACATGGCCCGCGCCCCAGATCCAGACCTCGCGCGTGGGCCTTGCCACCGGCTCGATCATCCAGCCATCGAGCAGCTGTGCCTCCGGCGGCCGCCCCTGGTTGCGCGCGGTGGCCAACATGCGCTTCACCGACAGCGGCATCGCCGCCGGGCCACTCACCGGGCGGGCGACAACCGTCTCCGCCTCTGGCAGGCTCCCGGCGTCATACACTTCGCTCACCACCTCCACGGCCCCGCCGCAGCACTGGCCCATCTCCGGCCCCAGCGCATGGCGGCTCAGCCGACAGGCCACCGCCTGCTCCCGTGCGGCGCGGGCAAGCTCATGTTCCAAAGCGCCCCCGCCGATCGTCCCGGATTGCCCGCCGACCCAAACCAGCATCGCCGCCCCGGTCTCGCGCGGGCAGGAGCCATGCGTCGCCGCAATCACCACGCGCGTCACGCGCCCATGCTCGGCCACGGCGCAGGCAAGCATATCAAGATCAAACCCCATGACGCACCCGGTCCACCGTCAGGAACACCCGCTCCGCCGTCGCCGGCGCATCGAGCGCCGGATAACCCGCACCGCAACTCGCAATCGCATCCGACAACGCAAGGAAGGCCGAAATCCCCAGCATGAAAGGCGGCTCGCCCACCGCCTTGGACCGGTAAATCGTCTCCTCCCGGTTCCCGTCATCCCAGAGCGCCACGTTGAACACGTCCGGCCGGTCGCCACAGGCGGGGATCTTGTAGGTCGACGGCGCATGCGTGGTCAGCCGCCCCTTGTCGTTCCACACCAGCTCTTCCGTCGTCAGCCACCCCGCACCCTGAACGTAACCGCCCTCGACCTGCCCGATATCGATCGCCGGGTTCAGGCTGGCGCCCGCATCATGCAGGATATCCGTCCGCAAAATCCGGTTCTCGCCCGTCAGCGTGTCGATCACCACCTCGGTGACAGCCGCCCCATAGGCGAAATAGAAGAACGGCCGCCCTTCGCCGCGTATCCGGTCCCAGGCCAGCTTGGGCGTCTTGTAGAACCCGGTCGAGGACAGGCTCACCCGGTGCTCATAGGCCAGCTTCGCGGCCTCGGCAAAGCTGCGTTCGTGCTCGCCCACATACACCTTGCCACCCTCGAACCGCACCGTCGCGGGCTCCGTCTGGTGATACTCCGCCAGGAATTCCGCCATACGGTCGCGAATGGTGTCGCAGGCCGCCTTCACTGCCATCCCGTTCAGGTCGCTCCCCGAACTCGCCGCCGTGGCCGAGGTGTTGGGCACCTTGCCGGTATCGGTCGCGGTGATCCGCACAGCCTCCTGCGGCACCCCGAACCGCGCGGCGGCCACCTGCGCCACCTTCTGGAACAGCCCCTGACCCATCTCCGTCCCGCCGTGGTTCAGGTGGATCGAGCCGTCGTTATAGACATGCACCAGCGCGCCGGCCTGATTGAGATGGGTCAGCGTGAAGGAAATCCCGAACTTCACCGGCGTCAGCGCGATACCCTTCTTCAGCACGGCATTCGCGGCATTCCACTCCGCCACCGCCTTGCGCCGCGCGTGATATTCGGCCTTCGCCACCAGCGCATCGGTCATCTCGTGCAGGATGAAATCCTCGACCGGCTGCCCGTATGGCGTGGTCTGCACGCCCGCGGGTGGCTTCGGCACCGCGTCCGGCGGCATCTCCGCCTGCGCCCCGCGCGAGGTCGGGTCGATATCGTCCGGGATCGGCTGGGCCCTGCTGGCCCCCGGCGAGAAATCCCCGCCGAACCGCTGCCCCGTGCCGGGGCCCGTCTTCTTCGGCGCGGCATAGTAATTCACCCGCCGCACCTCCAGCGGATCACGGCCCAGCTCATGGGCGATATGATCCATCACCCGCTCGATCCCGATCATCCCCTGAGGCCCGCCGAACCCCCGGAAGGCGGTGGCCGACTGCGTGTTGGTCTTCAGCCGGTGCGACAATATCCGCGCGTTTTCAAGGTGATAGGCATTGTCCGCATGCAGCATCGCCCGGTCCGCCACAGGCAACGACAGGTCCTGGCTCCAGCCACAGCGGGCATATTGCGTGAACTCCACCCCCAGCACCCGGCCGTCATCATCGAACCCCGCCCGATAGGTGATCCGGAAATCATGCCGCTTGCCGGTGATGATCATGTCATCGTCGCGGTCATAGCGCATCTTGCAGGGCCGGCCCGTCAACTGCGCCCCCAGTGCACAGGCAATCGCCAGCGCATTGCCCTGGCTCTCCTTGCCACCAAAACCGCCGCCCATCCGCCGGCATTCCACCCGCACGCCATGCATCGGAATGCCCAGCGCATGGGCCACCTTGTGCTGGATCTCGCTGGGGTGCTGGGTCGAGGACATGACCACCATGTCGCCGCCTTCCTGCGGCAGGGCCATGGCGGCCTGACCCTCGAGGTAGAAATGCTCCTGCCCGCCCATCTCCAGCGTGCCCTCGATGGAATGAGGCGCACCGGCGATGGCGGCCTTCGCATCGCCCTTCTCGTAGAGGCGCGGCCCGTCCTCGAAATGGCTGTCGGCGGCGATGGCCTCGTCAATCGTCAGGATCGGCGTGGCCTCTTCGATCTCCACACCCGCCTTCCGCGCGGCCTTGCGCGCATTCAGATGACTGTCGGCAACCACGAGGAACAAGGCCTGCCCGGCGTAATGCACCTCGCCCGTGGCCAGCAACGGCTCGTCATGAATGGACGGCGAGGTATCCGCCTCCCGCTCAAGATCGTCGGCGGTCAGCACCGCGACAACACCCGCACTGGCCCGAACCTCCGAGACATCCAGAGCCGTGATCGACCCCGCAGCTACCTCGCTCAGCCCGAAGGCCAAATGCAGCGTCTCCGCAGGCGCCGGGATATCGTCCACATACCTTGCCTGCCCGGTCACATGCAGCGGCGCGGCGTCATGGGGGAGGGGCTTCGTCACGCTCATGCCGACACCTCCAGCACGCTCGTCGCCTGCCCCTGATCCTCGTGGAAATACCGGGTCAGCAGGTTCCGCGCCCCCTCCAACCGATACCGGGCCGAGGCGCGCATGTCCGACAGCGGCGTGAAATCCTTCTCCCACGCCCCCGCCGCGGCTTCCACCGTCTCCAGCGTCCACGGCTGGCCGGTAATCGCCGCCTCCACATGCGTGGCCCGCTTCGGAACCCCCGCCATGCCACCGAACGCGATCCGCGCCCCGCTCACGACGCCATCCTCGACGGTGATGCTGAAACACCCGCACACGGCGGAAATATCCTGATCGAACCGCTTCGACAGCTTGTAACAGCGCAACCGGTCCGCCTGCGCCGGAATGGTCACCGCCTCGACGAACTCGCCGGGCGCCCGGTCCTGCTTGCCATACTCGAGGAAGAAATCCTCCAGCGGCAGCTCCCGCCGCACATCGCCCTTCCGCAGATGCAACACCGCGCCCAGCGCGATCAGCGCTGGCGGCCCGTCGCCAATGGGCGAGCCATTGGCGATATTTCCGCCAATTGTCGCCGCGCCCCGCACCTGGGCCGAGCCATAGCGCCGGATCAACTCCGCAAAAGACGGGTGGCGCGACGCCATCTCCCGCATCAGCCGGTCGAGCGTCACCCCCGCGCCGACCCGCAGGCCGGAGCCACTCTCCTCCACCTGCTGCAAATCCCGGCAGCGGTGCAGAAACGCCACCGGCGCCAATTCCCGCAACTGCTTGGTGACCCAAAGCCCCACATCCGTGGCCCCGGCCACCAGCACCGTCTCCGGCGCCCGCTCCAAGAGGGCCGCCAAGTCGTCCGCACTTTCCGGCAAGGCCGGGGCAGGGGCCACCGCCGCCCTATCCTCGCGCAGCCATTCCGGCACCGGCTCGGTCGCCGCCGCCTCCGCCGCGCGGATGATCGGCGCATAGCCGGTACACCGGCACAGGTTGCCGGCCAGCGCCGTGTCGAAATCCCTCTCCCCGTTCAAATGCGCCACCGCCATCGACACGATGAATCCCGGCGTGCAGAACCCGCATTGCGAGCCGTGATGCTCGATCATCGCCCGCTGCACCGGGTGCAGCGTGCCATCCGGCCCGCTGATCCCCTCCACCGTCCGAACGACTTTCCCATGCAACTGCGGCAGGAACAGGATACAGGCGTTCAGCGCCTTCGCCCCCTGCGCATCGCTCACCATCACCGTACAGGCCCCGCAATCGCCCTCGTTGCAGCCCTCCTTGGTGCCGGTCAGCCGCCGACCTTCGCGAAGCCAGTCGAGCAGGGTCTCGGTGGGCGACACCCCGGCAAGATCGATGGCCTCCCCGTTCAACCGAAAGGAAATGTCCATAAGCACGTCTGCCTGCCGCGTTACCTCCGCCCTTTTCTGGTGCGCTCCCCCGATGCGGCGTAGAGGGGCGCGGGCTTTCCTGAAGGGTAGGCTATGCGCGCAATTCGCGGCTTGGCAAGGATTGAGTGGGCCGCGGAGCGGCGCGTGCCGCGGCGGAACGGGCCGTGGCCGCGGCACCGTGACGCAAGGGAAATCAAGGGGTTGGGCGGCGCCCACCCCGATTGCCTTGGAATCGGAGGAAGTGTTTCTGACCGGATATGGCAATGGGTTCGCCCAATCTCGGGGCAGGGCCACGGGTGGTCTGCACCCCGCCGCCCGGCATGGCCTTGCCGCCGGGTCATGCGACAATCGGGTATTTCCACCCCCCCGTCGCCTGCCGTAAGCTCGCCCCCATGAGCAGCGCCCCCCGATTCATCCACCTCCGCGTCCATACCGAATACTCCCTCCTCGAAGGCGCCGTGCGGCTGAAGAAGCTGCCGGGCCTGTGCGAGGCGGCCGACATGCCGGCGGTGGCGGTGACCGACACCAACAACATGTTCGCGGCGCTGGAATTCTCCGTCACGGCGCAAGGCGCGGGTATCCAGCCCATCATGGGCTGCCAGGTCGACCTGCAATACGTGACGCCTGCACCGGGCGAACGCCACAAGCCCCCGGCGCCCGTGGTCCTGCTGGCCCAGACCGAACGCGGCTACGAAAACCTGATGAAGCTCAACTCCTGCCTCTACCTGCGCGGCGACGGGCAACTGCCGCACGTGACGATGGAGGAGTTGCAGCGCCATTCCGAGGCCGTCATCTGCCTCTCCGGCGGCCCCGACGGCCCGGTCGGCCGCCTCCTGCAGGCGGGCCAGCGCCCGGCGGCGGAGACGCTCATGCGCGACCTGCACAAGGCCTTCGGCGACCGCCTCTATGTCGAGCTGCAACGCCACCCCGGCGAGACGGGCGCGCCCGAAAACGAACGGCTGACCGAGCAGGGCTTCGTCGAGATGGCCTACACCATGGAGATCCCCCTCGTCGCCACCAACGACGTCTATTTCCCGCAGGAAAAGATGTACGAGGCCCACGACGCCATGATCTGCGTCGCCGAAGGCGCCTATGTCGACCAGTCGCAACCCCGCCGCCGCCTGACCGCCCAGCACTATTTCAAATCGCCGCAGGAAATGGCCACCCTCTTCGCCGATCTGCCCGAGGCCATCGAGAACACCGTCGAGATCGCCAAGCGCTGCGCCTTCGGCGCCTACCGGCGCGACCCGATCCTGCCCCGCTTCGCCGATGACGAGGTCGACGAGCTCCGCCGTCAGGCCAAGGAAGGGCTCGAGGCCCGCCTCGCCGTCATCCCCCACGCCGCCCCGGTCGAGGAGTACGAGAA
The DNA here is from genome assembly GCF_040223625.1 of Roseovarius sp. Classification (GTDB taxonomy): domain Bacteria; phylum Pseudomonadota; class Alphaproteobacteria; order Rhodobacterales; family Rhodobacteraceae; genus Roseovarius. Next base: position 66,254 of record NZ_JAVKFX010000016.1, on the reverse strand, counting down.
ACGCCTCGAGTTCGAGCTCGGCATCATCGAGGGCATGGGCTTCCCCGGCTACTTCCTGATCGTGGCCGACTTCATCAAATGGGCGAAAGACCACGACATCCCCGTCGGCCCCGGCCGCGGCTCGGGCGCGGGCTCCCTCGTGGCCTACGCGCTCACTATCACCGACCTCGATCCGCTGCGCTACTCGCTGCTTTTTGAGCGGTTCCTCAACCCCGAGCGGGTCTCCATGCCCGACTTTGACATCGACTTCTGCATGGACCGCCGCGAGGAGGTGATCCAGTATGTCCAGCGCAAATACGGCCGCGACAAGGTGGGCCAGATCATCACCTTCGGCGCGCTCCTGTCCAAGGCCGCCGTCCGCGACATCGGCCGCGTCCTGCAAATGCCCTACGGCCAGGTCGACCGCCTCTCCAAGATGATCCCCGTCGAGGGCGTCAAACCCGTCTCGATCGAGAAGGCCCTGCAACAGGAAGACCGCCTTCGGGAAGAGGCCCGCTCCGAGGAGGTGGTCGACCGCCTCCTGAAATACGGCATGCAGGTCGAGGGCCTCCTCCGCAACGCCTCCACCCACGCCGCCGGCGTGGTGATCGGCGACCGCCCGCTGGATGAGCTGGTCCCCCTCTACCAGGACCCGCGCTCCGACATGCCCGCGACCCAGTTCAACATGAAATGGGTCGAGCAGGCGGGCCTCGTGAAGTTCGACTTCCTCGGCCTGAAAACCCTCACCGTCGTCCAGAACGCCATCGAACAGATCCACGCCTCGGGCCGCGACCTGCACATCGCCGCCGATGGCAGCACCATCTACGAACCCTTCGACGGCGCCGAGAACGATATCGGCCAGATCCCCCTCGACGACCCGAAAACCTACGAGCTCTACGCCCGCGCCAAGACCGTCGCCGTGTTCCAGGTGGAAAGTTCGGGCATGATGGACGCGCTCAAGCGGATGAAGCCCACCTGCATCGAGGATATCGTGGCCCTCGTCGCCCTCTACCGCCCGGGCCCGATGGAGAACATCCCGAAATACTGCGAGGTCAAGAACGGCCTCTCCAAGCGCGACAACCTGCACCCCTCGGTCGACCACATCCTCGACGAGACCCAGGGCATCATCGTCTACCAGGAACAGGTGATGCAGATCGCGCAGGAGATGGCCGGCTACTCCCTCGGCGGTGCCGACCTGCTCCGCCGCGCCATGGGCAAGAAGATCCAGGAGGCGATGGATGCCGAGCGGCCCAAGTTCATCGCCGGGGCCAAGGAAAACGGCGTCGACGACGACAAGGCGCTCGAGGTCTGGAACCTGCTCGACAAGTTCGCGAACTACGGCTTCAACAAGTCCCACGCCGCCGCCTATGCCGTGGTCAGCTACCAGACCGCATGGCTCAAGGCCAACCACCCGGTCGAGTTCATGGCCGGCGTCATGAACTGCGACATCCACCTCACCGACAAGCTCGCCACCTATTTCGAGGAGGTCAAGCACGCCCTCGCGCTGCCCTACGTGCCGCCCTGCGTGAACCGCTCCAACGCCACCTTCATGGTCAGGGACGGCGCGCTCCACTACGCGCTGGGCGCGCTCAAGAACGTGGGCGTCGACGCCATGCGCCTGATCGTCGAGGGCAGGGGAGAGAAACCCTTCGTCACCCTCTTCGACTTCGCCCGCCGCGCCGATCTCAAGCGCATTGGCAAACGCCCGCTCGAAATGCTCGCCCGCGCCGGCGCCTTCGACGAGCTCGACCGCAACCGCCGCCGCGTCTTCGACAATGTCGAACGGCTGATGAACTACTCCGCCGCGATCCACGAACAGAAGAACTCCAATCAGGTCTCGCTGTTCGGCGAGGCGGGCGACGACTTGCCCGAACCGCGCCTCTCCCCGGTCGAAGACTGGCTGCCCGCCGAACGCCTGACCGAGGAGTTCCAGGCGGTGGGCTTCTACCTCTCCGGCCACCCGCTCGACGACTACGCCGCGCCGCTCAAGCGCAAGGACGTCAAGACGCTGGAAGAGGTCACCGAACACGCCCGCCGCGGCGCCGCCGTGGTCAAGATGGCCGGCGTCGTCGCCGGTCGGCAGGAACGCCGCTCGGCCCGGGGCAACCGCTTCGCCTTCGTGCAGCTCTCCGACACCACCGGCAGCTACGAGGTCACGGTCTTCTCCGACACGCTCGAAGCCTCCCGCGATCACCTCGAGACCGGCTCGATGGTCGTCCTGACCGTCGAGGCGACGATGGAGGAGGACCAGCTCAAGCTGCTGGCCCGCGTCATCCAGCCCGCCGACAGCGTCGTCGCCGATGCCGGGGCCTCGGGCCTGCGCATCTTCGTCGAGGATGCGGGCGCGGTGCCCTCCGTCGCCACCGTTCTGGAAAAATCCGCCGACGCCAAGGGCGGGCGCGGGCCGATCTATTTCTGCCTCCTCGACCAGGCCCTGCCGGGCGAGGTGGAAATCTCCGCCGGGCGCGACTACCCGGTCTCGCCCCAGATCAAGGGCGCGCTGCGCTCCCTGCCGGGCGTCGCCATGGTCGAGGAAATCTGAACACACGCGGGCAAGTGCCTGAATTGTCGCAGCATTGCCCCCGGGCTGGACGGCGGCGTATGGCCTCGGATAAGCTCTGCGCGATCCGTTGGAATGGGAGGGGTCACCCCGGATGCGTATCGCTGCGGCATGTCTGGTTCTCACGCTCACGGCCTCTTGCGGGGCCGAGATGGCCGGGGTGCCGCGCCTCGCCGACGAGAGCGTGGATCCGGACGCCCCCGCCATGTCGATGGCCCAGAATTCCGGCACCGGCTTCCTCGCCGGCCTCTTCGGCGGCAACCGCGCCGCCACCGCCCCGCCCGAAGAGGAGGGGGCGGCCCCGTCCGGCGCCACCGTGACCGAGGCCTCTCTGCCCGCCGCCGACGCCTCGAAAAGCGAGATCGCCTTCGGCACAAGCCTGCCTTACGGCCGCGTCGCCACGATCTGCGGCGTCGACACGGCCAGCCTGGGCCAGCGGTCCGCCCAGTATCCCGAACGCCGCCCCCGCTACCAACTCTACGACAGCGCGCCGGGCAGCACCGAGCCACACACCTTCTACATCACCGGCTTCGACGATGGCTGCGCCCGGCAGTTCACCGCCGCCATGGCCGTCTTCGGCTCGGTCGAGATGCACGAACAGCTCCGCTACGGCCTGCCGGCCGAGGTGCAGCCCTATTCCGACACCGACAAGGCCTATGAAAAGCTCAAGCGCCGGGTCTGCAACAAGCCCCGCCGCAAACCCTGCGGCAGCCGGATCGGCCAGATGGCGAAGGACACGGTCTTCGTCAGCGTCTACGAACGCTTCGGCGGCAATGCCCAGTGGATGAACCTGCTGCTCCACGGCGGCGACCTCGTGGCACAGGACCGCAAGACCGGCCTCTGACGCCGCGCCGCCTCAGTAATGCGGCGGCCGCTCGTCGCCGATCACCTCGGCCGCGGAGCTCAGGCTCTCCCGCTCCGCCTCCCGCTGCAACAGCAGGGCCACCCGCCGCTTGAGCTGGCCGATCTCGGTCTCCTGCCGGGCCACCACGTCGGACAGGTCGTCGACGACGCGGGCAAGGTGGGCGATGTGTTCTTCGAGCTTTTCCATGAAAGGCATCTAGGCGGGCCGGCCGGACCGGTCAAGCGCGCGCCTGCCGCTTGCCCCTTCACGCCCCTTCGGCTAGACCGCGCGGCGAATGGCACCGGCAAGGACCCGCAAGATGGCCAAGACCAAGAAACAGCCCCGCCCCAAGGCCGAAACCCCCAAGGGGTTCCGCGACTATTTCGGCGCGGAAGTGAGCGAACGCGCAGAGATGCTGCAGAAGATCGCCGCGGTCTACCATCGCTACGGCTTCGACGCGCTGGAATCGAGCGCCGTCGAGACGGTCGAGGCTTTGGGCAAGTTCCTCCCCGATGTCGACCGCCCCAACGAGGGCGTCTTCGCCTGGCAGGAGGCGGACGAGGACGGCAAGGGCGACTGGCTCGCCCTGCGCTATGACCTCACCGCGCCCTTGGCCCGCGTCTACGCCCAGCACCGCAACGACCTGCCCACCCCCTACCGCCGCTTCGCGATGGGCCCGGTCTGGCGCAACGAGAAACCCGGCCCGGGCCGCTACCGCCAGTTCTACCAATGCGACGCCGACACCGTCGGCACCGCCAGCATGGCCGCCGACGCCGAGATCTGCGCCATGCTCGCCGACACGCTGGAAGAGGTGGGCATCCCGCGCGGGGATTACCTGATCCGTGTGAACAACCGGAAGGTTCTGAACGGCGTGCTGGAAAGCATGGGGCTCGCCGACGACGCAGAGCGCAGCGCCGCCGTCATGCGCACCATCGACAAGTTCGACAAGGTCGGCGAAGCGGGCGTGCGCGAATTGCTTGGCAAGGGGCGGCTGGATGCGTCGGGCGCTTATATTGATGGGGTCGGCCTCACCGATGAACAGGCTGGCCCGGTGCTGACCTTCCTCACCTCCAAGGCCGCCGACACGGGCGAAACCTTCGCCAACCTCCGCCGCGCCGTGGGCGACAGCCCCATGGGGCAGGAGGGCATCGCCGAGCTCGAACAGATCGCCGACCTCCTCGCCGCGCAAGGCTACGGCCCCGACCGCATCGTCATCGACCCCTCCGTCGTGCGTGGCCTCGGCTACTACACCGGCCCCGTCTTCGAGGCCGAGCTCACCTTCGACATCCTCGACGAGACGGGCCGCAAGCGCCAGTTCGGCTCGGTCGCCGGCGGCGGGCGCTACGACGACCTCGTCAAGCGCTTCACCGGCCAGGCCGTCCCCGCCACCGGCATCTCCATCGGCGTCGACCGCCTGCTCGCCGCCCTGCGCGAGAAAGGCCGCATCGGCACCGCCGCCACCGGCCCCGTCGTCGTCACCGTGATGGACCGCGACCGCATGGCCGACTACCAGGCCATGGTCGGCGAACTCCGCCAGGCCGGCATCCGCGCCGAGGTCTATCTCGGCAACCCCAAGAACTTCGGCAACCAGCTCAAATACGCCGACAAGCGCAACTCCCCCGTCGCCATCATCGAGGGCGGCGACGAGAAGGAGAAGGGCATCGTCCAGATCAAGGACCTGGTCCTTGGCGCCAAGATCGCCGAGAACGCCACGCTCGAGGAATGGAAGGAACGGCCCAGCCAGTTCGAGGTGCCGCGCGACCAGATGGTCGCCAAGGTCCGCGAGATCCTGGACGGGCAGGGCGGATGACCAACCGCGCCGCGATCCGGGCCGAGGCGATGCGCCTGCGCGGCCTGTTCGAGGCGGCAGGGGCGGACCCGGTGGAAACCGCCATCCTCCAGCCCGCCGACCTCCTCCTCGACCTCTATGGCGAGGATATCCGCGCCCGCGCCTACGTCACCTCCGACGCGCTTCGGGGCGAGCAGATGCTGCGCCCCGACTTCACCGTGCCGGTCGTGCAGATGCACATGGCCCACGGCGCCGACCCCGCCTGCTACACCTACGCGGGCGAGGTCTTCCGCCGCCAGGAACACGACCCCGACCGCGCCAACGAATACATCCAGGCCGGGTTCGAAGTCTTCGACCGCGCCAACCCCGAGGCCGCCGACGCCCGCGTCTTCGCCCTCTTCCACAAGGTGCTGGCCCCTCTGAACCTCCGCGCCGCCACCGGCGATATCGGCATCCTCATGGCCGCCGTCGAGGGCCTCCGCACGCCCGAACGCCGCAAGGCCGCGCTCCGCCGTCACATCTGGCGCCCCAAGCGCTTCCGCGCACTCATCGACCGCTACGCCGGCCGCGCCCGCGTGCCCGAAAGCCGCGCCGCCCTGCTGGCCGCCACCGACCCGATGGCCCATGCCGCACCGATGATCGGCCTGCGCAGCGCCGCCGAGATCCGCAGCCGCATCGACACCCTGCGCGAGGATGCCGCCGCCGCGCCCCTGTCGGAAAACGAGGTGGCGCTGCTCGACGCCATCCTCGCCGTGCGCGAAACCTCCGACAACGCGCTGGAACAGCTTCGCGACATCGCCGTCGACATGCCCGCCATCGCGCCCGCCATCGACCGGCTGGCCCGCCGCCTCGACGCGCTGGGCGACGCCGGCATCGACGTCACCGCGCTCGATTTCGAGGCCAGCTACGGCCGCACGCAAATGGAATATTACGACGGCTTCGTCTTCGGCTTCTACGCCGAGCGCCGGCCCGACCTGCCCCCGGTCGCCACCGGCGGGCGCTACGACGCGCTGACCCGCCAACTGGGCGGCGGCGCGGAAATCCCGGCGGTCGGCGGCGTCATCCGCCCCGGCCTCGTCATCTCGCTGGGGGGTGCGGCATGAGCGTGAAGCTGGGCGTGCCCTCCAAGGGCCGGCTGATGGAGAAGACCTTCGAATGGTTCGGCGCCCGTGGCGTCGCACTGGGCCGGGCGGGCTCCGACCGGGAATATGCGGGCTTCGTCGACGGCATCGACAATGTCGAACTCGTCCTGCTCTCGGCGGGCGAAATCCCCCGCGAACTCGCCGCCGGCCGCATCCATCTCGGCGTCACCGGTACCGATCTCGTCCGGGAAAAGCTGGGCCGGTGGGATCACCGGGTCGAGGAGCTGGCCGAGCTGGGCTTCGGCCATGCCGACCTCGTCCTCGCCGTGCCGCGGGTCTGGGTCGATGTGGGCGCGCTCGACGATCTCGACGCCGTCGCCGCCGCCTTCCGTGCGAAACACGGCTTCCGCCTGCGCATCGCCACCAAGTATCACCGCCTCGTCCGCGACTTCCTGCGCGAGAACGGCGTCGCCGACTACCAGCTCGTCGACAGCCAGGGCGCGACCGAGGGCACCGTCAAGAACGAAACCGCCGAGGCCATTGCCGACATCACCTCATCAGGCGACACCCTGCGCGCCAACCACCTCAAGACGCTGGAAGACGGGCTGATCCTGCGCAGCCAGGCCACGCTGTTCCGCGCCCGCGGGGTCGACATGGGCACGGCCGACCGCCAGACCCTGAAACAGCTCATCGCCAGGCTCGGCGCCGACTGAGCCGGGCAGGAAACGGGGGCAGGGGCCCCCGCACCGCAGAACGAGAAAGGCCCGGATGATCGCTCATCCGGGCCTTCGATTTCGATGTTCCGACAGATCAGAACTTGAAGACGGTCCGCACGGCCAGCGTGGTGGCCTCGGCGCCCACCGGCGTACCGGTGAAGTCGTCGTAATCGTGGTACAGCAGTTCGCCACCCACGGTCAGGTGGTCGCCGACCATGTAGTCGTAGCCGCCGCCGACGAAATACCCGTCCACGTCACCCGCGATATTGGTGTCGAGGTTGGTGTAGCCGCCGGTGGCATAGGCCAGGCCGCGGCCCATCTTCACACCGCCCCGCACCTTGACGCGCAGGATGTTCTCGGCCTGCACGGCCGGGGTCAGGTTCAGGCTGGTCCAGTCATAGTCGACCGCGGTACCCAGCACGAAGTTGCCGAAATCATAGTCGTAACCGGCGGTGAAACCCGCGATGGGATCGTCACCGTCGATGCCGGCAAAGTTGGTGTCCATGTTGAGGTAGCCGATTTCGCTACCGAGGTAGAAACCGGTCCAGTTGGGGATGGCCGGTTTCGCCGGGGCCGGCACCGTGACCGGTGCATCGACGACAGGATCCGCCAGGCTGCCTGCCAGCGCGGGGCCCGTAGCGGTCAGAGTGGCGGCCACAAACAGGGAAAGCGCGTGCTTCATATTCTTGTCCTCACGTTTCGGTCCGCGTGTTCGCTCACGAACCATTTGTGCATTATCAGATTTGGCCCGAAAGTGCCGGGTGCTACGACGCAGTATCTAGGCGAGATGCCCCGACACTCAACGACAGAAGGGCCAAAATCTCTTGTCGTTTTGCAAGTGTTGCTCTCATGTGACCTAAAGTCCCTCAAACCCGGGATAACAGGCAGTTTTGAGCAAGAAGCCGCCGAGAAAACACGCGGCGGTGTTGAAAAATGAACGGCCCGGGCTTGGGAAAGCCCGGGCCGTAATTCCGATCGAAAGACTTGGTCGGATCAGAAGCGGAACGTGCCGCGAAGCTGAACCGTCGTCGCTTCGACGTCGGTGCCGGTCGATTGGAAGTTGTCGAACTCGTGATAGAGCACTTCACCACCAACCGACACGTTCTGGCTGACCATGTGCTCGTAGCCTGCGCCGACGAAATAGCCGTCGTCGTCGCCCACGTTGCTCACGTCGGCGTTGGCGTAGCCGCCGGTGCCGTAGAGCAGGCCTTGACCCACCTTGTAGCCGGCGCGCGCCTTGACGCGGTAGACCCGCTCGAGATCGTTGCCGGGGGCCAGCGAGATATCGGCGAAGTCATAGTCCATGCCGGCACCCACAACCCAGTTGCCGAGGTCGTAATCGTAACCGAACGTCAGACCACCGATCACGTCGTCCCCGTCGAGGCCGGGCACGTTGGTGTCAACATTCGCGTAACCGATCTGGCCACCGCCGTAGAAGCCGGTCCAGTCGGGGCCTGCGGGGGCCGGCGGTGCCACCGGCGCAATGACGGGCTGCTCCTGCGGGGCGGGCGTCATGCTCCCGGCCAGCGCGGGGCCGGCGACGAGGGCGGAGGTTGCCGCAAGCACGGTAAGCGTTCTCTTCATGTCTGGTCTCCTTTGGTCTGACGACCATTCTCTTTCTGCTCCTCCGGTCCGCCGCGCGGCACCGGACACCCCGTCGGGACATCGCCCGATCTTTTGGGTGTTGGGCGCACATATACGCCTGCGGCGGCGTGACAAGGGGGGTGCCGCGATAATCAGATATTCGTGATCGGGGCGCACGGTGCGGTGGGGTAAAGAAGCAGAAACTGGCCGGCATGTCAGTGACTTGGGCCGGTTTGCGCCGATGACCTAGCGTCATGAGCGGACTGTTGCAGCGATGCAGCACCCGCGCGGGCGCGCCGCCGCCGCCTCTTGGGCGTCCGGGCCATCGACGCCTGTCGCGGCGCAACACCACCGCGCGGGGCGTTAACCCGGCCGGCCACCGTCCCGAACACCGACAAAATACCGACGTTATACCGACGTGATACCGACACGGCCTCCTGCCGCGAAATCAACGCGTTAACCCTGATTCGCGTGCCGTTTCCGGAAATCGCCCTGTCGCGTCACAAAACCCCGATATCCGCCAGGGCCGCCGACAGGTCCGCCGGCAGCGCCTCCTCGTCCCGCCGCGAGGCCGGCAGATCGGCCGGCGCATCGCCCGGCTGCAGGTATCTCCAGCCCTGGAACGGCCGCTTCTGCGCCGTGGTGGTCCGCACGATCTCGGGGTCCAGCACGATTGCACAGCGCCGGATGCCATCCTGCCCGGTCACCTCGTCGAACCGGACGATCCGCTGCCGGCACTGCACCAGCCCCTGGATCACCCAGTAAAGCGACCCGCCCTCGAGCACCTCGTCGGCCCGCCGCGGCCACATCCGCGTGACATGCCGCGGCAGCCCGTCCTCGGTCTGTGCCCGGCGCAGGGCCTGCCAATCCGCCATGCTCTCGACGTTTTTCGAGCCGACGCTGAGTTTTATGAGATGCAGTTTGGCCATGTGAAAGAATCGTCCTTTGGGCCAGATACGGTAGTGGAAATCCGGACGGCTTCAAGGTATTGTGGATGTCTCCACGAACCAGGACCTGCCGCACATGACCCGCTTTGCCGCCCCCATCGCCGAGTCCATCTGGGACATGAAGTACCGCCTGAAGGATGGCGACGGCACGGTCCGCGACCGCACGGTCGAGGATACCTGGCGCCGCGTGGCCCGCGCGCTGGCCCAGAACGAGGCCGAGCCGGAGGCCTGGGAGGACCCGTTCTTCCACGCGCTCGAGGATTTCCGCTTCCTCCCCGCCGGCCGCATCACCGCCGGCGCCGGCACCGCGCGGCAGGTAACGCTCTTCAACTGCTTCGTCATGGGCACCATCCCCGACAATCTCGACGGCATCTTCAACGCCCTGCGCGAGGCCGCGCTCACCATGCAGCAGGGCGGCGGGATCGGCTATGATTTCTCCACCATCCGCCCCCGCGGCGCCGAGGTGAAGGGCGTCGCCGCCGATGCCAGCGGGCCTTTGTCCTTCATGGACGTGTGGGACGCCATGTGCCGCACCATCATGTCCGCCGGCTCCCGCCGCGGCGCGATGATGGCCACCATGCGCTGCGACCACCCCGATATCGAGGATTTCGTCGCCGCCAAGGCCGACGCCTCCCGCCTGCGCATGTTCAACCTCTCGGTGCTGGTGACCGATGCCTTCATGGAAGCGGTCAAGGCCGACGGCCCGTGGGAGCTGACCTTCGGCGGCAAGGTCTACCACACCATCCAGGCCCGCGACCTGTGGAACCGGATCATGCAGGCCACCTATGATTTCGCCGAGCCGGGCGTGATCTTCATCGACCGCATCAACCAGGCCAACAACCTCGCCTATTGCGAGACGATCTCGGCCACCAACCCCTGCGGCGAACAGCCCCTGCCGCCCTACGGCGCCTGCCTGCTGGGCTCGATCAACCTGGCCCGTCTGGTGCGCGAGCCGTTCGAGGACACGGCCCATGTGGATGAGGCCGAACTCGACACCCTTGTCGCCACCGCCATCCGCATGATGGACGACGTGGTCGACGTCTCGAACTTCCCGCTGGAACAACAGCGGCAGGAGGCGCAGGCCAAGCGCCGCATCGGCCTCGGCGTCACCGGCCTCGCCGATGCGCTGCTGATGAAGGGCATGCGCTACGGCTCCGAGGAGGCCGCGGAACAGACCGAACGCTGGATGCACCGCATCGCCCGCGCCGCCTATCTCGCCTCGGTGGAGCTTGCGAAAGAGAAGGGCGCCTTCCCCCTCTTCGACGCCGACGCCTTCCTCGCCAGCGGCACCATGCAGGCGATGGACGCGGACGTGCGCGCCGCCGTGGCCGAACACGGCATCCGCAACGCCCTGCTGACCTCCGTCGCGCCCACCGGCACGATCAGCCTCTACGCCGGCAATGTCTCGTCGGGCATCGAGCCGGTCTTCGCCTATTCCTACACCCGCAAGGTGCTGCAGAAGGACGGCTCCCGCACCGAGGAAGGGGTCGAGGATTACGCCGTGCAGATGTGGCGCGAGAAGTTCGGCGATGCCGATCTGCCCGACCATTTCGTCAACGCCCAGATGCTCGCCCCCGAGGATCACGTGCGGATGCAGGCCGCGGCCCAGAAATGGGTGGATTCCTCGATTTCCAAGACCATCAACGTGCCCGAGGATATCAGCTTCGAGGCCTTCAAGAACGTCTACATGCAGGCCTACGAGACCGGCTGCAAGGGCTGCACCACCTACCGCCCGAACGAGGTGACGGGCTCGGTCCTGAGCGTCAGTGAGAAAAGTTCAACGACGGGTGACGTCGGGAACAGGATTGTCGAATTGGCCAAGAAGAACGGACTGAGCCTGCGGGCGCTGTCCGTGAAGGCTGGCCTTGGACCAAACTACGTGCAGCAGCTCGTGAAGAACGAGAAATCGCCCTCGGTCGACAACATTGCCAAGATTGCACAAGCCCTAGAGGTCACCACAGCGACAATCCTTGGTGATCAAGCGCCTGAAGTCTTGGCATCTTCTGATGCCGAACCGCTTCAGCCCCATGGCGACGTGGTCTACATGTCCGAACCGCTCGACCGCCCGGCGGAGCTCGACGGCGCCACCTACAAGCTGAAATGGCCCGACAGCAACCACGCGATCTACGTCACCGTCAACGACATCATCCTGAACGGCCACCGCCGACCCTTCGAGGTGTTCATCAACTCCAAGAACATGGAGCATTTCGCCTGGACCGTGGCGCTCACCCGGATGATCTCGGCCGTGTTCCGGCGCGGCGGCGACGTGTCCTTCGTGGTGGAGGAATTGAAAGCCGTCTTCGACCCCCGCGGCGGGGCCTGGATGAACGGCAAGTACATCCCCTCGATCCTCGCCGCCATCGGCGGGGTGCTGGAACGCCACATGATCCAGATCGGCTTCCTCGAGGGCGAAGGCCTCGGCCTCAAGACCGACCCCACGGCCGAGGTCGTCAACCTGCCCGGCAAACGCGGCCCGGCCTGCCCGGCCTGCGGACAATACGACATGCGCATGGTCGAAGGCTGCATGACCTGCATGAATTGCGGCCATTCCAAGTGCGGCTGAGCCCGCGGGGCTGCGGCGTGAGCTGAGCCAACCGGCCCGAAATGGTGCCGGCCTTCAGGCCAACGAGCCCGTACCGCCCCGCCCGCGCGCCCTAGCCGTTGCGCCAAACGCCGCTGGCAAGGCTGGTCACGGCGAAGCACATCGCCGCAATGCAGACGATGGACGGCCCGGCCGGCGTGTCGAGCATATAGGCGGCCCGCAGCCCGATGACCGCCGAGGCGGCGCCGATGACGGCGGCGGTGAGCGCCATGCCTTCCGGCGTGCGCGACAGCGGCCGCGCGGCGGCGGCCGGGATGATCAGCATCGCCGCGATGAGCAGGACGCCGACCACCTTGATCGCCACGGCGACGGTAATCGCCAGCGCCAGCGTCAGGATCAGCTTCTCGCGCTTGGGGTCGATGCCGCTGGCATGGGCGAGATCCTCGTTCAGCGTCGCGGTCAGCAAGCCCGACCAGCGCCAGCCGATCAGCCCGACCACCACCGCCGCACCGCCCCAGATGACCGCGAGGTCGGTGCGAGACACCGCCAGGATGTCGCCGAAGAGATAGGCCATCAGGTCGATCCGGATGCCCGACAGGAAGGACACCGCGACAAGCCCGAACGCCAGGGCCGAATGCGCCAGGACCCCCAGCAGCGTGTCCATCGCATAGCCGCGGCCGGTCAGCAGCGTGACGGTCAGCGCCATGGCCAGCGCCACCGCCATCGCGCCCGTGAAGACTGAAATCTGAAGCGCCAGCGAAAGGGCCACGCCAAGAACGGCGGCATGGGCCGTGGCATCGCCGAAATAGGCCATGCGCCGCCAGACGACGAAACTGCCCAACGGCGCGGCGGCACAGGCGACGCCAAGGCCGGCGAGGGTGGCGCGCATCATGAAATCGTCGAGCATCACTCGGCGGCCTCCGTATGGTCGTGCCCGTGATCATGCCCGTGACCCTGCCCGTGGTCGTGGTCGCAGGCCCCGTCATGGGCGTGGTCGTGATCGTGCCGGTAAAGGGCCAGCGCCCCGCCGGTGCCGCTGCCGAAGAGCGCGCGATACTCGGGCGCGGACGAGACCTTCTCGGGCGTGCCTTCGCAGCAGACATGCCCGTTGAGACAGACAACCCGATCCGAGGCGCTCATCACCACGTGCAGCTCGTGGCTGATCATCAGCACGGCACAGCCGGTCTCGCGCCGCACCTCCTCGATCCGGCGATAGAAGGCGGCAGAGCCGGGCTGGTCCAGCCCCTGCGTCGCCTCGTCGAGCAGGATCACGTCGGGCCGGTTGATCATCGCCCGGGCCAGCAGCACCCGCTGGAACTGCCCGCCCGACAGGCCGGACATCTGGCGCTTGGCGAGGTCCGGCACCCCGGCCGTCTCGAGCGCCTCGGCACAGGCGCCTTTCGCAATGCCGCCGGGCAGGCGCAGGAACCGTTCCACCGTCATCGGCAGGGTCGGGTCGATATGCAGCCTCTGCGGCACATAGCCGATGCGCAGGCCGGGCTTGTGAACCACCTCGCCCCGCGCCGGCGCCACCGCGCCGATGATCGCCCGCAGCAGGCTGGTCTTGCCCGACCCGTTGGGCCCCACCACCGTGACGATCTCGCCCGGCGCAACCTCCATCGACACGTCGCGCAACACCGTGACTGCGCCGTAACGAACGCTTAATCCGCGAAGCGATATCAGGCTCATGCGTCGGCCTTTTCCGCGCAGGACGGGCAGACGCCTTCCGCCTCGACCACCGTGCGCTCGATCCGGAACCCGGCTTCACGGGCTGCCTGGCCCAGCGCGCCCCGTGTCGGCGTCGCGTGCGCCTCGGCCACCGAATCGCACAGCCGGCAGATCATGAAGGCCGGCGAGTGGCGGGTGCCGGGATGCGCGCAGGCGATGAAAGCGTTAAGACGTTCGATCTTGTGCGCCAACCCGTTGGCGACGAGGAAGTCGAGCGCGCGATAGGCGACCGGCGGCTGCGAGCCGAAACCCGCGTTGCGCAGCCGGTCGAGCACGTCATAGGCGCCCAGCGCGCGGTGTTCCTGCAGCAGGATTTCCAGCGCCTTGCGGCGCACGGGCGTGAATTGCAGGCCCTGCTCGGAACAGCGTGCTTCCGCCGCCGCAATGCCCGTGGCAACGCAGCGGCCGTGGTCATGCGCGGCGAAACCCACCGGTTCGGTGGCGGGATCGGCCTTGGGGTGTCCGGGGCTTGTCATGTTATCTTATATCATGTATCGGGTCATCGATGTTATAAAATCACATGGAGCCCCGGATGTCCAGAAACCTTCTCCCGCTATCGCTGACTGCTACGCTGCTGGCCGGAACGGCCATGGCCGACACGCCCGGGGTCGCGGCGGATATCGCGCCGGTGCACTCGCTGGTGGCGCGCGTCATGGCCGGGGTGGGGGAGCCGAACCTGATCGTCGCCCCCGGCGCCAGCCCGCATGAATACAGCCTTCGCCCCTCCGAGGCCCAGGCGCTTCAGGACGCGGCGCTGGTGTTCTGGGTGGGGCCGAGCCTGACACCGTGGCTCGGCGATTCGATCGAGACGCTGGCCGGCGGGGCCGAGATCGTGACGCTGTCCGATCTGGACGCGACCACCACGCTTCCGACCCGCGAAAGCGCCCTGTTCGAAGCGCATTCCCATGATCACGGCGACCACGAAGAGTCGCATGACCATGATCACGAAGAGGCACATGACCACGACCACGATCATGAAGAGGCACATGATCACGACCACGAGGATCATGCGGAGGGCGAAGGCGAAGGGCACGACCACGAGGAGCACGCCGAGGGCCACGACCACGATCATGACCACGGCCACGATCACGGCGGCACCGACCCGCATATGTGGCTCTCGCCCGAGAACGCCTCCGCCTGGCTGACCGTCATCGCCGACAGCCTCTCGGCCGCCGATCCCGAGAATGCCGAGGCCTACGCCGCCAACGCCGCCGCGGGGCGCGAGGAACTTGCGGCGCTGTCGCAGGAGATCGAGGGGATTCTCGAACCTGTGCAGGGCGAGAACTTCATCGTCTTCCACGATGCCTACCAGTATTTCGAGAACAGCTTCGGCTTCCCGGCCTCGGGCGCGATTTCGCTCTCCGACGCGACCGACCCGAGCCCCGCGCGCATTGCCGAGATCCAGGGGCGGATGCAGGAACAGCAGGTCACCTGCGTGCTGTCCGAGCCGCAATTCAGCCCCGGTGTCGTGGCTGCGGTAATGGAAGGGTCCGAGGCCCAGACCGGCGTGCTCGATCCGCTGGGGTCGGACCTGGAGCCGGGGACGGACCTGTACCCGCAACTGCTTCGGAACCTTGCCGGGTCGCTGGCGGATTGCCTTCAGGCCGGCTGAGACCGGCCTACGGGCGGACCGCCTCGTCGCGGCCCGCCCTGCGCGCCGGCCCAAAGGGGAGGCGCGTTTTTTCGGGCCGGTAAGTGTAATGTGATAACATCCAATATGGCGGCGCCCCGCCGGGAGCCGCCCCAGCAAGAGGATCCCATGCCATGACCGATTCAAGACTTCCCGTGACCGTGCTTTCCGGCTTCCTCGGCGCCGGCAAGACGACGCTTCTGAACCGGGTGCTCAACAACCGCGAGGGGCGGCGCGTTGCCGTGATCGTCAACGACATGTCCGAGGTGAACATCGACGCCGATCTCGTGCGCGCCGATACCGAGCTGTCGCGCACCGACGAGACGCTCGTGGAGATGTCGAACGGCTGCATCTGCTGCACCCTGCGCGACGACCTGCTCGACGAGGTGCGCCGCCTCGCCGCCGCCGGGCGGTTCGACTACCTGCTCATCGAATCCACCGGCATTTCCGAGCCGCTGCCCGTGGCCGCGACCTTCGACTTCCGCGACGAATACGGCGACAGCCTGTCCGACGTCGCCCGGCTGGACACGATGGTCACGGTGGTCGACGCGGTGAACCTGCTCAACGATTACGCCAGCCACGATTTCCTCCGCGACCGGGGCGAGACCATGGGCGAGGCCGACGAGCGCACCCTCGTGCACCTGCTGACCGACCAGATCGAGTTTGCCGACGTGGTGATCCTCAACAAGGTGGCCGATGCCGGGCCGGAGAAGGCCGACGCGGCCCGAAAGATCATCCGCAGCCTGAATGCCGATGCGCGCATCATCGAGACGAACCACGCGAACGTGCCGGCCGGCGAGATCCTCGATACCGGCCTCTTCGATTTCGAGAAAGCGCACGAGCACCCGATGTGGGCCAAGGAGCTCTATGGCTTCGCCGACCACGTGCCCGAGACCGAGGAATACGGGGTCACCTCCTACGTCTTCCGGGCCCGGCGGCCGTTCGATCCGCAGGGGATCCATGACGTGCTCAACGGGCCGCTGCCGGGGGTGATCCGGGCCAAGGGGCATTTCTGGATTTCCACGCGGCCCGAGTGGGTGGCCGAGTTCTCGCTTGCGGGCAGCCTGTCGACCGTCGCGCCGCTGGGCACGTGGTGGGCCTCGGTGCCGAAGGAACGCTGGCCCGATCACCCGCAGGCGCAAAGCTACCTGGCGAACCACTGGCAGGAACCCTGGGGGGACCGGCGGCAGGAGATCGTCTTCATCGGCGCCGGGATCGACTGGCCCGCGCTGAAGGCGACGCTGGAATCGGTGCTGGTGCCGGAAGAGCGCGCGCCGGGCCCCGATGCGCTGCCCGACCTGCCTGATCCGTTCCCGCAATGGCGTCGATCGGAGGCAGCATGACCCTGGTTCAGACCATCACGGAACAGGCGGTTGCCGGGCTCGAGATTGTCCGACGGCCCGAAGACCTCGATGCCATCTGGCAGGCCGGCGTGGCGGCGGCCCTCTGGCACCGCACACCTCTGCCGACGTTCCAGCAATGGCTCGACGGTCTGCATCCGGATCACCTGCCATCGGCCCGCGTCGTCTTGCGCCCGGCTGCGGTGCGTAACGCCGTAGCATCGCTCTGCCACGGGGCCGGCACGCCGCCCGGGCCGGAACGCGACATGCTGGTCGACGACATCGCGGCGCTGGCCGATATCTTCGCGGCCCTGTCGGGCGCGCCCTACCTGCGCCTGCGCCTCGACCGGGTGAGCGGCAATGCCTGCGGCCGCTTCCATGTCGATGCGGTGACCGTCCGGCTGATCTGCACCTACCGCGGAACGGGCACCGAGTACGGGGCCGGGCAGGGGGGTGACGTGCCGCGGGAGGTTTTCAATGCCCCGACCGGCGCGCCGCTGTTGCTGCGCGGCAAGCTCTGGCCGGCCCGCGGGACCAGCGAGCTCCTGCACCGCTCGCCCCCGGTCGAGGGGACGGGCGAGACCCGGCTGGTTCTGGTGCTCGACCCGGTGGCCGACCCGGAGGATGCCGCGTGAAGACCAATCTCGGCGCAACCCGGGTGCGCCGGCGACGGCGCGCCGGGGATCCGATGGGGGAATATGACAGGCTGCCCGCCTTCCTTCGTCAATGGTTGTCCCGGGCTGCGCTGCCATGGTCTCCCGCGTCCTGCCGCCGGATCTGGCGCGCGGCCGAGGCGGAGGGGGCCAGCGCCGCCGACGTGCTCGCCCGGCTGGACCGGGCGGAGCGCAGGGCCATGCGCAAGGACCGACAGGAACCGGTCTGACCGGGATACCCCGCTTGACCATGTTCGACGGCCTGCGCGCCTGACGCTCTTTTGATCATCTGCGGCATTGAAATCAACGTCACATTGCGTAAATGCGCGGGATGGTACATTCTGGGCTCCGGTATCCGGGCCACCTGGCCATTGCCGCAACTGAAGGGCCGCACCCTTGACCACCGAGAAGATCGCATTGACGGGCGAACTTGCCCTCGGCCTGCTGGACACGGCCGAGCAGGAGCGTGTGCGCCGCGATCTCGAAGGGGATGCGGAGATGCGCGATGCCTTCCGGCTCTGGAACGAGCGCTTCGTGGCCTTCTACGAAACCGACGACCAAACGGGCGTGACACCGCCGCCGCGTGTTCTGAGCAATATCGAGATGACGTTGTTCGGGGACGAGAATCTGTCTTTGTCCGCGCGGCTGTTCGACGCCGTCCGCGCGCCCGAGAACCGGGGGATGGTCGTCATCCTTGCCGTCGCGAAGGCCGCGCTGCTGGCGTGGATCCTCTACCTGTTTCTTTGATCCATCAGTTCGCGGCCGGAACAGACCCGCCGTCGATGACCCGTCCGATATACGGGACGATCATGACCGTGGCAGCGACCGTTGCCACGAGCCCGACAGCCAGTATGCCGACATGGTCGCCGATGTCGTTCGCCAAGGCATAGGCGGCGATCGCGACAATCGGGATATGCAGCAGCGCCGCACAGATTACCTGAACGCGACGCTTTTGGCGGGTTGGAGTCATCTCGGGCCTCCCGGACATTTCTTGTTCTTTCCCGACGGAATCTTGTCACGTCGCACGGGCGCGTGCAAGTCACGGGCCGGTCCAGCGCGTCAGGTAAATCGGGATGCGGGTACAGCGTCGGCATGCGGGAAAACACTCGGGGCCGCTGACCGTGCCTTGCCCGCACGACAGCCGCCCCGAAATGCGCTCAGCCATAGGGCTGGATCATTCGACGATTACATGACACCAAGCAGCCTTTTCACGACGGACCGCCGAGGCAAGCCGGCGGTCCTGACTGCGTTGGTGCGGTAGTCCCCTTGATCGAAGCCCGCGCGGGTACCCTCCAAACAAATTCACTCGTCATGGCCGGGGTCCAAGCTGGCCCGAAAACCAAGCAGGAATAGGGCGGGGCAAAGGTCATTGCGTGATGCGCCTTCCCGAAACATGCCACAAATTATCGTCATGCGTGTATGCATGTCGGGTAGTTCGCTTTCATGCGGCGAGGTTCAGCCGCGTCGCGCAAGATCCATGACAGTTCGGATCAGGCGCAGGTCCCGCCGTTGAGAGAGGCAGACCAGCGTCTCGTCCATGCGCAGCTTCGCCCCTTCGATCGAGACGGCCCTCACCCGGTCATCTGCCCCCAGCTCCGCCCGCGAGACGAACCCCACCCCGGCCCCCGAGGCCACCAGCTCCCGCACGGCCTCGCGCCCCTCTGCGACGATACCGGGCGTCATCCGCAGGCCCTGCCGTGCCGCCTCTTCCTCGACCTTCTGGCGGGTTTTCGAGCCGGTCTCGCGCAGGACCAGAGGACGTTGCATCAGGTAAGACAGTGGCAGGGCGCTCGCACCGGGCGGCAGCAGGTCGGGCGGGGCAAACGCGATGATCTCCGCGCCGCCAAGCGGGACCGTGTCGAATTCCGGACCCGGGGCGATATCGCCCACGACACCGATCTCGGCCCTGTAGGCGCGCAGTTCGTCCAGGATCTCGCCCGTGTTGCCACCGCGCAGCGAGACCATGATCTGTGGATGTTTCGTGCGAAGTTCGCGCAGCAGGCCGGTCACATGGTGGGCCGCATCCGCGATAACGCGCAGCTCGCCCGCCACCGCCGCGCCGGATTGCGACAGGTGCTCGTTGATCTGGGCCTCGGCCTCGAAATAGGGGCGGGTCAGGCGCAGAAGCGCCTCCCCTGCCTCGGTCAGGCGCACCTGGCGCCGGTCGCGGTGGAACAACAGCGTATCATGCGACTGTTCAAGCTTGCGCACCTGTTCCGAGATGGCGGGCTGGGTCAGGCTCAGCGCCTCTGCCGCACGGGAGAAGCCGCCAAGCAGGGCCACATGATGGAACGCCTTTATCTGGGCATACCGCACTATAAGTTCCGCCTATGGATGCATATCCATTACCAATTTTACATATGGACCCGGATACGGCAAGCCTGTGCCAGGCAATCCGGACCGGGACCGACGCGCATGACCCCCCGTATCGAACCGCCCCTGATGGGAGAGCCCTACCTGCTGACCCCGGGGCCGCTGACCACCTCTGCCGCCGTCAAACAGGCCATGCTGCGCGACTGGGGAAGCTGGGACGGCGACTTTCGCGCCATGACCGCCGAGATGAGAGAGCGGCTGGTGGCGATGTTCGGCAGGGGCGGCGAGGCCTTCGAGTGCGTGCCGATGCAAGGGTCGGGCACATTCGCGGTCGAGGCCATGCTGGGAACCTTCGTGCCACGCAACGGCAAGGCGCTGGTGTTGGCAAACGGTGCCTATGGCAAGCGGTCGGCCGAGGTGCTGCGCTACCTGGGCCGCGACGTCGAGGTGCTGGACAAGGGCGACTACCTGCCGCCACGCGGCGCGGAGGTGGCGGAGATCCTGGCCCGCGATCAGGCAATCACCCATGTCGTCGCCGTACATTGCGAAACCTCCAGCGGCATCCTGAACCCGGTCGAGGAAATTGCCGAAGCGGTTGCCGCGGCCGGCCGCCGGTTGCTCATTGACAGCATGTCGGCCTTCGGCGCCATCGACCTGCCGCCCGAAACAGTTCCCTACGAGGCGCTGGTCTCCTCCGCCAACAAGTGCATCGAGGGCGTGCCGGGCTTCGGTTTCGTGCTGGCCCGGCGGGAGGCGCTGAAGACTGCGGCAGGCCGCTCCACCTCCCTCAGCCTCGACCTTCACGCCCAATGGGCCCATATGGAAAAGACCGGCCAGTGGCGGTTCACCCCGCCCACCCATGCCGTCGCCGCCTTCCTCGAAGCCTTGCGCGCGCATGAGGCCGAGGGCGGCGTGGCGGGCCGCGGCGCGCGCTACGCCCGCAACCGCGACGTGATGGTGGCCGGCATGCGAGACCTCGGCTTCGAGACCCTGCTCGAGGCCCGGTGGCTGAGCCCGATCATCGTCACCTTCTTTTGTCCCGCCAACCCGCGGTTCGCCTTCGACCGGTTCTACGACCTGATGAAGCGGAGGGGGTTCATCATCTACCCGGGCAAGCTGACGGTCGTCGACAGTTTCCGCATCGGCTGCATCGGGCAGATGGACGAAGACGTGATGCGCCGGGTCGTCGTGGCCGCGAAGGAGGCGCTGACAGAGATGGGCGTGACCTCTGCCGCGCCGCCCGAAGAAGCGTTACAAGAGCGTGCGAAGCTTGCCGCCTGACAGTAAGGATATTCCGAGATGACCCTGCAAACCCCGATCACCGCGAACGACCGGGCCTATGCCATGCCGAAGGTTCCGGCCGTGGCGATCTGCCTCGACGGTTGCGAGCCGGCCTATCTCGATGTCGCCATCGACAAGGGGCTGATGCCCAACCTAAAGCGCATCCGCGAGGAGGGGACCGAGCGTCGCGCGCATTCGGTCATCCCGTCCTTCACCAATCCCAACAACCTCTCCATCGCGACGGGCCGGCCGCCCTCGGTTCATGGGATCTGCGGGAATTTCCTCTATGATCCGGACACCGGCGAGGAGGTGATGATGAACGATGTCCGCTTCCTGCGGGCGCCGACGCTGTTCTCGCAATTCTACGAGAGCGGCGCGCGGGTGGCGGTGATCACCGCCAAGGACAAGCTGCGCGCGCTGCTGGGGGCCGGGCTGCGCTTCGACGAGGACCGGGCGATCGCGTTTTCTTCCGAGAAATCCGACACGACCGCCAAGTCCGAGCATGGCATCGACAACGCCAGCGCGTGGCTGGGCCGCGCGGTGCCGGAGGTCTATTCCGCAGAGCTGAGCGAGTTCGTCTTCGCCGCGGGTGTGAAGCTCCTGAAGGAATGGAAACCGGATGTCATGTACCTGTCGACCACCGATTTCATCCAGCACAAGTTCGCCCCGGACGAGGAGGGCGCGTTGCAGTTCAACGCCATGGTCGACCGTTACCTTGGCGAGCTGGATGCTTTGGGCGCCGCCGTCGTCCTGACCGCCGATCACGGCATGAAGCCCAAGCATGACGCGCAAAGCCGTCCCAACGTGGTCTACGTGCAGGACCTGATGGACGCGTGGCTGGGGCAGGGCGCGGCGCGGGTCATTCTGCCGATCACCGACCCATACGTGGTGCATCACGGCGCGCTCGGCAGCTTCGCAACGGCCTATCTGCCCGACGGCGCGGATGTCGCCGATATCATGGCGAGATTGCGGGCCACCGACGGCATTATCGAGGTTGTCGACCGGGCCGAGGCCGTGCGCCGATACGAGCTGCCCGCCGACCGCATCGGCGATATCGTCATAGTGTCGGGGGAAAACATGACCATCGGCACCTCCGCCGACCGCCACGACCTTGCCGCGCTGAAGGAACCCCTGCGCAGCCATGGCGGGCTGACCGAGCAGGAGGTGCCGTTCATCGTCAACCGCCGGCTCGACCTGCCCGAAGCGCCCGAGCTTCGCAATTTCGACGCCTTCTACTATGCAACCATGGCGGCCGCGCTATGAAGGATCAGGTGATGACCAAGGCAGATATCCGCCACGAAGGCATGCGGATCGGCGGAGAGACCGTGTTCACCGATCACGTGGTCGAGGTGCGCTATCCCTACACCGACGAGGTCGTCGGTACCGTGCCCGCCGGCACCGCCGAACACGCCCGCCGCGCCTTCGAGATCGCCGCCGGCTACACGCCGAAGCTCACCCGCTACGAGCGCAGCCAGATCCTGCAGAGGGCAGGGGAGCTGATCGGCGAACGGCGCGAGTACCTTGCCAAATGGCTGGTTCTGGAGCTGGGCATCTGCCACCAGCACGCCATCTACGAGACGAAACGCGCGCAGGATGTCTACCAGTTCGCCGCCGCCGAGGCGCTGAAGGATGACGGGGAAATCTTCTCCTGCGACCTCACCCATAACGGCAAGGCGCGCAAGATCTTCACCATGCGCAAACCGGTCCGGGCGATCTCCGCGATCACGCCCTTCAACCATCCCCTCAACATGGTCAGCCACAAGATCGCGCCGTCGATCGCGACCAACAACTGCATGGTCTGCAAACCGACCGAGCTGACGCCGCTGACGGCGCTGACGCTGGCGGATATCCTCTACGATGCCGGGCTGCCGCCCGAGATGTTCCAGGTGGTCACCGGCTGGCCGGGTGACATCGGCGACGAGATGATCACCAACGACAATATCGACATCATCACCTTCACCGGCGGCGTGCCGGTGGGCAAGATGATCGCGTCGAAAGCAGGCTACAGGCAGACGGCGCTGGAGCTTGGCGGGAATGACCCGCTGATCGTGTGCAACGACCTGACCGAGGCGGATCTCGAGAAGGCCGCGACCATCGCGGTCGCCGGGGCGACGGGCAATTCCGGCCAGCGCTGCACCGCCATCAAGCGCATCCTCGTGCAGGAGAGCGTGGCCGACGCCTTCGTGCCACTGGTGCTGGAAAAGGCCAAGGCCATCCGCTTCGGCGACCCGCAGGACCCCGAAACGCAGCTCGGCTGCGTGATCCACGCACAGGCGGCCGAACTTTTCGAGTCGCGCGTCCACGCGGCCGGGAATGCGGGCGCCGAGATCCTGTACCATCCCGGCCGCGACGGGGCGCTGCTGCCGCCCATCGTCGTCGACCGCGTGCCGCATGACAGCGAACTGGTGATGGAAGAGACCTTCGGCCCGATCATCCCCATTGTCCGCGTACCCGATGACGATGCCGACGTGATGCGTATCTCCAACGCCACGCCCTTCGGCCTGTCCTCGGGGGTCTGCACCAACGACCTCAATCGGGCCATCGCCTATATCAACGGGCTGGATGTCGGCACCTGCAACATATGGGAGCAGCCCGGCTACCGGATCGAGATGTCGCCCTTTGGCGGCATCAAGGACTCGGGCAACGGCGTCAAGGAAGGCGTGATCGAGGCAATGAAATTCTTCACCAACGTGAAGACCTACTCGTTGCCATGGCCGGGGTGACGGCGCCCCACGTTGCGTGTTGAAAGGGGCCGCCCTCCCTCGTGGCCCGCGGTGAACTGCAATTTTGCCGGTTTCGGCAATCAGTCCAGTTCGCCCTGATCTGCCCATATTTTGTACCGCGGGTTGGAAAACCTTGCGCAGAATCGGCTCATCTGGACTTATGTATTCTGTGAACTGTCACTTCGCGTTATGGGGAATGGCGGCGACACTCCGCACCATAAAAGCGTTACAATAAGAACCGAGGTTCATCGGGTCAAAGTCCTGAAGGGAGAACATACATGACAACCAAATCCAACCTCACGCGCCGGTCCGTCTTGCGCGGAGCCACTACCCTGGGCGCCACGGCGCTGGCCGCACCGCTCTATTCGAAAAGCGCGCTGGCCTCGTCGGGCGAGATCAACATCCTGATGTGGTCGGACTACCTGCCCGAGAAGTTCATCTCCGATTTCGAAGGCGAAACGGGCATCAAGGTGAACTACACCGGGATCGGCTCGAACGAGGAAATCATCAACAAGATGAAGGCCACCAAGGGCCAGGGCTTCGACATCGTCAGCCCCACCAACAATCGCTCGCTGCAGTGGGAGCCGCTGGAACTGCTTCAGCCGTTCGACATGAACAAGGTCAACATCGACGCGGTGAACCCGTCGATGGCCAAGATCGGCACCGATGCGTGGAACTTCGGCGGCGAAGGCGTGCACTGGCTGCCACATATCTGGGGCACCGAGGGCATCGCCTACCGCACCGACCAGTGGCTTCCGAGCGGCGATGCGCCGAGCTACGGCGATGTCTGGTCGGAAGAGAACGCCGGCAAGACGATGGGCCGTGCGCACTCGATGCTGCTGGGCGCCGGCCTCTACATGGAGGCCTCGGGCCAGATGGAGCCGGGCTCGGTCTGGTCAGCCTATAGCGACGAGGAAACCATGCGGAAGGTCTGGACCCAGATCGCCGACTGGACCATCGAGCGCAAGAACCGGATCAAGCTGATCTGGAACGATGCCGATACCCAGAAGAACGGCCTGCTGAACGAAGGCGTCGTGGTCGGCCAGACCTGGGACGGTCCGCCGCTGGCCCTGAAATCCGCGGGCGAGCCGGTGCATTACCAGGCGCCGGTCGAGGGCGCGATGGCCTGGGTCGACGGCATGTCGGTGCCGATCGGCGCCCAGAACATGGAGCAGATCTACGCCTTCATCGACTTTGCCTACCAGCAGGAGCCTGCGGGCGTCGCCATCGACAGCCACGGCTACAACTCGCCGGTGCTGGGCGCCGACCAGTTTTCGGGCGATACCTACAAGAAGAACTTTGCCGAGGCCTATCCGGGCGACAGCCTGGCCAACCTAAACCCCTGGCCGGCCGAGGCACCCTGGTACGCCGAGGTGCGCACCGAGTTCGTCAACAAGTTCAAGAGCGCGTAAACCGCGCCTTGGCGAACCCCGGCCCCCGTCACGGGGCCGGGGCATTCAGCATGACAGACAAGTGCGCGGCGTCCGGGGATGGGGCGAAACGCGCACGGCCAAGGGGGACAGCAGATGAGTGCAGGGGTCGGTGTCGATCTGGAGAACCTGTGGATCAGGTTCGGCGATTTCGTTGCGGTGCGCGACGCGAACGTGGCCATTGACGGTGGCAATTTCTTCTCGTTTCTCGGCCCGTCGGGCTGTGGCAAGACGACGATCCTGCGGGCGGTGTCGGGCTTCCTCGAGCCGTCGGACGGCCGGGTGCTGATCGGCGGCAAGGACATGAAGGGGATCGGGCCGAACAAGCGGCCGACCGCGCTGATCTTCCAGAACCTGGCGCTCTTCCCGCTGATGAAGGTGTGGGAGAACATCACCTTTTCGCTGGAAATCAAGGGCGCCAGCACGGCCGAGCGGCGCAAGCGCGCCGACGAACTGCTCGACATGATCGCGCTCAAGGGGCAGGGCGACAAGCTGCCCTCGGAACTGTCGGGCGGTCAGCGGCAGCGGGTGGCCATCGCCCGCGCGCTCTGTGCCGAACCGGACGTTCTGCTGCTCGACGAGCCGCTCTCGGCGCTCGACCTGAAGCTGCGCCAGCACATGCGCACCGAACTGCGTGAAATCCAGCAGCGTGTCGGCATCACCTTCATCTACATCACCCACGACCAGGGCGAGGCGCTGACCATGTCCGACAAGATCGCGGTGATGAAGGCCGGGGTGATCGACCAGATCGGCACGGGCCGGGCCATCTACAACGACCCGGCCACGGCCTTTGCGGCATCCTTCGTGGGCGAGAACAACGTCTTCCGCGGCACCATCAAGGAGGTGAAGGGCGACGAGGCGGTGATGTCCACCAACCGTTCGGGCGATCTTCTAGCCACCATCTCGACCGCCAACCGCGGCAAGATGAAAGCGGGCGACAAGGCGATGATGTTCATCCGCCCCGAGGCCTTCGCGATTGCCAGCGCGGGCGCCACCGGCAACCATTTTGTCACCGCCACGGTCACCAACGAGGAATTCGAGGGCAACGCCTACAACATCTTCATGGCGGGCGAGGGCGGCAAGGAACTGAAGGTCTCGCTGCCCAATGTCGGCCAGTCCTTCCAAAGCCATCTCGGGGCGCCCATGACCTTGGAATACGACGTGAGGAACGCGGTGATCGTGCCCCACGGCGAATTGGCGACGGAATAGGGGGACCACGTGATGCCCCGTTTTCTGAAAGAGTTCTTCAATCGCAACGGCTTGGGCATGGGCCTTTTGATGCTGGGCCTCGTCCTCTTCTGGACGATCGGCCTGATCATCCTGCCGCAGCTTTCGATGCTCGACTTCTCGTTCCGGCACAACCTGCCGCCGCCGGCCTACGGCGGGCCGAGTGACACCTATACCCTCGAAAACTACCAATACCTGATCTTCGGTCCGGAAGGCGGCAGCCAGAGCTTCAACAGCGTCGACCTGCGGGTTTTCTACCGCACGATTATCGCCGCGATTTTCGTGACGCTGTTCAACCTCATCCTGTGCTACCCGATCGCCTATTATCTGGGCCAGTCCAAGGGCAACAAGATCCGCATCTTCGCGCTGATGCTGATCATTCCCTACTGGATCAACGAGATCCTGCGCGCCTTTGCCCTGCGCATCATCTTCGGCGAAAGCGGGGTGATCAACACGGTGCTGATGGGGCTGGGCGTCTTCGACGCGCCCTTCGACTTCATCCGCAACGACATCGCGCTCTATGCAGGGCTGGGCTATGCCTACATCCTGCTGATGATCTTCCCGATCTACAACGTGATCGAAAGCCTTGACCGCAACCAGATCGAGGCGGCCCGAGACATGGGGGCAAGCTGGACGACGATCCATCGCCGTGTGGTGATCCCCTACGCCAAGCCGGGCATCAGCTCGGGATGTACCATGGTCTTCATGCTGACCGCCGGCGCGCTGGCGGCCCCGCAAATCCTGGGCGGGCCATCCAGCCTGTGGTTCACGCAGTTGATCTATCAGCAGTTCAACGACAACAATGACTGGCCCCAGGGCGCGGCCTACGCGATCGTTCTGCTGGTGACCTGTATCCTCCTCGTTCTGGCGCTCATGCGCCTGTTCAAGGTGAACATGGGGGATATCGGCAAATGAACCTGTCCGCGATCCGTGTGAGCGTCTGGATCTATCTCGCGATCTTCTTCGCTTACCTGCTGGGGCCGCTGGTGATCATGTCGGTCACCGCCTTCAACTCTTCCGAGTTTCCACAGGCGACACCGTGGGAATGCCTGACCTTCGACTGGTTCGGCGAGTTGTTTCGGGATGAGCGTATCCTGAACGGCATCCGGAACTCGTTCATCATCGGCGCCGGCACGGTGGTCCTGTCGGTTTCAATGGGGCTTGCGGCGGCGCTGGTGCTGACGCAGATCTGGCCGAAACTGCGGGCGACCTATTACACGGTGATCATCGCCCCGATCCTGATCCCCGGCGTGGTGCTGGGGATCTCGACGCTGGTTTTCTGGGACCGGATCAACCGGTTCCTGGGGCTGGGGCCCGACAGCTTCCTGTCGAACGGCATCTTCCTGACCGTGATCGGCCAGTCCACCTTCATCGCGAGCTATTGCATGCTGGTGCTGGTGGCGCGGCTGCAGCGGTACGATGTCGGCCAGACGGAAGCCGCGCTCGATCTCGGCGCGACGCATGCGCAGGCGTTCCGCAAGGTGTTGCTACCCTTCATGCGGCCGGCCATCGCCTCGGCCGCCGTGCTGGCGTTTCTCGCCAGTTTCGAGAACTACAACACCACGACCTTCACTTTCGGCCAGTACCCGACCCTGACGATCGAACTGGCGCAGAAGGTACGGTACGGCATCAACCCGTCGATCTCGGCGCTGGCCTTCATCATCGTCGTGCTGACGGTGTTCTTCGCCCTGCTGAACGAGTCGATCATCCGGCGCCGCCAGCTCGCCTTTGCCGCGCGGCAGAACCGCTCGGTGGGCGAGGTGACGGGCGGCGGCATGAGGCTGCCCCGGTTCCTGTCGGGCAACCCGGCGGCCATTGTCCTCGTCATCTTCTGCATCGGCGCGATCACCGTTGTCGGCACGGCCACGGCCTACAGCCCCGACGCCTGCATCGCCCGCGTAAGCGAGGAGAAACGCCTCGAGGCCGAACAGCGTATCCAGGAGTTGCGCGAGCAGCGTGAGGAGGAGCGCCGTCAGCGGGAAGAGGAACGCCAGCGGAAGTTCGAAGGGGTGTTCGATCCCGACGAACTGACGCCCGGCACCGACGCCCCGGAAGAGGCGGCCCCGGCAGACGGGGACAACTCCGGCTTCGGCAATGTCTTCGACCCCGGCAACCTGCAAGGAGAAGAGGAAAGCGAAGCCCCTGACGAAGGCGGTGACAGCTCCGGGTTCGGCAACGTGTTCGACCCCGGGAACCTCCAGAGCGGCGAAGAGGAGGAGGGCACGGCGCCCACCGAAGAGGATGACGGTTCCGGCTTCGGCAACGTGTTCAATCCGGACAATCTGCAAAGCGAATAGGGCCCGGGATCTCCGGCCCGGCTGTATCGATCGGCCGGGCTGCGACGCACCCCCGCCATGGCAGGCACGAACAACAGGAAAGGGGCGCCCCGAAAGGCGCCCCTTCATTCACTCGAACCATTGCGCTTGCGCGCTTACTCTTTGATCAGTTCGGGGTTCTCCGCCAGCACCCGGGCTTCGCGCACCTTCAGGGTCGGGCGCACCGGCTCGGAATAGGCCGTGACGTCCTCGCGCAGTTCCGGAAAGAGCGCGAGGATTTCCTCGCGTGCGTCCTCGGCAAAGGCGCCCATGCCCACGTGGCCGGGGTGGAAGCTCTCCGACGGGATACCCTCGGCATAGACCAGCTCGTGGCGGTCGAACATCATGTGGTAATAATCCACCGTGCCGCCTTCCAGCGGGAAGACCGTCTCGTCGTTGATCAGCGCCTTGGCGGGTACGAGGGCCTCGGGCTTGCCGAACATCAGTTCCACGTGCCAGCCACGCACCAGCATCCGGTGCTGCGGCGAGACGCGCAGATCGCGTTCGTTGCCCATGGCGCCCCTGCGGATCACCACCGGGGCCAGAGCGCCCTCGGCCGGAACCGTGGTCGAGCCGATCCAGCGGATCTTCTGGAACCCGTGGTCCATGGTGATCACTTCGTCGCCCGCCTTCAGTTCCTCGATCGGAACCGAGCCGCGGCGCGTGGCGATCAGCGTGCCCGAGACGAAGCAGGGCACGTTGGTGTTGTCGCGGGTCAGGCTCGACCCGGTGACAGCGCCGCCCGCCCCGTCCTGCAGCGTCAGGTCGACATCGCCGATCTGGGCGCTGTAGTCGGTGCCGCCGATGACTCCGTCGATCCGGCCATCCTCGGCATCCGCCCGCAGCATGTCGATCGCCGAGGTAAAGCTGCCGCCGGCCGCATTGACGTCTGCAAGCGTGGTGTCGTTATAGAACCCGCTCAGGTCGACGAAATCGTTGTTCGTCTGGTCGCCATCGGTGATCGAGCCGGTATCGCCGACACCGAAGTCGGTAATCGTGTCGGCACCGTCGCCGCCGTTCTCGACGAAGATGTCGTTGCCGTTGCCGCCGGACATCTCGTCATCGCCGAGACCGCCGATGAGCGAGTCGTCGTCTTGGCCACCGATCAGCGTGTCGTTACCCTCGCCGCCGTCGATGGTGTCTTCGTCGATGCCGCCGTCGAGATAGTCGTTGCCATCCTCGCCGTAGATCTCGTCATCGTCGTCCTCGCCATAGACCACGTCGTCGCCCGCGCCGGCATAGATCGTGTCCATGCCGTTGTCGGTCACGAGGTCGGGGCTGGCGCCGCCGGTGTCGTCGTCGGTGATGTTGAGCTGATCCGGGAAGCTCGGGCCAAGACCACCGTAGATGGTGTCGTTGCCTGCGCCGGCCTCGACATAGTCCGACCCTTCGCCCAGCGTGATCAGGTCATCGCCGTCACCGGCATAGACTTCGTCATCGTCGATGCCGGCGTTGATGGTGTCGTTGCCACCGCCCGACACGATCGTGTCGGCGTCGTCGCCCGTGACGATGTTGTCGTTGCCGTCGCCCGTGGTCACGGAATCCCGGTCATCGTTCGGGTCGCCGTCGGCCGGGAACAGGCCCGGGTAGCCACGGTCGGGCAGGGCGGCCTGGCCGAGCTCGGAGGAGGTGTCGATGGTGTTGTCGCCATCCAGGTCCTCGACCACGTCATTGCCGTTCCCGCCGGTAACCGTGTCGTCACCCGCGCCGCCGGTCAGCGTGTCGTCGCCGTTGCCGCCGAAGACCGAGTCCGAGCCGTCGCCGCCGTCGATGTCGTCATCGCCGTCACCGCCGAAGATCTTGTCGTTGCCCGGCACGCCGCCACCCGACACGTTGAACGCGATGTCGGTGATGTTGATGCCGCTGTTGGCATCCCCGTTCTGGGTGTGAATCACTTCGTAATAGGCCACCGGACCCGGGATGCTGACCTTGAAGGAGTGCTCCGGATTGTTGTCATCGGTATAATTGATGTCGTTGCTGTCGGCGAAGTTGTTGCCGTCGAGGCCGTTGGTGCTCGACGTGGTGATACCGGTGCCTGCGTCCTCGATGTAAACGGGCACTTCGTTGCCCTCCGCATCGTAAGCGCGCACTTCGACAAGGCCGTCACCGTCGAGGTCGTTCACGCGGAACTCGACATTCTCGATCGTGCCGTCATTGGACGTCCAGCGATAGGTGGTGTTGTGGCCGCTGCCATTCGTCACCGATTCAAAGGAGGCATCCTCGGCGACCTCGTCATCGAGGCCCGCGGTCAGCTGATCCTCGGTCTGATACTGGCTCTGCGTGCCGGCATCCGCGTTCTCGATCGAGAAGGTGATTGAGGCCTCGCCGGTATCCTGGGTGAAACCGTCGGCATGGGCAAGGTCGCCGAAGCCGGGGGCTTCCGACCACTGGAAGAACTCCCGCGCGCCAGCGCCGGAGGAACCGTCGGGCCCGTCACCCCGGATCACGTCATTGCCGCCGGCGCCGTCGATGGTGTCATCGCCGCCATTACCGTAGATCGTGTCGTCGCCATTGGTGATCTGATCTCCGCCCTGGTCGGTCGGAGCGTTGGAGTCATCGTAACCGAGACCCATGTTCTCGCCGGTATCTTCACCGTCGACGATGCCGGGATTGTTGGTCGGGGCCATAATCGTGTTCCTCTTTACTGGTTGCCGGAACGTCACAAGACGCACCGGTACTTGCATCGAGGAAATTGGTAGCCCTGCGGCGCAGCAAAGACAAACGGATCATTCCGTATACTGAAATCACTCGCGTATTGTGGAGAGATTTGGAAACATTCCGGGCAGAAGCCGCCCAATTGCCTCCGCAGTTTCGACGCAATCTCGCTGCCGATGCCGCCCCGATCCGCGTGAAATGAGGCGAAGTCCGACCGCCTGGTCCGAATCACCCTGAACACGGAGGCATAGCGCACCGTGCTGTCCGTTCCAGATGAAGCCCTGGTATTGCGCCTGCCGGTACCGGTCGAGAAAATCGTGTTCCACGTTGACGCCGTCGCCTGCGGCGCGCAGGGCGCGGGCGGTCATTCTCGTCACCGCCACGGGATCGAAATGCGAAAGCAGCACCGACACCAGATCACTCTCGAAGAAGTCGACCTCGGTCTCCTCGTCGGGGGCGGTGGTTTCAACGATGCGAACCTCGCCGGCCTGGCTCAACACCGCGATTTCACAGTGAATTCGGCGATGTTTGAGCCCTTCGTCCACGGCTTTCGATACCGCGTCGATGCCCGGCGGGCTGAAAAACGCGCCGCGGAAACTGTCGCGCAGCTCGGCGGTGACGATCACGTGCATCTTGCCAAGCTGGTAGCGGACGAACCCCCGATCGATCAGCGCGTGGATCGCCCGGTGAACCGCCGTGCGGCTGAGCCCGCTGATCGCGGTCAGCCTCTGCGGCGATACCGGGCCGTGTTCCAATATCAGCCCCAGGACCAGCAGGGCCCGGCCCGCAGAGCCCGTCACCGCGCCGTCCGTTTCCGTTCCGCTGCTCATCGCTGTCCCGGTCCTGACATAGTTCCGCCGCAATCTCGCCCCTTCGGGATCATTTCCGATCCGGCGACAGCCCAAGCCCTCGCTGCGCATGCAAGCCGCGAGATCATTTCGTCTCCTCCGCCGTCAGGGGGCGGGAGGCAAAGCCGGGCGGGCTGACATCGTCATAGGTGCGGTCGGCCAGTGTCTTGGCCGCGATCTGGGCCTTGAGCGCGGCAAGGAATGCCGCCTCGGTCCGGCTGAGGCGGCTGGCCGGGTTCGTGACCACGTAGATGTCGACCGCCGGCGGATTGGTATAGGGTGGCAGCCGCCACAACGTGCCGTTCTCCAGATCCTGCCGCACGACGTGAACGGGCAGGGGGCCGATGCCCAGCCCGCAATAGATCAGCCGCCGCACTTCCTCGAGGTGGCTCGATCGGCCGACGATATTGTGGTCGAGGTCGTTGTCCCGGCGGAACACGGCCACGGGGCGAAGCGCGTCGTCCATGCTGTCGGTCTCGAAGGACACCCCGGCACAGCCCCGCAGATCGCTGATGTCGAGATCCCGCCGGCCATAGAGCGGATGAGGCGGGCCGCAGAAGAAGCCGAAATGCTCGCGGTAGATGCGCTCGTAGTCCAGTTTCTCCAACCGCCTGTTCAGAAGGCAAATCCCGAACGGTGCCGTTTTCTCCAGCACGCCGCGCAGGACGTTGCGGCTGGTCTCGACGCGCACCTCGAAGCTGACGGCCGGGTGGAGGCGGTGGAACTCGATCAGCGTCTGGTCGAGGATCGGGGTGACCACGTGGCTTGCCAGCAAAACGTCGACATGGCCGGTCAGGTTCTTTGAGGCCGATTGCGTCAGGTCGGCCAGCCTTGATACCGACCCGTAAATCTCGGTGCATTCGCGATACAGCTCGCGCCCCGCCGCGGTGAGCCGGAACGCTCCGCCGCCCCGTTCTATAAGGCGGCTTCCGATCTGGGCCTCGAGCCGGCCGAGCGCCACGCTGACCGTTGGCTGCCGCCGCAGGAGGCGCGTGGCGGCCGCCGTGATCCCGCCTTCCTCGACGATCACCACGAAGGTACGCAGCAGGTTCCAGTCGAGGTTGGTGACAAACTTGTCCGCGTGGTTCAGCGCCCTGTCCCTTTCCGCTTCCGGCCGCCCTGATCGGCCCCATAGATGCCGTCTATGGCCTGAATAGGTATTATCAATTTGAGGCATTTTGGCGGGGCCTGCAATAGTTTGGCCCACGAGGCTCGGGAAAAAGAGCCGGGAACCAACGGGAGACATTCCATGACGACAATCAGACTGCTGACCGCCACCGCGGTCGGCGCCATCGTGACGGCTGGCGCCGCCATGGCGGCCGACTGCCCCATCAAGATCGGCGGGATCGCCCCGCTGTCCGCCCCCGGTACCGTGGTCGGCGGCGAGGCGATGCGCGAGGCGATGCTGATCGCCGAGGAAGACATCAACGCCGATGGCGGCGTGCTGGGCTGTGATATCGAGGTCGTGGTCGGCGATTCCGAGGGCCTGCCCGAGAAGGGCGCCGCGCTGATGGAGAAATTCATCACCCAGGATGGCGTGGTCGCCGTGGGCGGCGGCTATCACAGCTCGGTCGGCGTGGCCTCCAAGGACGTGGCGCAGCGCCTCGGCGTACCGGTGGTCTTTGCCGAGACGTGGAACGACACGATCACCGGCGACAAGCAGAAATACATCTTCCGCATCGCGCCGCTCAGCTCGTGGGCCTCGGCCACCATCTGGCAATTCGCCCTGACCGTGCCCGGCGTCGAGAAGGTGGCGATCCTCACCGAGAACACCGACTATGGCATCCCGGCCTCGCAGGAAACCGCCAAGGGGCTGGAAAGCGGCGGTGTGGAAAGCACGACCTTCTCGGTCGATATCGGCACACAGGACTATGCCGGCATCGTCCAGCGTATCAAGGCCGAGAACCCGGACATGATCATCACGCTGGTGACGGGCGAGGCCGCCTACAACTTCACCCAGCAGGCCGCCGACGCCGGCATCGGGCCGCTCGACCTGCCTTTCGTGACCGGACAGGACGCGCTGGAATCCGGTGCCTACTGGCAGAACGTGCCGGACGGGCAGAACGCCTTTGTCCAGCGCATCGGCGTTCCCGAGTCGCAATTCACCGAGAAGGGCAAGGCCTTCGCCGCCACCTACAAGGAGCGGATGGGCAAGTCGGACGTCGAGAGCTACGCGATGGAAGCCTATGACTCGATCGCCATCATCGCCCAGGCCATCGAGGAGGCGGGCTCGACCGAGGCGGATGCAATCGTGACGGCACTGGAATCGATCGAGCATGACGGCACGCTGGGCAAGATATACTTCCCCTATGGCACCCAGAAGGATCCGTCGGAAGACGGCAAGGGCGACGAGTGGTGGCACCAGTGGCCCGATCCGGCCCTGACCATGATCCAGTACCAGGAAGAAGGGCAGGACTCGACCAGCGCGGCGATCGTCTACCCGGATGCCTACAAGACCGCCGAGCCGGTCTTCGTAAACGAATGATCCGCTGATCCGTCCGGGCGCCGGTTTCGGCGCCCGGACATTCGACAATCCGAAAACAGCCGGGGCAAACCCGGCGTGACACGGGGGACATCGTGGAATTTCCGTTGCTGTTCTGGGGCGTTCTGGCCTGGATGATCATCTGGGGTGTGGCCGGAAGTATCCTCATCAAGCGCCGCTACCTCGCCTGCGATCTCGACACCTCCAACGCGGCCTTCATCGGCACCATGGCAGGTGCCTCGCTGGGCCCCGTGGGGCTGGCGGCGGTCTGGGCGGCGACACCGCGCACCTCCGTCTACCTGACCACGTCGCTCGCGCTGCTGACCGTGCTGATCATCGCGGTGACCTTCAGCTTCGCCGATCCCGACAACATCTGCGTGGTCTCGGGCGGCTTCGTCGCCAGCCAGTTCGTCAACGGGCTGATCATCGGCATCATCTACGGGTTCATGGCGCTGGGCCTGTCGCTGATCTTCTCGATCCTCGGCGTGGTCAGCTTCGCCCATGGCGAGTTCTACATGATCGGCGGGATGCTGGTCTATTTCATCACCGAGGTCTGGCTGCCCGGGATCAACCCGCTGATGGGGGTGCTGGGCGCCTGCCTCGTGGCCTTCCTGCTGGGCGCGGTGTTCGAGCGGCTGATGCTGACGCCGATGTATCACGGCAAGATCGACCGGCCGATCGAATACGGCATCCTCGTCACCTTCGGCCTGGCCTTCACCCTGCAGTATTTCGTTCAAGCCCTCGTCGGCGCCAACCCGGTAAAGGCGCAGCGCTTCCTTGAATTCCCGCGCTGGCGCTTCCCGGCCGAGGCCGACCCGATCTGGATCAAGACCAGCCGGGGCAGCATGACGCTGTTCGAGCAGGTCACCATCTCGAGCCCGCGCTTCACGGCGGCGATCACCTGCATCCTCGTGCTGCTGGCGCTGCTGTTCCTCATGCACCGGACATGGACCGGCAAGGCATTGCGTGCCGTCAGCCAGGACCGCGAAGCCGCGGCCATCACCGGCATCAACCCCAACACAATGAACATGCTGGCCTTCGCGCTTGGCGGGATGATCGCGGCACTGGCTGGCGCACTATTGGTTCAAGCCTTCTCGTGGCTACCGCAGGTGGGCGCCATCCCGGCAATGCGCTCCTTCGTGATTGTCGTGCTCGGCGGTCTCGGCTCTCTGCCCGGGGCCTTCATCGGCGGCATCATGGTCGGGCTGGTCGAGGCGGCGGGCACCGGATGCGTGCCAGATGCGCAGAAGGCCGCCAGTTATATCCCCGCCTACGGGATGATCGTTCTCACGCTCACGCTGCTCTTGCGGCCCACGGGCATGTTCGGACGCCGTTTCGCCGGCGGCATGCACGGTAAGGGCTAGGGGGCAGAGGGCATGAAAAAGCAGATACCCAACATCGCCGGCGGCATCTTCGTGATCCTGCTGCTGATCTTCCCGCTGACCTATGGCGCGGCGGATTACGACTACATCATGCATATCCTGATCACCGGCTTCTTCTACGCGATCCTCGCGGCAAGCTGGTCGATGCTGTCGGGCTATGCCGGGCAGTTCTCGTTCGGGCACATGGGGTTCATGGCGATCGGCGCCTATACGACGGGCCTTTTCTGCCACTATCTCTACCTCTCGCCCGAACCCACGCAGCTTTGCGCCGAAATGCGGTTCTTCGGGCAGTGGCTGGTTGTGGTGAACCCGATCGGGGTGACTTCGACCACGCTCACGCAGGATTGCCTGCGTCAGGCGCTCGAGGCGTGGGGCGGTAGCGTCGACATGCGACCGATGCCTGTCTTGCTGGGGATTATACTGGGCACGCTGATGGGTGCTCTGGCCGGCTTCCTCGTCGGCATGCTGGTCCTGCGCCTGCGGGCGGCCTATCTCGCGCTCTTCACGCTGGGCTTCTCGGAAATCCTCAAGGCGACCATCTCGGCCGAGATCGATATCACGAGGGGGCAGGCGGGCCTGGAGCTTCCGCCGCTCTACCCCAACGGTGTCAATCTCTTCGGCACCTATTTCGAGCCCACCGACAAGCTACCGCCCTACTACACCATGCTGGCGCTGCTGCTGGCCTGCCTTGCCATCCTCGGATGGCTCGCCCGGTCGAAATTCGGCCTCTTCGTGCGCGCCCTGCGCGAGGATCAGGATGCGGCCGCCGCGCTGGGCGTGAACACGACGCGCTACAAGGTGCTGGTCTTCACCATCACCTGCGCCATGGCCGCCGCGGCGGGTGCAGTACAAGGGCACTACGTGCAGATCATCACGCCCAACATGCTGTTCCTGCTGCAGATGAGCCTTGTCGTCGCCATGGCGGTGATCGGCGGCATCGAGAATTTCGTCGCCGCCGCCATCGGTGCGATCATCCTGCAGGTGGTGCTCGAACTCCTGCGCAACAGCTTCGTCATCGGCGGGGTCGAGGTCGACATGACGATCTGGCGGCTGGTCTTCTTCGGCCTCCTGCTGATGATCACGCTCCGCTTCTTCCGCAACGGTCTGATTGCCCCGATCATCGGCTATTTCCGCCGCGAAGGCGTGGCCGAGGAAACCGTCGCCAAGCGCGCCTCCACCGTCACCGGCCCTGGCGGCGGCCCCCACAGAACGGAGGCACCGGAGTGATACATCTCAAGGTCACCAACCTGCAGAAACGCTTTGGCGGCAACCATGTCCTGAAAGGCGTGAATTTCGAGATCAACGGTCCCGAACTGATCGGCCTGATCGGCCCCAACGGGGCGGGGAAGACGACGATGACCAACATCCTCGACGGGGCGATCAAGCCTACTAGCGGCACGGTCTATCTCGGGGAAAAGCGCATCGACCAGTTGCAGCCCTTCGAAGTGGCGCGCGCCGGGCTGGGCCGGACCTTCCAGGTGACGCGCTCCTTCCGCCGGATGACGGTGCTGGAGAACCTCTACGTGCCGGCGCTCGCCTTGGGCAACACCCACGGGCAGGCGGAGCTGCGCGACAAGGCGATGGGGGTGCTGGAATTCCTCACCATCGACCACCTGCGCAACGAATACGCACAGGCCCTGTCGGGCGGGCAGCAGAAGCTGCTGGAACTGGGGCGGCTTCTGATGCTCAACCCCGATGTCATCATCCTCGACGAGCCCTTTGCCGGCGTTCACCCGCGCCTGATGGAGGTGATCTATGCCTACATCCAGCGCGTCAACGACGAGGGCAAGGCGATCATCATCATCAGCCACCAGATGGATTCCATCTTCTCGCTCTCCCAGCGGCTTCTGGTTCTGAACTTCGGCGATCTCATCGCCGACGGCCCGCCCGAGGACGTCAAGAACGACCCGGCGGTGATCGAGGCCTATCTCGGCGCCGAGGAAGGCGAGGAGGCCCCGGCATGAGCGAACCGGAAACCGTTCTCGAGATGAAGAACCTCTCGGTGGGCTACTACCGGGATCTCAATATCCTGTCCGACCTCGACATCAAGGCAAGGCAGGGCCAGATCACCACGATCCTCGGCGCCAACGGCGTCGGCAAGTCGACCGCGCTCAAGGCCGCCTTCGGCTTCCTCGCGCCCAACAAGGGCGACATCCTGCTCGACGGCGAGTCGGTCCTCGGCATCCCGCCGCACGAGAAGATCCTCAAGGGGCTGGCCTATATCCCGCAGCAGCCTGGCGTATTCAAGGACATGACCGTCGAGGAGAACCTCGAACTGGGCGGCTGGACCTTCCGCCGCGACCGCAAGCAGGTCCGTCAGAAGGTCGAGGCCAATTACGAACGCTTCCCGGCGCTGCGCGACAAGCGCAAGCAGGTGACGGGCGAGCTGTCGGGGGGCCAACAGCGCATGGTCGAGATCGGCCGTACGCTGATGTCCGAGCCCAAGATGCTGCTGGTCGACGAGCCGACCGCGGG
Organism: Roseovarius sp.; assembly: GCF_040223625.1. GTDB lineage: Bacteria > Pseudomonadota > Alphaproteobacteria > Rhodobacterales > Rhodobacteraceae > Roseovarius. Next base: position 27,729 of record NZ_JAVKFX010000016.1, on the reverse strand, counting down.
TCTTTCGAAAATGCTGGCCGAGGAGGTCTACGAGATGCTGACCGACCTGTCGAAGGTCGACAGGCTGACAATTCTTCTGGTCGACCAGGAAATCCGCCACGCGCTCAAGATCGCCGACTATGTCTATGTGCTTGAACTGGGCCGCAACAAGTTCGAAGGTCCGGCCAGCGAGTTCGACGATCTCGAAAAGGCATTCTGGATAGCGTGAGAGACGACATGGACGGGCAGGGCAAGAGCCACCTTTTCTACCAGACCCGGCAGCGCCGGCCGCGGCTGAGGAAGGCCGAAGGCGTGTATATCTGGGACGTGGACGGCAAGCGTTATCTAGACGGCTCGTCCGGCGCGATGGTCTGCAATATCGGCCATTCCAATCCGAATGTGCTGGAGGCGATGCGCAAGCAGATGGAGATCGCCACCTTCGGCTATCGCCTGCATTTCGAAACCGAGCCGGGCGAGGCACTGGCGGCCAAGGTCGCGGGCATGGCTCCCGAGGGGATGGAGCGGGTGTTCTTCGTCTCCGGGGGCTCGGAAGCGGTGGAAAGCGCCATTAAGCTTGCCCGCCAGTACAAGCTGGCCGTGGGCGAGCCGCAGCGCTGGAAAGTGATCTCGCGCTACCCAGCCTATCACGGCTGTACGCTTGGCGCGCTGGCGCTGACCGGTTACGCGCCGATGACGGCACCTTTCGACCCGATGATGCGGCAGATGCCGAAAATCCCGGCGCCGCGCGCCTATCTCGACGGGCTCGACCCCGGCGACCCGGAAACCGGACGCCACTATGCCGACATGCTGGAAGAGCGCATCCTGCAGGAAGGCCCGGAAACCGTGCTGGCCTTCATCGTCGAGCCCATCGGCGGAGCCTCGACCGGCTGCCTGATGCCGCCGGAAGGGTACATGAAGCGCATCCGCGAGATCTGTGACCGCTACGACGTGCTGCTGATCCATGACGAGGTGATATCAGGCGGCGGCCGCACCGGCACCTTCTTCGCCGCCGACAACTGGGACACGGTGCCAGATATCGCCGCGCTCTCCAAGGGGTTCGGCGCCGGTTACATGCCCCTCGGCGCGGTGATCGCTCAGGAGGAAATCGTCGAGGCGGTGCTGGGGCAGGGCGGCTTCATCCATGGCTTCACCTATGCCGGCAATCCGCTCGCCTGCGCGGCCGGCCTCGCCGTGATCGAGGAGATCGAACGGCAGGACATGATGGCGAACGCGCTGGATGTGGGCACGCAACTCGGCCACCGCCTGCGCGCGCTGATGAATCGTTACCCGATTATCGGCGACGTGCGCGGCATGGGGATGTTGCAGGCCTTCGAACTTGTCGCTGACAGGTCAACCATGGCGCCGCTGCCGAAGGAGATGAACGCCTATGACCGGCTGGTCGAGGCGGCCTATGACGAGGGGCTCATCATCTACTCCCGCCGCACGCGCGGGGGCTATTCCGGCGATCATTTCATCGTCGCGCCGCCGATGATCACCACCACGGAACAGGTGGACGAACTCATCGAGAAACTCACCCGCGCCCTCGACCGGTTCTGCGAGGAAGCGGGGCTTTGACCGTGCGCCTCGACCTGACTGGATGCGCCTGCCCGCGCCGTTGGATGCCTCCGGCGGGGATATTTCGGGCCAGAAGAAGCATGGAACACGCGCGCTTGCTTCTTCTGGCTGAAAATATCACGGGGGCTTGGGGGCTGGCCCCCAATCTGGCCGGTTAACTCCCATGTCGAAGATCATCATCACCTGCGCCGTCACCGGCTCGATCCACACGCCCAGCCTGTCGCCGCATCTGCCTTTCACCGCGAAGGACATCGAGGATCAGGCCGTAGACGCCGCCGAGGCCGGCGCGGCGATCCTGCACCTGCATGCACGTGACCCGGAAACCGGCCGGCCCTCCTCGAAGGCCGCCCATTTCATGGAATTCCTGCCGGGCATCCGGGACCGCTGCGATGCCGTGATCAACATCACCACCGGCGGAAGCGCGATCATGTCGCTGGAAGATCGGCTCGAGGGTGCGATGGCGGCCGAACCGGAAATGTGCTCGCTCAACATGGGGTCGATGAACTTCGCGCTATATCCCATGGCCGTAAAAGAGCGCGACTGGCGCTTCGACTGGGAAAAACCGTTTCTGGAGGCGACCGACGACCTGATCTTCAAGAACACCCCCCGCGACATTGCCCATGTCCTGAAAGAGATGGGGGAAAAGCGCGGGGCAAGGTTCGAGTTCGAATGCTACGACATGGGCCACCTCGTCATGCTGCGCCATTTCGTCGAGCGCGGGATGGTGAAACCGCCGGTCTTCATCCAGTTCGTCTTCGGCGTGCTGGGCGGCATGGCCGCCGCTCCCGAGACGCTGACGCACATGGTGCGGCTGGCCGATGGCTATTTCGGACAGGATTACCGCTTCTCGGTGCTTGCGGCGGGCCGGGACCAGATGCCGATGGCCGCGATGGCCGCCGGGATGGGCGGGCATGTGCGCGTGGGGCTCGAGGACAGCCTCTATATCGAAAGGGGGAAACTGGCAGTGTCGAATGCCGAGCAGGTCACCAAGGTCCGCCGGATCGTCGAGGGGCTGGGCCGGGAAGTGGCCACGCCGGACGAGGCGCGGGAGATGCTCGGGCTCAAGGGGGCGGCACATGTGGCCTTCTGAGACACTCGACATCTCGCCAGTCAGAGCAGAGGATATCGGCGATCTCGCCCGTGCGCTGGAGGTCCTCTCGGCCGACATGGGCGATACGCACCGCGCGACAGCCGACGTGCTTGCGCGCGCCTGCGTGGGTGACGCCCCGGCCTGTCACGGCCTGCTGGCGCGCGATGATAGCACGGTCGTGGGGGCGGCGCTTATGTCGCCGATCTTTTCGACGACCATCGGCGCGGCAGGTGTCTATGTCTCCGATCTCTGGGTCGCCGATGCGGCGCGGGGGCAGGGGCTGGGCCGGGCGCTCCTGCGCGCCGTGGCGGAACTCGCGGCGCGAAAATGGCAGGCCCGGTTCCTCAAATTGACCGTCTATGCCGAGAATACCTCCGCCAGGGCGTTTTACGACCGGCTCGGCTTTGGTATGGCCGAGCGTGACCTGACCTGCCTTCTGAAGGCGGACGCCTTCAACGACCTGCTGGGAGACCCTCAATGAAAGCCATCCTCGACGACCGCCAGCGCGCCCATGACCCGAAGAACTTCATGGCCAACGGCACGCAAAAACCCAACCCCGAGGTGCCCAGGCGCGTCGATATCCTGAAAGCGGGGGCAGAGGCGGCGGGCTGTGTCTTCGAGACGCCGGCCGATGCCGGGCTCGGGCCCATTGCGGCGGTGCACACGGCCGAGTACCTGACCTTCCTGCGCAACATTCACGCCCGCTGGCAGCGGATCGAGGGTGCCTCGGACGAGGTAATCCCCAACGTCCATCCGATGAACCGCACCGACAGCTACCCGAAATCCGCGGTGGGGCAGGCGGGGTTTCACCAGGCCGACACGGCCTGCCCGATCGCCGAATACACCTGGAAGGCCGCCTACTGGTCGGCCCAGACCGCCGTCAGCGGCGCGGATGCGGTGGCCGACGGCATGCGCGCCGTCTACGCGCTCTCCCGCCCGCCGGGGCATCACGCCTTCGCCGATCTCGCCGGCGGCTTCTGTTTCTTCAACAACTCGGGCATCGCGGCACAGCGCCTGCTGTCCAGGGGCCTGCGCCCGGCCATCCTCGACGTCGACGTGCATCACGGCAATGGCACCCAGGGCATGTTCTATGCCCGCGGCGACGTGCTGACCGTCTCGATCCATGCCGATCCGGTGCGGTTCTACCCGTTCTTCTGGGGCCACGCCCATGAACGGGGCGAGGGGGCCGGGCTCGGCGCCAATCTCAACCTGCCGCTGGACCGTGGAACGGATGACGAGACCTACCTGAATACGCTCGACAAGGCGCTCGAGCGGATCACCGATTTCGGTGCCGACGTGATCGTGGTGGCGCTGGGCCTCGACGCCCATGTCGACGACCCGTTCCAGGGCTTCGCGGTGACGACCGAAGGCTTCACGCGCATCGCCGCCGCCATCGCAGGCACCGGCCTGCCGCTCGTCATCGTGCAGGAGGGGGGATACGTCTCCGACGCGCTGGGCCACAATCTCACCGCCTTTCTCAACGGCATCGAAGGACACTGACATGGCAGAGGTCACCTTCCGCAAGGTCTATCTCAAGAAGCGTTTCCCGCTGGCCATCAGCCGGGGGGTGATCGAAGGGGCGGAGAACCTGTTCCTCTCGGTCACCGAGAACGGGCAGACCGGCTGGGGCGAGGTGGCCCCCGGCGTCACCGAAGGCGCCGAGACAACGGACGAAGCCGAAACCATGCTGCGCGGCGTGCTGGATCGCGGCTTCGATGCGCAGGCCATTCACGACACGTGGGACAGGGCGCACGAAGCGGGCGTCGCCCCCTGTGCCCTGGCAGGGCTCGACATGGCCCTGTGGGATCTCAAGGCGAAACAGGCGGGCATGCCGCTTTACCGCCTTCTCGGGCTGGCGCGGCGGGGCGTGCCGACCTCCCTTACCGTCGGGATCAACCCGCCGGAGGTGGTGCGCGAGCGGGTGCCCCTGCTGCTGGAGAAGGGCGCGAAGGCCCTCAAGATCAAGCTCGGCTCGCCCGAGGGGATCGAGGCCGACAAGGCGATGTACGCGGCCGTGGTCGAAAGTGTCGGCGATGCCGATGTCGTTCTGCGGGTAGATGCCAATGGCGGCTGGTCGCTCGACGATGCGCGCCACATGATGGGCTGGCTGGCCGAGCGGCGGGCGGAGTATATCGAACAGCCGCTGGTGCGCGGGGCCGAGGATCAGCTTGCCGATCTTTTCAAGGACCGTTCCCTGCCGATCTTCGTCGATGAAAGCTGCCGCATGTCGGGCGATATCCCCGGCTTCGCCGACCGGGTCGACGGGGTGAACCTGAAGCTGATGAAATGCGGCGGCATCACCGAGGCGCTGCGCATCGTCGCCACCGCTCGTGCCTTCGGCCTGAAGACGATGATCGGCTGCATGGGCGAGAGCGCGGTCTCGATCGCTGCGGGCGCCTCGATCGGGGCGCTTTTCGACTATATCGACCTCGACAGCCACCTCAACCTCGACCCCGACCCGGCCGATGGCGCCCCGCTGGTCGAAGGCGTCACCCTTCCCGCCGACCGCCCCGGCCACGGAGGAGACCTGCCCGATGCTTGAGCCGACCCAGAAGATCGCCATCTATGCCGAGGCCAACATGGGACTCATCAACGCCAAGATGGCCGAGGGGATCATTCGCTACGGCCGTAACCCGGTGACCTGCGTGATCGACAGCCGCGCCGTGGGCAAGAGCCTTCGGGAGCTCTGCAAGATCGACCGCGACATTCCCATCGTCGCATCGCTGGACGAGGCCATTGACCTGGGCGCCGAGGTGCTGGTGCTCGGCACAACGCCCTCCGGCGGGCGGGTGCCGCCCGAGTGGATGGCGATGCTGGAACAGGCGATCGGTGCCGGGCTGTCGGTGGTCAACGGGCTGCATGACCGGCTGAACGACACGCTGGGTGACCGCTTGCAGCCCGGCCAGTGGATCTGGGACATCCGCACGCCGACCGACGCCATGCCACCCATCGCCATGGGACGTGCCGCGAAGCTGCCGAACATCCGTGCGCTGATGGTGGGCACCGACATGGCCGTCGGCAAGAAAACCTCCGGCCTCGAAATCTGGTCATCGCTCTGTGATGCGGGCCACGACGCGGCCTTTCTCGCCACCGGGCAGAGCGGCGTCGCGATCACCGGCAAGGGCATTCCGCTCGACGCCTTCCGGGTGGATCATGCGGCTGGCGCGGTCGAGCGGATGGTGCTGGAAAATGCCGGCCACGACGTGCTGATCATCGAGGGGCAGGGCTCGCTTCTCCATCCGGGCAGCACGGCGACCCTGCCGCTGATGCGCGGAAGCAGTGCCAATGCGCTGGTGCTGTGCCACCGGGCGGGGATGGACGTGCTCGACACCGCGGGGGATGCCATAACCGTCCCCCCGCTCAAGGAAGTCATCGCACTCAACGAGATGGTGGCGCGGGCGGGCGGGGCGCTGACCCCGGCCAAGGTCGTCGGCATTGCGCTCAACACCCGCGATCTTGATGAGGCCGCGGCGCAGGAGGCGATCGACCGGACCGCCCAGGAAACCGGCCTGCCCGTGGCAGACCCGGTGCGCTTCAGCGCGCAACCGCTGGCCCAGGCGGTGCTCTCCGTCAAGGCGTGACATCGGGCGACTGGTCAAGCCGGTGATTGGCTTGCTAGAACATCGCAATGACGAAGATGCTGCGCACCAGACTGCTCGTGGTCGCCCTGTTCCTTGGCGCGGTCGCCGCCATCGCGGCGGGCATCTGGCATTATGCGCATATCCAGGCGATGGCGCAGCTCGAAAAGCAGGGCCGTGCCGACCTTGCCCTTGCCTCCGACCGGTTCACCGGGGAGCTGCGCCGCTTCCGCGAACTGGCCGTGCTGATGACCGAACATCCGGTATTCGACGACCTCACCGCCGAAGACGGGGTCGCCCGGGCCGACTGGGTCCTGCAGGACGCAGCGGACAAGAGCGGGGCGCTGGCCCTCTTCTATACTGACACCGCCGGAACGGTGCTCGCGCGGGCAGGCGATGTCATCCTGCGTCCCGCCGGCAGCCGGTATTTCCGACGCGCCATGCGCGGGGCGCTCGGCACCTTCTACGGACGGCTCGGGCCAGACGGTCGCCGGGTCTACGCCTTTGCCGCCCCCGCCTTCGGGCCGGAGGGGGTGAAGGGAAGCATTATCGCGCTGGTCGACATGATGGAGGTCGAATGGGATTGGATCGGCGGCCAGCCCCCGGTCTTCTTTACCGATCCGGAGGGCCGCATCTTCCTGTCGAACCGCCAGGAGATCTTGGGCTGGCAGCCGCGCCAGGACGGCGCGGCACTGGCCCCGCCCGTAGACCCGGCGCCGGAGTTCAGCGCCATCCGCCGCGGCGACTATGAGATCTGGCACATGGACTGGGGCGATTACCTTCCGCGCGCCGCGCTGCATCTTGAACGCGACGAGCCGGTGATCGGCATGACCGGCCACGCCCTTGTCGACACTGCGCCCGCCCGCCGCATCGCATGGCTCCAGACCTCTGTCTTCACGGTGATCTGCCTGGCCTTCGGTGCCGTGCTCTTGCTACTCGGCGAACGCCGCCGTACGCTGGCCCGCGCCAATGCCCAGCTTGAAACGCGCGTGGCCGAACGCACGGCAGAGCTGTCGGACGCCAACATCGCCCTGCGCCACGAAGTACAGGAACGGGAAGAGGCCGAAGCCGCCCTAAAGCGCGCCCAGGACGAGCTGGTGCAGGCGGGCAAGCTTTCCGCTCTGGGCCAGATGAGCGCCGGCATCAGCCACGAGTTGAACCAGCCGCTGATGGCGATCCAGCAATTCGCTGACAACGGCGGGTCGTTCCTTGCCAAGGGCCGAACCGATGCGGCGGGCGAGAATCTCCACCGTATCTCGCAACTGGCCGCCCGTGCCGCGCGCATCATCAAGAACCTGCGCGCCTTTGCCCGAAACGAGAGCGAACCGATGGGGAAGGTCGATCTCGTGCAGGTCATCGATACGGCGGCCGAACTGACCGAATCCCGCTTGCGAAAGGACGGCGTCACGCTCGACTGGCAGCCGCCCTCGCACCCTGTCCATGCGCTGGGCGGCGAGGTGCGGCTGGTGCAAGTCTTCGTCAACCTGATCAACAATGCCGCCGACGCCATGTCGGCCCAGGCAGACAAGCGCATCGGCATCGCTATCCAGGCCGGCCCACCGCTGAGCGTGACCGTGCGCGACATCGGCCCCGGTATCAGCGATCCGGACAAGATGTTCGAGCCGTTCTACTCGACGAAGGCCGTGGGTAGCGATGACGGGATGGGGCTCGGTCTCTCGATCTCCTACGGCCTAGTTCAAAGCTTCGGCGGCAATATTCGCGGAACGAACGCTCCGGAGGGCGGTGCCATCATGACGGTCGAACTCGAACCCTGGCAGGAAGAGGCGGCGGCATGACGGTGGATGTTCTGGTTGTTGACGACGATGCCGCGGTGCGCGAGGCGCTGGTGCAATCGCTGGAACTGGCGGATCTGTCGGCGCGGCCGGCCGGCTCTTTCATCGAGGCGAAGGACCATATCGCGGATGATTTTCCGGGCGTGATCCTGTCCGATATCCGGATGCCGGGCCGCGACGGCTTCCACCTGCTGAACTACGCGATCGGCATCGATCCGGAATTGCCCGTGATCCTGCTGACGGGCGAGGGTGACATTCCCATGGCGGTGGAAGCGATGGGGCAGGGCGCTTTCGACTTCCTCGAGAAACCCTGCGCTCCCGACGACCTGGTCCCGGTCCTGCAACGCGCGCTCTCTACCCGCCGGCTGGTTCTGGAAAACCGCCGGCTTAAGGCGCAGTTGCAGACGGGGGACCCGGCAGCGCGCATGCTGTTCGGCACATCGGCGATGGCGGATGACCTGCGCGCACGCGTGCGCGCGGTGGCGCCGATGGGGGTCGAGGTGCTGGTGACCGGCCCGCCGGGTGCCGGCGTGTCGAAAGTGGCCGAGGTCATCCACCTCCTGTCACCGCTCGCGCGGGGGCCGTTCGTCAAGCGCTCCTCGTCGGGTATGGACGGTTCGGCCCTCGATCAGGCGTTCAGCGCCGCCGCCGGAGGCACGCTTTTCCTCGACGACATCTCCACCCTTCCGGGTGCCACCCAGTATGCGCTGGCCGAGAAGCTCGAAGGTGGCGATAACGTTCGTCTCATCGCCGGTACCACCGCCGATCTTGCCGCCGAGGTCGAGGTCGGGCGCATGAATGCCGAACTCTACTACCGGTTGGACGTGACGCCTGTGCGTATCCCGGCCCTGGCCGAGCGGCCCGAGGATATCCCCGTACTCTTCTCGCATTACGTGGCACAGGCCGCCGAACAGGCGGGCATCCCGGTGCCGGAGATCACCCCCGACCACATGGCCCGCCTCATGGCGCAGGACTGGCCCGGCAATGCGCGCTCGCTGATGTCGGCGGCCATGCGCTTCGTGCTGGGCATGCCCGAGGAGGCCGCGGCCGCCGCCGAACTGGGCCTCGCCGAACAGATGGCGCGAGTCGAACGCTCGCTGCTTATCGCCGCTCTGGGGCGGCAGAACGGCCGCGCATCGGAGGCTGCCAAGGCATTGAAGCTGCCGCGCAAGACCTTCTACGACAAGCTTGCGCGCTACGGGATCAGGCCCGACGACTACCGTCGCGACTGAGTGGCAGAAGGCCGCGATATCACGTGCCGTGCGGGCTGGCGGCAAAGAATCCCTGCCGAAGCGGTGTGCGAAATTCCGCACAAAGTCGCCAAGACCATGTGCGGAATTCCGCACAGGCGTTGACCGCGCGCCTGATGCTGAAATTAAACGTGACGTCTAAAGCATTAATTAGAATGTGTTTTCTGAGTTCACATGGACGAGTTTCAAGTTTCCCTTGAGCGGTCCTGCCTTCCCGACAAAGAGTCAGAACACCGCCCCCGTCAGGGGGCTGTCTTGCAATGTCTCATATTGGGAGGAGACCAGACCATGAAATTTCTGACCGCTGCCACCACAGCGCTGGCCCTGTCCGTTTCGGCCACCGCCGTAAGTGCCGCCTGCGACGATGGCGAGATCGTCGTCAAGTTCAGCCACGTCACCAACACCGATAAACACCCCAAAGGGATCGCCGCGTCGCTGCTCGAACAGCGCGTGAACGACGAGATGGACGGCACCATGTGCATGGAGGTCTTCCCGAACTCCACGCTCTATGACGACAACAAGGTGCTTGAAGCCATGCTTCAGGGCGACGTGCAACTGGCCGCGCCCTCGCTGTCGAAATTCGAGAAGTTCACCAAGCAGTTCCGCATCTTCGACCTGCCCTTCATGTTCAAGGACATCAACGCCGTGGAGGAATTTCAGGCCTCCGACGCCGGGCAGGCACTTCTCGACAGCATGCAGCGCCGTGGCCTTCAGGGGCTGGCCTACTGGCATAACGGCATGAAGCAGATGTCGGCCAACGTTCCGCTGCTGGAACCGTCCGATGCCGAGGGCCTCAAGTTCCGCGTGCAGTCTTCCGACGTGCTCGTGGCTCAGATGGAAGCACTTGGCGCCAGCCCGCAGAAGATGGCCTTCTCCGAGGTCTACGGCGCGCTGCAGCAGGGCGTTGTCGACGGGCAGGAGAACACCTGGTCGAACATCTACGGCAAGAAGTTCTTCGAGGTGCAGGACGGCGTGACCAACACCGACCACGGCATCATTGACTATCTCGTCGTGACCAGCGTGGATTGGCTCGACAGCCTCGAGCCCGAAGTGCGTGACCAGTTCCTGACCATCGTCTCCGAGGTCACCGAGACCCGGAACAAGGAATCCACCAAGGTGAACGAAGAAGCCAAGCAGGCGATCATCGACGCCGGCGGCACCGTGCGTGAGCTCGACGCCGACCAGCGTGCCAAGTGGGTCGAGACGATGAAACCGGTCTGGGATCAGTTCACCGACGACGTGGGCCAGGAAAACATCGACGCGGCGCAGGAAATCAACGCCAGCATGTAAGCCTGACTGGTGCGTGATATCGCGCACCTCACGGGGCGGGCCTGACACGACCGGGCCCGCCCTTTTCGCAACACGCTTGCGGGAGGAGGGGACAGATGCAACACGAACACAGCTTCGTGGACAAGATCGAGGAAACGGTGATCGCCGTGCTTCTCGGCGCAATGACGGTGGTGACGTTCTCCAACGTGATCGCCAGGTACGTATTCAACTCGAACATTCTATGGGCGCTTGAACTGACCGTGTTCATGTTCGGCTGGCTCGTGCTTCTGGGGGCCTCCTACGCCGTCAAGAAGCAAAGCCATCTTGGCGTCGACGCCATCGTCAACATCGTGTCCCCGCCGGTGCGCAAGGCCATGGCACTGTTTTCGGTCGCCTGCTGTATCGTCTTTTCGCTGCTACTGCTGAAAGGCGCGTGGGACTACTGGTCGGTCTATGCAGAGCTTCCGCCCACCACAGGCCGCTGGTTCCCGACCGGTTTCGACACCGATTTCCGTGGCCAGGGCTGGTACGAGGTGCAGGACATTCCCATGCCCGCCATCCTCCGTTTCCTGGAAGACTGGATCAACTTTGGGGAATCCTACGAGAAAATGCCCAAGGCGATCCCATACGCGGTCCTGCCCCTATCGCTGGCACTGCTGACCTTCCGTTTCGCGCAGGTCGCCGTGCAAATCTGGCGTGGCGAGGTCGACCGCATCGTTGCCAGCCACGAGGTGGAAGACGAACTCGATCAGGCTCGTGCCCAACAGGGGGATCGTGACTGATGGAAGTTCTTCTGCTTTTTGTCATGGTGATCGGCCTGCTGCTTGTCGGCGTACCGATTGCCGTCTCGTTGGGGCTCAGCTCGATCCTGTTCCTGCTGTGGTTCTCGAACAGTTCGATGGCGTCGGTGGCGCAAACCCTCTTTAGCGCCTTCGAAGGGCATTATACCCTGCTGGCCATTCCCTTCTTCATCCTCGCCTCGAGTTTCATGACGACCGGCGGGGTTGCCCAACGGATCATCCGCTTCTCGATCGCTTGCGTCGGGCACCTGCATGGCGGACTTGCCATCGCCGGGGTCTTCGCCTGCATGCTCTTCGCGGCGCTGTCGGGCTCCTCGCCCGCCACCGTCGTGGCCATCGGCACGATCGTAATCGCGGGCATGCGGCAGGTGGGCTACACCCGCGACTTCGCGGCCGGGGTGATCTGTAATGCCGGCACGCTGGGCATCCTCATCCCGCCCTCGATCGTGATGGTGGTCTATGCCGCGGCGGTCGAGGTGTCAGTGGGCCGGATGTTCCTTGCCGGTGTCATTCCCGGGCTGCTGGCCGGGCTGATGCTGATGACGGCGATCTACGTGGTCGCCCGCGTGCGCAACATGCCCAAGGGCGACTGGCAGGGTTGGGGCGAAATCTTCGCCTCCGGGCGCGACGCGGCCTGGGGCCTGTTCCTGATCGTCATCATCCTCGGCGGTATCTACGGGGGCATCTTCACCCCGACCGAGGCCGCGGCCGTCGCCGCCGTCTACGCCTTCTTCATCGCCTGCTTCGTCTACAAGGACATGGGGCCGCTGGCCGTCGGGAAAGAGCAGGGCGGCAACCTGAGCCTTCTGCGCAAGCCCTACGCGCTCGTGACGGCCTTCGTGCACCCGGACACCAAGCACACGCTGTTCGAGGCCGGCAAGCTGACGGTGACACTGCTTTTCGTCATCGCCAACGCGCTGATCCTCAAGCACGTGCTCACCGACGAGCAGATCCCGCAGCAGATCGCCGGCGCGATGCTCAACGCCGGGTTCGGCCCCGTCATGTTCCTGATCGTGGTCAACGTGATCCTGCTAATCGGCGGGCAGTTCATGGAGCCTTCCGGCCTTCTGGTGATCGTGGCACCGCTGGTCTTCCCCATCGCCATCGAACTGGGCATCGATCCGATTCACCTCGGCATCATCATGGTGGTGAACATGGAGATCGGGATGATCACCCCTCCGGTCGGTCTGAACCTCTTCGTGACCTCGGGCGTGGCCGGCATGCCGATGATGGCCGTGGTGCGGGCGGCGCTGCCGTTCCTCGCGGTGCTCTTCGTCTTCCTGATCATGATCACCTATATCCCGTGGATCTCGACGGTGTTGCCCAACACCTTCATGGGGCCTGAGATCATCACGAACTAGGAACGCCCGGTTTGTCGCAGTTGTGTCATGGACAAGCCGCTTGACCCGCCCGATAGTCGGCCCGGTCAACGAGGGAACACCCGATGCAGTGGAACGACGAATCCGAACCCGGCACCCCGTATTGGTGGGAGGTCCTGAAAAACGATCCGGCGGATGACACGCTGCCACAGGATTGCGACGTCCTGGTCATCGGGGCGGGCTATGCCGGCCTTTCGGCGGCCATCGCCGCACATGATTGCGGGGCATCCGTGGTCGTCGTGGACAAGGCCGAGCCGGGGCAGGGCGCCTCGACCCGCAACGGCGGCATGCTGGGGGCGCATCCCCGGCTGGGCTGGAAGGCCCTTGCCGACAAGTTCGGGCCACAGGTGGCCGACGCGCTCTTTGCCGAAGCCAAGCCGGCGCTCGACTGGGCGAAAGGGCTCATCGACCGGGAAGGCATCGAATGCGACCTGCAGCAGACCGGCCGCATCCAGCTGGCGTGGACGAAAGAGCATTTCCAGAACCAGAAGACGCTGGCCCGGCATGTCTCGGAAAAGAGCGACGTGGACATCTCCACCGTCGAACGTGACGCGCTCGGCCAGCATATCGAAACACCCCGCTATTTCGGTGGCCTGTATTTCCCTGAACATTGCGGCCTGCACCCGGCCAAGTACCACCAGGGCCTGCGCAACACCGTGACCCGCCGGGGCATCACGCTGACCGGCAAGGCCGAGGTCACCGCACTCGAGCGCGCCGGCAACCGTTTCACGGTCAAAACGCCCAAGGGCACGGTGCGCGCCGAAAAGGTCATCCTATGCACCAACGGCTACACCACGCCGCTCTTCCGCTGGCACGTCGCACGGGTCTTTCCGCTGCCGTCCTACCTAATCGCGACCGAGGAACTGCCGTCCAACCTGCTGGGCCACCTGGCGCCGGGGCGGCGCATGATGGTCGAAACCCGGGCCCGGCACAGCTATTTCCGCCTCTCCCCCGACGGCAAGCGCATCCTCTGGGGCGGGCGGGCTTCGATGCGCGAGATACCTATGCAACAGGCCGCGAAACGCCTGCGTGCGACCATGCTCAGCGTCTGGCCCGAACTGTCGGAGGCGCGGATCAGCCACGCCTGGTGGGGCAATACCGGCTTCAGCTTCAACCACATGCCGCATGTGGGCGAAGATCGGGGCCTGCATTATGCCATGGGCTTCTCGGGCTCCGGCACCGTCATGGCGCCCTACCTGGGGGCCAAGGCCGCCTATCGCGCGCTGGGCGATCCGCGGGGCGCCACCGCCTATGCCGACACGACCCTGCGGCGGGATATCCTGCACCCCTTCGCAAGGCCGCATTTCCTCAAGGCCGCGGATATCTGGTACCGGGAAGTGGTCGACCGCCTCGACAACGCCAAAGCGCGCTGAGCCTCACACCCCGTTGCGGAACTCTCGGGAATCCAGCACGGGCGAGGCGTCGAGGTTGGCGGCGTTCAGCATCGTCGCCACCCTTTCCAGCGAGGCCACGATCATCGACTGCTCCCAATCTTCCAGCTCTTCGAACCTTGCGACGAACTGCTGCTGAAGCGCATCGGGCGCGTTGTCGACCGTCGCACGGCCTTCTTCGGTCAGGATGATGTTGGTCTGCCGCCGATCGGTGCTCGACTTCTCGCGCACCACCAGCCCCTTCTTGACCAGCTTGTCCACCAGGGCCGTCACCGTGGCCTGCGACACGATCATCCGGTGCGAGATTTCCGTGGCGGTACAGCGCCCGCGCTCGGCGATCAACTGCAACACCCGGAACTGCACCGCCGTCAGCCCGGCCGACTGGGCAAGGTCGCGGGCATAGGTGTCGGTCGCGCGAAGGATTCTGCGCAGGGCGATAAGGCAGGTATCAATGCGTTTCATGGGCGACTCCGCAAGGCGTTTTACTTTACAGTCACATAATAATTATATTTCGGCAATCCACGAAAATGCTTTGCAGAGTGAAGCAAAGGCAATGAATTAAAGGGCGAAATGCGCTGCTTTTCCGTACGCGCGCGACATTCCACTAAAGTTTGCTTTGCACCTTGAAGTTCGAGGTGGGGGAAACTACTTTACTATTCAAAGCAAAACTGAGGAGACAGCAGACCGATGCGACACACGCTCGAACTGATCGACAAAGCGACGCCCTCGTTGCGAAAGCCCGTGCCGGAGGATGGCGCGGATATCTGGTCGCTGATCAGGGCCTGCAAGCCGCTCGACGAGAACTCGATGTATTGCAACCTGATCCAGTGCGACCACTTCCGCGATACATGCGTTCTGGCGGAGCTTGGCGGCAAGCCGGCGGGCTGGGTTTCGGCCTACGTCATGCCGAACGATCCCTCGACGCTGTTCGTCTGGCAGGTCGCCGTCTCTTCCGAAGCGCGCGGCATGGGTCTTGGCACCCTGATGCTTAAGGGCCTTTTGCAGCGCGACATTTGCAAGGATGTCGAGCGCATCCAGACCACCATCACGCGCTCGAACTCTGCCTCGTGGAAGCTGTTCCGCAAATTCGCGAAACAGCAGGACGCGCGGCTTTCCTCGCAGGCCTATTTCGGTGAGGCCCTGCACTTCCGTGGAAAACACAACACCGAATACATGGTCACCATCGACCTCGCGGAAGAACTGAAGAAGGTAGCCTGAAGGGGCTGCCCGCCTTCCGCTTCAAATCCATCAAACCAAAGGACACGCCATGCCGACTGACACGTCAGCCGACAAATCTGTATTCGAACGCCGCGAATCCGAGGCGCGCAGCTACTGCCGCAGCTTCGACACGGTCTTCACAAAGGCCCAAGGCTCGGAACTCACCGATGCCGACGGCAAAACCTATATCGACTTCCTCGCCGGGTGTTCGTCGCTCAACTACGGGCACAACGACCCCGACATGAAAGCCGCCCTGATCGAGCATATCTCGGGCGACGGCATTGCCCACGGGCTAGACATGTACACCACCGAGAAGGCCCGCTTCCTCGAAGCGTACGAGGACATCATCCTCAAGCCGCGCGGCATGGACCACAAGATCATGATGACCGGCCCGACCGGCACCAACGCCGTCGAGGCGGCGATGAAGCTCGCCCGCAAGGTCACCGGCCGCCGCAACATCGTGGCCTTCACCAACGGTTTCCACGGCATGACGATGGGCGCGCTCTCGCTGACCGGTAACGCCGGCAAGCGTGGTGGCGCCGGTGGCGGCGCGCTGGGCGACGTCACCCACTTCCCCTTCGAAGGCGCGCTTGGCGACGATGTCGACACGCTGGCACAAGCCGAGATGATGCTCGACAATTCCTCGTCCGGCATCGACGCGCCCGCCGCGTTCATTTTCGAGCCGGTGCAGGGCGAGGGCGGCCTCACTGCCGCGTCCAAAGAATGGATGCAGGGTGTCGAACGGCTGGCCCGCAAGTATGGCGCCATGCTGATCGTCGACGACATCCAGTCGGGCTGCGGCCGCACGGGCACCTACTTCGCCTTCGAGGAGGCCGGGATCGACCCAGACATGATCACCCAGGCGAAATCGCTGTCGGGCTTCGGCCTGCCGTTCGCCGCGCTTCTGATCAAGCCCGAGCACGATATCTGGAAGCCCGCCGAGCATAACGGCACGTTCCGTGGCAACACCCACGCCTTCGTCACGGGCCGGGTCGCGCTCGAGAAGTTTTGGAAGACCGAAGACTTCGCGAAAGAGGTCCGGGGCAAGAGCAAAATCCTGACAGACGGCCTGCAAGCCATCGCCGACATCATCCCCGGCGCGCGCCTCAAGGGCCGCGGCCTGATGCAGGGCGTCGACGTGGGTTCCGGCGACCTGGCGGGCGATATCTGTGCCCGCGCCTTCGAGAAGGGTCTCGTGATCGAGACCTCGGGCGCCGACGACGAGGTCGTCAAGGTGCTGGCCCCCCTCACCACGCCGGAAGATACCTTCCGCAAGGGGCTCGACATCCTGCTCGAGGCGGCACGCGACGCCTCGACCTCCACAAAGATGGCAGCGGAGTAACAAGATGATTGTCAGAGATTTCAACGATATCGTCGAAAACCACAAAGATCGCGTCGTCAGCGACGCAGACTGGTCGTCGGTCAGGATGCTCCTGGCCGATGACAAGATGGGGTTCTCGTTTCACATCACTTTCCTGAACACCGGCTCGGAACATACGTTCGAGTACAAGAACCATTTCGAGAGCGTGTACTGCATGTCCGGCAAGGGGTCGATCACCGACCTCGCCACCGGGGAAACACACGAGATCAAGCCGGGCGTGATGTACGCGCTCGACAAGCATGACCGTCACGTCCTGCGGGCCGAGGAAGAACTGGTCATGGCCTGTGTGTTCAACCCGCCGGTGACCGGCAACGAGGTACACCGCGAAGACGGCTCCTACGCCGCCGCGGAAGAATTGGCGGACTGATCGCCGAAAGGAATAACGTCATGAGTTTTCCCAAGCATACCGTCGAGAAGATCGGCGGCACCTCGATGAGCCGCGTGGACGAGTTGCTCGACACGCTGCTGATCGGGGGGCGCGAAGGAGCCGATCTCTATCACCGCATCTTCGTCGTCTCGGCCTTTGGCGGCATCACCGACCTTCTGCTCGAGCACAAGAAATCGGGCCGCCCCGGCGTCTATGGCCTGTTCGCAAATGACGACAACGACCATGGCTGGCTCGATGCGCTCTCGTCCGTCGGCGATGCCATGTGCGAGGCGCACCGCAAGGTGCTCAGCCACCCCGGCGACCAGAACATGGCCGACGAGTTCGTCCGCGAACGGGTCGAAGGCGCGCGCTCGTGCCTTTTCGATCTTCAGCGACTCTGCTCCTTCGGTCATTTCCGCCTGTCCAGCCACATGCTGGTGATCCGGGAGCTTCTCTCGGGCCTGGGCGAGGCGCATTCGGCCTTCGTCACCGCGCTGCTGCTGCAGCGCAACGGTGTCGACGCCCGGTTCGTCGACCTCAGCGGCTGGCGCGACGAGGCCGAGCACACGCTGGAAGAGCGCATCGCCGCCGGGCTCGACGACATCGACCTGACGCGCGAGCTGCCCATCGTCACGGGCTATGCCCAGTGCACCGAAGGGCTGATGCGCGAATACGACCGCGGCTACTCCGAGGTGACCTTCTCGAACATCGCCGCCCACACCGGCGCGCACGAGGCGATCATCCACAAGGAATTCCACCTGTCCTCGGCCGATCCGGGCCTCGTGGGCGTCGAGAACGCGCGCAAGCTGGGTCACACCAACTACGACGTGGCCGACCAGTTGGCGAACATGGGGATGGAGGCCATCCACCCCAACGCCGCCAAGATCCTGCGCCGCGCCGGCATCACCCTGCGCGTCACCAACGCGTTCGAGCCGGGCGATCCGGGCACGCTGATCGACGAGGAGAAGGCCGAAAACCCCGGCGTCGAGATCGTCACCGGCCTCGGTGTGGTCGCCCTCGAGCTGTTCGAACAGGACATGGTGGGCGTCAAAGGCTACGACGCCACCGCGCTCGAGGCCCTCAAGCGCCACAACGTGTGGATCGTGTCGAAAACCTCGAACGCGAACAACATCACGCACTACATCCAGGCTTCGCTCAAGACGGCCAAGCGCGTGATCCGTGACATCGAGGAAATCTATCCTCAGGCCGAGGTCACGGCCCGCGCCGTATCGCTGGTGGCGGTCATCGGCCGCGACCTGACCGGCGAGCGGGTGCTGGGCCAGGGCCTCCAGGCGTTGCACGAAGCGGGCATCGACGTGGTCGCCGCCCAACAGACGCCGCGCAATGTCGATGTACAGTTCGTCGTTCCGCGCGATGCGGCCGACGATGCGGTGAAATGCCTGCACGAGAAGTTCGTTTCGGGAAAGAGCGGGGCGGGGCTGGCGCGGGTGGCGTGACCGCTGCCGCATCTGCTCCGCTCTAAGAAGGCGCCCCGCCGGATGATGGCCGGCGGGGCGTCTCATTTTTTAGGCTGATGCAACCCTACTTGTGGCTGCGATACTTGCCGGCTTCCGTCTTCTGGCCGAAGACCAGCGCCAGCACGGCCATCACGATCGCGATGAACGAAAAGACAGCCGGGGCCGAGCTTCCGACGCCCATGAAGATCGCGCCGGAAACGCCATCCCATGTCGGTGTGTCAAAGGGAAATCCCATCTTTCAGTCCTCCTGTTACTTGGATGCCGGGGGCGATGCCATGATGCCCTCCGGATAGGCCTGAGCCGGCACTTTGACCGTGTCGAGACCGGCGATTTCGGCCGCTTCCGGCACGCGAAGCATGCCGACCATCTTGAGGATGAGCGACCCTGCGTAGCCCGAGCTGAACCCGATCGCGACGAAGACGACCGTGCCCACAAGCTGGCCGACGATGCTGACTGTCGGGGCATTCTCGCCGAGCAGGGCAGGGTAGCCGCTGCCGAGGATGCCCAGCATCAGCATCCCGAACACGCCCATCGTACCATGCACGGTGACCGCGCCCACGGCATCGTCGATGCCGAAGCTTTCGAGGAATGTCGCAGCCGGTTTCAGCATCAGACCCGCCACCATGGCGATGACGAAAGTGATCGACGGGAAGTAGATGTCGAGCCCCGAGGCCACCGAAATCAGGCCGGCCAGTGCGCCCGACATCATCCAGAACGGATCGCGCGTCAGCGACCACGCCCCGATGATGCCGCCCGCAACACCCATCAGGATATTGAAGCTGAGTGCGCCGAGATTGGTGGGCGTGCCATAGATGGTCGAGAAGTTGCTGCCCCAGGACCAGCTTTCGCCGCCCACGACGAGACAGGCCATCAGGAAGCCCCAGAACCCCACGACGATGAGCATCAGGCCGGTGGCCGTGAACGGCATGTTGTGCCCGGCGAGGTGATTGGCCGTGCCGTCCTCGTTGAACTTGCCGATCCGCGGGCCGAGGTTGATCAGCACGCCGAGGGCGAAGAAGGCCGCGACAGCGTGAACAAGCCCCGCGGCCCCGAAGTCATGCACGCCCCATTGCTGGATCAGCCAGCCATCGGCGTGCCAGCCCCAGGCGGCTGCCAGGGTCCAGCTGAACCCTCCCAGCACAATGGCAAGGAGCACGAAGCCGACTGTCTGTATGCGCTCGATCACCGCGCCCGAGAAGATCGAGGCCGTGGTCGCCGCGAAAAGCGTGAAGGCCCCCCAGAAGACCCCGTCGATCTGGTCTTCCGTGTTCGGGCCCATGTAGGCCGCCGCCTCGCCCCAGGCGAGCGCGAAGCCGTTGGCGTATTCCGCACCGGATATCCCGTTCGGACCGGCCGAGAGCGTGAGTCCTGTGGGAAACGCCCAGTAAACCCACCACCCGAAGAAATAGAAGGCCGGGATCACGAAGGCGAAGGCCAGGATGTTCTTGACGCCCGAAGACAGGGCGTTCTTGGCGCGCGAGGCGCCCATTTCATAGGCCAGAAAACCGGCGTGAATGATGATCATCAGCGGGATGGTCAGGTAGTAATAGGTCTCCGCGAACATCGTGTTCGTCAGATTCCCCTTCGATTCAATCGCGGCCACCTTGGCCGCGAGTTCCGCGAGTTGCTCTTCCATGTGGTTCGTACCTCCGTACCGTTGGTGGGCTTGCTTGCCGGCCCTTTTGGTTCACAATTGGTTCATAATCCGCGTGAACGCTACACCAATGCTAAGCCAACACAGAATTTCAATGTTGCTGAAATAGAGGGCAAACCAGCTGAAAATACGAGCAGAACCCGCGACAGAAGGTCTGTTTGCCCCGGAATATACCCGCGATGAGGTGAGTTGGAGGGAAAGGGGCCAATTGAACCAAAAGCGCCGGCCCAAGGGGCCGGCGCCAGTTTTTTGTGCGATTCCCGGTGGCGCGCCTATTCGCGCGCCTCCTCATCGAAGACCCTTGCCAGCCGCTCCTTGCTGCGCGCTGCGGCCTCGTCGACCTCAAACTCCTTCTTCTCGATCCGGGCCTGAAGGATGTGGAACAGCAGCCAGAAGGCCACGCCCAGAACGAACAGGGTCACTTCCCAGCCGACGCCCGGATAGATCGGGCCCAGTTGCGACAGGTCCGCGCCGGACCAGCTTTCGACGATCGTGGTTGACATTGTTGCGTCCTCCTCAGGTCAGCAGTCCGAGGCGCTTGGCCTCTTCGATATCGGCTTCCGACACGGCAATCGCGTCGGCCTCCTCTCTCAACTCCTCGCTCATGTCGAGCCCGACCAGCTCCACCGCGGGCGGCACGCGCAGCATGCCCATCCCATGCAGGATCTTCGAGACGATCCAGGCGGGGATGAAACCCAGCACAATGAACATGATGCAGGCGCCCGCGAACTGGCCCCACGGCGTGATGTGGGCGGTTTCGGCGTGATAGCCCGCCGTTGCCGGATGGCCCCACAACACGAAGCCGGCAATCACGAGGCCGATGAAGCCCGCATAGCCGTGCACCGCAACCGCGCCGACCGGATCGTCGATCTTGAACGTCCGCTCGACCCAGAAGTGCAGCTTGTACGCGCAATAGGCACCCACCGCGCCGATCAGCATCGCTTCGATCGGATGGTACAGGTCATTGCCGGCCGAGGCCGTGATGATGCCCGCAAGCCCCGCGGAGTAGGTCCAGAACGCCTCGCCCCGCGATACGACATAGCCCATCAGCAACCCGCCCGACAGCGACATCAGGAAGTTGAAGACGATTGCTGACAGGGTGGTGGGGGTCAGGTAGATCGTGGTTGCGGTAAAGCTGCCCTCGGCGGCTCCGATATCGCCCGATGCGATGATCGGAACGTTGCAAGCCACGTAGAAGCCCCAGAAGCCGCAATAGATCAGGAACAGCCCGATCGTCACCAGCCACTTGTTGTGCGGATTGATGTTGCGCGGCGTCCCGTCCGGGGCGAACTTGCCGATCCGTGGCCCCAGTACGCAGATCACGCCGAGCGCGAAGCCGCCCGCGATCGCGTGGATCACGCCCGAGGCATAGGCGTCGTGATAGCCCAGCTGCGTGACCATCCAGCCATCGGGGTGCCAGCCCCAGGCCGCGTCGATGATCCAGGTGAACGAACCGATGACGACCGCCAGGATCCAGAAGGCCGACGGCCGGATCCGCTCGATCGTGGCGCCCGAAACGATCGAGGCCGCCGTCCAGCTGAACAGCAGGAACGCCGCCCAGAACACGCCGTTCAGACGCGCCCAGAACCCGTTCCCGAGATCGGCGCCATACCCTTTGGCCTGCGGGTCGTTCACGCCCGGCCCGCCAAGGTGCGTGCCCATCAGTTCGCCCCACGGCACCGCGTTGTCCGATTGCGTGAGGCCGCCGGTGATTCCGGGCCCGTTGGGGAAGGCGAAGTAGATCCACCAGCCGAAGAAGAAGAAGGTAACCGTCACCAGCGGGATCAGCATGGTGTTCTTCATCAAGGTGTGGATGTGGTTCTTGTGCCGTGTCGCGCCGACCTCGTACATGCAGAACCCGACGTGGATCAGGAACATGAGCGGTACGGTGACCCAGTAATAAAATTCGGTGAATATCACCGTCAAAGCACCGATATCGGTATCCATTGACGTGTCCTCCCGTTCAGACATTCGTTTCGCGTTTACGGGGGTCTGATTCCGGCCCCCAACTTATCCGGACCAGTTTTGGTTTTCTATTCGTGCCGTTCGTCGCACCAATTATGGCCCAAAGACGTTTCAACTCTGCATGAGTGATAGGCATGTTGCCAGATATTTCGGCACCGGAATAGAAAAATTTTCACATGAGGAATAAAATTTTCGCTTTAAGGCTTGATGCCTTCGCTGGCCGGCCTCGTACGGAGCTGGTGTTGCTGCGCAGCTTTGCGCTTATGCATAAAGCAAAGCCCGTTGCCTTGTCCGATTCTGCCGCGGATTTCAGCAATTCTGAACCGGCCGCCATCGCCGCCAAGCCCCTTGGCCGAAGTTCGACACGGGCCGGGCCGACGGCAAGGCACCATGCTGACGTCAGGCTGCCGTCAGCCGTGGCGGATCGGCCAACCCCCCACCGCGCCAGTAGACCAGCGTCAGGACCGGCGCGTCGGTGGTGGTCATCGCGTGGGGCTGGTGCGCCGCGTGGCCCCGGCGCCCAGCAGCCGGTCCTCCTCACCATCGGCGTGAAACAGCGCCTCTCCCGACACGATAGTGTATAGCTCCTCGGGCTCATGCTGGTGGCGCGGATAATACAGGTGCGCTCCCCAGAACCCGACCGTTATCCGGGCATGGGACGTCAGGAAATGGCCCTCTGGCCCGGCCAGTTCGAACCAGCCGAAACGCTGAAGGAAATCCGCGCCGACCTCGTCCTCGGTGTAGGTCAGCCGCCACTCGGCGAAGGGGGCAACAGCGAGAATTGCGTCTCTGAGGGCGCGGGACGCATTCGAAGCTGCGCCTGGATCATTCACCATGTGTGCGAGTCCCGGTATCCGGACCGGTTCGCGCGGGGCATACACCAGGTCATCCGGCCAAGGCGCAAAACCCTGCTGCACCGGGCAGGACGCGTGCCAGTCGCGCGCCGCTGCCAGCGCGGTGTCGAACAACGCGCGGGTCTCGGCGGCTTCGAGGAGCGGGGAGGGGGCGTCGATCAGCATCTGCAGGGCTCCGGCAGGGAAACGCATGTCTCCTCCATGCCAGAGCCGCTCAACCCGGTCTTTTCCGTTCGCGGCACCCTCACGGCGCGAACGGACCAGTATCGCCGTCATTCGTCAGGTCGGCGGGTCCGTCTCCGTCCAGACCGGCTTCTTCTCGATATCGCCTTTCCAGACCACGTAAGCGATAAGCGGCGCGTCATGCGTGGTCAGGGCGTGCGGCGCGTTCTCCGGATGATGCGCCGTCCCTCCGGCCTCCAACCGGCGCGATGGCCGGCCTTTCATGTGAAACTCCCCCGATCCGGCCAGCACCAGGTAGATCTCCTCGGCCGGATGGTGGTGCATCGGGTAATGAAACCCCGGCGCCTGGTAGACGAGGAAACTGCGCATGCCCTCGGCCCCCAGCACCGTGTCCCGGCCCACCACCTCGAAGCTGCCGAAATGGGCGTGCAGCGTTTCGCCGAACGCCGTGTCGCGGTAGGTGTCGCGCCACTGCGCGCTACGCGCGGCGGCCATGGCGCTTTCGTGGAAGGCGTGCAGCGCGGGCAGGGTGGGCAACGCTGATTGCCCCAGCATGGCATCACAGAGCGGGTCGTGCTTCGCGGCACAGGTACGCGCCGTCACCGGATCTGGGAAATCGCAGAAGGCCGACAACTCCGGAACGTCGCGGTGAAGCGCCCTTGTGGCGTCCAGCAAGGCCTGCCACGTCGTCTCCATCACGTCACCCCCGTTCATTTGTCATAACGCCCCTTTTATGCCGACCCGCGCTGCCGCTGCATACCCGTCGCGCTCAGATACCGGCGGATTTCCGGTTGCGCTCCCGCCGGGCAGACGGTTTACCAAGAGGGGAGTGAGGGCGCGCCCGCTTTCTCTTGAACGAAGGGCTGAGACACGCCTTTGCAAAGAAAGCGGATCGAAGTCTTTCTCGGGTTTCGACCCAAGACCCGGAAACACTGGCGAAAGGCAAACCATGGCAGATTATACCCTTTACTACTGGCCGCTGCCCTTCCGGGGCCAGTTCATCCGTGCCGTGCTGGCTCATGCCGGCAAGACATGGGATGAGCCCGGCATCGAGGCCATCACCGACGTCATGGGCGCAAAGGTCACAGGTCAGCCGGTCCCCTTCATGGCTCCGCCACTGCTGGTCGATCACGGGGCCGACACCGCGGTCGCCCAAATGCCGGCCGCGCTCGCCTACCTGGGCACGACCCTCGGCCTGATGCCGCAAGACCCGGAACCTGCGTCCCTCACCCACAAGATCATCGCCGACGCCAACGACGTGCTCGACGAGGTCACCCGCTTCGGCGGCCGTTTGATGTGGAGCCGCGAGGAATGGGACAGCTTCGCCGAAGACCGCCTGCCGCGCTGGGCACAGATATTCGAGGCCACGGGCCGCGCCCACGGGTTGAAGGCCGACAGCGGCCACATGCTGGGCACAGAAAAACCGGGCCTCGCGGACCTCGTTACTGCCACGCTCTGGTTCACTATGACCGCGAAACTGCCTGAACTGCGCCCTCTGGTCGAGGCAAACGCACCGCATGTCCACTCGCTCGGCGAACGGATCATGTCCACCGACGCGCTGGCGGCCATGCGCGACGACACCGACACGCGCTTCGGCCATGCCTGGTGCGGTGGGCAGATCGAGGCGTCGATCCGCGAAATGCTCAATGCCGAATGACCCGCGGCAGCCCGCCTCGGTGCGCGAGGTCGTTGAGCACGGGCTCTGCATAGGCTGCGGGCTGTGCGAGGCGCTGGGCCCCCACCGCTGGAAGATGACCATGACGGCGGAAGGGCGCCTTCGCCCGGCGCCTCTGGTTCCCGAGGACCCCGGCGCAGATGACGCCATTCTGGCCGCCTGTCCCGGCGTGGTCGCCGAAGCCACGGGCAACGGTCCGGAAGACGACAATGTCTGGGGCCGGTACGTTCATATGGGCGAGGCCTGGGCAGGCGACCCGGAAATCCGCTTTCGTGCCGCCACCGGTGGCGTACTGACCGCGTTGGGCATGCACCTGCTGAAAAGCGGCAAGGCCCGTTTCATCCTCCATTGCGCGGCCGACCCGGCCCAGCCCGTCCGTTCCCGCTGGGTGATGAGCGACACGCCGGAACAGGTAGCCCGCCGCGCCGGCTCCCGCTACGGGCCGTCCGACACCTTGGCCGGGCTGGAAGCCGCGCTGGCCCGCGATGAACCTTTCGCCATCATCGCCAAACCCTGCGACGCCGGCGCCGTGCGTGCCCGCGCCAAGGCCGACCCAAGGCTCGAGAAACTGCTGGTCGCGGTGCTGGTCATGGTCTGCGGCGGCGCCTCCGATCTCGGTAAGTCGTGGAAGTTGCTCGACGAATTGGGCGTGGCCGAGGAGGAGGTCACGGTCTTCCGCTACCGCGGCTACGGCAACCCGGGCCGTGCCCGGGTGGAAACCAGCGACGGCCGCGCCTTCGAGCGCACCTATGACGAGCTTTGGCGCGACGAGGCGGGTTGGCGGATCCAGACCCGCTGCAAGCTCTGCCCGGACGCCATCGGAGAGGCCGCCGACCTGGCCGCCGCCGATATCTGGCCAGATGCTCAGCCCGAGGGCGAGGATGCGGGCTTCAACGGCGTCATCACCCGCACGACCACCGGCCACCGCCTCATTGAGGCCGCGGTCGAGGCCGGCGACCTCATCCGCGGGAAGGATCACACACCGCGCGACTACGACCATTTTCAGCCTCACCAGGTTGCCAAGAAACGCGCCATGGCCGCCCGCCTGCGCGGCCTGACCCGCGCGGGCTGGCCGGTCTACGCCCACGAGGGCCTCCGTCTCGACACACTTGATGCGGGCGACGAGGCGGAAGAGCAGGGCGCCCATCATCGCGCCCTGTCCGGCCGGTTCTCCGAAAAGCTGCCGCGCCCATGAACCAGACTGGCAAGCCCTTCACGCAGGACCAGGCCCGCGGCATGCTGATCGGGCTCGCCGTGGGCGACGCGCTGGGCACCACGCTCGAATTCAAGCCGCGCGGCACGTACGAGCCGGTCACCACCATCACCGGCGGCGGCCCCTTCAGCCTGAAGCCCGGCCAGTGGACCGACGACACCTCGATGGCCATGTGCCTCGCCCAGATGCTCCGCTCCGCCAATGGCTGGGATCCCGAAGACGCCATGAAGCGCTTCGTCAACTGGCGCCGCCACGGCTACCTCTCCTCCACCGGCGTCTGCTTCGACATCGGCAACCAGACGGCCGAGGCGCTCGACCTCTTCGAGAAGACCCGCAATCCATATTGCGGATCGACGGACGAGGCGAAATCCGGCAATGGCGGGATAATGCGGCTGGCTCCCGTGGTGCTGGCCTACGGGGCGGAGGTCGACAGCGCGATGGCGGTGGCCCAGATGCAAAGCCGGCTGACCCATGCCAGCCCCACCTGTCTGAAGGCCGCCGCCAGCATGGCCCGCTTCATGGTCACCGGTGACACCTCCCTGCTGCCGCGCCCCGATGCGCCACCGGAGGTGGCCAGCGGTTATGTCGTCCACACGCTCCACGCCGCCTTCTGGGCACTGACGCAGGGCGACACGTTCCGCGACGTGCTTCTCGCCGCGGTCAACCTCGGCGGCGATGCCGACACGGTCGGCGCTGTCGCGGGCCAACTCGCCGGCCGTATCTATGGCTACGAGGGCATCCCGGAAGAGTGGCGCGCCGTGCTTTACGACCACGACAAGATCCTGACCGCTGCAGACGACCTTTACGTCCTGCGGCCCATTGATGTGTGACGGAGGACCCTGACATGAGCACATTCGACGAAGACCTCTTCCTGAAAGGCCTCGAACAGCGCAAGGCGACGCTGGGGGCCGAGTATGTCGAGAAGAACCTCGAAGCGGCCGACGATTTCACCAGGCCGTTCCAGGAGGCGATGACCGCCTGGTGCTGGGGCTTCGGCTGGGGCGACGACGTGATCGAACCCAAGACCCGCTCGATGATGAACCTGGCCATGATCGGCGCGCTGGGCAAGATGCACGAATGGGAAATCCACTGCCGCGGCGCGCTCAACAACGGCGTCACGAAGGAGGAAATCCGCGCCATCATCCACGTGGTCGGCATCTATTGCGGCGTGCCGCAGTCCCTCGAATGCTTCCGCGTCGCCAGGAAGGTGCTTGAGGAGAAGGGTCTCTGACCGCGCTCCTCCCCGCTTGCGGGGCAGGGGGGTAGATCGTAAACCTTCGAAAGACCGTAGGGGAAACCAACCATGACCAACCCGTGCATCATCTGTGTGGCCATCACCGGCTCGGTGCCGCAGAAATCCGACAACCCGGCGGTGCCGATCACCGTCGATGAGCAGGTCGAGTCAACCCAGGAGGCCTTCGAGGCGGGTGCTGCCATCGCCCATTGCCATGTCCGGATGGATGACGGCACGCCCACCTCCGACCCCGAGCGCTTCTCCCGGCTCAAGGAAGGCATCGAAAAGCACTGCCCCGGCATGATCGTCCAGCTTTCCACCGGCGGCCGCTCCGGCGCGGGACAGGCGCGGGGCGGCATGCTGCCCCTGAAACCCGACATGGCCTCGCTCTCGGTCGGCTCCA
>NZ_JAVKFX010000015.1:0-11344 GCF_040223625.1 Roseovarius sp. | reverse complement strand
CCGTGGGACTTCGGGAAGAAGGGCTCAAGACGCGCCATCTGTGCATCTGTCAGCCAGAAAAGATCGGACATGTTCACCGCTCGTTTTTCGAACCGTGAATCACGCCGACAGGCGGAAATCAATGGGTCCTGACCCTAGGGCGCTCGCTGCCGTATCCGAACTCCAAGATATACAGCTGAAGAGCATCGAGGACGCGCTCGAAAAAGTCAACAAGGCTGCAAATAGACGGAATAGACTTGTTCACGGCAGCTGGGAATTCATGAATGACAAGTTCCAAGTGACTACATACCAGCCTAATAATAAGAACCCGGAAAAATCCGAAGTTGTTACCGAGAAATCTGTCCTTGAACTGGCATCAGACTATCGCGCTGCTGGGCTTTTTGTCGAGGCAGCGGCTTCCAGCTTGCTGACATCTGCCATGGAGCGAAATACTTCTACAACGGCTTCTTCCGGGTCGCCTGAGCAAAGTTGATAGCCCAAGGAACGGTAGAGCGCTCGGACGCCCTCACTGATCATCCTTTGGCTCACGGCATAATTGCTGTCTTGCATGTTTTTATCGTCTCCTAGCTTTCAACCGTCGCCCTTGGGCGTCACGTCCACCATTTTCCGGTAGTCTTCAGGCGTCATGGCGGCGGGGAGGTTGATGTTCACCTGGACGGCACTGCTGCCGCCCTCCAAGGGCTCGCCTTCGCGGTATCCGTGGCGGGCCTTCAACAGGAACATGCCCGCAACCACGTTGCCGTCCATCGCCGTCTCATAGAGCTTCGCCACCAGCGCGTCATGCTCCTTGGCCCTCCCCCGGTCCAGCGCCTCCTGAACCTCGGGTTGGCGCTCGCGCACGTTTCGGAAAGCGTCCTTGCCCATGCGCAGGGCCTTGGCGATGGTGGCAACGGCAACACCCCGAGCGGCCAGCTCCTCGACCATCTTCAAGCCCCGGCGGCCAACGCGCCACTCGCTCTTGCCGGCGTCATTCACGACGCGCCGGGCGGGGATTTCATGCTTGGCTTCCATGCGTCTCCTCCTTCATCTCATTGGCGATCCGCTGCACGACTGACTTGCCCACGCGAAGCTCAGCCGCGATCTTGTTGATGCCGAGGCCCTGCTGCCGAAGCGAGCGGATTGCCTCGCAGGTGCCGTCGCCCGTCTCTGGCCGACCGAACCTGACGCCCCGCAGCCGGGCGCGGGCGATCCCGGCGTGGGTGCGCTCGACAATCATGTCGCGCTCGAAGGCGGCGAAGACTGAGGCCATGCCCAAGAGCGCGCGGCCCGCCGGGGTGGTGGTGTCCACCGCCTCGCGGTCAAGGTAGAGGTCGCAGCCGATCTGCCGCACCTCCTCGAACAGGGCCGCGAGGTTGGCGAGGCTGCGCCCTAGGCGCGACACGTCAACAGCGGCGATCAGGTCAAAGCGCCGCCGCCGGGCGTCGGCCATCATCCGGTCGAGCGCCGGGCGCGAGCGGCTGGCCCCCGAAGCCGTCTCGACATATTCCTGCACTACGTCCCACCCGGCCCGCTCCGCCACCTCTCGCAGCCGGACGAGCTGGTTATCGGTGGTCTGGCCGCCGGTGCTAACCCGAGCATAGATCGCCACGCGCTTCGCCATCTCCATTTCTCCTCTGTGCTGCCCCGCGAATTCCGGAACATAGCGTGAACATTGTGGCGCGGTCTAGCCCGGAAAGGGGACGGATGGCGGGCCGTTTTCTTGCTGCCTTCGCGGCCCAGAAAACATAGGCGATGCGGCGAGCGTTTCGGGACCCCTTTTCCGGGCGGCCCGTTTCTTGCTGTCGCGGCGCGGATCGGCATTGCCGGGGCGGCGGTGGCCGATCTGGCGCGCCCTTTTACCGGGGCGGCAGGCGCGTGTTGCTGTGTCCCCCTGCCCAGAAGAGTGGCGCGCAGCCGCCCTCCCGATCTTCCCGTTCGGGATCGGCGCGCCTTCAGAACGGGATAAAGGGTGCAAGGTCTTAACGCCCAGAGAACGAAGGGTTTTCCGCCATAGGCTCCCGTTCCTCCCGTTCCTCCCGTTCTTTTGGAGAGTTAGGGAAAGGAGTGAGAAGGCGCGCAAAAGAGGGTCCGAGATGGTAGAAAAAAGGAACCGCGTCGGAAAACCACTAGAACGGGAAGAACGGGAGCCGATGCGCTAACCCCCAGCGGGGGCGCAATTATCTGGCACGGTGGCGCATCCCGTTCTCAGCCGCCGGGGCCGGAAACGGGATGCGCCGCTGCGGAACGGGAGGGCCGCCCTCAGAACGGCATCTCATCGCCCCAGTCTTTGGCGGTCGGCACCCGCACCACGTCCCAATTCGCATGGGGGTCGTCGCCCCAGTCGAAGGCCCGTCCATGCATCTCCGACCACCAATCACGCGCCACGGCAAGCGTCGGCAGCCAGACCCCGCGCGCCGTCTTCCCGGCGATGCTGACCTGTTCGGTCCTCTGGACGCGCCCGAGCTTCTTCAGCTGGTGGCCAAGCGACTTTTCAAGACCCGCAGCTTCGCCCCGCTGGATCTTGCCGCTGGCAACAGCCGCCTTCGCAAGGGCACCCGAGGGGATGAAGACCCGCCCGCCATCTTCGGGCACGTCAACAGGTTCGCCATTGCGCCAGATTTCCGGCGTCTCGCCCGACGCAAGCATTTCATGGATCACCCGGGCTGCGCCGGTGAAGCTGCTCTCCACCTGCTCAGCCAGCGCCGCCGTCTGAGGCCGGTCGCGGTGCTCGAAGCCCGACAGGTCGCGCTGCATCAGAAGGTGTGCGAATGCCTCGCGCCCGCCAGCCTGCCATTGCTCGACCAGGGCGCGAAAGAAGGTCCGGTCGCCCCGCCGAGCCGGAGAAACGTCGAGCACCAGCCAGCGCCGGTCATCGGCGTCCGTCGCCACGATGTGCGGATTGTTCGATGCCAAGATCACGGCGAAATGGTTGGGGGCCGCGAAGCTGTCCACCCCCTTCGGCTCGATGCGGATGTGCGTCTGCGTCACCAGCGTCTTGAGCCGACCGACCATGTTGGCATTCTTCGCGGCGGCGATCTCGTCCGCGAAGACAAGGAGCGCCTGTTGAAGGTGGGCGTTGAAGTTGCCCATCAGGCCCTTCTGGTCGGACACGGCGACGAAGTGCCGCCCGAACAGCTCACCGAACTTCTCGGCAAAGAGGGATTTGCCAACACCCTGCCCGCCGCGCAGCGCAATCGAGGTTTCGAGCTTGGCCCCCGGCTGCTGGAACTTCAGCGCCATCCAGTTCAGCAGGTACTCGTAGACCTCGCCATCACCGGCGGCGATCACGTCCCGGATCAAATCAAGGAACAGGCCGCAGTCGCCCGGCGCGGGCACCACGGCGGGGCCGCGCCAGAGGTTGTAGACACCATCGGGGGATTCGACCCCGGGCATGAACTCGACGCGCTCGAAGTCGCGCCGCTGAGGGTGTTTGATCCACCACTCGGCCAGCGGCTTCTTCACATCGTTCCCGTCCTTGTCGACGGCGACCTTCACAGTCCGGTTCGCGTACCAGTCGAAAAGCTCGGCCTTCTTCAAAAACTCCGGCAGGCCGTCGCTGCGCTCGACCAAGACCCGGACCCGCCCGCCGTACTTCACCATCGCATGGCGGGCGTTCATCTCTGCAAGCTCGGGTTCGACCGCCTCGGCCCTCGCCCGCGCGATCTGCCGCCCCGCGTAGCCCTTGGGCTTCGGCTGTTCGAGGACATGGGCGCTGATCCCATATTCAGGGTCAAGGATCACTGCCGCCATCACATCGTCGTCCACGCCGGCGCGGATCATCTCGCAAAGGACAGCAAACAACACCTCAGACCGCGACGGGTATTTGCTTGGGTCGTCAGGATCGCCACCGTTGACAATGAGCATCCGCGTCCGGGCAGATATCGTAGCCGGGAGATCATCGAGGCTGTCGAGGCGCTTCACGTCGCCCAGCTCGACGCACGGGCCACCGGCGGCGGGCGTGGTCTTCGCCACCTCCGCCTCGGGGAATTCGGCCAGCCGGTACGTGCGCCGCCATTCCGCATCCACGACGCTTGCGAGCCGGGCAACGCGCCCCTTCTTGCGCTTCTTCTCACTGGGCCAGTTCACGGTCCCGGGGAGGCGCATCAGGCGGTCGATGTTGTGGCAGGCGTCGGCCTGTAGGTCCGTCTCAATCCTCAGGTTGCGCCGCTCGATGTGCGCGGCGTCCCCGTCCAGCGGCACGGGCTCCTCCGCCTTCCAAAAGTCTTGGTACCCGCCGCCACTGTCAACGATGGCCGTGGGCGCGGGGCTGTAGGCCCGGAGGAGCCGCAGCGCCCGCTCGCGTTCGGCGTCCAGCACCTCGCCCGGGCGCGGGTCCACGTCCACATGCAGGCCGGTCGCGGCGGCCATGTCGGCCTTCTCCGGCTTCTTGCGGACAGGCCCCGCCGTCTCGTTCACCGTGAAGTAGAGGTTCCAGCGCCCGCCGCTGTGGTCGTGGATCCACTTCCGCACCGCGCCGGGGTCGGCCAGCGTCACCGTCCGGGTTGCGCCGCCCTCGGGTGGGATCGCCGTCAGGACCCAAGGCCCACCCGGACGCCAACCTTCAAGGAAGGTCACGGCCTCCTCGGGGTTCGGCCACAAGTCTCCGGCCTCGCCTCGGCCACCTCCGCCCGCTATACTCGGGTCACAGGGTTGATGATGGCGGTTCTGTTCAAGGGTCCTGTCTTCCTGAGCGCCCCCGGTCCCCCGGCTGGGGGCGTTTCCTTTGTCCATCGCACTCATTCGACCGCACCCCCGGCTTCAACCCAGGCACGCACGTCTTCAGCGCGGTAGCGGATGCTGTGGCCCACCTTCAGGAACGGCGGCCCGACGCGCTTGGCGCGGTACGCCTCCAGCGACTTGGGCGAGAAGCCCGTCATCTGGGAAACCTGCTCAGCGGTCAGGTATTCGGGGGAGACGGGCACACGCCCGCGCGGAAGGTCACGGAGGATGCGCGCGGTCACGGCCTCCGCGATGGCTTCAATCGTCTGTTGGTCCATTGTCGTCACCAAACAACAGACCGCCTGCGGCGGGCGGTCGGTTCAGTGACAGGCCCATGTGAGTTGTTTGCTCACCTACCGGTTGGCCCGCGCCCCTCGCTCTCGCGGGGCGCTCCCCGTGCGCGGCACCCCCGGTGAGCCGACACGGTTTCCTAGTCTCGCCCTAAGCTACCCCTTTGGACGCCAGTTGGGAAACCCTCTTTCTCCCTATTCAACCCGCAATCTTTTGTTGTTCGGGTTCCAGCAGGGCAAAGATCGCGGCGGTCATGCGCTCCTGCTCGGCAAGCAGCGTGTCGAACAGGGCGCGCTCGTGGATGTACACCCCGTCGATGCCGGGCACGGTGTGGTCCAGCAGGAGCCGGGCGTTCACGCGGTCGATGCCCTCGCGCTGGGCAACCGTGCGGTAGGTGTGCCGGAGGATGTGGCCGGTGTCGCTGGGCAGCGCCTTCTCCTTCCAGACCTGCGTTGCGATCACCTCGCCCGTCTTGCTCGACCGGGTGGGGAACAGCCATTCCGACTTCGGGAACAGGACTGCGCCCGTCACAAGGATGCGCTCCACCACCTCGACCATGCGCCCAGACAAGGGCAGGTCGAAGCTCCGGCCCGACTTCATCCGGGGGATGGAGATGGCGCGGTCAGCCGTCCGCA
Source organism: Roseovarius sp. (assembly GCF_040223625.1). GTDB lineage: Bacteria > Pseudomonadota > Alphaproteobacteria > Rhodobacterales > Rhodobacteraceae > Roseovarius. The sequence goes on along the minus strand of NZ_JAVKFX010000015.1, from coordinate 5,720 downwards.
CCCAGTCGCGGCGCAGGGAGACGAGGGTGCCGGGGCGCAGGCCCGAGAGGAGCCCGAGCGTGTGCATGTCCCGGCGCAGCGGGTTCGGCAGGGCCTGCACCTTCGCCCACCAGTCGGGCAGGTCCTCGGGCATGATGACGCGGTTGCTCGACCGCTCCTTGTTGAAGGTCACCGCCGCCACCGGGTTCACGGGCAGGGCGTCCGGGTCATCGACCACCTTCAGGGCGAAGTTGTAGGCGGCCCGGAAGTCGCGCAGGGTCTTGTTGGCGGAGGGGCCGCCGTGGTCTCGGGTGATGCGGCGGTGTTCCTCGCGGGCCATGCTGCGCCTGATCTCTGTCAGGGGCGTGTCGGACCAGCCGGAGAGGTAGCGGTTAAGCCGGTCCAGCATGTTCTCCACCGACCGCTCCGCGCAGTCCCGGGCGCGCATGTCGGCAATGTACTCCTCGTACAGGCGGCGCACGGTCCATGTGCCCGCGTCTGCCGCCGGGTCCGCCGCCGGGGCGTTCGGGTCGATGCCGCGCTTGATCTGGTCGATCACCGCCGACGCCCGGTTCCGGGCCTCCTCCAAGGTCAGCTCCTCGGTGGTGCCCAAGGTGTGGCGGACGGTCTTCACCAGCTTCCGCCGCCCGCGCTGCCCCTGCCAAAGGTCACGCTGCACCTTGTAGGACTTTCCCGTTTTGTTCACCGCCACCATCAGCCCCGTCACCTTGGCGTCCCGGACTGTCGTGGCCTTCCCCTCGAACTTGAGCCCCCTGATGAGCCCCTCTGTCAATTTCTCTGGCATCCCGCATCTCCTCTGCGAACCGTGTTTGCCCCGAAGCTCGAACCGTTTCCGAACCAGGTGGGGATAGGGTTCGCTCGGGCTGTCGCGGGCTAACGTAGCCTCAAGATGCTGTTTAGGCTAGTGTTTTATGGGGCGGCGCGGGGCGGGGAGGATTGGGGTCTGTCGCCTCCTAAGGGGCAGGTTGCAGGTTCGAATCCTGCCGGGGTCGCCAAAATCACCTGACTTTATGCCCCGGAAAGAGACGATTTATCCAGTGCCTTCGCTGGTGGTCTGAGGGGGGCAGAAAACGGTCCTTCCGTCCTTGCGTGTGCACGGAAAATGACTGCGATTTCCCTTTCGGTGCGGAGTGATTTTTTCCGGCTCTGCGATGCAGAAACAACCGGCATCCGCCCAACTGTTTGCGGCTTCAGCTATCAGCTCCTGAACCTCGGTGTGAACAGGAACACGCCCGAGCCCGATCACGTCAATGAGGGTCTCACTGGCTTCAGATCGGATCGGGGCCGGTGTAGGTCCAGCGATAGGCAGGCGGGGTCGGTCCCTTGTTGCGCCCGCCCTGGTTCATCTGTTCCCAGGCATGGGCGATCACCCCGACCGAGCGTGACAGGCAGAACAATCCGCGCGCCAGTGGGCCGGCAAAGCCGAGTTCTGCATAGATTACCGCCGTCGCGCCATCAATGTTCATCGGCACCGGGCTGCCTTTGCGATCGTTGAGCACCGTCTGGACGGTGCGGCCGATAGCGGCGTATCGCCCGCTGACCGTTCCGGCCGCGGCAGCCTCGTCCACCAAGCCCAGCAGGCGCGGCGCGCGCGGGTCTTCGGGCTTGTGAAACCGGTGGCCGAAGCCCGGGATAAATTTGCCGCGCTCGGCCTGCCAGCGGTCGACCATCTGCGGCACCGCAGCATCCAGAGGCTGGCCCGCCTGAACGGCCGCACCGATCCAGCCGTAGAACTCCACCGCCTGCTCGCCGGCCCCGCCATGAACATCATCCAGCATGTTCACCGCCGAGGCCATGGCCCCGTTGAGACCGAGCCCGCAGGTCACCGCCATGCGGGCGGTCGCGATCGAAGGCGCCTGAGGCCCGTGATCGACCGCCGCGACCAATGCGCATTCCAGCAGACGCGCCTGCGACTCGGTGGGCAGGTCGCCCCGCGTCAGCAACCAGATCATCTGCGGGAAGGTCACGGCGCCGATCAGTTCCTCGACCGGATGGCCGCGAAACCGGATCTGGCCGGGCGCCATGTCGATGATCTCGGTCGTCCACCAGTCAGAGACGTCATTGCTGTCTCGGGTCATATCGCGCCATCCTCTTGCAATGTATCGATGTCCTCGGTGGAAAGGCCAAGCTCCTGCCAGATCTCGGCGTTGTGCTGGCCCAGTTCCGGCGGCGGGGTCTCGACCGCGGGCGCCGCGCCGTCAAGCTTGATGCCGGTCGTGGCCACCTGGATATCGCGCCCCACGCCGGGCACATCCGCATAGCTGTGCAGAAACCCCCGGTCGGCCACCTGCGGCATGGCCAGGATTTCCGGCACGGTCAGCACCGCACCCGCCGGCACGCCGATCCGGTTCAATTCCTTGGCCCAGTCGCGGGCGGGCCGGGTTTTCAGCACGGTTTCCAGCTCGGCCTTCAGCGCCCGGCGGTTGGCCTTGCGCGCCTCCCGGCTGGCATATTCGGGCCGCGCGCAAAGATGCGACAACCCCAGATGCCCGGCCAGCAACTGCCATTGCTCGTCCTTGTTGGCGGCGATGTTGATCAGGCCTTCGCCGGCTTCGAAGGCCCCGGAAGGGGCAGAGGTGGGGTTCTCGTTGCCATGGGCCAGAGGCTCCACCCCGGCGATCAGGTAGTTGGAGACCACCCAGCCCATCGTTGCCAGCACCGATTCCAGCATCGAGACGTCGATCATGCTGCCCCGGGGCGTGGCATTGAGCGCGGCGGAAATGGCAAAGGCGGCGGTGATGCCGCCGACGGTATCGGCCACCGGATAGCCGACGCGCAGCGGTGCGCTTTCGCCGTCGCCGGTGATCGACATGACCCCCGAGGCGCCCTGCACGATCTGGTCATAGGCCGGGCGATGCACCCAGGGGCCATCCTGCCCGAAGCCCGAGATCGCGCAATAGATCAGGTGCGGGTTCACCGCTTTCAGCACGTCATATCCGACGCCCAGACGGGTCATCACGCCGGGGCGAAAGTTCTCGACCACCACATCGGCGGTCGCCACGAGGCGCAGGAACAGCGCCTTTCCCTCCGGGTGCTTGAGATTGACGGTCACCGATTTCTTGCCGGCGTTCTGGGCCAGAAAGGACACCCCCATGCCGCTGGCATTCAGCTCCGGGTCGGCCCCCAGCTGCCGCGCAAGGTCGCCGCGGCCCCTGGCCTCGACCTTGATCACCTCGGCACCCATATGCGCCAGGTGGTGGCAACAGAACGGGCCGGCCAGCACATTGGTCAAATCGAGCACGCGAATGCCCTCTAGCGGTTTGCTCATGGCCTCTCCCTGGCTCGATGTCGCTGGCGTCGGGCCTCAGTCGCCTTTGGCCGCACCTGCCGCCCGGTTCCGCGCGCGGCAACTGGGCAGGACCACCAGTATCAGCGCCCGCACCGGCAGGCCAAGTGTCATCGGACGGTCGCAGATGAAACTCACCCCCATCACAAAACTGCATGGCGCAGGAAAAGTTGTTCTTCGACGGCGGACCGAGAATGAAGCCGATCAGCAGGCGCGCCAGCGGGAGATCTGCAAACCGCAGGAAGGTCGCGCAGAGAGCGCAGCCAACCAGGATCAGCAGCTCGGTAGCGGTGTTCTGGCCGATATGGGGCAAGGGCGCAGCCTGGCGAGCGCTCCAAATAAGAAGGCGGCGCTGGGAGCGCCGCCTTGGTGTCTTGGCAGAACCGCTGCCTGCGGGAAGGTCTCCGCAGGCAGGTGGTGCGAGGGATTAGACGGGTTCGTTACCCTCGTCGCCTTCGTCACCCTCGTCGTCTTCGTCGTGTTCGTTGCCCTCGTCGTCTTCGTCGTTCTCGTCGCCTTCATTGCCTTCGTTGTTCTCGTCGCCTTCATCGCCTTCATTGTTATCGGCCTGGCTGTCCGCTTCGTTGCCTTCGTCGCCTTCATCTCCTTCGTCGTTCTCATTGCCCTCGTTGGCTTCGTCACCTTCGTCGTCGGAGTCTTCTTCGTTGAGTTCGTCGTTCTCGTCGCCTTCGTCGCCTTCGTTCTCTTCGTCGGCCTCGTCAGCTTCGTCGCCTTCGTCGCCTTCGTCTCCTTCGTTGCCTTCGTCGCCTTCGTTATTCTCGTCGTCTTCGTCGCCTTCGTTGTCTTCGTCGTCTTCGTCGCCTTCGTTGCCTTCCTGGCCTTCGTCTCCCTCGTCGCCTTCGAAGTCTTCGTTGCCTTCGTCGCCTTCGTTGTTTTCATCCTCTTCGTCGTTTTCGTCGCCCTCGTTCTCCTCGTCGCCCTCGTCGAATTCGTCGCCTTCGTCGTCTTCGTTAGCTTCGTCGTCTTCGTCGTTCTCGTCGTTCTCGTCGTTCTCGTTGTCTTCGTCGCCTTCGTCTCCTTCGTTGTTTATGCCGCCTTCGTCGCCTTCATCGCTTTCGTCGTTTTCATCTCCTTCATTGTTTTCGTCACCTTCGTCCGCTTCATCGTTCTCGTCGGATTCGTCGCCTTCATTGCCTTCGTCGCCTTCGTTATTCTCGTCGGCTTCGTCGCCTTCATTTTCTTCGTCGTGCTCGTCCCCTTCGTCGTCCTCGTCGGCTTCGTCACCTTCGTTGTCTTCATCGCCCTCGTCGTCTTCGTCGCTTTCGTCGTCCTCGTTGCCTTCGTCGCCTTCGTCCTCTTCATCACCCTCGTCGTTTTCGTCGTGCTCGTCGGCTTCGTCGCCTTCGTCGGCTTCGTCGCCTTCGTCGCCTTCGTCGGCTTCGTCACCGGAGTTATCTATGTCCGGATCAATTTCGTCACCTTCATTGCCCTCGTCACCCTCGTCACCAGTGCCGGCCACAGGCTCATCGCCTTCGTCGCCCTCGTCACCCTCGTTGGCCTCATCGCCTTCGTCGCCCTCGTCGTATTCGTCGCCCTCGTTGGCCTCATCGCCTTCGTCATTCTCGTCGTTTTCGTCAAATTCATTGTCTTCGTCGCCTTCGTCGCCTTCGTCGCCCTCCTGGCCTTCGTCACCTTCGTCGTTTTCGTCGTCTTCATCGTTCTCGTCGCCCTCGTCGTCTTCGTCGTGCTCGTCGAGTTCGTCGCCTTCGTTGCCCTCGTCACCTTCGTCATTCTCGTCGTTTTCGTTCCCGGTATCCGGCAGGGCTTCGTTGCCTTCGTTGTTTTCGTCGTCTTCGTCGCCTTCGTTGCCTTCGTCGCCTTCGTCGTTTTCGTCGTTCTCGTCGTTTTCGTTGTCTTCGTTGCCTTCGTTGAACTCGTCGTTTTCGTCGCCTTCGTCGTTTTCGTCGTTTTCGTCGTCCTCGTTGGCTTCGTCGCCTTCGTCGTTCTCGTCGCCTTCGTCGCCCTCGTCGTTTTCGTCGGCCTCGTCGTCTTCGTTGCCTTCGTCGTCTTCGTTGTCTTCGTTGCTCTCGTCGCCTTCGTCGCCTTCGTTGTCTTCCTGACCGGGCACGTTTTCGTTGCCTTCGTCGCCTTCGTTGCCTTCGTTATCATCGTCGTCAGGGTTGGTGCCGTGCTCATTGCCCTCGTTGGCTTCGTCAGCCTCGTCGTCTTCGTCGTCTTCGTTGCCCTCGTCGCCTTCGTCGTCGAACGTATCGGTGCCGTCGCCCTCGTCGCCCTCGTCGTCTTCGTCGCCTTCGTCGCCCTCGTTTTCTTCGTCACCCTCATCCTGCGGGTCTACGCCGGGCTCGTCGCCTTCGGCTTCGTCGCCCTCGTCGCCTTCGTTGCCTTCGTTGTCCTCGTTGCCTTCGTCGCCTTCGTTGCCTTCGTTGCCTTCGTCGCCTTCGTTGCCCTCGTT
>NZ_JAVKFX010000014.1:0-35870 GCF_040223625.1 Roseovarius sp. | reverse complement strand
TGGAGCCGACCGAGAGCGAGGCCATGTCGGGTTTCAGGGGCAGCATGCCGCCCCGCGCCTGTCCCGCGCCGGAGCGGCCGCCGGTGGAAAGCTGGACGATCATGCCGGGGCAGTGCTTTTCGATGCCTTCCTTGAGCCGGGCGAAGCGCTCGGGGTCGGAGGTCGGCGTGCCGTCATCCATCCGGACATGGCAATGGGCGATGGCGGCGCCCGCCTCGAAGGCTTCGTGGGTCGACTCCACCTGCTCCTCGACGGTGATCGGCACCGCCGGGTTGTCGGATTTCTGCGGCACCGAGCCGGTGATGGCCACACAGATGATGCACGGGTTGGTCATGGTTGGTTTCTTCCTTGTATCTGCGTTACCCGCCGGCGCCAGCGCGTTGCGAAACCCCCTCGGCACGGCGCTGTCATCCGGGCCGCACCGTCTGACGGCCCGGTCACAAGACCTGCGGGGCGGGGCGTTCCAATTGCCTTGTCTCGGGTACCGCGGCGTCGTCGAATTATCCAAGGCACGACACGCGCTGCGCTGTTTCTATCAGGACATTTCGATCGAAACGCGACCGTTCTTTCAACTGCGACCCCGAACCGTGATCCGGCTCGGGTGGGCGCGTACTAGCAAGGCGCATTCGATCCTCCGTGGGTCGGAACGGCAATAGTCAATTTCGATGCCCTAATCTACCATATAATTGCCTAACTCAACATTTTTTCATCCGGCGCCGCAGGATATCTACGAAAGCCGACACTCGTCGAACGTTCTTCATTCCCGGGCTGTAATAGGCATAGATCTGGTCCGGCGGCGGCATGTATTCCCCAAGAACCTGCTCCACCGGGGCGATGGCGCGCGCGGCGCGAAGCATGTCGTCGGTGATATAGCAAAGCCCGACATCCCGCGTCAGAAGAGCGATCGCCGTCGCGAAATCCGTCACCGTAAGACCCGCGGGCGGGTCGATCCGGATGGATTGGCCGTTCTGAACGAACTCCCACCGGTAATACCGTTCGCTATCGAGCCAGCTTCGGCGGATGCAGTGGAAATTCAGGACGTCGCGCGGTTCCGCCGGGCGCCCGTGTTTTTCGAGGAAGGCCGACGATCCGGCAACCAGCCAGGGGGTCGGGCGCGACACCGGCACCGCGATCATTTCGGGCGAGATATACTGGCCGATGCGAATGCCGATATCGGCGCCATCCCGCATCAGGTCGATGGCCCCTTCGCGGCTTTCGACCACGACCTCCACATCCGGATAGCGCTCCTTGAACTCCGCCACCGCCGGGGCCAGAACCGGCTCGAGGGCGAGGCTCTGGACGGAAATGCACAGCACGCCGGACAGCGACGTTTTCAACGACGACAGTTCCTGCACCGTGTCTTCCAGAAGATCGAGCGAGGGGTTGAACCGTTCGAACAGCAGGCGCCCCGCCGGCGTGAACTCGACACTGCGCGTCGTGCGGTGAAAGAGTTGCTAGTCGAGCCGAGCCTCGAGCTGTTTGACCGAGGCGCCCACGGCCGCGGGCGAGACCCCGATGATCTCAGCCGCCCTGCGGAAGTTCCGGGTCTGCCCGACCACAAGGAACTCATGCATGCCTTTGAAGATGTCGCGCACGCTCATTATAAACTCCTGCTTTATACTGAGGAAACATAAAGGGGAATTGTTATTCAATCAACGCAGCGAGATCCTTCTGACAACCGTAAGGAGGACCAGACGCATGCTGTCGAATTCGCTCGCCAACCGCGACATCCAAAGCCAGATTCACCCCCAGACGAACCTCGAACAGCACGAAAGATGCGGGCCGGTGGTCATGGCGTCGGGCGACGGTGCGATCGTCACCGATATCAACGGCAAAACGTATATCGAGGGTATGTCGGGCCTGTGGTGTACGTCGCTGGGGCTGAAGGAAGACCGGCTGGCACGGGCCGCGGCCCGACAGTTCGACACCTTGCCCTATTACCAGAACTTTGCCCATCGGGGCACCGAGCCCGCGATCGACCTTGCCGCGAAGCTGCTCGAGATTTCGCCGGTGCCCATGTCGAAGGTGCTGTTTCAAAGCTCCGGTTCGGAGGCGAACGACACTGCGGTTAAGCTGATCTGGTATCACTTTGCGGCACAGGGGCGGCCCGAAAAGCGCAAGATCATCTCGCGCGAGCGCGGCTATCACGGCACCTCGGTCGCCTCGGCCAGCATCACCGGTCTGCCCCATCTGCACACGGACTGGCACCTGCCGCTTGACGGATTTCTGAAAGTCACCTGCCCTCATTTCTACCGCGAGGGGCGGGCGGGCGAGTCGGAGGACGCGTTCGCGACCCGTCTGGCGCGGGAGGTCGAAGACCTGATCCTCGCCGAAGGGCCCGAGACGGTTGCCGCCTTCTTCGCAGAACCGGCCATGGGGACAGGCGGCGTCGTGCTTCCGCCCGCGGGGTATTTCGAGAAGGTCCAGGCGGTGCTCGACAGGTACGACGTATTGATGGTGGCCGACGAGGTGATCACCGCGTTCGGCAGAACCGGGACGTGGTGGGGCAGCCAGACATTCGGGCTGAAGCCCGATCTCATCACCTGCGCCAAGGCTCTGACCGCTGCGTATATGCCCCTGTCCGCCGTTTTGATCTCGGAGCCCATCTACCAGTCCATGCTGGCACAGAGTCGCAAGATCGGCGTCTTCGGGCACGGCTACACCTATGGCGCACATCCCGTTGCTTGCGCCGTCGCGAACGAAGCACTGAGGATCTACGAGGAAGACGGCGTGATCGACGGTGTGCCGGCTCTCGGGCAGCGAATGAAGAACGCTCTCGCTCCGCTTCGCGACCATCCGCTTGTGGGCGAGGTTCGCGGCATGGGCCTCATGTGGGGCATCGAGATCGTTCGAGACAAGGAAAGCCGGGCGCCCTTTCCCGCCGAAGCGGGTGTTCCCGCGAAGGTTCAGGACGCCGCCTTCCGGCGTGGGCTGGTCTGCCGCGCGTTGGGCAGTGCCATCGCCCTGGCGCCGCCGCTGATCGTCACACCCGAACAGGTCGACGACATCGGGCGGATCATGGCCGAAGCAGTCGATGAAGTCCACGCGTCGCTTTGACACCATCCGGGAGCGCGGCGCTTGCTGCCGCGCTCCCTGAAAGCGGCCTGCACATCCAAAAGCAAAGCAATTGAAACTCACCTAGTTGACAAAGTATACCAATTGCGCACAATCGGTGTTGCATTCTCAACCCGCCGCCGTCGTGCAAAGGAATACGTCACCGATATGAACAAATCGCTCGCCGACGCAAAGGCTCAGCCGCCCCTCGATGGAATAGGTGACAAATCCTCGGATGTCCGGCACCTGTTTTCCTACAACCTGCAACGGTTGGCGTCTGTTTCCTCAAGGATTGCAACGCGTTACATGCTGGATGATTTCCACCTGACCGTGCAGGAATGGCGTGCGCTGGCGGTGCTCGATTTCCTCGGCGACGCGCCGCTCTATATCCTCGCCCAAAGGGCCGGCATTCAGAAAAGCCAGACCAGCCGGCTTATCGCGGACCTGTCGAAACGTGGTTACATTCAACGAAAGCGTCATCCGAGCGACAAGCGCAGCACCCTTCTTTCCCTGACGGAGACGGGCGCGAATCTCGTCCAGCAGATCCTGGCCCAGTCGCGCGTGCGGAACCGGAAGATGCTGGAGGGGCTCAGTGACGATGAACGCGTGCAGCTGATGGCCCTTCTTGGCAAGGCCATCAACTCGTCGTTCCGTTACCTTGAAGAACTGAAGCAGGACGACACCGACACCTACGAGGAAACCACGGAACCCGCGAGTTTCTTCGAGGAACCCTAACCCGCGAGACCATCGATAAAGCGGAGCAAGTTGGGCCCCAGCGCCTCTGTCGGGTATCCGCCTTCCTGGATGACGACCGCCGGGCATGTGAATCGGCTCAACGCGCCCAGCCGCGCGAAATCATCGGTTTCGAGCGCCATGCAGGCGAAGGGGTCGTTCACGAACGCGTCCAGCCCGAGGGCGATGACCACCAGGTCCGGCCCGAAGGCCCGGATCGCGGAACGTGCGCTGTTCATCGCCGCTTCCCAGGTCTCGAGGCCCGACATCAATGGAAGTGGGAGGTTGAGGTTCCTGCCCTCTCCCGGCCCGGCGCCGGTTTCATCGGCATATCCGCTGTAGAACGGGTAGAGATCCTCCGGCGCGCCATGCAGGGACACCGTGAGCACATCGTCCCGGTCGTAGAACAGGGCCTGAGTGCCGTTGCCGTGGTGCACGTCGACGTCGAGTATCGCGACGCGCAGGCCTTGTGCCACGGCCATTTCCGCCGCGATGGCCGAATTGTTGAGATAGCAGAACCCGCCGGCCAGATCGCGCGCAGCGTGGTGGCCGGGCGGGCGGCAAAGACCGTAGGCAAGTTTTCCCGTCTGCAGGACGTGATCCACCGAGGCCAGCGCCGTCATGGCCGACGCCCGCGCCGCCTGCCACGTCTCGGCCATCAGCACGCAGCTTGCATCGGCCTGGAAATACCCAGCGCGGCCAAGGATATCCCGCGGCACGCGCGCCTGCGCCCGCACCGGGTGCGCGCTGGCCCGCATTTCCCGCCCGTTGCCGGGATGCTTCGACCATTCCTGGAACCCGTCGCGCAGGAAGTCGAGGTAATCCGCGCAGTGAATCCGCGCGATATGCTCGTCCGGGTAGGCCCCCGGCGCGGCAATTTCGACCTGAGCCGAACGCAGGGCCGCCAGAAGGTATTCAGCGCGTTCCGGCGTCTCGACGGTCGGCCGAAGCTCGCCCCCTGCCAGCCGCGTCAGGGGGCGGTGGAGAAGCTGATCTTGATCGAAGAAGGCCCGCATCAGGTTACGGCCGGCGGAAGGTCTTGCAGGGCGCGGGCATAGTCCGCCGCGATCTCCGCGACGACATCCGCCGCTGGCATCACCCGGTCGACAAGGCCGGTGCTCTGGCCGGCTTCCAGCTTGCCCTCGGCGATATCGCCGTCGAAGGCGGCCATCTTGAGGGTGGAGGCAAGGAACACGTCTTTCCGCGTCTCGATATCTGCCCCCTGCCCTTCAAGCTCCAGCATACGCTCGGTGAACCTGTTCCCGATCGCACGGATCATCCCCAGCCCACTGCCGACCGTGCGCGTATCCGACACCCCGGCGTTCAGCACCGCCTGCTTGTAGCCGTCGGTGACATTCGCCTCGGGCGTTGCCATGAACCGCGTGCCGAAATTAGCCGCGCCCGCGCCCAGCGACAGGGCCGCCAGAAGGCCGCGGCCATCGGCGAATCCGCCCGACGCGATCAGCGGAATACGTCCGCCAGTGGCCTTCGACACCGCGCGCACCAGCACGAGGGTCGACACCAGCGACGGCGGCGGATGCCCGCCCGCCTCGCCACCGACAACGACCAGGCCGTCTACGCCCGCATCCATCGCCTTGACCGCATGCTCCTCGCCGGCCACGACATGAATGCATTTCGTGCCGATCGCCTTGAACCTGTCCAGATATTTCTTCGGCCCTCCCTGCGAGGCGATAATCGCGGGGACGCGTTTCGCCTCGAGCAGGTCGAGCACCTCCTCCGCACCCTTGCGATAGAGCGGCATGTTGACGGCGAAGGGCTTGTCGGTTCCGGCCCTGATATCGTCGATGCACTGTTCCAGCGCGTCGATATACATCGGCCCGGCGGCCAGCACGCCAAGGCCGCCCGCGCGGCTGACTGCCAGTGGCAGGGCGGTACAGGACGAGGCCCAGGACATGCCCGCCTGAAGGATCGGCAAGTCGATGCCCAGAAGCCGGGTGACGTTCGTCTCGATCCGCATCAGGCCTGCTCCGGCAGGAGGGAGCGGGCGTGTTCGGCCAACTTGGTCTTCTGGATCTTCGAGCTTGCCGTCATGCCGATCTCCTCGAACCCGTCCACGAACCAGACATGGCGGGGGATCTTGAAGCCGGCCATGTTCTGCTTTGCCCAGTCGGCAAGGGTGTCGGCATCCAGCATGTGGCCGTCGTTGAGAACGATGAAGGCGGCGCAGACCTCGACGAGGCGCGCATCTGGCACTCCGACGACCTGCGCCAGCCGGATGGCCGGATGGCGGTGGAGCAGGTCTTCGACCTCCTCGGGCGAGACATTCTCGCCCCCCACCCGGACGATGTTCTTCAACCGCCCGAGAAACGCCAGCCGCCCCTCGGCATCGAGCGCGCCGAGATCGCCGGTCGACAGCCAGCCCTCCTCGCTCAGCGTCTCGGCCGTCTTCTCCGGCATGTCGAAATAGGCTTCCATCACCGACCAGCCGCGCACCTGGATCTCTCCGCGCCCGCCGGGTGGCAATGCATCTCCTGACTGCGGATCGACGATCCGGACATCGAGGCCGGGCTGCGGCCGCATCAGCCCCGCCGTCCTGATCTCCTCCGGTTCCCACCAGCAGGATTGCGCGATATTGGGCGAGGCTTCCGACAACCCGTAGCCCGAGACGCATTGGCTGGCGCCAAGTTCGCCGACCACCCGCTTCAGAACCGCTTTCGACCCGGCGACCCAGCCGCCTTTCAGCGAGAGTGTCCGGGACTGGCGGTCGGGATGATTGAGCAGCATCAGCGCCATCGTGTCGTTGCCCGAGAAATGCGTGCACCGCTCGGTTTCCATCAGTTCGAGCGCTTCTGCCGCGTCGAACCGCGCCATGGTTACCAGCGTCACCGCATGTTGCAGGCACGCCATGATCGACAACGACGTGCCCGCCACGTGAAAGAACGGCCGGGCAGAATGAAACCGGTCGCCGGCTCGAAGCCCCATCCGCTGGGCCGAGACGAACCCGTTCGTGAGAATGCTGTGCTGGCGCAGCATGACGCCCTTGGGAAAGCCGGTGCTGCCCGATGTGTACTGGATCAGGATGACATCGTCGGAGGTCGAGGTATCGGCGGGGGCGTCGGTGTCCCCATCCGCGAATTCACCCCAGCTCCGGGCCCACGGCGCGTCGGCGGACCCGTTGAGGATAACGGTTTTCAGATCCGGCAGATCGGCGCAGGGTAGCGGGCCGTTGCCCAGAACCTCGCGCAGGATAGCGGTGAAATCGCTGTTCAGCAGGCGGTCGGTGGCAAACAGGAACTTCGATTGCGACTGGCGCAAGCAATAAGCGATCTCGGCGGCGCGGAGGCGCGTGTTTACAGGAACGGTCACGGCACCGATCGTGGCCAGCGCCAGGAACAGCCCGTGGAACTGCACCCCGTTGCCGAGGCAGAGCGCCACGTGATCCCCGCGTCGCACACCCAGCGCATGCAGCGACCGGCGGAGACGCCCAACATCCTCGGCCAGCTCGGCATATGTCTGCCGCCCGTCGGGCGCTACAATCGCCTCGACCTCGGGCGCCAGGCTGCAGGCGCGCGCAAGGGCGCCGGCGACGGTGACAGGGCAAAGTAACCCCTCTCGAATGGACTGCATGTCAGCCATTGCCGACCTCGTTCTTGAACCGTTCGATCCCCGCCCGCCAGTTGCTGTTGCTCAGGACCTGGCGGATTGCGCCCAGCTCGATCTCGATCCCAGAGGCGAGGTCGGTCTGCCCGCCCTCGTCGACGGCCCGTTTCGTCAGTTGCATGGCAAGATGCGGCGCCCCGGCCACCTTGGTGGCAATCTCGCGGGCGGCCTCGAGGAACCCCTTCGCAGGCAGGACACGGGCCACTAGGCCGCGCGCATGGGCCTCCTCCACCCCCAGTTTGCGGCCGGTGAAAAGCAGCTCCTTCGCGCTGGAAACCCCGATCACGCGCTGCAGCCGCTGGGTCGCGCCCACGGTGCCCCATTGCGGTTCGGGAAACAGGAAGGTCGCCTTTTCCGAAGCCACGATGAAATCACTGGCCATGGCAATCTCGCCGCCCGAGCCCACCACCGGCCCCTGTACCGCGCAGACCACCGGAAGCGGGCAGGTTTCGATGGACATGTACGCCTTGAACGCGGCCTGACGGCGGGCGAGTACCCAGGCCTCGTTGCGGCCGTTGCGCTCTTTCAGATCGGCGCCGGCACAGAACACGGGTCCTACCGAGCGGAGCAGCACCGCCCGGGTGTCTTCGCCCATCTCGAAGCTGGAAAAGACCTCGTGCAACGCGTGACAAAGTTCGAGGTTCACGGCGTTCCGGGCATCTGCGCGGTCGATGACGACCTCGCAAACAGCGCCACGCCGTTCCACCTTCACGAGGTCGGACTGTTCCGTCATGCCACCACTCCCTTGTCCCTTAATGCCTTCAATCTCGTACCGTCGACGCCGAGCGACCGGAGAACCGCGTCGGTATCCGCGCCCAGCCGTGGAGGCGCGAGGAACTCGACCGGATCATAGCCCGAAAACCGGCCCGGCGTGGCAAGGCATTGCGTTTCGCCCCGACCGGGGTCATCGAACCCGGCCACCATGCCGCGAAACCTGGTATGCGGGTCGTCGAGGATTTCCGGCACGGTGTTGACCTCTCCGGCGGGGACGCCCGAAGCGCGCAACGCATCGGCAAGCTCGCCGCGCGCCCGGGGCAGGATCGCGTCCCGCAGCATCGACATGACCTCGTCGCGCCGTTCGACGCGGTTGGCGTTCTTCTCCATCCACTCGGGCGCATCGAGCGCCAGCACGTTGCAGATGGCGGGCCAGTGCTGGTCGCTTGCGGAAATGAACACCCACTCGCCGTCGCGGCATTCGAAGGCCGCGCTCGGCACGCGGCCGAGATGTTCCGTACCTGTCCGCGTCGGCTTGCGCCCCTCCGCGAACCACCACATGGCCGGCAGGCTCAGTAGGCTCACCTGCACGTCCATCATTGCCAGATCGACATGACAGCCCCGCCCCGAGGACGCGCGACCAACCAGCCCGGTCATCGCCGCGATCATGATCCAGAGGCCCGAAGTCATGTCGGCGAATGGCACGCCCACCTTGGCGGGCGGCCCGTCGGGATGGCCCGTCAGGTCGATAACCCCCGACAGCGCCTGAAATACCGTGTCATACCCCTTGCGGTCCTTGTACGGCCCGGTCTGGCCGAACCCGGTGTTCGAGATATAGACCACGCCGGGATTGCGGGCATTGACGGCCTCGTAGCCCAGTCCCAGCTTGTCCATCCCGCCCGGCAGAAAGTTCTCGACGATGACATCGGCCCCGGCGACCAGATCGAGGGCGATCTCGCGGCCCTCCTCGGTCCGAAGGTCGACGGCGACCGATTTCTTGCCGCGGTTGAAGGCACAGAAATAGGCGCTCTGCCCACCCTCGAAGGCCGGCTCGAAGCTGCGGGATTCATCCCCGGTTCCAGGGCGCTCGACCTTGATAACCTCCGCGCCCTGATCAGCCATGATCTGCGTCGCCATCGGCCCGGCCAGAACGCGCGAGAAGTCGACGACCTTTATTCCGTCCAGAGGTTTCATTGCTCCTCCGTCCGGAAAGAGCGCATCAGGGCGTTCGTGTCCCGTCCGGCGGCCATCGCCGCATCGAAGGGCAACTCGCCCACGCGATAGAAAAGCTGCTTGGTGGCGGCCATGGCGCGCGGGTTGATTTCGGCCCATGTATTGGCGATCTCCATCGCCATTGGCAGCGGATCGCCAACGACCACGCGGTTGACCAGACCAAGCTCCTTCGCCTCGTCCGCGTCGATCAGCCGGCCGAGCGAGATCATCTCGAACGCCGCCTTCCGGCCCAGCGCACGCTGCAATCCGGTCATCACCAGCGCCGGCACGATGCCGTGCCTGGTTTCGGGGTAGCCGAGTTTCAGGCCGCGCGACGCCACGACCATGTCGCACCCCAGCGCAATCCCGGCCCCGCCCCCGACGGTCGCCCCATGCACCGCGGCGACGACAGGCACGGGCGACTGGCTGACCACGGATTGCAGCCGGCAAGTGAGGTCCGCGCGTTCGAGAACGCGGTCCGACTGATCCGGTGTCAGATGCTTGAACTCCGCCAGGTCGGCGCCCGCGCAGAACCCCCGGCCTTCCCCGCGGATGACGGCGGCGCGCACCGACGGGGCCGACGCAAGGTCTTCCAGCGCCATCAGCAATTGCTGTGTCAGAACGGTGTTGAGCGCATTCAGCTTGTCCGGCCGGTTCATGGTGATGATCCGAACGCCGTCGCGATCCTCGAGTTCTACCAGATTGTCGGTCATACGCCCTTCCTTCATCGAATTCCCGCTGTCGTCATGCCACCCGCCGCGGCAGCAGCCCCGCCCGCGCCACCTTGCTGTCGAGCGGCCGCCCCAGCACCTGCTCGCACTTTTCAGAGATCCGCATCATGCGCTCCAGGTCGACCCCCGTGTCGTGGCCCTCCGCCTCGAACAGCGAGACCAGGTCCTCGGTCGCGACATTGCCGGTGCGACCGGTGCCGTATTGAATTTCAGACGGGTGCCCACCGACCCCGCCGAAGGCGCTGTCGAAGTGCGTAGCCCCGCCCTCGAGCGCGGCAAGGCAGTTGGCGATGCCGGTGCCGCGCGTGTCGTGGAAATGCGCGACGCAGGTCGCTTCGGGCACCTCCGTGGCGAAGCGT
Organism: Roseovarius sp.; assembly: GCF_040223625.1. Taxonomy (GTDB): domain Bacteria; phylum Pseudomonadota; class Alphaproteobacteria; order Rhodobacterales; family Rhodobacteraceae; genus Roseovarius. Next base: position 25,447 of record NZ_JAVKFX010000014.1, on the reverse strand, counting down.
TCCCACAGCGCCCTGACCGTTGTCGGGGTGCCGGTGCCCACGGTGTCACCCACCGTCACCAGTTTGGCGCCCAGCGTGGCGAAGCGGGCCACATCCTCGACCACGCGGCCGGGGTCGACCGGGCCCTCGAACGGACAGCCCAGCGCCACCGAGATCACCCCGACGAGGCGAAACTTTCCGTTTGCGAGCCGCGCCATCTCTTCCACGCGGGCCCATTGCTCCTCGCGCGTGGCGCGGAGGTTTCTCTGCGAATGGCTATCGGTCGCCGATGCCAGGAAGCTCAACTCGGTCGCGCCGTGGCCATGCTCCAGGTCCGCAAGCGCCCGTTCAATCGCTTTCGGATTGGGACAGGTCGCCTTGTAATGCACCCCCTCGCGTCGCCTGATGCCCGCCAGAACCTCGCTCGCGTCGGAAAAGCCCGGCACCCGCGTCGGGTGGCTATAGCTCGTCGCCTCGATGCGCGGAAAACCGGCCTCGGTCATGGCGTCGATCAGCGCGACCTTGTCGCCCGTGGCGACCTGAACGGTCTCGTGCTGAAGCCCGTCCCGGGCGAAGCATTCGCAGATCACAAGCGGGCCCGTCATCATCAGTGCTCCTGCGTTTCGTCGCGACCGACGAACAGGAAGACGATCATGCCGACGATCACCATCCCCACCAGCAACGAGGAAATGGCGGCGACGGTCGGGTCGACCTGGTCGCGGATATTGGCGAACATCCGGCGCGTCAGCGTCTCGTTCTCGCCGGAGGACACGAAGAGCGCCACCACCACCTCGTCGAACGAGGTCACGAAGGCAAAGACCGCGCCGGACATCACCGAGATCCTGATCTGCGGCAGCGTGACGGACAGGAACGCTCGCAATTCGGTGGCGCCAAGGCTGCGCGAGGCTTCGTGCAGCGCCATGTCGAAGCTGGCCAGCCCATTGCCGACGGCGATCAGCACGAAAGGTAGGGCCAGCATCGTATGAGCGAGGATGAGCCCGCCGATCGTACCGTTTAGCCCCACCTTGGCGTAGACGAAGAACACGCCCACCGCGATCAGGATCAGGGGCACCAGCATCGGCAGGATGAAGATGCCGCGCACGCCGGTGGCAAAGATATCCGTGCGGCGGTGCAGCCCCCATGCGGCGGCGGTTCCCACGATCGTCGCGATGATCATCGTCGGCACCGCGACGCGCACCGAAACCCACAGCGCGTTCAGCCATTCCTGTGAGCCCAGGAATGCCCTGTACCAGCGCAGGCTCAGCTCTTTCGGCGGAAACTCGAGATATTCGCCAGCCGAGAAGGACATCGGCACCACCAGCAGGCAGGGCACGACGAGGAAGATCATTACCAGGCCCACCACGATGTAGAGCCAGAGGCGCTGACCACGGGTGATCTGGGTGCGGGTAACGGGTTCGGACAGCATCACTTGGTCCCCCCTGCCCGGCGCAGCACGAACTGGACAGCCAGCAGCACAAGTGCGGTCGCGACCACCAGCACCACGCCGAGCGCCGACGCCGCGCCCCAGTTGCCGTAGAGCGAGATATTGTCGGCGATCTGCATCGCCCACATATACGTCCGCCCCCCGCCCAGCAGCACCGGCGTCACGAAGAAGCCGAGGCACAGAACGAAGATCAGCCCGGCACCCGAGCTGAGACCCGTAATGGTCTGTGGAAAAAAGACCTGCCGGAACGCCTGGGCCGGCGTGGCCCCGCAATTGGAAGCGGCCAGCATCAGCGAGGGATCGACCGCCTTCATCGAGGCGTAAAGCGGCAGGATCATGAAGGGCAGCATCACGTGGATCATGCCGATGATCGTACCAAGCTCGTTATGGACCAGCGCCAGCGGCGTATCGATGAGCCCCAGGTCCTGAAGCCAGCCGTTGATCAGCCCCGTCCGTTGCAGCAGCACGAGCCAGGCGTAGGTCCGCACGAGAACCGACGTCCAGAACGGCAGGAGCACCGACAGCAGGATCACCAGCGAAAGCCGCCGCCCCGATTGCGACATCAGGTACGCCACCGGGTATCCGAGAAAGGCGCAGCACACCGTCACGATAATGGCGATCCGAAACGTCGTGGTGAACGTGCGCACATAGATCGACTTGCCCATACGCTCGTAGTTGGCCCAGCTCAGGTCGCCGGCGCCGTCGAAGGCCGAGAGCCAGAACAGCCACAGCACGGGCACCAGAAGGACCAGCAAAATCAGGATCAGCCCGGGAAAGGTCAGCGCCGTGGCGCTGAACCGTTCCAACACCTCCCTGCGGCGCAGGATGCCGGCGTTGAGCGTCCCGGGGCTACCGGACGAGGACATGGCGAAATCCGTCATTGCCCCGCGTCCTCAACAAGGATGGTGCTGGATTGCTTGATCCAGAACGAGACCGTTTCGCCGGGTTCGGGCATCTCGATCCCGGCGGTATGCGGGTTGCAGCGCACCTCGACCGAATGACCTTCGGGCAGCGCGATATCGAGCAGATAGCTGTCCCCCTGGTAGATGACCTCGCGGGTGGTACCCTGGATACGATTCGCCGCACCCTGCTGCGGTGCGTTCCAGGCCAGTTTTTCCGGCCGGATCAGCAGCCATGCGTCATGGTCGCCGCTCCAGGGCTCCCGCGTGACGATCGGGTTGCCGAACAGGCGCGCCGTTCCATCGCTCACCTTGACCGGCAGGAACGAGGATTCCCCCATGAATTCGGCCACGAACCGGTTCGCCGGAAAATCGTAAAGCTGGCTCGGCGTGTCGAGCTGCATCAGCTTGCCGTTGTTGATCACGGCGATCCGGTCGGACATGGTCAGCGCCTCGCGCTGGTCATGGGTCACGTAGACCGTTGTGGTGCCCAACATGCCGTGCAGGCGTTTGAGTTCGATCTGCATGTGCTCGCGCAGGTTCTTGTCGAGCGCGGAAAGCGGCTCGTCCATGAGCATCATCCGGGGCTCGAAAACCATCGCCCGCGCCAGCGCGACCCGCTGGCGCTGCCCGCCGGACAGGGACTGGATCGCCCGGTCGGCCAGGTGATCCATCTGGACCGTCGAAAGCGCCTCGGTCGCCCGGCGCTCGCGTTCGGATTTGCCGATCTTCCTCAGCTTCAGCGGATAGGCCACGTTCTCCATCACCGTCATGTGCGGGAACAGCGCGTAGCTCTGGAACACCATGCCGACATCGCGGCGGTGCGGCGGTAATGTCAGGAATTCCTTGCCATCAAGCTGCACGCTGCCGCTGTTCGGCCGCGTGAACCCCGCCAGAACGTTGAGAAGGGTCGTCTTGCCTGATCCCGACGGCCCCAGCAGGGTGATGAATTCGCCGGGCTCGATATCGAAGCTCACGTCGTCGAGAGCGACGAAGGCCCCGTAATTCTTGCTCACTTCGCGGATTGCGACCTGACCGGGCATGTCGTGTAACCTTTTCTGGGTCTGCTTGGGTCGGAGCATGGTCCTTCCCTGGCTGCCCGGCAACAACGTGCCGGGCAGTGTTCCGAAGGGGCGACGGGCCCTACTGGACCATCATCATCTTGTAGTCTTCCTGAACGTCGGCGGCATTCTGTGCCCACCAGTCCACATCGAGGATAAGCTGCTTCGATGCGTTCTCGGGGGAGGTGTTCATTGTTTCCTGAACCTCCTCCGACGCCTCCGTCAGTTCATAGGCCTTTTCGTTCGCCGGACCGTAATAGGGCATCATCTCGGGGATACGGGCCTGCATCTCGGGCGAGACCGAAAGGGCAATGAGCTTCTGCGCCGCATCGACATTGTCGGCCCCCTTGGGAATCGCCATGCAGCCGAAACCAAGGATGCCGTCCTCGTAGGTGAACGTCACCGGCGCCCCGTTATCGATGACGCCGGCCACGCGGCTTCCCCAGATGGCCAGCATGTCGACCTCACCATCGGCGATCAACTGGGCCGACTGCGCGCCGGATGTCCACCAGACGTTGATGTCGGGCTGGATTTTTGCAAGTGATTCCAATGCTGCATCGACATCGAGAGGATAGACTTCCTCTTTCGTCCGCCCGGCTCCAAGCAGACCGATCTCCATCATTTCCTGAGGGGTAACGCCAAGAGCCCTGCGCCCCGGGAACGCTTCGACATTCCAGAAATCGACCCAGTTCTTGGGTGGATTGTCTGCGTACGTATCGGTCCGGTAGGCGAGGACGACGGAATAGGCATTGCTTGCGATCCAATGGTCGCCCCTGGCCGCCTCGTTTATCCCGTCAGCGTCGATCACGGAATAATCCAGCGGCTCGAATAGCCCCTCGCGTGCTCCGACGGCACATTCGTCCGCCCCAAGATGAACGACGTCCCAGCCAGGGTTTCCGGACTGAACCTGAACCCGCACGCCGGCGAGGCCGTCGTGGCTTTGCTGGCGCAACTCGAGACCTGCTTCTTCCGCCGCTGGGATCCAGATCGCGGCAGCGAGATCTTCCTGCACCTTGCCGCCAAAACTCGCGATCGACAGTTCCTGTGCCGTCGCGGTGCCCGCGACCATCATCGGGACCAGCCCCGCAATCAGTATTCTCTTCATGGTTTCCTCCCTTTTTGGTGTGATGGTAGTTAGTCGAATGTGATGACCTGGCGCGTCACCGCTCCCGCGGCGAGCTTGTCGAACCCCTCGTTGATCTGATCCAGCTTCAAAACCCCCGACAGCAGCTTCTCGACCGGCAACCGGCCCTGCCGGAACAGATCAAGGTATCGCGGGACATCTCGCGGCGGCACGCTCGAGCCGAAATAGCTGCCCTTGACCGTGCGCTCGCCGGCCACCAGCGAAACCGGCGGCAGGTTCCAGATGGTGTCGTTTCTGGCAAGGCTGGCCGTCACGGTCGTGCCGCCACGGCGGGTGATGGCATAGGCCATCTCCATCGTCGACGGCACGCCAGCCATTTCCAGCGCGTATTGAACGCCGCCCTTGGTATGCTCCCGAACGGCCTCGACACAGCCTTCGTCGCGCGCGTTGAAGGTCGCCGTAGCGCCCAGCTCCCGCGCATGCGCAAGCTTGTCCTCGTTCACGTCGATCCCGATGATCTCACGCGCCCCGCAGGCCCGCGCCATCATCACCGAGGACAGCCCGACACCGCCGAGCCCGACCACGGCCACGGTGTCCCCGACGCCCACACCGGCCGAATTCGCCACAGCACCGCCCCCCGTCAGGATCGCGCAGCCGAACAGCGCCGCATGGGTCGGCTCGACCGGGTCATCCACCCTGATCAGCGAATGACGCGAAACGACGACCATCTCGGAAAAGGCCGAAAGGCCCGCCTGGTGGTGGATGTCCCGGCCCTTGTGTTTCATCCGGCGATGTCCGGAAAGAAGCGTGCCGGCCGCGTTGGCCTTGGTGCCCTCTTCGCACAGTACCGGCCGCCCGTCGATGCATTCCGGGCAATGGCCACAGCGCGGCATGAAGGAAAAGATCACCTGGTCACCGGCGGACAGGTCGCTGACCCGAACCTCTGTTTCAAGAACCTCGCCACAGGCCTCGTGCCCGAGAACCATCGGCATCGCCTTGGGCCGGTCCCCGCTGACGAAGCTCAGGTCGGTATGGCACAGCGCCGCCGCCGTCACCTTGACAAGAACCTCCTCGTCGCCCGGCGCCGCCAGGTCGATCTCGGCGATCTCGATCGGCCGGCTCTTGGCATAGGGGCCCTCGACCCCTTGTTCGAGCAGCAGCGCGGCTTTGGTCTTGAGGCTCATCCCGACGTCACCTTCAGGCCGCGGCGCTGACGAACTTGGTTGTCACGAAGGCCTCCATGCCCTCGACGCCGCCTTCGCTGCCGTAGCCGCTTTCCTTCATGCCCCCGAAAGGCGTCTCGGGGCTGGCGATGCCGAAATGATTGATCGACACCATCCCCGCCTCAAGACCCCGGCTCAGTTGATCCACTGTGCTCTGCGAGGAGCCGAACGCGAACGCCGCCAGCCCATAGGGCAGCGCATTGGCCTTCTCGATCGCCGTCTCGAGCGAGGAAAACGGAAGGATCGGCGCGATCGGGCCGAACGGCTCATCCACCATCACCTGCGCGTCTTCCGGAACCTCGGTCAGAACGGTCGGCTCGAAGAAGTTGCCCTTGTTGCCCAGCCGGCGACCGCCGGTCACCAGCTTTGCACCGCGATCGACGGCGTCCGCCACGAACCCCTCCATCGCGTCGAGCCGGCGGGCATTGGCAAGCGGGCCCATCTGAACCCCGTCGTCGAACCCGGCCCCGACCTTCAGCTCCTTCGACGCGGCGACGAACCCGTCCACGAACCGCTCGTAATGCGCGTCGTGGATATAGAATCGCGACGGCGCGGCGCAGACCTGCCCTGCATTGCGATACTTCAGCGTCGCCGCCAGCCTCACCGCGGCCTCCACATTGGCATCCTCGGCCACGACGAAGGGCGAATGGCCGCCAAGCTCCAGCGTGCAGCGCTTGACGTGGCGCGCGGCGATCTCACCCAGCGTCTTGCCGACCGGGATCGAGCCGGTAAAGGTGACCATGCGGACCGGGTCCGCCGGAATGAGATGCTCGGACACCTCGTTCGGCACGCCGTAGACGAGGTTGACCACGCCCTTCGGCACGCCCGCATCCTCGAAGCAGCGAACCAGCTCCGCGCAGCTATAGGGCGTCTCCTCGGGGCACTTGATGATGATCGTGCAGCCTGCGCCGAGCGCGCCCGCGATCTTGCGCACCGCCTGGCTGACGGGGAAATTCCAAGGGGAGAACCCGGCCACGACACCCAGCGGCACCTTGTAGGCGATCTGCTGAACATTGGACGCGCGCGCCGGGATGACCCGGCCATACATGCGCCGCCCCTCTTCGGCCGCCCAGTCGATATGATCGGCCGACCCGATGACCTCTCCCTTGGCTTCCGCGAAGGGCTTGCCCTGTTCGCGCACCATCAACCGGCCAATGTCTTCGGCGCGGTCACGCAGAAGAGCCGCCGCCTTGCGCAGCAGGGCCGACCGCTCGTAAGCCGAGGTCTGCGACCAAGATTTGAAAGCCGTCTCAGCGGCATCCAGCGCGCGATCCAGATCGGCGGATCCCGAAACGGCAACCGCGCCGACGGCCTCGCCCGTCGCCGGATCCAATACATCTGCCGATCCGTTTTGCCCATCGCACCACTCGCCCGCAATGAACATTTGAGCTGGCTTTACCACGTCTGACCTCCCTTTTAATTTGAGGTATCAGTACAACTATATATATGCATTTGTCAACGATGTATTTAATTGAAGAGTTTAGGAATGTGTTTCGTTGAATGCCATTTCAACTCTGGCAAAACTCTCTGGATCGGCTGGACAATCGGGGACGGCATGTTGCAGTACCCGGCAGAAAACCCAAGAAAAGTTAGGCCCAGGACCCTGGACCGGTTCCGAGGCACCAAACGACGAGAAGCGGAGCCGAAAGACGCTGCGCCGTCCGTGTCAGCCGGCTTCGGCCAACACCTCATCAATGGCCGTCACAAGCAGGTCTGCATGGCAGCGCCCAAAGACCATCGGCGGGCGGATTTTCAGGAGGTTCCCGCCTGGCCCGGTCAAGCCTACGAGAAAGCCCTTGTGCATCAGCGCATTGATCAGGTTCCGCGCCTTTAGCGGGTCTGGCCCCGGAGTGCCGTCACGGCTGACGATTTCGACACCTGTGAACAGTCCCGTACCGCGCACGTCACGGATGGCGGGATGGCGGGACATCAACCCGGCCAGTTCCGCGCGCAAGTGGGCGCCGGTCTCCAGAGCATTTTCCTGAAGGTTCTCGTGCTCGATCACGTCCAGGACCGCGATGCCGGCCGCAGCGACCACCTGGTTACCGCCAAAGGTGTTGAAATAGCGCTCGGCTGTCAGGAAGCCTTCAACCAGCTCGCGCCGCGTGGCCAATGCGGCCAGGGGCAAGCCGTTGCCCAAAGGTTTCGCCATCGTCACGATGTCCGGCGTGAAACCCGCATGCTGGAAGCCCCAGAAATCCGTACCGGTCCTGGCGAGTGCCGATTGGACCTCATCCGCCACGATCAACGCGCCGGCAGACCGAAGCACGTCGATTGCAGGCTCCATGAAACCTTTTGGCGCAGAGAACAGACCATCGCTTGCAAACACCGGGCAGTGATAGACCGCTGCGGGTCGATGCCCGTGGCTTTCCAACCGTGCAAGGGCAGATCTGTATTCTGCGATGTATTCATCGGCCTCGGGGGCCGGCCGGGTCACGTCATGGACCGGAAATTCCGGCGCCGGAACAGTCGCGATCCATGGTTCCAGGCGGTCGGCCGGAATGGTACTGGAATCGAGCGCTCCAATGATCGTCGAATTCCCGTGGAAGGCCGACCTGGTGATCACCGCACCGGACCCGCCGGAATTGGCCTTCGCGATGCGCCACGCCAGCTCATTCGCCTCGGTTCCCGTGCACATGAACATGATCGTGTCGAGTGCCGCCGGCAGCGTCTCCTTCAGGCGCTCGGCATAGGTCACGATCAGCTCCGACGGATACCGGGTGTTTGAATTGAATGTGGCAAGCTGCTGTGTGGCCTGCTCGACGACATGCGGATGGCAATGGCCCACATGTGGAACATTGTTGTAGGCATCGAGATATCGCTTGCCTGCTGCATCGAAAACCCAGACCCCCTCCCCCCGCACCGGCTGAAAGGTCGTGCGGTAGAAACTCTTGTACGCCGGCCCGAGCGCCCGGTCGCGACGCGCCATCAGACGGTCGAAACTTTTGCCCCCCTCTTGAGCGTCGCGCAGCTTGAAGTCTCTCGTGGTGTCTTCCAGTGCCATCCAGTCCTCCAAGGCTTTCCATCCAAGTTCCGAGACCTCAGTCGAATATCTGACGCGGTTCTCTTGATGCTGCCGCCATGCCGCGACGATCTCCCGTGTCGCCAGCCGCATGGCGACCAGTGCGGGAAGGGCCGCCACTTCATCGGCAGTCAGCCCCATGTGGTCGGCCTGCCCCTGCAGAATCTCGCAGGCAACGCCAATTGGGTCAGGCTGTCCATAAAGCTGATGGGCAATCACGATCGCGGTCTCGTTGACCCGCCAGCTTCGCACCATGTCGCCGAAGTCGATGATGCCGGCGATGTCTTCGCCGGATTCGCCACACAGGATATTGTTGTGATTGATATCATTGTGGATCAGTTGCACGGGCAGCTGTTCCGACCGAGTCGCCACCGATCGCCTGAACCAGCGCAACGCCTGCCCAGCGAGCGCGCGCCGTTGCGCATCTGTTATGAAAACGAGCTTTCCCTCGAGAGACCCGGCATTCCGGAGGTCCCAGATGAGCCCCTCGCCGTTCGGCTGGCCATCAAATCCTGCCAGCGCGGTCAGCAGACGTCCCGCAAGCCGGCCGAGCTGACGGCGGAACGCAGGCGAGGCAGGTACCCCGTGCACCGGACGGCCGGGAAGGTAAGTCAGCATCCGCACAAGGATTGTCGTTCCGCCGGCCGGGTATTCCACCACTCCCTTCCCGGATCTGGCACGAACCGGGCGAGGCAGTGGAAGGGTCGGATCCTTCTGCAAGGCGTGTTCAAGCACAGCCATCTGGCATTCGTGGTCCGCGTGGTCTTCGGCGCTGTTTGCTATCTTCAGCACGTAGTCCGCTCCACCCGCCGTCTGCACCCGGAGGTTCTGGTCGCGCTCTCCAGAGAGGGGGCGCAATGTACCCTCGACGCCATAGACCTCGCGAAGCAGCGCCCTCACCTCGTTGGAAGACAGGCACGGAACCTCTGCCGCAAGCAGGTCCTCGCCAAGATTGCTGTCGCACGCCATCGCCAAGGCTCCTTCCAAAGGTACGGATCACGTGTTTCGATATGCCGACCGATGCATTCTGCCCCGAGGGTCACGTTGGCAGACAAGGGCCAATGGCATGGAGCGCGCGATCGGGCATGATGAAACCAGCATGCAATCCCGGGGGAAAACCGCCTGGTTCATTTCCCGGCCGTCGTTGGCGCCGGGATCGGTCCTGCCCAGGCGGGCCATAGCAAGTTGGCCCGCCCGGAATTTGTCGGCTATGCCTTACTGGAGGACCCAGGCATTCCAGCGTTCCGTAAGGGTCTGGAGATTGTCGGCCCAGAACACGCGAGCCTCGTCGCCCCCGATATGCAGCCCGGTCTCGATGTTGGCCCCCGAGGGAAGCACCGCACGCTGCGAGTCGTCGATGTACTGGTCAGCGGCCTTGAGCGTCGGTCCGTAGGCGAAGGTGTTCGAGTACTCTGCCTGGCGCTTCGGGTCAGAAATGAACTTGATGAACTGGTGGGCTTCGTCGACGTAGGGCGAACCCTCGGGGATGATCCAGTAGTCCACCGCATATTGAGTGTTGTCCCAAAGGATCTCGAGGCCGCGACCTTCCTCCATCGCGACGGCAACCCGGCCGTTGTAAGCCATGGTCATCTCCACGTCGCCCGAGACCAGCCACTCGGGCGCCTGCGCGCCGGTCTTCCACCAGAGGACCTCGGGCTTGATCTCGTCCAGCTTCGCGAAGGCCCGATCCACGCCTTCCGGGGTCGACAGAACGTCATAGACGTCTTCCGGTTCGACCCCGTCGGCCATCAGGGCAAACTCGAGGTTCACTTTGGGACCTTGGCGCATGCCACGTTTTCCGGGCCAGGTTTCCAGATCCCAGAAATCGTTGGCCTCGGTCGGTTTCTCACTCATGTCCGAACCGTCGTATGCGATGACCATGGACCAGATGATGGTTCCCACGCCGCATTCGGCCACGGCCGCCGGAATGAACTGATCCTTCCCGCCGATCTTGTCCCAATCGATCTGGGCAAAGACACCTTCTTCACAGCCCCGATCCATTTCCGCGGTTTCGACGTGAACCACGTCCCATGGCACAATGCCGGTATCCTGCATCGCCTTGAAGGGCGCCCAGCCACCGGCGTAAACGTCCGTCTGGTGGGGAATCCCGGTCTCTTCGGAGAACGGATTGAAGAAGATCCGTTTCTTCTCATCTTCGGTCGCGCCGCCCCACGTCGTGACGGTCATGTCGCGCGCTTCCGCGGTGCCGACGCCAACTGCACAGATCGCGGCAGTCAGCAAGGCGGTCATTGTGTTCTTAGTCATTACATCCTCCCATTTGGGTAGCGTTGGTTGATCTTAGACCGGTTGGCCCCGGTTTCTTCATGTGTCTGGTCTGGCCGAAAGGCCGGTTCACCCTTCCACGGGCCGCATCAGACGTGCGGACCGGCGGCGGAGAAATTCGAGCGCGCACAGCAAGGAAAGAGTGAACAGAATGAGCAAGGTCGATACCGCAATGATGGACGGGTCGAGCTGGTCGCGGAGACCGGCAAACAACTGACGCGGCAATGTCGTCTGCTGCGGCCCCGCAAGGAAGATGACCACGATCGCCTCGTCGAAAGACGTGATGAAGGCGAAGAGAGCGCCCGACATCATGCCGGGAGCGATCAGCGGAAACGTCACCTCCCTGAATGTGGTAAGCGGTCTTGAGCCAAGACTGGCGGAGGCGCGCACGAGCTGCCGGTCGAAGCTGCGCAAGGACGCGAGCACGGTAATGACCACAAACGGTACACCCAGCGCTGTATGAGCAAGAATGATTCCGAAATAGGTCCCGACCAACCCCATCTGGGCGAAGGCGAAGTAGACCCCCAGGGCGACCACGACGATCGGAACGACCAGCGGCGAAATGACAATCGCAAGGACAAATCCGCGGCCTTTGAAATCCGAGACGGTCAGACCATAGGCGGCAAGCGTTCCCAGCGCGGTCGCGAATATGGTCGAGCATACCGCGATGATGGCACTGTTCTTCAGGGCATATATCCAGGGGTCTGGCTGAAGAACCTTCTCATACCATTGCAGCGAGAACCCTGGCAGCGGATAGCTGAGGAAACTACCGGAACTGAAGGACACCGGAATGATCGCGATGAGCGGAACGATCAGAAACAAGCACCCCAGGAGCACGAAAACCCTCAGCCCGTAATGCGCGATTTTCTCGACTGCAGTATCCGACATCACCGCTCTCCCTTGTCAGGCCATGAAGCCCCGCGCCCCGAGCAGATGCCGGAATGCGATGTAGCTAATGAATGTGCAGATCAGCAGCAGGGCTGCGGCGGCCGCTGCCATGCCCCAGTTCCCCAGCTCGAGGGCGAACTGCGTCACCAGATAGCTGAGCATCTGGTCCCCGGGGCCACCAACGAGCGCGGGCGTGATGTAGTATCCCAGCGCCAGGATGAAGACCAGCAGCGCCCCGGCGCTCAAACCCGGAAGGGTCTGGGGAAAGTAAACCGTCCAGAACCCCGCGAAGGGAGAGGCCCCCAGTGAACCCGCGGCCCGCAATTGCACCGGAGAGATTGCACGCATCGTGCTGTAGAGCGGCATCACCACGAACGGCAACAGCACGTGGATCATCGCGATATACACGCTGAACCGGTTGAAGAGCAGCTCTAGCGGCTGGGATATGACCCCCGTCGACAGCAGGAAACCGTTGATCAGCCCTTCCTTCTGAAGAACGATCATCCAGGCGGCCGTGCGCACCAGCACCGAGATCCAGAATGGAAGCAGTACGGCGCCCAGAACGACAAACCGCAACGACGACGCAGCATTCGCGGCGTAGAACGCCAACGGAAACGCGATCAAAACGCAGATCAATGTGACCGAGCCGCTGATCCAGAAGGTCCTGGCAAGAAAGTCGAGATAAACGGAGCGCTCTGCCGGAACCCGCTCGATGCCGCCCTCCTCGTCAAATTGCAGGTCCAGAACCTGCATGACGTAAAGCGGGGTCACGGGACGGGCAGCGCGCTTCATGATCTGCCAGCTCTGGGGGTCGGCCCAGGCTTCGTTGCGCGCGATCATCGCATCCTTGAACGGCGCGGCCATGTCCTCGGCGCGCCGTGCCGTTTTCATGATCGTGCTGCGAAATCCGGCCCGTTCGTAGTTGAGACGGGTTCCGAGCCCTGCGATCGTTCTTGCCTCGTAAGCGGCGGCCATTTCGCGCGCCAGAAGTTCGTAGGTCTCTTCGTCGGGCAATCCCTGACCGTCCCATGCGCTCAGACGCTCGCTGGTAAGCGGCAGAACGTCCCGCATCTCTGGACTGGCCACCGCAAGGTAAAGAATATAGACGATCGGCAACACGAAGACAGCGAGCAGAAATCCCATCAGCGGCGCCACCAGAGCAAGCGCCTGAAGGCGCCTCCAGCGCTCACCCCTGCGAAGCTGTTTCGCGAGATCGGGGCGGACCACGGTCGCGGTCGTCGTTGCGGTCTGAACGCTGCTGGTCATTCGCGGGCACCCGCAAGGCCGCTGGCCGCACCATCCAGAACCCTGGCCTTGTTCTCGTCCCAGGTGAGGGACACCCGGTCACCATGACCGAGCCGCAAGGACTCGTCGGTGCTGCCCCGCACGAGCAGATGCCCGGACGACCGTGTCCGCACCTCGTAACGCACGTGATCGCCGTGATAGATCACGTTGGTAACCTCACCGCGCAGGCCCTCGTCGCCACCCGCCCTGAGGCACACGTTCTCCGGTCGCACCGCCAATGTCATTTGATCTCCGACACGAGCGCTGAGAACGTCCGCACCGCAAAGCTCTGTTCCGTCCGGCGTCCGCAATCTGCAGATCCCGCCTTCCACGGCGACGACCTCGCCACCGATATTGTTGATCTCGCCGATGAAATTCGCCACGTAGGAGGAGCGCGGCCGTTCATAGATCTCTGATGGAGATCCCACCTGCAGGATCTGCCCCTTTTCGAAAACCGCGATCCGGTCGGACATCGTCAAGGCTTCAGATTGATCGTGCGTGACATAGACGACGGTCGTACCGAGCTGCGAATGCAGCCGCTTGATTTCCATTTGCATGGTTTCGCGCAGGTTCTTGTCGAGCGCACCCAGGGGCTCGTCCATGAGGATGACATCGGGGCGGTAGACGATGGCCCTCGCAAGGGCCACCCGCTGCTGTTGTCCTCCGGACAATTGTGCTGGCAGCCGGTCGGAAAATTCCCGCATGTGGATCATGTCCAGCGCCTCATCGACGCGCGTCCGGATCTCTGCCCGAGGCACGCCCCGGCGGACCAGCGGATAGGCCACGTTCTTGCTGACCGACATGTGCGGGAAAAGTGCGTAGTTCTGGAACACGACACCCATGTTGCGCTTGTAGGCTGGCACGCGAGCGAGCGGCCGTCCATTCAGCAGCACCTCGCCTTCGGTCGCCGCCTCGAACCCCGCAAGGATCATCAACAGAGTGGTCTTCCCAGACCCCGACGCCCCCAGGAGCGTGACGAACTCGCCCCGTGCCACATCAAGATTCAGCCCTTCAAGAACATTGCTCTTTCCGTCGTATGTCTTGCCGATGTTGCGAAACTGAACGATGGGCTCAGAGATAGTGGCCGCCATGTCTATACCTTCAAAGCTGGAATTCTGCTGGCGAAACTGATGCGCGGGAAAATTCTGCGTCATCTTTGCCCCTCGGCGATGGCAATCGCGTACGCCGAATGGGCGTCCCCCTCAACTGCCGACAGTCGCACAGGCCATTGATCCGGGAATTGCGTCGCGGAGCGCCTGAACTCCGAAGCTTGCTCCAATGTGATTACCTTCGAAACAGCGGTCATAGACGCTCTCCCTGCAATCCGATCCGGGTTTCTTCGACACCGGTACACTTCGGACACCCAAATTTGATTGCACTGTACCTCCTTTTAGATATTTTTGTCAACTTGTTTTAGTGCTACAGTCAACTAGGTTGGCCGGTCGGCCCGACCAGGCGGAAACATGGCCCGTCTCGGAAAAACGACGGAGCACTCAAAGAAACCACTCTATTAGTTAAACCCAACACTGAATTCGTTGCCAAAATTAACTTTAAGAGATCATGGTGGCGTGCGTGCTTTCCGCTGCACTGCCACATCACGATACGGCGCCCGTCCAAAGCAAAGTGCTTGCCCCAAGGAAAAGGAAACTCCACATGGTTGAAACATGCAGGCAGATCGGGATTGCGAAATCCGACACTGTGGAAATCGAGACCATCATGGAAGGCGAAGGACCCACGCTGGTGATTCTTCCCTCCATGGGCAGGGATGGATATGGCGATTACGATGAAACTGTCCAGCATCTGGTCACGCGCGGCCTACGGGTCCTGCGCCCCCAACCCCGTGGCATAGGATCCTCTCGCGGGCCGATGGAGAGCGTGGGTCTAGAGGATCTGGCCGACGACATCGCCCTCGTCATTCAGAGGCTTTCAGATGGCCCCGCGGTTATCGTCGGCCACGCCTTTGGTCACTTCGTTGCCCGGATGTGCGCGCTCAGGCATCCGGACAAGGTGCGCGGCGTCGTGCTGGCGGCGAGCGCGGCCAGCGACACCCACCTGAGATTCCCTGAGGTTTGGACAGCTCCCGACATTGCATGCGACCTGTCCCGTCCGAAAGGCGACCGCCTTTCAGCGCTTGAAACGGCCTTCTTTGCTCCAGGGAACGACGCCAGCGAATGGCTCGAGGGCTGGTATCCGGAAACGCATCGGATGCAACTGGCCGCCGAGGTCCCTCCCGGCAACTGGTGGTCGGCCGGCTATGCGCCGCTGCTGGAACTGATCGCCGAATACGACCCCTTCAAGCCGAAGGACCGGTGGGGTGAGCTAGGGGAAACCTTTGGGCCCCGGGTCACGTCGGTGGTCATCGAGGGCGCCTCCCACGCCCTCTTTCCGGAGCAACCGGAAACCTGCGCGACTGCGATCGCGGACTGGGTGTTCGCCTTGCTGCAGGTCCCATCCAAGCCGGCGTGAACGGGGCGAACGCGCGACCTGCCGTTTATCATGGGCCAGGGTGACGAAACTCACCGGACCAATACCAAGCATCAAGCCCTCTCTGAGACTGGCCGCCGTTTGCTGGCGACACAACATCGGCCCGCCCGGCGGCAACGGCCCAGCACCGGCGCCGGTGGCCAAGGATTGACGGACCGGGAAGCGGTGCGCATATCCGAAGGACGGTCTCGGGCGCGCAAAGGCTGGACGACACTCGAAACGACAGGACACCGGATGCCGAGATCATGAAACCCGCCACCGATACATCAGAAGGCCATCACGTCGTGGTCATCGGCGCCGGGTTCGCCGGGCTCGCGGCGGTGAAGAACCTTCGGGCCAAAGGCGTGCGCATCACGGTCATCGATCAGCGCAATCACCACCTGTTCCAGCCGCTTCTGTATCAGGTGGCGACGACCATCCTGCCGACCTCCGATGTCGCCTGGCCGATCCGGAGCCTGTTCAAGCACCGGCCCGACGTGACCACCCTTCTCGCGCGGGTGGTGGGTGTCGACAAGGACGCCCGGACCGTGCATCTCGCGAACGCCGAGCCGCTCACATACGACACGCTGATCATCGGCACCGGGGCCCGGCATTCCTATTTCGGCAACGATGAGTGGGAGGCCGCGGCGCCGGGTCTCAAATCGCTCGAGGATGCAACGACCATCCGCAAGCGGATCCTGTCGGCCTTCGAACGGGCGGAAGTCGCCGACGACCCCGCCGAGCGCGCGGCGCTTCTGACCTTCGTCATCGTCGGCGCCGGGCCGACCGGGGTCGAACTGGCCGGCATCATCGGCGAATTGGCCCATCGCATCCTGCCGAAGGAGTTTCGCAGGATCGATACCCGCCAGGCCAGCATTCACCTGGTGGAAGCCGGCCCCAAGGTTCTGCCGTTTTTCCCCGACCCGCTTTCCGAATATGCGGTATCAGCCTTGCAGCGGCTCGGTGTGACCGTCACCACCGGACAGGCGGTAACCGGCATCGCCAGCCACGGCGTCCGGATCGGCGACACCGAGATCCCGGCCCGCACGGTGCTCTGGGCCGCCGGCGTCACGGCATCGCCGGCCGCCGCGTGGCTTGGCGTGCCATCTGACCGCGCGGGCCGCGTCGAGGTCCAGCCGGACCTGAGCGTTCCCGGCCACCCGGAGATATTCGTCATCGGGGATGCGGCCTCGGTCGTCCAGGCCGATGGACAACCCGTCCCCGGCCTCGCTCCGGCCGCGAAGCAGCAGGGCCAGTTCGTCGCCCGCCTCCTGAACGCGCGGTTTTCGCGCCGCCGGCCTCCGACAGTCTTCCGCTACCGGCACCTCGGCAACCTGGCGACGGTCGGCAAGGGGGCGGCCGTGGCGGATTTCGGGCGAATCCGTCTCAAGGGTGTTGTCGCCTGGTGGCTATGGGGCGTGGCTCACATCTACTTCCTCATCGGAACGCGCAGCCGCATCGCCGTCGCCCTGAATTGGCTGTGGTCCTATACGACAGGCCGCAACAGCGCGAGGCTGATCACGCAGAGAGATGCCTATTTCGACGAACCGGGTTGAGTGCCGGCCCTCGCGCCCTACCCCGTCGGGCGCAGGCCCGGCTGACCGGGCCTCAAGCCCGGCTCAGCCGGCAAGCCACAGCACCAGTCCCAGGCCGGTCAGAGAGACGAAGACCCATCCGAACAGCCCAAGCAGCAGCGGACGCGCGCCCCGGCGCGCAAGCGCCCTGAAATCGCTCATCAGGCCCATCGCGGCCAGCGCGACCGTCATCAGGACCATGCTGCCCCAGCGCGCCGCCTCCAGCCCGACCGGGGGGACGGTGACAAAGCTGTTCACGACGACCAGAACCCCGAACAGGATCACGTAGGCCGGGAACGGAACGCGCGGGGCATCCGCCTCTTTCCGCCCCGCGGATTCGGCCCGGCGCCGCATGGCCAGCACCAGGATGACCGCGACGAGAAGCGAAACGCGCAGCAGCTTGGAAACCGTCCCGGCCTCCCCCGCCTCGCTCCCGAGCTGGAAGGCGGCTGCCGTCACCTGTCCGACCTCGTGAATCGTCGCCCCCGCCCAAAGGCCGAACGTGCCCGGCGCCATGCCGATCCACGCGGCGGCAAACGGGTAGATCAGCGTCGACACCGTGCCGAACAGGGTCACCACTGCCAGCGCATAGGCGACCTCCTCGTCACCGGCCCGCGCGGTCGGCGACGCGGCCATGATCGCCGACGCCCCACAGACCGAGGTGCCGGCCGCGATCAACTCTGTCAGCGGACGCGACACCCGCAGGACCGCCCCCATGCACAGGATAGTACCGAAGGTCAGGAACATCGTGCCGGTCGTGACGAGGATGGCCGCGCCGCCCATGGCAATGATCTCGGCCAAGGTGATCTGGAACGCGATCAGCACGATGCCGACCTTCAGAAGCACCTTCATGGCCAGTGTGATGCCCGGCCGGAAAAGCGCGGACGGGCGCCTGATGTTGCCGATCACCATGCCCAGCGCGACCGCCGCAACCATCGGGCTCACCACCGGCAGACCCAATTGCCGGACCAGGGCGACAGCGAGCAAGGCGACCGCGGCGCACAGCACCAGGCCGGGCCACCTTCTGGCCGCGGCCTGCACGGCGCGCAAGCCGATGGGTTCAGGCAATGCGCCTGTTTCTGCTGTGTCTGTCATGGGGGTCACCGTTTTTTTCCTTGGCCCAGACATAGCCATCGGAAAGAAAACTAAAAACGAATATTTCTTGTCATTTCGATCGGAAATTACGATCAATAAGGCATGACCCTCGACCAGCTCCGCATATTCCTCGTCGTCGCCGACCTGCAGCACATCACCAATGCCGCCGGCATTCTCAACCGGTCTCAGGCCGCCGTCAGCGCCGCCATTTCCACGCTCGAGAAACGCCACGATGTCCGGCTGTTCAACCGGATCGGGCGAGACATCGAACTGACACCCGACGGGCGCCGCTTCGTGGCCATCGCACGGGAGGTGGTCGAGGCCGCCGATCGCGCGGCGGCGGTACTCTCCGGCTTCTCGGGCACCCCCGCCGGCCCGCTACGCATAGCCGCCAGCCAGACGGTGGCAAGCTATTGGCTCCCGCCGCTGATCGCTGGGTTCCAGAAGACCTATCCGGATGTCAGGCCGTCCTTGCTGACGACCAACACGGAACGGGCCACCGAGCGGGTTGTCTCGGGGCGCGCGGATGTCGGCATCGTCGAAGGCCGCGTGCGCCACGATGCGCTCGAAATCACCGAGGTCGCCAGCGACCGCCTGGCCGTCATCGTGGCGCCGACCCACCCCTGGGCCGACGGGCGCCCGGTGTCGCTCGGGGATATCGAAGCGGGGCCCTGGGTCATGCGCGAACAGGGGTCGGGCACCCGCGCCGCCTTCGAAGATGAACTGACCCGCCGCGGGGCGAACCTGTCCGCCGTCCGCAACGCGCTTGTCATGCCATCGAACGAGGCCTGTCTTGCCGCGGTTTCGTCCGGCGGGCTGGCAACGGTCACCTCCCTCCTCGCGGCAGGCCCCCATCTCGACAGCGGCGCGTTGCGAATGGCCAATTTCGACATGCAGGACAGGGCCTTCCTCGCCCTGTGCCACGCTCAGCGTCATCCCAGCCGCGCCGCACTGGCCTTCCTGGCCGCCATCGGCGCGCCGCGCCTGAAGGTCTAGCTCCCGCCCGGTCGCGGCGATCCGGGGATGAACCGGAAGTCACATTCGCTTCATCGCTCCGCCCCCTGTCTTGCGGCAACGCCGCAATCAGCGGATACTCGGACGCGAACCTTGGGACCGGGAGACCTGCGTGCGCGTATTGGTGGCCGCCATCGTACTGGTGATCTGGAGCTCGGCATCCCTTGCCGAGACCCGCGTCGCTCTGGTCATCGGCGTCGGCGAATACGAGGCGCTGCGCCCGCTCAAGAACCCCCGCAACGATGCCCGTTCGATGGACGAGACGCTCTACGATCTCGGCTTCCAGGTCGACATGGTCACCGACCGCAATCTCGACCGCCTGAGCCGGGCGCTCGAGCAATTCGCCGAGGATGCGCGCGACGCCGACCTCGCGGTCGTCTACTTCGCCGGGCACGGCATGGAAGTCGCCGGCGAGAACCTGCTCTTCCCCCGCGACGCCGCCGCCGGCGACGTCGAGGAACTCAAGGCCACCGCCCTGCCGCTCTCCGACGTGGTCGCCGCCGTGTCCGAGGCCCGCGCCGGGCTGCTGCTGATCGACGCCTGCCGCACCGATGCCTTCGGCGTGCCGCTCGCCGACGCCACCCGCGGCGCCTTCAGCCTCGAAGCCGCGATCAGCCCCGGCCTCGGCCGCATCGGGCGGGCCGACCGGCTGGTCTACGCCTTCGCCGCCGCCCCCGGCCAGGGCGCGCTCGACGGTGAGGGCGACAATTCCCCCTTCGCCGCCGCCCTTGTCCGACACCTCGGCACCGGTGGGCTGGAACTGCGCACCGCCCTCACCCTAGTGCAGCAGGACGTCTACGACCGCACCCGCGGCACCCAGCTTCCTTACGTCGAAAGCGGCCTGCCCGGCCTCTACTTCGTCAGCGCCACGCCCGGCGAGCTGCCGGAACGCGAGCGCCTGCTGCTCGCCATGGCCGAGATCGACGACACCGTCCGGCAGGATGTCGAGCGTGTCGCCCTCGACGCCGACGTGCCGCTTGCCCCCCTTTACGGCGCCCTCATCGGCTCCGACCTCGCCACCCTCGACCGCCAGCAACGCAGCGACAAGCTGACCGAGGCCGCCAGCGCCTTCGCACAGGTCCGCGACGAACTGCGCCGCCTGCGCGCGGGCGACGACCGGGTCACCGACCTGCGCGCGCAGGCCGAAGAGCAGCTCGCCCTCGGCGCCTTCGAAACCGCCCGCGCCAAGCTGACCGAGGCGGCCGAGATCGACGCCAGCTCGCGCGAGACCCTCAAGGCCAACCTCCTCAAGCGCACCCTCTCCGAGGCCGCGACCCATTACCTCAACGGCGGTGCTGCACAAGCCGAACTCCGCTACCAACTGGCAATGGCCGACTACGAAAAGGCCCTCGCCCTCTTCGGCGAGATTGACGACGACCTGATCCCGCCCGACGCCCGCCAGCAACAGCTTGCCGCGCTCGGCGCCCTCGGGCGCATAAACATCACCATCGGCAACCTGCCCGATGCCGCCAGGGCCTACGAACAGCAGCTTGCCCTGTCGCAGAGCGCCAGCGCCCGCCACCCCGACAACACCGACCTCCACCTCACCCTCGCCCTCTCCCGCGACAATCTCGGCGACGTGCTGCTCGAACAGGGCCGCATCGCCGACGCCTTTGACCACTACCGCGCCGGCCACGCCGTCCGCGAGGCGCTGGCCAGCGACAACCCGGACGACGAGGAGATCAAATTCGCCCTCAGCAACAGCTACGAGCGCCTCGGCCGCATCCACCAGCGGCAGGGCGATCTCGCCGCCGCCGAGACCCATTTCCTCGACAAGCACCGCCTCGGGACGCGCATGGTGGCGGCGCAGCCAGAGGGCTACCGCTGGCAGCGGGACCTCTCGATCAGCGACGAGCGGCTGGGCGACATCCTTCTCGAACGCGGCGACCTCGACGGCGCCCGGGCGCATTACCAGGCCAGCCTCGACCGCATGATCCCGATCCGCGACGCCCACCCAGAAGATCACGAACTTAAACGTTTCACCTCGATCACGCTCGACCGGCTGGGCGATGTCTACGCCCTTCAGAACAATCTGCCCAAGGCCCGACAGAAATTCGAAGACAGCCTCGCCCTGCGAACCGCCCTCGCCGCCACCGACCCGGCCAATGCCGACTGGCAATACATCCTCGGCATCAGCCACGAGCGCCTCGGCGATATCCTGACCCGCATGGGTGACATGCCTGCCGCCACCGCCGCCTACGAGGCCAAGCACGCCATCGTCTCTCGCCTCTCCTCCTCCGACCCTACCAATGTCCGCTGGCTCCGCGACCTCTCGGTCGCCGACGAACGGCTCGGGCGGCTGGCCCATGACCGGGGCGATCTCGACGAGGCGATGGCCTATTACCGGCAAAGCCTCGACCGCATGACCCCGCTGCGCGATGCCAGCCCGACCGACATGGAACTGAACCGCTTCCTCTCCTTCACGCAGGATCACCTCGCCGGCGTCCTGATGGACAAGGGCGAAACTGACGCCGCCCTCGACCTCTACCGCAACAGCCTGAAGCTCCGCGAGAAACTGGTCGCAACCGATCCGCAGAACGGCGACTGGCGCTTCGTGCTGGGCATCAGCCACGAACTGATCGGCAATGCCTACATGCGCCTGACCGCCCATGACGAGGCCGTCGATGCATACCGCCGCGAACTCTCCGTCATGTCGGTCTTGCTGGAACAGGATCCCGGCAACGCCCGGTGGCGGCGCGTGGTGGCGATCACCGAGGAGAACCTCGGCGACGCCCATCTCGCCGCCGGCGACCCCGGCGCGGCCCTCAAGCAATACCAGTCGAGCCTCGCCCGGATGAGCGCCGCACGTGACGCCGACCCCGACGATCTGGCCACCCAGCGCTTCACCGCTGTCACCCTCCGCAAGATCGGCGCGGCGCACCTGGCGGCCGGCGCCACCGACGACGCCTTGGCCGCCTATTCCGAAAGCCTCGCCATCGCCCGCCGCCTTGTCGAGGCCAACCCGGCAAACGCCCGCTGGCAACGCGATCAACTGGTCGCCTACAAGGGCGTGGTCGAGGCCGGCGACGATACCGAGGACACCCTCCACCTCGCCCTCAACGCCGCGGATCGAATGCGGGAGCGGGGCATTCTGTCACACTCCGACGAGCCCATCGTCGATGCGTTGCGGCAACGGCTGGAAGCGCTCGACCAATAGGCGGGAAGGCGCTCCGGCGCCCGGGGTTTCAGCCCAAAAACCGCAGCCTTTTCGCCGCAGGACCGGAAAACCCGCCGACGCGCCGGATCGGCAAGGAACTCAGGCCCTGACCCGCGCGTTTCATATCAGCAGGAGGGTCGCATAGTGTCATTTCGCCGAGACTACATCACCAAGCCGATTTTCAAATGGGCCAAGGGCGCCTTGCCCACCCTGTCGGATACCGAAGCCGAGGCCATCAATTCCGGCGACGTCCATTTCGAGGCCGAACTCTTCTCGGGCAAGCCAGACTGGTCGATGCTGCGCTCCATGAAGGCGCCGGCCCTGACTGAGGAGGAACAGGCCTTCATCGACGGCCCCTGCCGCGAATTCTGCGGAATGGTGGATAGCTGGGAAATCGACAACTACACCGCCGACCTATCGCCCGAAGCCTGGAACTTCCTGCGCGCAAAGGGCTTCTTCGGCATGATCATCCCGAAAGAGCACGGCGGCCTCGGCTTCTCCGCCTACGCCCATTCCGAGGTGGTCCGCTACATCGCCAGCCATTCCGTCGTCGCCGCCGTCACCGTCATGGTCCCCAACTCGTTGGGTCCGGGCGAGCTGATCCTGCAATTCGGCACCGACGACCAGAAGAAGGACTGGCTGCCCCGCCTCGCCAGCGGGCAGGAACTCCCCGCCTTCGGCCTGACCAGCGAGGACGCGGGCTCCGACGCCTCGGCGATGACCGATGACGGCGTCATCTGCAAGGGCCAGTGGAACGGCGAGGAAGTGCTCGGCATCCGCATGAACTGGGCCAAGCGCTACATCACCCTCTCGCCGGTCTGCACGGTGCTGGGCCTCGCCTTCAAGCTGCGCGACCCCGATCACCTGCTGGGCGAGACCGAGGATATCGGCATCACCTGCGCCCTCGTCCCCACCGACCTGCCAGGCGTCGAGACCGGCCGCCGCCACCTGCCCTCGGGCACCATGTTCCTCAACGGTCCGACCACGGGCAAGGATGTCTTCGTGCCGCTCGACCATATCATCGGCGGGCCGGAATACGCCGGCCGTGGCTGGATGATGCTGATGAGTGCGCTGGCCGCAGGCCGCGGCATCTCCCTGCCCTCGCTTTCCGCCGCATCCACCGCCATGGCCGCCCACACCACCGGCGCCTATGCCCGCATCCGCAAGCAGTTCAACCTGCCCATCGGCCTGTTCGGTGGCGTGCAAGAGCCGATGGCACGCATCGCCGCTAGCGCCTATACTGTCGATGCCGGCCGCCGCCTGACCACGGCGACGCTCGACGAGGGCTACAAGCTCGCCGTCATCTCGGCGATCATGAAGTACCACGCCACCACCCGCATGCGCGACGCCATCACCGACGCGATGGACGTGCATTCCGGCAAGGCGGTGATCGACGGCCCGCTCAACTACCTGCTGCCCTCCTACCGCGCGATCCCGATCGGAATCACCGTCGAGGGCGCCAACATCGTCACCCGCAACCTGATCATCTTCGGCCAGGGCGCCATCCGCGCGCACCCCCACCTGCTCGACGAAATCGAAGCGCTGCAGGAACCGGACGAGAAGAAATCCCTCGACGCGTTCGACAAGCACTTCTGGGCCCATGTCGGCCATTCCGTGCGCACCGTGTTCCGCGCCGGCTGGTCCGCGTGGACGGGCCTTGGCGACGCGCCCGAGGGCGCGGGCAAGATCGCGCCCCTCTACCGCCGCCTGTCGCGCTGGTCCGCCGCCTTCGCCGTCACCGCCGACATGGCCTTCCTCACCCTTGGTGGAGCACTGAAGCGGAAAGAGATGATCTCGGCCCGCCTCGGCGATGCCCTGTCCGAGATGTATCTCCTCGCCGCCACCCTCAAGCGCTGGGAAGACGAAGGCCGCAACGAGGCCGACCTGCCGCTCGTCCACCACGCCGCCGAGACCGGGTTCAACCGCATCGGCCAGGCGCTTGACGAGACCATCGCCAACATGCCCGCACGTTGGGTCGGCTGGCTGCTGCGCCCGATCCTGCTGCCCCGCGCCCACCCGCGCGGCCCCTCCGACAAGGTGACGGAGGAATGCGCCATGCTGATCTACCACCCGTCCGAAACCCGCAACAGGCTGGTCCGCGACCTGCATGACCCCGCCCCCGAAAGCGGGCGGGGCCTGCTCGACCGGGCCTACCGCCTCGTGACCGACACCGAACCGCTGGCCAAGCGCCTGCGTGACATCCGTAAGACGCCGCAAGAGGCGCGCGAGGCCGGCGTCCTCTCCGACGCCGAGTTCGCCCGGCTGCAAGAGGTCGAAGAGGCCGTACAACGCGTCGTCGCCGTCGACGACTACACCCCCGAAGAACTCGCCCGCCTGTTCCCCGACATGCGCCGCCCCGGCGATTGGGGCGGCAACAAGGAGGCCGCTGAATGAGCCGACCCGTCTACCTCGTCGATGGCGCCCGCACGCCCTTCCTGCGCGCCCGTGGCCGCCCCGGCCCCTTCACCCCCGTCGATCTGGCGGTGCAATGCGGCCGCCCGCTGCTCATGCGCCAGCCGTTCGAAGCGACAGCCTTCGATCTCGTGATCCTCGGCTGCGTCAACGTCGTTCAGGACGAGATGAACCCCGCCCGCGTCGCCGCCCTTCGCCTCGGCATGGGCGAAAAGCAGGTCGCCTTCACGGTCCAGATCAACTGCGGCTCGGGCATGCAGAGCATCGACACCGCCTACCGCTACATCCGCGAGGGCAGCCACGAGATGATCCTCGCCGGCGGCACCGAGGCGCTCAGCCACGCGCCCCTCGTCTACAGCCGCGAGGCGACCGAATGGTACGGCGAGTTGGCGCGCGCCAAGGGTCCGCTCGACAAGATGAAGGCGATGGCGGATGTGCGCCCCGACTTCTTCTCGCCCGTCATCGGCCTCGAACGGGGCCTGACCGACCCGATCACCTCGCTCAACATGGGCCAGACGGCCGAGGTGCTGGCCCACCGCTTCGGCATCGACCGCACCACCGCCGA
>NZ_JAVKFX010000013.1:0-96415 GCF_040223625.1 Roseovarius sp. | reverse complement strand
ATCGCGATCGGCGTGGCCCTGGCGATCCTCGCCCTGGCCGCGCTGCTGTTCTCGCAGACCTTCGCGGAAATCAGTGCCTTCGCCCGCGCCAGCCAGGGCCGGGGGCCGTTCTTCTACCCGCGCTTCATCCTCGCCGCCGTGGCGCTGCTGGGCCTGCTGATGGTCCTGCGCCCGGTGCCGACGGAGGAACCCGTGCCCGCGGGTGCGGGTCTGCGCCGGGCGGCGGGGCTGATCCTCGCCGTCGCGGCCTATGCGCTGGGCCTGTCGCTGGCGGGTTTTTTGATCTCCAGCCTGCTCTTCGCCTGCCTCACGCCGCTCTTCTTGGGCTATCGGCGCCTGGCCGTCACCGCCCTCGTCGCGGCGGTCTTCTGCCTCTCGGTCTGGTACCTGTTCGAGAACGCCTTCCTCATCATCCTGCCGCGCTCGCCGTGGTTCGACGGGTTCTGAACCCATGCCCGCAAACACCGTACCCCAAGACGAAGGACCAAACGCATGGACCTGATCCTCGGAACCCTGGGCGAGATCGCCACGCCGCTGGCGCTGCTCTGCATGGTCGCGGGCACGGTGGTGGGCGTCCTCGTCGGCGTCCTGCCGGGCCTCGGCTCGGTGGTCGGGCTGACCATGGTGCTGCCCTTCACCTTCTCGATGCCGCAGGTGCCGGCGCTGGCGCTGATGCTCGGGGTCTATTGCGGCTCGGTCTATGGCGGCTCGATCACCGCCATCATCCTCAACACGCCCGGCACGCCGCAATCGGCGGCCACCGCGATGGAAGGCTTTCCCATGGCCCGTCGCGGCGATGCCGACATCGCCATCGGCTGGGTCACCTCGGCCTCGACGCTGGGTGGGCTGTTCTCTGTCCTCGTGCTGATGCTGGCGGGCTCGTGGCTCGCGGCCTTCTCGCTCAATTTCACCCCGATCGAGTATTTCGCCCTCGGTCTCTTCGCCCTGACCTGCATTGCCGGCGTCTCTGCCGGCGCCATGGTGCCGGGCCTGCTGTCGGGCGCCTGCGGCCTGCTGGTCGCCACCATCGGCGCCGACCCGGTCACCGGCGACCTGCGATTCACCTTCGACAGTTTCGAGCTCAGCGCCGGCATTACCCTGATCCCGGTTATCGTCGGCCTCTTCGCCTATTCCGAGATGTTTCTGCGCGCGGCCCGGCTCGACCCCTCCGCCGCCCGCGAAAAGATCCGCGTGGGCTTCCGCCTGCCGCCGCTGAAAGAATGGCGCAGCCGCCTCGGCATGCTGGCGCGCGGCTCGGTGGTCGGCTGTTTCGTGGGCGCACTGCCGGGTACCGGCGCGGCCACCGCGGCCTTCATCGCCTACTCGGAGGCGCGCCGCACCTCGAAACGCCGCGACAATTTCGGCAAGGGAGAGCCCGACGGCCTCGTCGCCTGCGAAAGCGCCAACAACGCCGTGACCGGCTCGGCCCTCGTGCCGACGCTGGCGCTGGGCGTGCCGGGCGATCCGGTGACCGCCGTGATGCTGGGCGCGCTGATCATCCAGGGCGTCACGCCGGGCCCGCAGCTGTTCACCCAGAACATCGAACTGGTCTACGCGATCTTCGCCCTGCTGATCGTCATCAACCTGATCATGTTCGCCACCGGCGCCCTCGGCGCGCCGCTCTTCACCCAGGTCCTGCGCATCCCCGAGCCGCTGCTCATCGCCATGGTGCTGATCGTCTCGACTCTCGGCGCCTATGGTGTGCGCGGCAACATGCTCGACGTCTGGATCGCGCTGGGCGCCGGCGTCGCGGGGGTGTTCATGCGATTGGGCGGCATGCCGGTGGCGCCCTTCGTTATCGGCATGGTCCTCAGCCCGATGATCGAGCAGTCGCTTCGCCAGGGGTTGGTGTTGACGCGCGGCAATTTCCTGGCCTTCTTCGAGCGCCCGATTGCTCTCGTCCTCTTTGTCGTCACTGCAGGTATTCTGCTTTGGCCATTGCTCCGCTACTTGCGCCGCGCGAGGAATCGGACCGGGCGGTGAGGCCCGCTACGCCGAGCGACTTGCGAGCGAGGTCATCAGCCTTCCCATGTGCCCGGGCCAATCGGTCGAGCAGACGGAATACGTGATCGACCAGGTGCTGCGCCTCGCATGAAGCGATGGAGGGTGGGTTTCGCGCCCCTCGCTGAGCAGTTCGATCTGGTCTCGTCCGGAACCGAGAGCCTGCGTATCATGCCGCGGCGAGACTGTGCCACACGGCTGCACGGGTCAGAGGCTATCGCTTCCGGCGGTCGCGTACGAGACGCTCGACGAAGTCGGCGAAGACCGGGTCGTTGATATGGGCCTCGAGCCGGTGGAGCTGGTGCGTTTCCGACCGGTCGAACGCAGCCTCCAGCGTCTCGAACAGCATCTCGTCTGCCTCGGGGTTCCAGAAGGCTTCGCCCGGTGCGTCGAGCGCGGAGACACCGCCCAGCGGCAGGACGAGATCCACGGGACCGGGCGAGGCGTTCAGCTTGGCCGCCAGCCAGCGCGCCATTTCCTCGTTTTCGTCCGGGGTCGTGCGCATGAGGGTGATGTTGGCGTTGTGAATGAAGAATTGCCGGTCCTCATACCGCTGCGGCACCGTCTCGCGCGGGCCGAAATTGACCATGTCGAGTGCGCCGCAGGACCCTATCCACGGAGTACCGGTCCGCGCCAGCACGTCGAAACGCTCCGGCCCGGCGGAACATATGCCCCCCATCAGGTGATCCGCGACCTCGGTGGTAGTGACATCGACGATGGCCGAGATCATGCCGCTGTCGCCGATGGCCTCCAGCGCCCTGCCGCCGGCCCCGTTGGCATGGAAGACGATGCAGTCGAATTCATCGTCGAGCCGTGCGCGAAGCTGCTGGACGGCTTTCGTCGTCACGCCGAACATGGACAGGGCGAGGGCGGGGCGCGTGTCGCCGGTGGCGCCGGTCCCGGCGCGCGCGGCCATGCCGGCAATGGCGTGCGCCGCATTTGCCAGTATGCGCCGCGAAACCGTGTTCAGCCCGGCGATATCCGTTACCGGGAACATCATCGTCATGTCCGAAACACCGACATAGCCGGACGTGTCGCCGGAGGCGACGGTCGACACCATGAGCTTGGGGACACCCAGCGGCAGGGCGCGCATGGCCGGGGCGATCAGAGACGTGCCCCCCGAGCCACCGAGCCCGACGATCCCGGCCAGGTCTGTGCGCGTGGCGATGAACCGGGTCAGCGCTTCGGACATCGCCATGACCGCCTTTCCACGGTCGCCCGCCTTCAGCACGCAAGCGCCGCCTTCCGGATGGTGGGATGCCACGTCATGCGCGGCAATGTCGGCCTCGGCCGAACTCTCCGTGGTGCCGACATCGACGGTGGTCACGGCGATGCCGGTCTCGGCCACCAGTCGCGCGACATAGGTAAGCTCCTCGGCCTTGGTGTCGAAGGTGCCGACGACGTAGACGCGGCCGCTTGTCACCGCCGGACCTCGCGCCCGTGGATCACGTCCTCGGTGCCCTCGAAGGCGAAGCGGAACGTGTCGGAGACGGTTTGGTGGACCTCGGACGCGTCGGCCTCATCCACCTCGTACTCGGCCCACCATTCGCCGAAGGTCTGGCCGGTTTCGGTGATCGGTTTGAGCGTCATTTCCGAGACGTAGTTGCGGACGGGCAGGGTGGCCTCGAGAATGCAGTAGCAGCAGCGATATTCGCGGTCCGACAGCGTCAGCAGCTGCTCGCGGATATGGCCGCCGTCATGGGTGTGGAAGTTGCGCACGCAACCGATCTTGTCGGACGGCAGGCCATCCTCGATCTCGCTTTTGCTGAAGAAGCGGTGATAGCGCGGCAGCGCGTTGAAATCGCGCAGCACCGCCCAAGCCTCTTCAATCGGCGCGTCGATGACGGCGCTGATGTATACTCTGGCCATGGTCTCCTCCCTTGATGACCTATTTCAGTTTCAGCGCCTTGAACGCCTCGATATTCGACTTGATCGCGGTCTCAACCGGCAGACGCTCGACGCTTGAGGCGCCGTAGAAGCCGTTGCAGTGTTCACTGTGTTCCAGAATGAAGGCCACGTCATCCGGGGTGGCGATGGGGCCGCCATGGGCGATGATGATGATCTCCTTGCGGACCTTTCTGGCGGCCTCGGCGCAGGCGTCGATCAGACGCACCGATTCCTCCAGCGTTTTCGAGGTGGAGGCGCCGATGGTGCCGCCGGTGGTGACGCCCATATGCGGCACGATGATGTCTGCGCCGGCCCTGGCCATGTCGGTGGCCTGATCCGGATCGAAGACGTAAGGGGTTGTCAGCAGGTCAAGCTCGTGCGCCTGGGCGACCATGTCGACCTCGGAGGCGTAGTTGATGCCGGTTTCCTCGAGGCTGACACGGAAAGTGCCGTCGATGATGCCCACCGTGGGGAAGTTCTGGACGCCGGAAAAGCCCAGCTCCTTCAGCTCGCGCAGGAACTTGGGCATGATCACGAAGGGATCGGTGCCGTTGACGCCGGCGATGACCGGGGTGTGCTTGCAGACGGGCAGCACCTCGAGCGCCATTTCCTTGACGATCTCGTTGGCGTTGCCATAGGCCAGCAGCCCCGCCGAGGAGGCGCGCCCGGCCATGCGGTAGCGGCCGGAATTGTAGAGGATGATCAGGTCGATGCCGCCGGCCTCTTCGCTTTTGGCGGAAATGCCGGTGCCCGCGCCGCCGCCCACGACCGGTATCCCGTCGGCGATCTGCCTGTTCAGGCGCTCCAGAATCTTGGAGCGGTCAATTCGTGGCATTTTCGTTGTCCTTTTCGTCATGGGAAACCTTGGCGGCGCGGCGGTCCGACAGGAGCGCGTGGACTTCGCCCACGATCCCCCTGCGGAACAGCAGCACGCAACCGATGAAGATGCCGCCGACGGCGATGGTCACCCAACCGCCGAGCGCATCGAAGTAATGGTAGAGCGCCGAGATCAGCGCCGCGCCCAGAGCCGGGCCGAAGACCGAGTTCATGCCCCCCAACAGCGTCATCAGGATGACGTCGCCCGACATGCTCCAATGCACGTCGCGGAGGGAGGCGACCTGGTAGATGATCACCTTGAGCGACCCGGCAAGGCCGGAAAGCGCCGCCGAGAGGGTGAACGCGAGGATCTTGTAACGGGCCACCGGGAAGCCCAGCGATTTCGCCCGCGGTTCGTGTTCGCGGATGGCGCGCAGCACCTCGCCGAAGGGGGAATGCACGATGCGGTGGATGAGGGCCAGCCCGGCCAGTGTGAGGACCATGACGACGAAATAGAGCGTCAGATCGTTGCGCAGGTCGAACACGCCCAGGAACAGGCCGCGGGGGATTTGCTGCATCCCGTCCTCGGCATGGGTCCAGGGCAGACGGAGGAAGAGGAAGTAGACCAGTTGCGACAGCGCCAGCGTGATCATGGCGAGGTAGATGCCCGAGCGCCGTGTCGCCAGCGCCCCGAAGATCGCCCCCATCAGCGCCGCGCTTCCCACCCCGGTGAGCAGGCCGATTTCGGGCGACAGCCCTTGTTCCTTGAGCATGTAGCCGCAGAAATAGGCGGCGCTGCCGAAAAAGGCCGCGTGGCCGAAGGACAGGATTCCGGTGTGACCCAGCAGGATGTTGAAGGCGCAGGCGAAAAGCGCCAGGCACATCACCCGCATCACGAAGACCGGGTAGATCACCTGCGGGTAAAATGGCACGAGGACGAGGCCAAGCAGCAGCACCGCGGCCAGTGCGAGGAGAAGCGTGCGACCCATCTCAGCCCTCCTCGCGGCCGAAGAGGCCGGCGGGACGGACCAGCAGCACGATCGCCATGATCAGGAAGACGATGATGGTCGATGCCTCGGAATAGAACACCTTGGTCAGCCCCTCGACCACGCCCAGCATCAGCCCGGTGATCGCCGCGCCCGAGACCGAGCCCAGCCCGCCGATCACGACGATGGCGAAGACGATGATCACCAGTTCCGAGCCCATCGACGGGCTGACGTTCTGGATCGGCGCCGCCAGGACCCCGGCGAGCGCGGCCAACGCCACGCCGGCGCCGTATGTCAGGGTCATCAGCAGCGGTACGTTGATACCGAATGCCTGGGTGAGCTGCGGCCGTTCGGTCGCCGCGCGCAACTTGGCGCCCATCGAGGTCCGCTCGATCACCAGCCACGTGGTCACGCAGATTGCCACCGCCGCGCCGATCACGAAAAGCCGGTATATCGGCATGAACATGAACCCTAGGTTCACCGCTCCGCGCAGTTGGTCGGGTGCGGCGTAGATCTGGCCGGATGATCCGAAGGCAACGGTGAATCCGCCCTCGATCACCAGGACCATCCCGAAGGTCAGGAGCAGTCCGTAGATCGGGTCGAGCCCGTAGATGCGGCGCAACAGCAGCCTTTCGGCGACGATTCCCAGCCCTCCGACGAGCAGTGGCGCGATGAAGATCGCGCCCCAGTAACCGACCCCGAGGGTGTCGAGCAGCAGGAACGACAGGAACGCGCCCATCATGAAGAAAGCGCCATGGGCGAAGTT
Source organism: Roseovarius sp. (assembly GCF_040223625.1). Taxonomy (GTDB): domain Bacteria; phylum Pseudomonadota; class Alphaproteobacteria; order Rhodobacterales; family Rhodobacteraceae; genus Roseovarius. Next base: position 89,959 of record NZ_JAVKFX010000013.1, on the reverse strand, counting down.
CACGACCTTGACGATACCGAAGATGATGGCGAGCCCGAGGCTCAGGACAGCATAGAAGGCGCCGTTGACGATCCCGAGCATGATCTGCCCAGTCAGTGCGACAAGCGGCACGCCGAAAATTTCGATCATCGGCCCTCCCACTCGACCGCCCCTGGCAGCGCGACCCGGCGCGCCGTTCTTTTACTGTTACCGACTTTACTGTTTCGGCAAACGCCGAAACAATAGCCGCCATGCACGATGAACTATCTGAAACCCACATCGTCGGCGACGACACGCATCAGCAGATCGTCCGCGCGGAAGACTGCCCGCTGCTGGCCCGGCGGCTGGTGTCTCATGTGGGCGTGGGCGATGCTGCGCCGCCCTACAAGGTGGTCCGGACGAACCTCAGTGGCGCCTACCTGCACGCCTGCCTGGGTGGGGAAGGGCGCATGCTGCTGGACGGACGCTGGCGGCCGCACCGTGCCGGGATGGTGACCCTCGCCCCGGCCCATGTTCTGCACGCCTTTCACGCGGTGCAGAACAAGCGGTGGCAATATTGCTGGGTCCGCTACATGCCGCAATCCCCCCGGTCCGCGATCGAGGGGATGACGCCGCTGATCACCCGGGTGGACCCCAAGCCGCTGTCGGATGCCATCCTGGGCCTGTACCACGAGGTCAACAGCGGCGGCGACATCGCGGCGACGGCGCTCTGGATCGACCTGATCGAGCATTACGTGAAGCGCTACACGGAGCCGCTGCGCAACGAGGAACGGCTCAGCAAGCTTTGGGCCGAGGTCACGGCCGACCTCGGCCATCCCTGGACGCTTGACCAGTTGGCGGTGATCGCCGGGATCAGCGGAGAGCATCTGCGCCGCCTGTGCCAGACCCGGTTGGGGCGCAGCCCGATGCAGCAGTTGACCTATCTGCGGGTGCAGCAGGCGGCCCAGGTGCTGGCCACGACGGACAAGAGGGTGGAGGATGTGGCCTTCGAGGTGGGCTATCAGAACCCGTTCGCCTTTTCGAATGCCTTCAAGCGGATGACCGGGTTCCGGCCCTCACGCTTTCAGCGTCGGCGCACGCCGGCTGCGGCCCGGCGGGGCTGAGGCGGGTCAGGCGCTGAGCCGCGCGCTGATCCGGTCGAAATCGGCCAGAAGGGTGGCGTTGTCGAAGGTTTCGGCCACATGCCCGCGGTCGATGACGTAGTGCCGGTCGGCCACGGTGGAGGCGAAGCGCACGTTCTGTTCGACCATCAGGATAGTGTAGCCGCGCGACTTGAGGCCTGCGATGGCGGCGCCGATCTGCTGGACCACCACGGGGGCCAGCCCCTCGGTCGGCTCGTCCAGCAACAGGAGGCGCGCGCCGGTTCGCAGGATGCGGCCGATGGCCAGCATCTGCTGTTCGCCACCCGACAGCTTGGTCCCGGGGCTTTTCATCCGGTTGCGCAGGCCGGGGAACAGCGTGAGGATTTCCTCGACACTCATGCCGCCCGCGGCCACGACGGGCGGCAGGACAAGGTTTTCCTCTGCCGTGAGGCTGGCGTAGATGCCCCTGTCTTCGGGGCAGAAGGCGATGGCGGTGCGGGCGATCCGGTGCGACGGCAGGGCGATGGTCTCGGTGCCGTTGATGATGATCGACCCGGCCCGGCGGGGGACCATGCCGACAACGGCCCGCAGGGTCGTGGTCTTGCCCGCACCGTTGCGGCCGAGCATCGTTACCAGCTCGCCGGCGCGCACGGTGAGGGCGATATCCTGCAGCGCCCGGCTTGGGCCGTACCAGGCCTGCAGATCCGAGATGTCAAGCACGGAACGGGAGGTGGTTTCAGCCTGTGCGCCCCCGGCCCGTGTGGTTTCGGTCTGCGCCTCAGACATGGCTTCCCCCCAGGTAGGCCTCGATGACCTCGTCGTTCGCGGCGATGCTGGCATAATCGCCCTGTGCCAGGATACGCCCCCGGGCCAGCACTGTCACCTCGTCGCAGATTTCGGAGACGATACCGAGATTGTGCTCGACCATCAGGACAGAACGGCCCTTTGCGGCATCGTGGATCAGGCGGGTGATGCGGTCGACATCCTCGAGCCCCATGCCTGCTGTGGGTTCGTCGAGCAGGATCACCTCGGGTTCAAGTGCGAGCGTGGTGGCGATCTCGAGCGCGCGCCTGTGGCCATAGGACAGGTCGCCGGCCACCACCCCGGCGAGGTCGGCGATGCCGACACTGTCGAGGTGCTCCATCGCAGCCGCGCGATTGCCGGCGAGGGCGGATTTCCGGGTCCAGAAATCGTAGGATTCGCCGCGTTTGCGTTGCAGGGCGAGCATCACGTTCTCCAGCGCCGTCATGCTGTTGAAGACGGCGGAAATCTGGAACGACCGCACCAGCCCCATCCGCGCGATGGTGCCGGGGTCGAGCGCCGTGATGTCGCGGCCATGAAAGTGGATGGTGCCCGAACTGGGCGTCAGGAATTTGGTCAGAAGGTTGAAGCAGGTGGTCTTGCCCGCCCCGTTGGGGCCGATCAGGGCATGAATGCTGCCGTGGCGCAGCGCAAGATCGACGCCGCCGACGGCGGCAAAGGCGCCAAAGGTCTTAGTGAGGCCCTTCGCTTCTAGCACGGTGTCGGTCATGGGTCAGTCTCGCACGGGGGGAATGGGGATACCGGGCCACGCGGCGGTGGCCCGGCCTTGCCAGCCTTTCGGGGGCTGTGCGATCAGCTGTTGTCGCCGGTCACGAGGTAGCAGGTGCTCTGATCGAGCGGGCGGAACGCCTCTTCGGCCGGGATGGTGGAAACCGGCTTGAGATAGTCCCATTCACCCTCGGATTCCTCGGGCGTCTTGACCTGCCAGAGATACATGTCGTGCATCATGCGGCCATCCTCGCGGACGGATCCGTTGCTTGCGAAGAAGTCATTGATCGGCATGGAGCGCATCGCCTCGGACACGGCATCGGGGTCATCGGTGCCGGCCTTTTCGATGGCCTTCAGGTAATGCATGGTGGACGAGTAGTTCGCCGCCTGGCTCATGTTGGGCATCGAACCGACCCGCTCGAAATAGCGCTGTGCGAACTCGCGCGAGCCTTCGTTCATGTCCCAGTACCATGCGTTGGTGAGCATCAGCCCCTGTGCGGCTTCGAGCCCGATGGAATGGACATCGTTTAGCCACAGCAGCAGCGCCGCCAGCGTCTGGTTCTGGGTCAGGCCGAACTCGGCGGCGGCGTTGATCGCGTTGACTGCGTCGCCCCCGGTCGAGGCGATGCCGATGATCTCGGCGCCCGAGGACTGGGCGTTGAGCATGTAGGACGAGAAGTCGCTGGCCGACAGCGGATGGCGGGCGGAGCCCAGTACCTCGCCGCCGGCGGCCTCGACCACCTCTGTGACCTGTTCTTCCAGCCCGATGCCGAAGGCGAAATCGACGGTCAGGAAGAACCATGTCAGTCCGCCATCCTCGACCACCGCCTTGCCGGTGCCGTGGGCAAGGGAATAGGCATCGTAGGCATAGTGGATCGCATAGGGCGAGCACATGTCGTTGGTGATGCCGATATTCGAGGCGCCGTTGACGATGATGTGCCGCTTGGCCTCTTTCGCGACCGCCGCCACGGCCAGGGCCGCGCCGGAGTTGGAGAGGTCGTTGATCATGTCGACGCCTTCCACGTCGAACCACTCACGGGCCTTGGCGGCCGCCGTGTCGGCCTGATTGAGGTGGTCCGAGAAGATCACCTCGATCGGGGCGCCGAGCACTTCGCCACCGAAATCCTCGGCCGCCATGCGCACCGCTTCGACCGCGCCCTCCCCGGCGAGATCGCTGTAGATGCCGCTCATGTCGGTCAAGACACCGATCCGGACGACATCGTCCGAGACCTCGGCCTGTGCTGCCGCAGCGGCGGTGACACAGGCACATGACGCCAGCAGACGCCCAATCGTTCCACGCATTCTTTCCTCCTCCTCAGGTTGGAATCTGGTATGGGTATAGTAGTGTTTTCCACTATCTTACCGTCTCGTGGCCTTGTCACAATGTGCATTACGCAAGATAACATATCGAAAACACACATCTTGGCCGAAGCCGGTACCGGTCGGACCAAGTCGAACGCATCTCCACTCGGACAGGCCGCCGTCCTTTAGGCGACCCCGAGGTTCGCAAGGGGCTTGGTCAATGCAGATGCCCGGTCGCGCGACAGGCCCACACAGAGCGGCGCCGGCACCAACGGTCCGAATTGCGGCGTGTAACAACGGAACGATAATTAATTTTGGAACGAGATCCGGGCACGTCGCGTTGATCACCGGGAGGCTGGAATGGATCAATTTTCGCGGCGGGGATTTTTGAAAGCAGGTGCCAGCGCTGCGGCCATCTGTGTGACACCTCTCAACGAAGCACTTGCGGGCTTGCAGAACGAGCGGCAGTTTCAGTCTCCGGGCTGGCGTGAGGATGGAAAAGTCCGCTTTCGTCAGGATGGCATCCCGAAGGTGACGGGTGAGAAAGTGTTTGCCGTTGATATCCGTGCAAGGGACATGCCCGACTGGCCCGACGAACAGTCGCACGCGTTCTTCATCAGGGTTCCGCGTGCCGATCGGGTGTTCGAGGGCGTCACCCTCGACCCGCTGGGCGAGGCGCTTCAGCCCGATGTGATGATCACTGACGAGACACTGCGCCGCGACGGCGTCGAGATGGTCGAGGCCGATTTCTACGGCGCTTTTTTCTTGGCGGCGGGTGAGGTGCCGACCTATCTCGGGCAACCTGTGGCGGTGCTGATCTACCACGACTACGGTCGCTTTCGTGCGGCCAAGTCCCGGCTCCGGTTCAACGAGGACGCCCTTGTCTGGGGGGATGCGGCCGAGCCACCGGAGCGAACCCCCTATGGCGCGACCCGTTACGTCCGGATCGGCGGCGACACGCGCGACGCCGAAGACCGCTTCTCTCCGTTGAAGAACGCACCAATCTTTGCCGAGTTCACCGATGGTAAACCCGACTGGCCCTCGCCCGACCGGAACGGCGAAGCCGGTGCCAAGGCGATGGCCTTGGCTGGAGACTTGCGTGCCGAACTCGACGATCCCCCGGAGGGCTGGAAGGTATATCGCCGATCATACCGGTCGCAATATGTCGATCCGGCGGCCCTTGAACCGGATAACGGCAATGCTTGGTACGATTCCGCGAACGGAACGCTGCACGTGGTGACCGGCACCCAGTCGCCCTGGACCAACGCCGATCACATCGAGAAGATGGTCAGCGCCAGCCGCTTCGAACTTGACGAGCTGCGCTTCCACCCCGGCTATACGGTGGGGTATGGCCAGAAAGAGCACCACGTGTTCCCCTATTACGTCGCCATGACTGCTCTGTATGGCGACGGGCGCCCGGTGCGGCTCGCCCTTGACCGTTGGGAACATTTCCAGAGCGCGCTGAAGCGGCATCCGTTCGACACGGACATCACCCTTGCCGTTGACCGCGAAACCGGTGAATTCCGCAGCCTCGCCGCCGATCAGCGTGCCGATGGCGGCGGTGTGAAGAACTTCAGCCCCTCTGTCGGCCAGGTCTCGGCGACAGCGCTGCAATCGGTCTATTACCTGCCAAAAAGCGACCTTGCCGTTCAGGTCGACGCCTCGCGCGCGCCCACCGCCGGCTCGATGCGCGGCTACGGCACTCTGCAAAGCATGGTGGCGATGGAATTGCTGGTCGACGAGGTGGCCGAGGACCTGGGCCGCGACCCGATCGAGCTGCGCCGGATCAACGTGTTCCACTCGGGCGACAAGAACACCCAGGGTGCCATCCCGGGTGGGGCGCTGCGGGCCGACGAGATGCTCGAGGCCGCCGCGGCCGATCCGATCTGGACCGAACGGGCCGAGCGCAAAAAGGCATTCGAGGCCGAGAACCCGGGCTATCGCTACGGCGTCGGCTTCTCCTGCGTGCAGAAGGATTACGGCACCGGGGCCGAGGCGGCGCTGGTGCAACTCGAACTTTCGCCTGAAGGCCATTTGCACATGCGCCACGTGGCCTCGGAGATCGGCTGTGGGGCCACGACGTCGCAGATGCTGATGACCGAGCCGCATCTGGGCAAACCGGCCGACAGCGTGGATTTCGCGGTGACGGACTGGCCCAGCCTGCCTCTCGAAGCCAATGACGAACCCTACACGATGAGCCAGGAAACCCAGGACGGATTTGCGGAGAATCCGCGATGGGTGCCGCGGATCACCTCGCCCAGAAGTGCGTCGAATTCTGCCTATTACTTCACGCACGCCACCACGGAAGCCGCCAGGCTGCTGTTTGAACTGGGCCTCTGGAAAGCCGCGCTCAGTTTCTGGCAAGAGGGGATCGGCGGCGGGCAGGCCGGCCCGTTACACGTGCGCCGGGAAGAGGCCGAATGGCGCGATGGTCACTTGGTGGCCGGCGGCCTGAACCCGTTGCCGCTTGAGGATCTGGCGCGGCGTGCCCACGAGCGGGGCTATATCACCGGCGTGACCGTTCATACGTTCAACCGATGGGCTTGGGCGCGGGCCGAGTTCGAGGTCGAAGGCACGCGGTTCGAGGCGCCGATCGACGCGCTCTCGGTCAGATGGGGCGAGGGCGCGGGAGACGACAAGCGCTCGGCGATGACAGAGGGCGGCTATGCCTTCCAGCCGCGCCGCCGCGTCGACTATCCGCCGGTGCAGCGCAACAATGCGGCAGTGACCTACTATGCCCCCTGTGCGACGCTGGTCGAGCTTTCGGTGAATCCCGGATCGGGCGAGGTGCGCGTTCTCAACCACCGGTCCTGGCTGGAATGCGGCCGGCAGATCGTGCCCGAGCTTGTCTCGGGGCAGTTGCAGGGCGGGATCGCCATGGGCATCGGCCACGCGCTTTACGAGGAGATGCCGCTGTACGAGGACGGTCCCGGTAACGGCACGTGGAACTTCAACCGATACCGGCTGCCCCGGGCCGAGGATGTCGCGGTCTGGGCGCAGAGCGCCACCGTGCTTGACCCGCTATCGCCGACCGACCCGCCGAAAGGCATCGCCGAGGTGGTGATGATCCCGGTCGTGGCGGCTATCGGCAACGCGGTGCATCATGCGATCGGCCACCGGTTCCACCGCACGCCGATAACCCCTGAACGGATCAAGGAGGTGACGGCATGAGCGCCCTGATGACCGTCTCGATGACGATCAACGGCACGGAGACCGAACCGGTGGAGGTTCCGGAGGACCTGATGCTTCTGGAATTCCTGCAGGAATACCTCAACCTGACCGGCACGCGCTATGGCTGCGGGCAGGGAGTCTGCCGGGCCTGCGCTGTGATCCATGACGGCCCGCGGGGCCCGCGGGCGCTGCCGGCCTGTATCACCGGGGTAGCCTGGGCCAACGGGCGCGCCTTCCGGACCGTCGAAGGCCATGCCGAGCGCGACGACGAGGTCAACGTCACGGCGATCACGCCTGTGCAGCAGGCGTTCCTCGATCATTTCTCCTTCCAGTGCTCGTTTTGCACGCCCGGTTTCGTCTCCGCCGCGCAGGCCCTGGTCGAGCGGCTCGAGGTCGATCCCGTACCCGTCGAGGACGTGGAGGATGTCGTGCTGGCGGCGCTCAACGAAAACATATGCCGCTGTACCGGCTATGTCCGTTACCTCGAAGCGACCCGTGACGTGATCCTCGCCACGCCCGGCCTGACGACCGGCGTCGAGCGGGCGGAGGAAAGCTGATGCGGACCCTGCTCCGCATCCTCGCCGGGCTGGTCCTGCTCGGCCTCGTGACAGGCTTGGTGATCTTCTTCGGGTTCACCGGGGCAGGACCGGTGCCGCCGGCCAGCCGTGATCTCGAAGCGCTCGATGAAGAGGCGGAAGCCGAGATGTACGCCTTGGGCGAGTACGTGGCCAAGGCCGGGGATTGCGCCGCTTGTCACGAAAGCGAGGACGGCCTTTCCTTTGCCGGTGGAACGCCGATGGAAACGCCGATGGGAACGGTCTACGGCACGAACATCACCCCGTCGGAGACAAACGGCATCGGCAACTATACGGCCGACGATATGTATCGCGCCATGGTCTACGGCATCGCTCCGGGCGAGCGGCGGCTTTACCCGGCGATGCCCTACACGTCCTACCACGCAGTGTCGCGCGCGGATATCGACGCGCTCTATGTCTATCTGATGGCTCAGGACCCGGTGGAGAAGCCGAACAGGCCGGCCGAAATGGTCTTCCCGTTCAACCTGCGGCCGCTGATCGCATTCTGGAACCTCATCTACCGGCCCGACCCGCCGGAAGACCCGGGGCCGGGACTGTCGGGCGGCGAAGACCTGGCCGAAGACCGGCGCGGACCGTATCTGGTCGACGTGCTGGGCCATTGCGGAGAATGCCACACGCCACGCAACCTGGCCTTTGCCAAGACGGATGACCACCTTGGCGGCACGGTGATCGAAGGAGCGGTGGCCCCCGACATCACGCCACAGGGGCTGGCCCGTCGCGGCTGGACCAGGGAGAATCTGGGGCAGTTCCTGTCGACCGGCCTCTCGCCCCAGGGCGTGATGACATTCCGCATGTTCCCCGTTCTCAGTCACTCGACCAAGTACCTGCCCGCACGCGACATAGAGGCGGTGGCGACCTATCTTGCAGAGGATATGCCGGATCCCGCCAGCCCTCCGTCCGAACCTGCCGCCGTGGACGCGCATCCTGAGGGCCACGGGCTTTACATGGGGCTTTGCGCCGGATGCCATGGCAGCGAAGGCGAAGGCCAGCCATTCGGCTCGGTCGCCATGGTCGGGAACACCACGCTGATGCTGGATAATCCCCTCAACCTGCAACGCGTGATCCGCGAAGGCATCCCCGCCAGAAGCCTGAGCGGGCACCTCCGGATGCAGGAGATGCCCGCGTTCGAAGCGACGCTCGAAGACAGCGAATTGGAAGCCCTTACGGAATATCTCCGTGATCGCTGGGGGGTGGGCGCGATGTAGGGGGGGCCTTGCCGGCTGGTTTCCCAGTTCGTCAGCCTGCTCCGACATCACCCGTGCAAGAACAGCCCTTTGCCATCGCCGCTTGGCGGCGTTTGTCTCACGCCCGTTTCTCATAATTCCGCTGTGCAGAATTATGAACCGCATGGGCTGTTCAAGGCTCGCAATCTGGTCAAGCTGTGGATGTGATGTGATCATTTTTCGGTCAAGCCGCATCATTCTAGGGAGAGAGACATGTCCAAATGCCTGACGCGCCTCGTGGCGCTCGTTTCAGTTCTGGCCGCCTCTATTGCGTCAGCGCAGGAGGCGGAGCCGGTCAAGATCGGCCTAATTACGACGCTGTCGGGCCCGCCGGGCTATCTGGGCGAGGATATGCGTGACGGTTTCCAGCTTGCAATCGACCAGGAGGAGGGCAAGCTGGGCGGTGTGCCGGTCGAGCTTATGGTCGAGGATGACGGCCTCAATCCGGGCAATGCCAAGCAGATCGCCGAGCGGATGGTTCGGCGTGATGATGCCGACATTCTGACCGGTGTGATCTTTTCGAACGTACAGCCCGTCGTGGCGCCGATCGCGCTCAAGAACGGGCGCTTTTACGTTGCCTCGAATGCCGGGCCGTCGCAACTGGCCGGTGCGGGCTGCGACGAGAACTATTTCGTGGTTTCATGGCAGAACGACGCCATGCACGAGACGGCCGCCATCGCCGCCAACAACGCGGGCTATGGGTCGGCCGTGGTCATGGTGCCGAACTACCAGGCGGGCAAAGACGCGGTGGCCGGTTTCAAGCGGCATTTCAAGGGCGAGATCGTCGACGAGATTTACACCCAGCTGGGGCAGACCGACTATGCCGCCGAGATTGCGCGAATCCGGTCGGACGATCCGGCGGTGCTGTTCTACTTCCTGCCCGGCGGCATGGGGATCAATTTTCTCAAGCAATACTCGCAGGCCGGGCTGATGGATCAGACGCCGATCATCGCTCCCATGGTGTCGATGGAGGCACGCATCCTTGCCGGCGTGGGCGAGGCGGCGCTCGGAATGCAGGCCACGTCGTTCTGGAACGAAGACCTCGACAATGCGGCGAACAAGCAGTTCAGCGAAGCCTATCGCGACGCCTATGACCGCGCGCCCACGCCCTGGGCGGCGCAGGGGTATGACACGGCCCGCCTGATCGCCAGCGCGCTGCAGAAAACCGGTGGCAAGGTGACCGAGGATGCTGAAGCGTTCCGCGAGGCGATGCGCGCTGCCGACTTCGACAGTGTCCGGGGGGAGTTCGTGTTCGCGGCCAATCAGCACCCAAGGCAGACGTGGTACCTTCTGGAAGTGCAGCAATCGGATGCGGGGGACCTTGAGCTGGTGACAACCGAAACGATCGTCACGGATCATGGCGATGCTTACGGTGACGCGTGCGCGATGGATTGACGCCGCCGCAGGCAACCTGACCCCGGCCCGGATCGGCCCCCGCGGGCATGTACCCGCCAATCGGGGGGCGACCGAAGATTGTCTTTCACGCCCGGGCCGCGCAGGCACGCATGTCAGCCGGTCACCATGGGGAAGAGCCATGCTCCTTTTCGTCGAACAGCTGCTAAACGGCATACAGCTGGGGGTTTTCCTGTTCCTGGTCTCGGCTGGGCTCACCCTGATCTTCGGCATCATGGGGGTGATCAACCTCGCGCATGGATCGCTTTACATGATAGGCGCCTATACCGCCGCCACGGTCATGATGGCGTCAGGATCGTGGCTGCTCAGCCTGCTGGCCGCCGCGCTGGCGGCGGCGCTGGCCGGGGCCCTGATCGAGTTCCTGCTGATGCGCCCGCTCTACCGCCGCGATCATCTCGATCAGGTTCTGGTGACTTTCGGGCTGATCCTTTTCGTCAATGAGGCGGTTACGATGATCTGGGGGCGCACCCCGCTGTTCATGGACCTCCCGCCGCTGTTCTCGGGAACGATAGAGATCCTTCCGGGCATTCCCTACCCGGTCTATCGCCTGGCCGTGATCGGGTTGGGACTGCTGAGTGCCGTGGGGCTTTGGCTTCTGATTTCACGGACACGCGTCGGCATGCTGATCCGCGCAGGATCGACCAACCGCGAGATGGTCGGGGCGTTGGGCGTGAACATCTCTGCCCTTTATACGCTGCTCTTTGCAGCGGGTTCGGTGCTTGCGGGGATCGCCGGAGCCTTTGCCGGGCCGCTCGTGTCGGTTCAGGTCGGCATGGGGGAAAGCGTGCTGATCCTGGCCTTCGTGGTGGTGGTGATTGGTGGCATCGGCTCGGTGCGCGGTGCGCTGGTCGGTGCCTTGCTGGTCGGGCTTGTCGATACGATGGGGCGGGCTTTCCTGCGCGATCTTTTCGGTCTGGTTCTTCCGCCGGCTGAAGCGTCGGGGATGGGCGCGGCGTTGTCGTCGATGAGCATCTACCTGTTGATGGCGCTGATCCTCGTCGTGCGCCCGAGAGGGTTGTTTCCTTCGGCGGGGACACATTAGATGCTGAATTCCGGGCAACTGAAGTACGTGACGATCACGATTTTTGCGTTGTTGGCGCTGTTCCCGCCGATGACGGCGGCAATGGATAATGCCTATCTCGTTCCCGGCATCAGCCGCATCCTCATCTACGCGGTGGCCGCAATCAGCCTCAACCTGTTGGTGGGATATGTCGGATTGGTCAGCCTCGGGCATGCCGCCTATCTGGGTATCGGGGCCTACGTGGTGGCCATCCTGTCGGCGCACGCGGCGGAGGGCAGTACCATTTTCGGCCTCCCGGGGACGGCTCAGGCGCTGATCAGCGTGCCGCTGGCGGTATTGACCTCGGGCGTGGTGGCGCTTGTTCTCGGGGCTCTCAGCCTGCGCACGAGTGGCATCTACTTCATCATGATTTCGCTGGCCTTCGGGCAGATGGTATTCTTCTTTACCGTGTCGCTGGAACGGTATGGCGGCGATGACGGGCTTTTCATGTATGCCGGGCCGAACCGCCTGGCCTGGCTCGATCTGAGCAACGAGTGGCTGTTCTTCTATCTTTGCCTGATCGTACTGGCGGGGTTCTGGCTGTTTTGCCGCCATCTTGTCGGGTCTCGTTTTGGCCGGGCGCTGGGCGCGATCCGGCAGAACGAGGCGCGGATGATCACGCTGGGGTGCAACACCTACCTGCACAAGCTGGCGATATACGGGATCGCCGGGGCAGGGGCGGGGCTGGCCGGGGCGCTGTTGGCCAACCAGGCCAGTTACGTCAGCCCGGACCTTCACCATTGGACGCGATCGGGCGAGTTGCTTTTCATGGTCATCCTGGGTGGCACCGGAACGCTGGGAGGACCGTTGCTGGGCGCGGCCGCCTTCCTGCTCATGGAAGAGTATCTGCCGGTCCTCTTCGACGCGCTGGGCCTCGAATTGCTGAGCGAGCACTGGCGCATCGTTTTCGGACCGCTGCTGATCATCGTGATGCTGTTCAATCGCCGCGGCATTTACGGCCTTCTGGCCCGGAGAGAGGGTCAATGAGCGATACGTCCGTCCTGCGACTGAAGAAGCTGGCCAAACGGTTCGGCGCGCTGGTGGTGACCGACGACCTGTCGTTCGAGGTGATGCCGGGGGAATTGCACGCCCTGATCGGGCCGAATGGCGCCGGAAAGTCGACGTTGATGAAGCAGTTGTCTGGGGAGATAGAGCCGGATGGGGGCCATATCCATTACTTCGGCCGTGACATCACCCGCCTGTCGGCCGCCAAGCGGGCGCGGGCGGGGATTGCGCGCTCGTACCAGATCACCTCTGTCTTTCCGGAATATACCGCGCTGGAGAATGTGGCCACGGTGGTACAGACCAGGGTGACGCGCGGCGCCGCCTTTCTGCGCCGTGCGGCCGGCGACCGGTCGCTTGACGACCGGGCGATGGCCCTTTTGAGCCGCGTCGGCCTGGGTCACGTGGCATCGCAGCTGGCGGCCGATCTTGCGCACGGACAGCAACGGCAGCTTGAATTCGCGATGGCGCTGGCCCTCGAGCCCCGTCTTCTTTTGCTCGACGAGCCCATGGCCGGTATGGGCACGGAAGAAAGCGCCATAATGGTTCAGTTGCTGAAGGACATGCGGGGCGAGCTGCCCATCCTTCTGGTCGAGCACGACATGGATGCGGTCTTCGCCCTTGCGGACAGGGTGACCGTGCTGGTCTATGGCCGGGCCATCGCCAGCGGCTCGTCCGATGCGGTGCGCCGCGACCCAGCGGTGCGCGAGGCCTATCTGGGGGACGACGGCGATGCTTCTTGACGTGAGCGGCGTGGAAACCTTCTACGGTCGCAGTCAGGTGCTGTTCGGGGTCGATTTTCAGGTGGGCGAGGGCGAAGTCGTCACCCTGATGGGGCGCAATGGCATGGGCAAGACGACCACCATCCGGTCGATCATGGGGCTGACGCGCCCTGCCAGGGGTGAGGTTATGTTCGGTGGGCGAACCATTGTTGGCCTGAGCCCGTTCCGCATCGCGCAGTGCGGCATCGGGCTGGCGCCGGAAGGGCGCGAGATTTTTCCGACGCTGACGGTTCACGAAAACCTTGTGGCAACGGCCGCGAATCCCCTGGGTGCGGCGCGACCATGGACGACACGTCGCGTTTTTGATCTCTTTCCTCGGTTGGGTGAACGCCGTGCGCAGGCGGGTGCGTTGCTGTCCGGCGGCGAGCAGCAAATGCTCGCTATCGCCCGCGCCTTGATGACCAATCCTCGCCTTCTGATCCTCGACGAGGCGACGGAAGGCCTCGCCCCCCTTGTTCGAGATCAGATCTGGCAAGTGATCCAGGACCTGAAAGCCGAGCGCCAGGCCATCTTGTTGATCGACAAGAACCTTGCGCATCTCGTGCGCGTAGCCGACCGCCATTACATTCTGGAAAAAGGGCGTGTGGTATGGTCGGGCACCTCGCAAGACTTGTCGCGGGATAGCGCTGCGGCGCACCGATACCTGGGAGTCTGAGACCACGGAGCCAAACAGGTTCAAACGAGCCGGGCTATTGGTGCGCTGATTGCCTCTGATAACCCGTCAAAACCGTTCTGAAATTGCGGCCAAGAGGGCAGAATTCTTGTAGGCCGCCAGAAAGTTGTACCCCTTGTACCGGTCAGTCTTGAGCGCGCGCACCTGATCGACCGATGTCACCTGACGAAAGCCGTCGTCGCAGAACAGGAGACAGACATCCGGGTTGCTGAGGAGATACCGGCTGGGCGCGCAGGTCGGGTCGCTGCCATGGTCCTCGTAGATCAGCACCGCTCCCTCGCGCAATGCGCGGGCGGCCCCCTCCAGTGCAGGTACCTCCGCGCCCTCCACGTCGAGCTTGATCAGCGCGGGGGCGCCGGTGGGAAGAAGGTCGTCGATACGCCGCGTCTCGACCGTTTCGACCGTGTCACCCCGACCGGGTCCATCCCCGGTCAACAGCCGGGCCGACGCATGACTGTTTGCCACGTTCACAAAGCTCAGACGCTCGCCTGAAACGGAGTGGATGGCCACCCGGTGCAGGGCCACGTTCGGCAGGTGCCCCGCATTCGCCTCTAGCTCGGCAAAGGTGGCTTCGGCCGCCTCCGCCGCAATCACCCGGTCGAACAGCGGCGCGGCCCGCAGCGTCCAGTAACCCTTGTTGGCGCCGCAATCGCAAAAGATCGCTGCCTGCCCCGCCGCGGCTGTCAGGACCCGGGCGATCTCGGGCTCGTACTGCGTGTTCCAGAGGGCGAAGCGGGTCCAGTACCCGTCGTCGAGGGAAATCGGAAAGGGTGGAGCCCCGTCAATGCTGAGCAGGGCCCGGTTGTCCGGGCTGAACACCCGCCCCAGCGCCCTTGCGAAGCGTCCGTAAAGTCCCCGCGATACCGCCAGCCTGAAGAGGCCCATCAGCAGGATATATTGCAGCCGCGCGCTCGGGCCGGTGAATGTCAGGTCGCGTCTTTCCTGCATTGGTCGCCCGGTTATGCCTTCGGGGGACCAGACGTGATGAGCCTTGGCATCAGGCGTCGATCCAGACGTCATGGAGGTGGAGTTCGCGATACCTTTCGCGGCTGAAGTTGTGCACCTTGGGGTCGTGGTGCATGGTCTGGTTGCGCCAGTAGGGCTGGATGATGATACCGCTTTCGCGCAGGATGGTCTGAAGACGCGCCATCACCGGGCGCCGCGCTTCGGGGTCGGGCGTGGCCATTGCCTCGTCCAGCAGCGCGTCGAACTCGGGGTCGGAAAAGCCGGTTTCGTTCCACGGCTGGCCGGATCTGTACGCCAGCGACAGCACCTGAACGCCCAGCGGACGCCCGCCCCAGGCCGTCGTGCTGAAGGGATATTCGTTCCACGCGTTCCAGTAGGTCTGTCCCGCCACGATGGTGCGGCGCACGTTGAAACCCGCCTCGCGCAGGATCGCGGCGATCGCGTCGGTGGTCATGGTGCGCCAGTCGCCGTCGATCGAAACGATATCGATCTCGGTGGCCGCGTGCCCGGCCTCCGACGCCATGGCGTAGCCCTCGGCCGCGTCGGCCTCGAACGGGGGCAGATCGGCGTATTCGGGATGAGAGGGCGAGACATGGTGGTTCTCGGCCAGTGCGCCGTCGCCATCGACCCCCAGCGCCAGCACGATGCGGTTATCCACCGTCTTCTGGATCGCGCGCCGGAGTTTCGGGTCATCATATGGCGGCGCATCCACCCGCATCCGCGCGACAAGGGTGTTGGCGGTGGTCCGGTCCTGCCGCGTCAGCCCCAGGGCATCAAGCGGTGCGGTGAAATCTGGCGGCGTATCCTCGTTGGCATCGATATCTCCCGCATCGAAGGCGGCCACCATCCCGGCCGGGTCGGCGCCCATGTCGATGAATTCCACCCCGTCCAGATGCGCCTCGCCGCCCCACCACCGGCCCTGTTCGCGCCGCTTGACCACCGCCTTGAACTCCACCTCCACTGACACGAGCTCGAACGGGCCGGTGCCCAGTGGCGTGGTCATCAGGCTGCTGTCGTCGTCGAAGCTGCGGTGCACCAGAAGGGCAGGGTAATCGACCAGCCCGGCAATGAGCGTGACGTCGGGCCGCGGCAGGTTGAGGCGTACGGTCATGTCATCGACACGTTCGATGCGGCCCTCGTCCATCTTGCCGGTGGCCGGATCCGTCAGCGCCGCCATGCGCGACGCCATCGAGTTGCCCTCGGCGCCGCGGTCGCACCAGCGGCGCAGGTTGTGGATCACGTCTTCCACGGTCAGCGTATCGCCATTGGTCCATGTCACCCCCGGGCGGACGGTGAGCGTGTAGGTCCTGGCGTCGTCGCTGACCTCCCAGCTTTCCAGCAGGACCGGCGCGAAGGTGGCATCGTATTCCCAGCGGACGAGCGGTTCGCAGAAGGTGCGCGCGAGGTTGCCCTGCTCGGTCTTGGCGAACTTGCGTGGGTCGCTGATCTCGATCACCCGGCTACCGAGGCGCAGCACGCCGCCGCGTTTCGACGCCGCTTCGGCCCGTGCGACCGGGGCCGAGAGCCCGAGCAGGCCGTAGGCCGCGGTTGCGGACGCGCCAAACGTGCTGGCCAGTGCCAGGAACTCGCGTCGGGGCATCGCCCCCTGGCGGGCCTGGCGGGCCAGATCCTCGACAATAGGCCGCACTTGTTCTCGTGCCTCGTTGCGTCGCATTTCTGTCACCTTGGCGTTCGTGAATGCGCGCTGACACACAAATCAGATTACCGTCAGCAGCCTACTGATCAGATTGTAAACCGGGCCGGCATTTGCCACAAGTCTGCGACACGGCAATCTGGACAGGAACGATTCCGCAATGCCTGATGGAGTTTCGATTGTCATTCCCGCCCGCAATGAGGGCGACACCGTCGGCAAGATCGTGACCGCGGTCATCAACCTGCCGTGCGTGCGCGAGGTCGTGGTCGTCGATACCGCCTCGTGGGACGACACCGCCAAGGTTGCTGCCAGTGCCGGCGCGGTGGTGGTCGAGGAACCCGAACTTGGAATGGGCCGCGCGCTCAAGACCGGTTATGCCGCGGCGAAATACCCATGGGTGATGAAGCTCGACGCCGATCTGGAAAAGTTCGACCCCAAGCTCGTGCTGATGCTGGCCGAGGCGCGAGAGCCCGGTGTCGGGCTGGTCAAGGGCAAGTGGCAGGATCCCAACGACGACATGCCGATGACTCGGCTGCTGGTACGGCCGGCGATCAGGCAGATCTTTCCGGGGCTGCGTCATGTTCGGGCGGTGAATTCCGGCCTCTACCTGTTGAACCGCGACCTGATCGATCTTGACGCGCTGGTTGATACGAACGCGGCCGATATCGACGTGATGCTCCGAGTGCACATGGCAGGCAAGGAGGTGGTCGAGGTCGAGATCGGTCAGATCGGCCATGACCCGCGCAACGTCGAGCATTACAACCTGATGGCCGAGAATATCCTCCAGCTTTTCCTTCAGCACTATGCACGTCAAATCAGGGAGGCGGATAAAGGCACCTGAGTTGTCCGCCGACGGGGGCAAGGCACTGGGCGTCCTGCAAGCCTGGACGATTTTCCCATCACGCAGGATGTGCCTGAACGAATTCCAGAAATTCTTGGGCGGGGCGGGACAGGGTTTGCGTCCCGAGATGGACGAACACCACGTCAAGAGCGGGTTCCGGAGGGCTTAACGGCCGGCACACGAGTTCCGAGCCGTCATGGGCAATATCCGGCGCGGGATGGGCATAGGAAAACCCGATGCCCCATCCGTTTGCGACGAGACTGCGCTGCATTTCGAAACTGGGAGCCAACTGGCAGTCGCGCTCGCTTTTCCCGAGTTTCGCCAGGAATGGCAGGAAGAAAGAGATGGTCGAGGGATAATTCTCCAGGATCACCCGGTCCTGCTTGAGATCATGGAGCGCTACCGAGGAGCGATCGGAAAGTCGATGTGATCTTGGCAAAAGGACGTGTGGCGAGAGCCTGTCGATAGAGGTGGTTTTCAACTCATGTCGGTCGAGACCGGTATCGTAGGTCAGGCCGAGTTCGCACCGCCCGTCTAGGATCAGGCCACGGATATCGGCGAGGTCAGCATCGAGAATCCGAAAGCCCAGCCCCTCGCGGGTAGCGGCGAAACGGGTTAGCAGACGAGGCAGGTAAATTGCACCGAGATCGCGGAAGCAGGCTACGGTAATCTCTTCCGCCGCGTTTCGATTAGCGCCGATCGCGCCCGCTGCGGCGAGGGTCGTCCTTGCGTCGATCAGAAGTTGCCGGCCCGCGGCGGTGATGACGAGACCGTGGCCGGTTTTTCGGTGAAAAAGTTTCCGCCCCAGCAACCGTTCGAGTTCGGCAACGGCCGCGGACACGGACGGTTGGGAGACATTACAGCGCTGTGCCGCTTCCGTGACGCTTCCATGCTCGGCGACGGCAATAAAGTATTCGAGCTGGCGAAAGCTGAAAGGTATAGGCATGTTCTATGCGAGTATCGCAAATCAATAATAAACTCTATAGCCAAAAGCTCTTATCGTGGCAGGGTCATGAACCGAGAGGATACTGAAATGCCAGATAGCAACGCAATCGGGGTCGACCTGCAGGAGGCCGGGCACCGGCCGAGGATCACTGAGAAGGAGATTGCCGAATTTCAGCGCGACGGCGTTGTCTGCATTCGGGGCTTGTTCACACCTGAGGAGGTCGAGACCGGCCGTCGGGGCATAGATGCGAATGTCGCGACGCCGAGTCCGAGGGCGAAAGTGGCGAGCGCGCCCGGCGATCCCGGTTACTTTCTGGAGGATTTCTGCAACTGGCAGGAAAATCCGCAGTATCACGACCTGATCTTCAAGACGGGGATCGGGGAGGTTGCCGGGCGGTTGATGGGCTCACGGAAGACGCGGCTTTATCACGATCACCTGCTGGTCAAGGAGCCCAACACAAGCGCCCGCACGCCCTGGCACCAGGATCAGCCCTATTACAACATCGACGGAATGCAGAACTGTTCCATGTGGGCCCCGATGGACCCGGTTTCCCGCGAGTCCACGCTTGAATTCGTGGCCGGCACGCATACCGGGCCGTGGCTGATGCCGCGCACCTTCATGTCGAACGAAGCGAAGTGGTTTCCAGAGGGAAGCCTTCAGAACCTGCCGGATATCGAGGCGGACCGTTCGGCGTTCGATATCCGGGGCTGGGCGCTGGAGCCGGGCGATGCCGTGTTCTTCCATATGCTGACGCTTCATGCCGCGGCAGGTGTCGGAAACTGTCGGCGCCGGGTGCTTTCGGTCAGGTTCCTGGGGGATGACATCCGCCATGCGCCACGCAACTGGACGACATCGCCGGCCTTTCCGGGGCTCGAGAAAGAGCTGCCGGCGGGGGCGCCGATGGACCATCCGCTCTTCCCGGTTCTGTGGGAACGCGACGCCTGAGCGGGTAACGCCGCTTGACGGGGTTGCCTCTGACCTTCCTCTGACATGACGCGGCATGGCCATTCCGGGCCGTGCCGCGTCGACGTTCGTGGGCGAGACAATATTATAACTTCCATGAAGAGTTGGCCCAAAAGCTAGTATTGGACGAATACCAGCCGTGGCCATATCCTCATCCATGTCGCACGAACCGTGTGAACCAAGTCAAATGAACAGAGCGCCTCGATGCGTCCAACAAGGGGAAACCAGATGAGAAATTTCTTTCGAACTCGATTCCGATACACCGCAGCCCTCGTCGCGGCGGTGGCCCTTCCGCCCGCGGCCGGGCTTGCCCAGGCTTTCGACCTGTCCGGGCTTGAGGCGGTGCCGGAACTCTCCGAGCGGGTGCCGGAGAAGATTGCGACGCGGGGCGTTCTTGTCGGGGGGGCTGACAATGCCTATGCCCCATGGGAATTCCTCGCAGGCGATGACGGTCAAACGCCGCAGGGGATCGACATCGATGTCGGCCGTGCGATCGCGAAGGTGCTCGGGCTCGAATACGAATCGCGCACGGCGCCCTTTCCTTCGATCCTGCCAGCCCTCGGGTCGAAATACGATATCGGGCTGAATGCCTTCTCGATCACGAACGAGCGCATGAAGGTGGTGAATTTCGTGTCGTACTCGGACACGCAGGGCCTTTGGGTCGTCCGGGCCGGGAACCCCACCAATTTCGATCCGGCGGATTACTGCGGCGCCAAGGTCGCCATCATGTCGGGCACCTACTACGAAAAGCACCTGGACCTGGACAACCAGGCCTGCCTGGACGCGGGCAAGCCCGAGATCACGAAATTGCCGTTCTCCGTGCAGACGGAGGCGATCACCCGCGTCGCGGCAGGCGGCGCCGATGCCACCGCGACCGGGGGCGGCACGGCGGCCTATGCCGTGAAGCAGAGCGGCGGAAGGCTTGAAAACCTCGAGCCCGTCGAGCCGATGGGCAAACGCGGCCTGAACGGTATCGCCGTGACTAAGGAAGATATGGAACTGACCCAGTTGATCGCGGACACGCTGAACCACTTGATCGATGAAGGCGTCTATGCCGATATCTACAAGTTCTGGGGCGTAACTCAATTTCTTGTCGACGAGTCGGTGATCAACCCGGAAGTGTCGAACTGATATGGCTTCCGTCACGACATCCATGGGGTCGCCAGGCGATGAGGTCCCCCGCGACGAAAAACAACAGGTGCAGTTGAACGAAGTGGTGCCACGCCGCCACCCCGGACGCTGGCTTGCAGTGGCCCTCTTGGCGGTCGTCGTCATGCAGGTGGTGCACGGCGTCATCGTCAATCCGAACTTCCACTGGAGCGTATTCTGGGAGTATCTCTTTGCGCCAACGGTGATGGCTGGCGTGGGCTGGACGCTGGTCCTGACCGTGGTCGCCATGCTGGTAGCTATCGTCTGTGCCGGTTTCCTCGTCCTGATGCGTGACAGTGACAACCCGATCCTGAGGACGGTCTCGTGGCTGTGGATCTGGTTCTTTCGCGGAACGCCGCTTTACACGCAGCTGTTATTCTGGGGACTGTTTGCGGTCCTGTTTCCCCGCCTGTCGATCTCCGTTCCGTTCGGCCCTGAAATCATCGGCGTACCGACCGACTGGGTAGTTACGGCCGGCGTGGCCGCGATACTCGGGCTTGGATTGTGCGAAAGCGCTTACCTGGCCGAGATCTTCCGGGCGGGGTTTCGCGCCATAGACCGTGGGCAGACCGAGGCCGCACAGGCCATTGGAATGTCGAGAGGGCGCATTTGGTGGCGTATTCTGCTGCCCCAGGCGTTGCGGACCATCATACCGCCGACGGGCAACGAAACGATCGGCATGCTGAAGGGCACCGCGCTTGTCCTTGCCGTACCGTTCACGTTGGACCTGATGTTCGCCACCAGTGCCATCGCGAACCGGATCTACCTTCCCGTGCCGATGCTCATGGTCGCCGCATTCTGGTACCTGGTCATTACCTCGGTGATGATGATCGGCCAGTTCTACCTGGAACGTCATTTCGGAAGGGGGCAGGATTTTGTGCAGACACGCCACACCTGATCGCGCCGCCGCCGTCTCCATCGAGGGAATCCACAAGTTCTTCGGCGATTACCACGCCTTGCGTGGTGTCGATCTTACCATCGCCAAGGGGGAGGTCTGTGTGGCGATTGGCCCTTCGGGATCGGGCAAGTCGACGCTTCTGCGGTGTATCAACCAGATCGAGCAGATTTCGGCCGGGCGCATCCGGATCGGTGGCACGCTGCAAGGCTACGACGAACGCAACGGCCGTCTTCACGAGCTTTCGCCGCGTGCCATCGACAGGCAGCGCCGGCTGACCGGCATGGTGTTTCAGCGGTTCAACCTGTTTCCGCACATGACCGCACTTGGAAACGTCATCGAGGGGCCCGTGCACGTGAAGGGAATTGCCAAGGCCAGGGCGCGGAGCCAGGGGAGGGATCTTCTTGCGCGGGTCGGACTTGCCGATCTGGCCGACAGGTATCCCAGCCAGCTTTCCGGCGGGCAGCAGCAGCGTGTTGCAATCGCGCGTGCGCTTGCGATGGAGCCGGAAGTGATGCTTTTCGACGAACCGACCTCGGCGCTTGATCCTGAACTTGTCGGGGAAGTGCTGGATGTGATCAAGGATCTCGTGGCGTCGGGCATGACGATGATGCTGGTCACGCACGAGATCGGTTTTGCCCGCGAGGTCGGCGACCACCTGGTTTTCATGGATCATGGCACGATCGTCGAAGAGGGGCGGCCGAAGCAGATGCTGGAAGCGCCGAAGAACGTGCGCACCCAGGCGTTCCTGTCAAAGGTGCTCTAGCTATGGTGTCAGCAGGTGAAGCCGTCGCTTATCTTCCCGGTCTCTTGCAGGGCGTGGAACAGCTCGACGATGAAATCCTCGACGATCCGCGGCGCGGGACGATGCGGCGGAAGGATCAAAAGAGTCCGGAAATGAACTTCGGGCTCGAAAGGACGCAGAACCATACCGCGCCCTTCGAACGGCTCGGCGGTAAGGGGATCGACCAATCCCACGCCAAGGCCCGCCGCCACCATTGCGCAGATCGTCGTGGCATAGGGCGTTTCAAGAATGATGCTGAGCTTCACACCTTCCGCCGCGAGGGCCGTTTCGGCCTGCTGGCGCGTGGTGTCCTCGGGCGAAAGCGCAATGAATGGCTCGTTGACGAGGTCGGCAGGACGGATCACGTCACGGGCTTCAAGCGGATGTCCCTCGGGGATCGCGAGCCACGCGCGGAAGCGGGCAAAGGGGCGGACCTCGACGCCGGTCTTGTCGATCTCGTCGGCCACCACCCCGATATCGAATTGCCCGGACGCAACGAGATCCCTGACCACCGAGGACATGCGTGCCTGAAACGTGATCGCGACGCCCGGGTTCTTCGGCACCAGGGTCGCCAATGCGCGGGGGACCAGGTTGGTCGACAACGCCGAGAGCGAAGCGACACGCAGCTCGCCAGACCCGAAATCGCGAATTCGCGCGGCGGCGCCCCGAAGATACGCAAGCCCCGCGAAGGCGTGCTCGACCTCGCGGAAGAAAAGCTGCCCCTCGGCGGTCGGCCGCAGGCGGCCCTTCACCCGGTCAAAGACAGGGAACCCGATCGACCGTTCGAGATCCTGGATCGTCTTGCTGACGGAGGGTTGCGAAACCCTCAGAACTTCGGCGGCGCGGGATGTCGTGCCGCTGGTGACGACGGCCCGAAACACCTCGATCTGACGCAGGTTCATGTTTCAGGGCCTCCGGGCAAGCAAGAACAAAACGGAATAATACCTACAACGGCAATAACGTCAACGCATACAGCGAGCAGGCGTTGGAGAAGGAAAGTACTCAATGGCAACCAGCGATCTGACTCGATGTGTTCTGACCCCACGTGTGGCGACGGAGGGTTTTGATCCGGTCGGCATCGGTGTTCATCGCGCGTCGACGATCCTTTTCGAGGATGCGGCCGCATATGCCGAACGGGGCGAGCGCGGCGAGAAAGGGTATTCCTACGGCCTTTACGGTACGCCGACGACGCGGACGCTGGAAGAAAAACTGACACAACTCGAACAGGCGGCACGCACGTTCCTGGCGCCGTCCGGGCAGGCGGCAAACGCGTTGGCGGCAATGGCGTTCCTGAACAAGGGAGACCATCTTCTGCTGGCCGACACGGTTTATCCGCCGATGCGGGACTTCGCCCTGTCGGATCTGGTGAGAATGGGGATCACGATCGAGTTTTTCGACCCGACGGATCTTGCCGATCTGCAGGCGCGCATTCGGCGCGAAACACGGCTCGTATGGTGTGAAAGCCCCGGCTCCACGACGATGGAACTGATGGATATTCCAGAGGCAGCGGCATTGGCTCACAAGGCCGGGGCCCTGCTGGGGGTGGACAACACTTGGGCCACGCCGCTGAACCTGAAGCCGCTGGCGCTCGGGGCGGACATCGTCACCGAGGCGCTTACGAAATACGTGTCCGGTCATTCGGATGTGCTGATGGGGGCGATCTCCGTCCGCGACGCCGATCTGGCGCAACCGGTAAAGGAGATGATCGGCCGCATGGGTATAGGGGCCTCTCCGGATGATGCCTCCCTTGTCCTGAGAGGGTTCGAGACGCTGGCAACGCGCCTGCGGCATTGCAGTGCCGTGGCACATAGGTTTGCCGAGCGGCTCTCCGGCGATCCGGTGATCGGCAGGGTGCTGTTTCCGGGTCTTCCAACGATGCCGGGGCACGAGATATTCAAGCGGGATTTCCTGGGCAGCAGCGGTGTCTTTTCCGTGACCTTTCCCGAAACCGTCGCGCCGCATGTCTGGCCCGCGCTGGATCACCTGCGCCTGTTCGCAATTGGCGCCTCTTGGGGCGGCACGCGCAGCCTTGCCGCGCCGATGTCGATTGGCGGCAACCGGAGTGCCACCCGCTGGCAGGAACCCGACGTGATCCTGCGGCTCTCGATCGGGCTGGAGGACGAAGACGAGCTTTGGGAGGATCTTCAGCGGATGCTGTCCGCGCTGGCGCGGCTCAGTGCGGCCGGAGATGCGGCAGAGTGACGGGCTGGCTGACGAGACCTACAGGCGGCCGGCGCCTTGGTGCGGCCCCCGTCCCGCCAATGTTCCGCAGAAAGGAAGTTTGACGTGTCGAAAACTGAACGCGCGCTGAAGGAGGTAGACGCCAATCTCGAAAGCTCGGTCGCGGCCCTGCTGGAACTGATTTCAATCCCGTCCGTTTCGGGCGAAGACGCGGGCAAGGCGGGTATCGCCCGTGCCGCCTCCTGGCTGGACGAGGTGCTGACGGAGATCGGCTTTGCCTCCCGCGTCGTGGAAACGGCCTGTAATCCCTTTGTCCTGGCGCGGTCCGAGGGGCCGGCGGAGGGTGACAAACGGCTGCTCTTCTACGGGCATTATGATGTACAGCCCGTCACCCCGCGCGAGGCATGGACCCACGAGCCCTTTGCGCCCGAGATCGTCGAAGAGGATGGCGTGCGCCGGTTCTACGGGCGCGGGGCATCGGACAGCAAGAGCCAGCTTTGGTCGTTCATAGAGGCACTGCGCGCATGGAAAACCGCCAACGGCGCCTTTCCGGCGGAGATTGTCATCCTGCTGGAAGGGGAAGAGGAAATGGGGTCTCCCAGCCTTGGCGCCTTTCTCGAAGAGCACCGCGAGGCGTTAGATTGCGATGTTGCGTTCATCTGTGACAGCGACATGTGGTCGCCGACCCGGCCCTCGATCACCACGCAGCTCAAGGGGCTGGTGCATGAAACGATGACGATCCTTGCGCCGAACCCCGATCTGCATTCCGGTCACTACGGGGCGGCTGCCGCCAATCCGATCCGTATTCTCAGCAAGATTCTGGCCTCGCTTCACGACGAAAGGGGGCGGGTGGCGATTGACGGTTTTTATGATGGCGTCATCGATCTGACGGAAAGTCAGCGCAAGCGTTGGCGCGAGCTGTCGGCCGAATTTGACGGTACGGGCGAGGTCAGTCTTGCCGGAGGCGTCATAGAGGACGGCTATACCGCGTTGGAGGCGATGTGGGGCCGGCCCGCCGCCGATTTCAACGGCATCACGGGGGGTAATCAGGGGCCGGGGGGGCGTTCGGTGCTGCCCGGCTCGGCCACGGCGCGGCTGACCTTCCGGCTCGTGGCCGGGCAGAGCCCGGAAACGATCCGGACCCGGTTCCGCAAGTTCGTGTCGGAACGTGTCCCCGAAGGCTGCCATGTCGCGTTCGACGGGCCGGAGGGCAATGCTGCCGTGCACCTGTCCGAAACCAACCCGTTCCTGGCCGCCGCGGCACGCGGGCTCGAGGCAGAGTGGGGCCGGCCCCCGGTGCTGAAGGGCACGGGCGGGGCCATACCCTTGGTCGGCGCGCTCAATGACGGGTTGGGCCTGGATTGTGTGGTGCTGGGTTTCATCCTGGAAAGCGACGCGATCCATGCGCCTGACGAGCATTATGACGTCGAGCGTTTTCACCGCGGCACAAGAAGCTGGATCCGTATTCTCGGCGAGATCGTGGTCGACGCGACGGCCTGACACCTTGGAAAACGGGCGGATGGTACTGGGGCAGTCGGCGATTGCACCGCCTGGCGTTTGGCTGGGCATGGCGCCGATGCTGGTGATTTCAGATCCGACCACGGGCAGCGATAACTTGGATTTGGCGCAATATCGGCACCTATGCCGCATCGGCCGCAACGTATTCCCAGGGCGGTGCCGTAGGATCGTTTGCTAGCGGCCCGACTTCGGACTGGTCGTGATCAGGGTGAATGGCGGATGGAGCGAGGCATGATGAAACACTCTCGATTTGCGCTTGATGAGGCGGACGCCCGGTTCGGCCCCGGCTTCAATCGCATGTTCCATAGGGACCGTACGACGCTTGGTCTTTTCTTTCCCATCGAGGCTTTCGACGGGCCGAGGCCGGCCATGAAAGACCAGATCGAACTTGCGAAGGAGGCCGAAGCTCTCGGCTTCTCGGCGCTGTGGGCACGCGATGTTCCCCTCGACGACCCCAGCTTTGGCGACCTCGGGCAAATCTATGACCCCTTCGTATGGCTGGCCACGGTGGCGGCCCATACCAGCGAGATCGCCCTGGCGACCGGATCGGTTATTCTGCCATTGCATCATCCGATCGACGTCGCAAAACAGGCGGCATCTCTCGATCATCTCTCTAATGGGCGGCTTGTTCTGGGCATCGCATCAGGCGATCGCCCCCTCGTGTATCTGGCCTACGGGCGGAATCGCGGCGAGCGCGCGGAGCTGTTTCGGGATGCGCTGCTGTACCTGCAGGAGCTGCTCGGCAAATCCTTTCCGACCTATGTAAGCGGGCGGTACGGTTCCATTCGGGGTGGAGATCTTGTCCCGAAACCGTTGCATGGCCGTCTTCCCCTGCTGGGTACCGGGAATAGCGGTCAACCGCTCGACTGGCTGGCCGATCACACGGACGGTTGGGTCACCTATCCTAGGCCGCCTGCACAACAGGAACGGGTCGTTGCCGAGTGGCACCGCCTGACCGCAGCCGGCACACCGATCAAGCCGGTGGTCCAATCTCTTTATCTTGACCTTGCAGAGCGCTCCGATGCGCCACCTGAGCCGATACATCTGGGATATAGAATGGGCGTTCACCATCTCGAGCGTATGCTGAACACCCTTCACGGGATCGGAGTTCATCACGTGGCGTTCAATCTCCGGTTCAGTCGCATGGACGTTCGCGACGTTCTTGCACGGCTGTCGCCGATTGCACGAGGCGAGCCTCGGTGACGACGTTAGGCCATCGCGCCCGCCGGACCCGGTTGGCATCGCGTACGCCCCGTTGGCCCCGTGGCTCGGGCGGCGGGTTGCCGAATGCGCAAATCCGGCACATGCACAGCAGTACCGGCAACGTGAGATGCCTCGAAACTGGCTAGCCTGGTCCCGCTTGAGCAGACGCTCTGCATGAGGGGTAACCACGAAACCCTGTCAATCGACAGGACCACAGATTAGCATTGGGATTGCTGGCGCCGCCGTCGTGGTCCAAAAGGTTCACAAGCGAGTCGAGCACGTTGACAATTGAATGCCCTTCAAAAAGCCTGCAAGTTCAACAGACCCGTGCAGGCGGAACATTATTCCAAACAGGTTTGTCTGATGTCTCTCAACCTTCCAGAACGTCGAACGAATTTCGTCACTCTGTTCGACGACACCTACAATCAACCCGATTGCAGGGCCTATTACCGGATGCTGAGATCGCTATGCTACAGCAACCACGCCCACGCGGTGCCGGTGTTCCGCCGCCTGCTCGATGACCTGTGTCACAAGCGCGGACTTCGGGCGCCGAACGTGCTCGACTTCGCCAGCAGCTACGGCATCGTCAGCGCCCTTGTCCGCCACGACGTCTCGGCCGAAGCCTTTCTGGATCGTTACGAGGATCCCGAGTTTGACAATCTGACCGCGGAAGAGTTGATCCGCCGCGATGCGGCCTGGCTCGCGGACCTTCCGGAAAGCTACCGAGGCGCGCGCTTCACCGGGATCGACGTTGCGGGCAACGCGGTCGCCTACGGGCACGCCATCGGCCTGTTCGATCACGCCTTCGACGAGGATCTTGAACATGCGGAGCCCTCCAAGGGCCTGGCCGAGACCCTGTCGAGCATCGACCTGATCATCGAATGTGGCAGTGTCGCGCACCTGATGCCTGCCGCTCTGGAGCGCCTGTTGCGCGCCACCGCCGGGAAGCGGCCCTGGATCGTCACTTCGCCCGTGCGCGGCAACGAACGCAAGGCGGCGTTCGACCTGCTGCGCGATCATGGCCTCGTGGTGGAAACCCTCGGCCGTCCCTTTCCACACCGGCGCTTCGACAGCCTGTCCGAACAGGCCCGGGCAATTGATATCGCCCGCGCTGCGGGCCACGATACCTCTGGCTTCGAGACCACGGGCCATTTCTATGCGCAGATTTACGTCGCACGCCCGCCGGAGGACGCCGCGGCCGTCGCAGGGTAAACGGCACATGGGGAACCGTGCGGGGCAGGGGGACAACATGCTGGAAAGGCCCGCACCGTGAGCCATGCCGATAAAGCGAAGCTTCTGGTGACCGGTTCGACCGGGTTCATCGGGCAGGCGATCATGGCCCGGGCCCAGGCATGGAACCTCGAGACCGTCGCGGCTCCGCGCACCATCTTCGGCCCCGATTGCGCCGGCGCCTTAGCCACCTATCTCGACCAGATGCAGCCGGCGTTCGCCATCGACGCTGCGGGCGTGGTGCCCGGGCGCGGCGATGTCGCCCTCAACCTTGCACTGACCCGAACCTGGATCGAGGCGCTCGGCCGCGTTCGTAATGCGCCCCGGCTGGTCCTGGTAGGGTCGGCCGCGATCTACGGCACCGGCGCTGCCCGCGACCGCGCCACGGGCGAGGACGATCCCTGGCGCCCGGTCTCGGATTACGGGCGTGCAAAGCTCGCAGCGCTGGAACTGGGGCGTGCGGCCCATGCACGCGCGGGCCACGATATCCAGACCGCGGTGGTCTTCAACCTTTTGGGAGCCGGGCAGCCGGGCCATCTGGCCCCGCGGGTGTTCATCGAAAAGGCCATCGCCGCACGTGGCGGGCGATACGAGGTCGGGCCGGTCCACGCGGTGCGAGATTTCATGGATGTCGAAGATGCCGCCGACGCGCTCATCGCGATGGCGCGTCACGGGGCGGCGGGCGAGATCCTGAACGTCGCGACCGGGCGGCCCACCCGTATTCGCGACCTGCTCGACACGATCGGCGCTCGCATTGGCGCCTCGTGGATCAGCAGGGCCGACGCCAGAGACGAAGCGGGCTGCGACATCTGCTACGGCGATCCGGCCCGGCTCGTGGAGCGGACCGGCTGGCACCCGCGCTTCGATTTCGATACCGCGCTCACGCGGGCCATGGACGCAGTACTTGTCAACCAGGGGGCAAAGGCAAAGACATGACGGATTTCTGGAACGGCAAACGGGTGCTCGTCACCGGCGGCGCGGGGTTCATCGGAAGTTTCCTGTCCGAGGCTCTGGCCCGGGCAGGGGCCGAGGTGGTGATCTTCACCCGCTATTCCTCGCGCGGCCTTGGCGGCGCGGTGGGCCAGATGGACGCCGAGCTGCGTGCCGGGATGCGCTTCATCATGGGCGACCTCAAAGATCCCGCCGGCGTGACGGCGGCCGCCGCCGGCTGCGACGTGATCTTTCACCTCGCGGCGCATATCGGCATCCCCTACTCCTATGTCCACCCGGTCGACGTGGTGCAGACCAACGTGATGGGCACCACCAACGTGCTGGAGGCGGCGCGGGCCTCGGGTGCCTCGAAGGTGGTGCTGTTCTCCACCAGCGAGGTCTACGGCACCGCACAATACTCCCCCATCGACGAGGACCATCCGCTTCAGGGCCAGTCGCCCTATTCCGCCAGCAAGATCGCCGCAGATCAGCTTGGCCTCAGTTACCACCGGTCTTTCGGCACTCCGGTCGCGATCTGCCGCCCCTTCAACACCTATGGCCCGCGCCAGCCCGCCCGCGCCATCATCCCCACCATCATCGGCCAGGCCCTGCGCGGCGACGAGGTCCGCCTTGGATCACTCCACCCCACTCGCGACATGCTTTTCGTCGAGGATACGGTGGCGGGCGCCATGCGCATCGCCGAAACCCCCGACACCGTGGGCGAGGTGGTGCAACTTGGAACCGGCGTGGAAATCAGCATCGGAGATCTGGTACAGGAAATTTGCACCCTGCTGGGCAAGTCGCCCCGCATAATCGCCAACCAGTCCGACCGCACCCGCCCCGAGAAAAGCGAAGTCAACCGCCTCATCGCCTCCACCGCCCGCGCCGAAGCGCTGTTGGGCTGGCGCCCGCAGGTCACGCTCGCTGACGGGCTGGCCCGTACCGCAGAATGGATCGAGGCGCATCTCGATGCCCTCTCGGTCGACCGTTACCAGATTTGAGGAGGCCCGCATGAAAGCCGTGATCCTTGCCGGGGGAAAGGGCCTCCGGATGCGCCCCTATACGTCTGTCCTGCCCAAGCCCCTGTTGCCAATCGGCGAACTGCCGATCCTCGAGATCATCCTGCGAAGGCTGGAAAAGGCCGGAGTGACAGACGTGGTCATCGCGATCGGCTATCTCGGCAGCCTGATCCAGACCTACCTTGCGCAGAATCCCATCTCCAACCGGATGAACGTCACCTACCACATGGAAGACGAACCGCTCGGCACCGCCGGCGCCATCGGCGGCATCGACGGGCTGGACGAGCCGTTCTTCGTGATGAATGGCGACCTGCTCTCGACGATCGATCTCAACGCGATGATGCAGCACCATCTCGATACCGGCGCCTGCCTCACTGTGGGCGTGGTTTCTACCGAGGTGCAGATCCAGCTGGGGGTTCTGTCGCTGGATGCGGCCGACAACATCACGGGCTACGACGAGAAGCCGAAAATGTCCTATGCGGCCAGCATGGGTATTTACGTCTATTCACCCCTCGCGAAGTCCCTCGTCGAACCCGGGGTTCATCTCGACGCCCCCTCGCTGGTGTTGCGGCTCATCGAGCGGGGCGAGAAGGTCTCCGGCTTCACCGCGCCCTGCCGCTGGATCGACATCGGCAACCCTGGCGAATACGAACGCGCCCAGCAGGAGTTCGCACAGGATCCCGACGCCTTCCTCGCCTAGCGAGCCAAAGTTCACGCCACCTTGTGATACATCTCGTGCATGCGTCGCTGCAGTTGGAAGCGGCAGGTCAGTTGCTTCAGGGGATGCGCCTGCTCGGTGATCATCCACAGGCTCAGCCATCCAGCGATAACGGCAAAGATGATCCCCCCGATCGCCTGGCCGATCAGCACACCCGCCGCCCCGTAGAACGCTCCCCCGATCAGCACGAGTGGCAAAGTGCCCAGCGTCTGACGCCCCCAGTTGACCCAGGTTGCATAACCCGGATGCCCGAGGTTGTTGAATGACGCGCTCGCCACGAAGATGACCGCGTTGAAGAAACTGGCCAGCGCCAGCGGCCAGCAGAAAAGCAGGATAAGCTCCCGCGCCTCGCTCTTGGCGCCGAAGAAATCGGCGATCTGACCCCGGAACAGGAACAAGAGCAGCGATACGGAGAGGACGTAAATCCCCGCAAAGATGACACCGTCGAAGAAGGCTTCGCGGACCCGATCATTCCGCCCGGCGCCGAAATTCTGTCCCATGATCGGCCCGATCGAGCCCGACAGCGCCAGCACCACGGCGAACACCACCGGGATCATCCGGTTGATCACCGCCATGCCCGCCACGGCGTCCGTCCCGTACTTGGCCATTTCGCGCGTGACGATGGCGGTGCCCACCGGTGTGGCGACGGTGGCGAGGATGGCCGGCACGGCGATCTGCATCCCCTCGCGGATGTCGTATAGAAAGCAACCCGTCCGCGGCACCGCGAACCCGTTGTACAGCCGGATGGCGGGCCATAGCGCCATGAGCATCGTCGCGAACCGCGCCGCGACCGTGGCCCAGGCCGCCCCTTCGAGCCCCAGTCCGAGAGAGAAGATGAAGATCGGGTCGAGCACGCCGTTCACCAGCGCCCCGGTCAGAGACGGCATCATCGCGCGCCGCCCGTCACCGTATGCCCGCAATACCGCCACCGTGGTCATGCCTAGCCCGGAAAAAACGGTCGTTGGCAGGATGATCCAGAGGTAATCCGCAGCCCGCTCCGCCACCTCCCCCGAGGCCCCCAGAAGGTCGAGGATCCGGTCGATGTTCGGCAATGTCAGAAGCGGAATAAGAATGCCGAAGGCGATGGCGAACATGCTGGCGCTGAACGCATGTTCCCGCGCCGGAACGTCCTGCCGGGCGCCCAGCGAATTTGCCACCAGGGTGCCGGCCGCGACCGAAAGTCCGATATTGACCGCGCTGGCGAAGAACATCACCACGCTGGCATACCCCGCTGCGGCGGCAAGCGCGTCCCGCCCGAGCATGGAAATGAAGAACACGTCGATCAGGTCAACGGCAAAGATCGCCATCAGACCGATGCTGGAGGTGAGCGACATGGTCGAAACATGCCGCATCATGTTGCCTTCTACGAATCGGGCGACGACGTCAGTCAAGAGAGTGCTCCACGCAAGATCAGACAGGAAATACAATATTCTTCGGTTAAGACAACTGCACCGCCGGCGCAGACCCTGTGCAAATCTGCAGGAAAACGAAACGGTAGGCGGACCAGGGTCACGCGGATTTTGGCGCGCATATTGGCCACATGAAAAGCCAAGGTGCTGAAAGTGTCACGACGGGAAGCCTTCGATGACGATCTTGCCGCGGGTTGTGCCGGTTTCGATCCGCCTGTGCGCCTCGCGCAAGGTGGCCGCGTCGATGGGTGAGAGCACCTCGGCGAGAGTGGTTCGCAAGCGGCCCGCGTCGATCTCGTCGGCGACGAAGTTCAGCAGGTTGTGCTGCTCGATCATGCCCGGGGTCTGGTGCATCGCACGGGCAAACATGAATTCCCAGTGCAGGGCGGCGGCCTTGGTCATCATCACGTCCATCGACAGTAAATGATCGACCTCGTTGATCGCCACGATCCCGCCTTGGGGCCGGATCAACTCGACCGCTGCGTCCCAGTGGCGCATGTCATTGAAGATCGCGATATGGTCGACATGGGTGAACCCGAGCGCGCGGACCTCTGCAACCACGTCTCCCCGATGGTTGACCGTATGGTCGGCACCGAGCGACAGGGCCCACTCGATGGTCTCGGTCCGCGATGCGGTGGCGATCACGGTCAGGCCGCTGCGTTTCGCCAGCTGGATGGCGATGGAACCGACCCCGCCGGCGCCGCCGAACATCAGGATGGTTTCCCCAGCCGAGCCGCCGTCCCGGTCGATGCCCAGCCGGTCGTACATCGCCTCGTAAGCGGTGATCGAGGTCAGCGGCAGGGCGGCAGCCTCGGCAAAGCCCAGCGTGCGGGGCTTGCGCCCGACGATGCGTTCGTCGACCAGGTGGAACTGCTGATTGGTGCCGGGGCGGGTTATATCGCCGGCGTAAAAGACCTCGTCCCCAGGGCGGAACAGCGTTACATCGGGCCCCACCTCCGCGACGATACCGGCAGCGTCGTAGCCGATGACGCGCGGGCTCTCCTCGACCTTGTCCTTGGGCGCGCGAACCTTGGTGTCGACGGGGTTCACAGCGACGGCACGCACCTCGACCAGCAGGTCGCGGCCTTGTGGTGTCGGGCGAGGAAGCTCCACGTCGATCAACGCCTGCGGATCGTCGATCGGCAAATAACGTGTGAGCGCGACAGACTTCATGGTTGCGGCAGGCATCTGGGTCATGGTGTTCCTCGTTCGGGTTTGTAATGCCGCCTCGGGCGGCCAGTGGACGGGCTCATCCGCCCTCAGCTCTTCTGCATCAGGATCATCTTTTCCTGCGTCATGTCGCGCATGGTGTAGGGGATGCCGCCGGTGCCGTATCCAGACTCCCTGCGACCGGCGAAGGGCATCCAGTCGGTTCGGAAGGCCGTCGGGTCGTTGATCATGACTGCCGATGCATCGAGACGGTTGGCCGCGCGCATGGCGATTTCGATGTCCTGCGCGAAGATGCTGGCCTGAAAGGCGGTGGGCAGGGCGTTGGCGCGGCGAGTGGCGTCGTCGAGATCGGCATAGCGGCTGACCGCCACAACCGGGCCGAAGACCTCCAGCCTGGACACCTTCGCGTCAGGAGCCGGATCGAGCAGCACCGCCGGCCTCAGTGTGGTCTCGGAGAGGCGTTCGCCGCCGGTCGCGATAACCGCTCCGTCCGACACCGCCTCCGCGATCCATTCGGCGACTCGGTCAGCCTCGCGCGGCTGGATCAGTGGCCCGACCTCGGTATCCTTGAGGGTCGGATCGGCGGTGCGCAGCTTATCGACGCGGGCGACCAGGCGTTGCGTGAACTCGTCGGCGATGTCGTCGTGGACGTAGATGCGCTGTGTTGACACGCAGACCTGGCCGGCATGGTAGTAACCGCCCTTGACGATCGGTTCGATGACCTTATCGAGATCGGCACTGCGGTCGATGATGGCCGGTGCCGCGCCGCCATGTTCCAGTGCCGACCGCGTGCCCGGCGCAAGCTTGCCGTGCAGCGACCAGCCGACCCGGGCCGAGCCGATGAAACTCAGGAAGGCGACCCGGCTGTCGGTCGCCAGCTTCTCGGCAAGATTGTTGTCCTGGGTGACGAAAGTCTGGCACCAGTGCTCGGGCAGGCCGGCCTCGTGGACCAGGGCCACGAAGTCGAGACAGGACAGCGGTGTGGCACTGGCGGGCTTTACGATCACCGGGCAGCCGGTCGCGATAGCCGGTACAACCTGATGGACGATCAGGTTCAGCGGGTGGTTGAAGGCAGAGATTGCCGCGACGATGCCGATGGGCTCCTTCGTGGTGAAAGCCCAGCGGTTCTCTGCCGCAGCCGAAAGGCCCATCGGGATTTCCCGCCCGGCGAAGTTGCGCAGCTCGTCGGCGGCATTGTGGACGCCATCGATGGCGCGACTGGTCTCGACGATGGCATCGGGCAGGGGTTTGCCGCCCTCGCGGGCAATCTGCATGGCGAGGTGATCGCGCTTCCCCTCCATCAGCGCGGCCAGCTTCCGCAGAACCGCGATCCTCTGGTGAGGCTTGAGCCAGCCATCGCGATCCTCGAAGAGGCGCTCCGCAGCGTGCAGCTTGCGCTCCAACGCGGCGGCATCGTTGGTGTCGATTTCCGCGAATTGCACACGGTCGAATGCTTGCACGACATTCAGCATGTCCGATCTCCTCGGATGTTCGGAAGCTGCGTTCCGGGATCGCAAAAACGTGTCATGAACATTCCACATCCGGCGTGCGGTTGCGCAGCTCGTCGACCAGAACTCGGGTGTTTTCCGAATAATCGATCGGCACATCGATCAGATGGACCCCGCCGCCGGTAAAGGCGGCCTCGAGCGTCGGCGCCAGCTCTTCGATCGCCCCGACGCGGGAGCCCTTTGCGCCATAGGCCTCGGCATAGCGCACGAAATCGGGGTTGCCGAAACTCATTCCGAAATCAGGAAAGCCGTCTACCGACTGCTTCCATCTGATCATCCCGTAGGCATTGTCGTTCAGGATGACGACGACAAGGTTCAACCCGAGCCTTACTGCCGTCTCCATCTCCTGAGAATTCATCATGAAGCCACCATCGCCGCAGACAGCCATCACCCGGCGGTGGGGATGAAGCATCGCCGCCATGATCGCCGAGGGAAGCCCAGCCCCCATGGTGGCGAGCGCATTGTCGAGCAGCAGCGTATTGGCGACGTGGGTGCGGTAATTGCGGGCGAACCAGATCTTGTACATGCCGTTGTCGAGGCAGACTATGCCGTCTTCCGGCATGACCTGCCGCACATCGTGGACGAACCGTTGAGGTGTCACCGGGAAGCGATCCTCCTCGGCGCGGTCGTTTAGCCGGGCCAGTATTCTCTGCCGCAGTTCGGCCATCCCCTCGTCGGGTGTCAGCCTGTCCTCCAGCCGCTCTCCAAGACCGTCGACAGATGCGCCGATGTCGCCGATCACCTCGATATCAGGATGATAGACCTGTTCGACCGTCGCGGATTCATATCCGACATGCACGACTTTGGGCCCGCCCTCGCTCTTCATCAGGAAGGGTGGCTTCTCGATCGTGTCGTGGCCGATGGCGACGATCAGGTCGGCCCGTTCGATGGCTTCGTGAACATAGTCACCTTCCGACAGCGCGGCGGTTCCCATGTAGAGATTGGAGCCCCCGTTCACAGCGCCCTTGCCCATCTGGGTATTGAAGAACGGCAACCGGGTACGCGAGACGAAGCGGGAGAGCGGCTCGATCAGCGCGGGCCGGTTGCCGGCCGCGCCGATCATGACAAGCGGCTTCCGGGCGGCAAGGATCATCTCTGCGGCACTGTCGAGCGCGGCTGCCCCGGCGACCGGACGGTGCTGTGAGTGGCGCGGAATGACTGCGGCGTTTTCGGCATCCGCGGCCGCCACGTCTTCCGGAAGTTCGAGATGCACGGGCCCAGGCCTTTCCTCGGTCGCAACGCGAAACGCATCCCGCACCGTCGCGGGGATGGCGGCCGGGCTCAGGATCTGGCGCGTCATCTTGGTCAGCGGCTTCATCGAGGCAACGATATCGACGATCTGGAACCGGGCCTGCTTGGCGCTCATCACCGGCTTCTGCCCCGTAATGAGAATCATTGGCATTGCGCCCAGATGGGCATAGGCCGCGCCGGTCGACAGGTTCAGGGCGCCGGGGCCCAACGTGGCGAGGCAGACGCCGGGCCTGCCGGTCAATCGCCCATGCGTCGCCGCCATGAAGGCGGCTGCCTGTTCATGCCGTGTCAGGATCAGCTCGATCTTGGAGGTGCGCAGCGACTCCACGATGTCGAGGTTTTCCTCGCCGGGGACGCCGAAGACCCGGTCTACCCCCTCGTTTTCCAGTGCTGCGACAAACAGGTCCGACCCTTTAGGCATTGCTTCAATCCATATGTTGACGGTTTTGACAGATCATGCGCGGACGACCTGACGGTCCAGACGAACCGCCAACTCGCGGCCGGGCAGCGAAACATGAAGCTTCGGCTGATCCATAATCCCATCCACGATGCCCGGGCATTCTAGCAAATGGTCACGACCAGCGCGGGGCGCAAGTCGCGGCAACGGTGCCGATCTTGCCCCGAACCTAGTCGTCATTCTGAGACATCGACAGCGATAAAGGCCGTTGCGGAGATTCGGCCTCGACATGAACGACGCTGATCTCTCCTTCGTAGAGCCCATCCAGCATGCCGATAAACTGTTCATGCGGCTCGCTCGGCTCGAACTGCTCGACATGATCGGCGTAGCTGCGCCAGGCGACGATAAGGGTTGCGGTTTCCGGCGACTCGACGCCAATGCCGACAGTGTGGCCGAGGTAACCCTCCGCAGCGCGCAGTAGCACGGCCGCCTGGTCCATCGCATTGAAGAATGCCTCGGTCTTTCTGGGTGCCAGTGGGAAGTTCGCGATTTCAATTACCATGATGATTTTCCTTCGGTATATGTCTGCCGGCGTCTTTGATGGCCGGGCATGAGCTCTTTCCGGCCCCGCGGGCGATGGTTCCCCCGCGGACAGAGCGAGGGCTCAAGTTTTATTGGCCCTGGTCTCGTCGACGACGGCGATCCCGATCTTGCCCCGAATGCCATTGCGCGGGCGCTCCAGATCGGCATGGGCGTCGGGAATACCGGCGAGGGGATAAATCTTGCCGACATGGGGCTTCAGCTGTCCACGGGCAACAAGGGTTGCAAGCTCGTCAAGTTTCCCCCGGTTCTGGCGCGTGAAGACGAAATGGTAACTGGCGTTGCGGCCCCAGGCCTCGATCAGATTCTGTGGCTGGGCAATGTCGACGATCGAGACGATCCGGCCAAGTTGGGCCAGCACGTGCGGGCTGCGTTCGAGCGTGTCGCCACCGATCGTGTCGAGGATGACGTCCACGCCAGCGCCGTCGGTCTCGCGGTTGACGATCTCCACGTAATTTTCGGTGCGATAATCGATGACCACATCGGCGCCGAGACCGCGCACGAAGTCGGCGTCATAGCCCGAGGCCGTCGCGAAGACGAACGCGCCCGTTGCCTTGGCGGCCTGTACGGCCACGTGCCCCACGCCGCCGGCCGCACCGTGGACGAGGATCGATTCACCGAGGCGTAGGACCGCCCGCGTGAACAACGCTTCCCAGACAGTGCCGCCCACGAGGCTGAGGCTGGCGGCCTCCAGATGGGTGAGACCTTCCGGCTTGCGGCCGACGATCGCCTCGCTCGCGACGTGATACTCGGCGTAGCTGCCGGGGCCGCCGAAAATCTGCGGTGTGTACCAGACGGCATCGCCGGGCTTGAACGACGTCACGCCCGAGCCAACGGCCTCCACGACGCCCGAGACATCGTGGCCGGTGATCGCCGGCAATGGCACCAGATCGGCATAGTCTCCGCGGCGCACCTGATAATCCAGCGGGTTAATCGAGGTCGCATGGACCCGGACCAGCACCTCTCCGGCGCCGGCCGTCGGGGTCTCGAATTCTGACAGTGCGAATGCGTCGGGGCCGCCGAACCGGGGGAGGCTGATTGCTTGCATTATTCTTCTCCAGTTTCAGATGAATTGATGTAACTCTTGCGAGTTCCGCTTGGCGAAAGTGCATTAGGGCTTCGTTCAATATCCCGGGCCTTTGCTCTGGAACCTTAGCAATGGCTCCAAGGTCGCGCGGTGCGGAACTTGCTCGGTTTGAACCTTGCTTGCTGTCCATTGCGGGAGGCTACGAACTCGGCAGCCAGTTCCACCAAAAGCGGCAAGATCAACATGACAGCAAGATCGGCACCCTCGCGGCAGCTTCCGCGCCGCGCTGCGTGGCCAGCTTCTCTAGGTTCAGCCAACAGAAGCTTCCCCCTTGGATGAAAGGAAAAACTCCATGAAATTCCGAAACGGCCTCGACTCGCTTCTTCGTCCAGAAGATTCGGTCCTCGTTCTGATCGACCACCAGCCCTACCAGCTTGCCAACCTGAACAGTCACGACCCGCATATGGTCGTGAACAACACGACCGCGCTGGCCAAGGTGGCCAAGGTGTTCGGTGTTCCCACGATCCTGACCAGCGTGATCGCCGCCCGCGGCGGCGACATCTTCCCCCATGTCACCGAAGTGTTCCCGGATCAGGAGGTCATCGACCGCACGACGATCAACACCTGGGAGGATCCGAAGGTCGTGGACGCGGTCAAGGCGACGGGACGCAAGCAACTGATCATCGCAGGCCTCTGGACCGAGATCTGCGTGGCGATGCCGGCGATCCAGGCGGCGGGCGAGGGCTGGGACGTGACCGTGATCACCGATGCATCCGGCGGCACCTCGGTCGAGGCGCACGAGGTCGCGATCCAGCGCATGATCGCGGCCGGCATCAACATGATGACCTGGCTGGCACTTGCGTCGGAATGGCAGCGCGATTGGGCGCGGGCCGAGACGGCGACCAACCTGAACGACGCCCTCAGGGATCACCTTGGCGGCAGCGCCATCGCCTATCTCTGGGAGCAGCAACTGCTCAATACGCCGGTGCCGGAAAACGCCTGACCCTTGGCCGGGGATGGCGGCTGGACCTGCACCCGGACCCTTCTCGCCATCCCCTTATTCCACCCCAAGCGCCGCGATCCGGTCCGGCCCCTGCTACAGGTAAACAATGGATTTTTCACCCTATCTTACCTTCCTGATCGTGAGTGCAGTTCAGACGGCAACCCCCGGTCCGTCCACGCTGTTCATCGTGAACAATGCCGTCGCCCACGGGTGGCGCCGCGCGCTTGGTGCCCTGAGTGGCGACCTGCTCGCCATCGCAATGCTGGCCACGCTGTCGGTCCTGGGGTTGAGCACGCTGCTCGAAGCCCATCCGTCGGCCTTTCTCGCCCTCAGGCTCGCGGGCGCGCTTTACATCCTGTGGCTCGGCTGGACCTTCCTTCGCCCAGCGCGAGTTCCGGCGGGTTCATCAGCTTCCAAGGCGCCGCATTCGCAAAGCGGCACGGCCCTCTGGCTTCACTCGTTCGGAGTTGGGATTAGCAATCCAAAGGCCGTTCTCTTCTTCGCCGCCCTGTTCCCCCAGT
Source organism: Roseovarius sp. (assembly GCF_040223625.1). Taxonomy (GTDB): domain Bacteria; phylum Pseudomonadota; class Alphaproteobacteria; order Rhodobacterales; family Rhodobacteraceae; genus Roseovarius. The sequence goes on along the minus strand of NZ_JAVKFX010000013.1, from coordinate 50,263 downwards.
TCATTCCGGCCGGCAGCGGGCCGGCGGTGCTTGCTCTTCTGGTTTCGACATTCGTCGCCGTGAAGTTCGTCATCCTAGGCGGTTACGCGATCGGCGCCCGGCACGTCGTTCGGCTGCTGCGCAGACCGGAACATGCCCGGCGCAGACAGATGCTGACCGGTTTCATCTTCGTCGCCTTCGGGCTGCTGATGATTTGGTCCGCGTTGACGGCCGGGTGATGCATTCCAAAACCGGCGCCGCCGCTCGAACGGGCCAGACATTCCGCCACCTCAAAGGAGACACCAACACATGACTTCCGGCCTTTTCCCGACCGGTTTGAAAATGGACGTATCCTATCCTGCCTTCGACGTGAGCCTGAGCTTTCCATCCGTCCAAAACGCTGGAATTCGAGATCGATCCGGACGAAGCGCGCGCCGCTCCCTGACGATCGTCGCGTGTCTGCAAGCGGCGCCCTGAGCGGTCACGGGATGGAACGCCCGGGATCCCGAACGGCACGGCGGTAGTCGGAGGGGCTCATGCGCATCTGTTTGAAAAAGACACGCGAGAGTACCTGGTTCGAAGAATATCCGACCGCCAGCGCAATCTGCGTGATCGGAAGATCCGTGTGCTCCAGAAGTTCGCAGGCCTTCTCCATTCTCAGCCGGGTCAGATAGACCCGGGGCGGGACGCCGAGGCTATGCTTGAACATGCGGGCGAAATGGAACGGCGAAAGGCGCGCCTCGGTTGCCAGTTCGTCGAGGCTGATGTCTTCGGATAGTCGCGAGTGCATCAGGTCGAGCGCGCGGCGCTCGGCCCAGGGAGCAAGGCCGCCTCTGGCCGGCGCAAACGGCACCCCGCCCAAGCGGCAGAGTTCGGCGAGGATCTCGCAGCCCGCAGCGCGCGTCAGCATGTGCGTGGGTTCACCCTCTTCGGCCCAGAGGGCCCAGAGCTTCCGCAACGCTGACCGGATGGCCGGAGATTCGAACATCCCGTCATAGACATGTGCAAGTTCGAAAGAAAACGCTCCGTCGACAGCTTCGTCGAGCATGTTCTGCCAATGCGCCAGGGGAAATGCCACCACGCGCATCTGGTGACCGATATCGACATTGGACGTCAGGGCGAAGTTCGGCGCCCCGAGAAACAGCGCGCCTTTTCGGCTCTTCACGTCAAATCGCCCCCCACCCAGGCAATCGCTGACGCGGCTGCCGCCGCGCAGGTCCTGGACCAGCACGAGATCGGGCAGGCCTGAACGGGACATGTCCCCGCCCGGCCGCTCAATCTCGAGAAGATCGAGGATTCTGCCCGCGGACTTCATCGTGCGAAGATGGTAGCCGCAGTGTCCCTCCCGATACCATCGGGCGGACGCCGAGAAGTCGGGGACGGTCATCCCTTTGTCTCCGACGCTGTGCGACCCGCGCCCATGGGAAACCGGGTTTGGCGCGCAGGCTCACATACCGCCTTGCGATATTCGGAAGGGGTCACGCGCATATGCTTGAAGAACACTCGGGCAAGCACCTGGTTCGAGGAATACCCGACCTCCAGGGCTATTTCCGTGATGCCGAGAGCGGTGTGTTCAAGAAGCTCGCAGGCTTTCTCCAGCCTCAGTCGTGTCAGGTAGAGCCGGGGCGGCATGCCGAAGCTCTGTTTGAAGCTCCGGGCGAAATGGAAGGGTGAGAGCCGCGCTTCCGCTGCCAACTCGTCGAGGCTGATATCCTCCGATAACCGCGCCCGCATCAGGTCGACACAGCGGCGTTCTGCCCAAGGCGCAAGGCCGCCCTTGACCGGGGCGAACGGCGTGCCACCCATGCGGCAGAGTTCGGCGAGGATCTCGCAACCGGCCGCCCGTGCCAGTAGGAGAGAGGTCGCCCCCTCGTCTTCGCTCAGGGCCCAAAGGTTCCTAAGCGCCGCTCGGATGACCGGCGTTGCGACCTCCCCGCGGAATATTCGCAGGCCCTCAAACGAAAACCGCCCCTCGGCGGATTCATCCAGCACACCTTGCCACTGCGTCACCGGGAAGGCGAACGAGCGAAGGTGGTGTGGCGTGGCCACTTTCGACGTAAGGGAGAAATTCGGCGCGGCGGGATAAACGCCGCCCTTTTCGGTCGTGCCGCCGAAATCCCCGCCACCGTGGTTGGCGTTGAAACGGGTGCCTCCTTGAAGATCCTGGTACAACACGAAATCCGCCACGGCCGGCACGGACATATCCCCGGCCGGTTGGGTGGTTTCCAGCATGCTGAGCATGCCGCCCGACGATTTCATCGCGCGCAGATGAACCGAACGTGGCCCTTCGCTGTACCATTGGGCATATGACGGATAGGCAGGCACGCCCGTTTCTCCAATGCTTGTCATCATCTTGCGGCCAGGGTGTCACCGCTGCCTTTCCCTGCCCAGGATCATTGCATTGCGTTCGTAAAAGCCCGGTCGTTCACTGGTCATGCAAACTGGAAATAAACGCCAACAGCAGCCTTGTGTCCCGCCACCTGCAACTGCACGTTTGCGTTGCAGGGTGGGGCAGTAACCGATCAGATGGCGCGGCTTTGATACCTTTTCACGGGCTGGTCGAGACGCTACCGTTCCATTCATATTGGAGGGTTCCCGGATGGAACGCAAGTGTGTCGACCGTAAAAATAGAAAGCGAAAGCCGAGTGGAGCTGCGATAATCCGCCCGGAACTGACGAACTCGCTGTTCAGGGCGCTTTTCGAGGAATGGGCCGAAACCGGCTATACGCGAATAAGCCTTGAAAACGTCGCGGCACGGGCGGGCGCCGGCAAGGCGGCGATCTATCGGCGTTGGCCTTCGAAACTCGAATTTTCCTGCGATGCGATCCGCAACGTCGAGGTCATGTGGTCGGGCTTCACGGAGCAGGATTCCCTTGAGGAGGACATCCGGGCATACCTTCGCGCCACCATCACGGTCCTGCGACATCCGCTGGCACGCCGGGTCATTGCGGATATGGTGGCAGAACGCCTGCGATCCAGCGAACTGTCGCCCTTGCTGGATCGAATCGTGTCGGTTCGCCGGCAATTCGGAAATCGGCTGCTGGACCGGGCCATCGCCCGGAACGAACTCGACGCCCATCTCGACAGGGAGCTCGCGCTCGATTACCTCGTCGGGCCGCTTTACATGAGCATGATCAATCGGGGGGTATCAACCACACTGGCCGACCTCGAAAAGCATGTCGTGGTCGTGGAGGCCGGTATCAGGGCATGTTGCATCAGCCGTTAGGCGATGGGTGAACCCGTCCGCAAGAACGGTGCCATCGCAGCAAGCCTTGCGACGCATCTGCGACACTGCCGGCTAATCTGCTCATGCCGACGGCCCAGGGGGTAAACGGATCAATAGACGCGAGACGGCTGGTTTTCGGGCCGCGGGCCTATCCTGGCCACTTCGGCGACGGCATCGGGCATTCATATAACGGACTCCACTCATGACCGCTCTGAAAACGCTTAGTAGTCAAAGACCCCGGCTTCAGCGGTATCGTCGCGGCGTTCCTCCCTGGCGCCGGAGAAATCGGTGGACGCCTGCTGGAGTGGTCGACGTGAACCGACAGCTTGGGGCAGCGGCGGAATAGCCCGGGCCCAAGACACCGGCCGCGCCTGCTGCGTCAGCCGCTGACCGAACCTCCGCATCTCAAACCGCAACCGCGGTATCCGCCCGCCAGCATCTGTTAGCGCGAGGCCTTTCTGCCCTCACCGTAACTCTCACATAGCAGGGTCTCGCTCCCGCATGGCTGCCAGCCTGTTTGATCGAGGCTTGTCGTACAAAAAAAGCCGGTGAACCCCGTCGCCGGCACGAACAGGACTGACCATGACCGCCAAGGATACTCTGCCCCCACGTTTGACGACCACCGCCGGCGCGCCCATCGCCGATAACCAGAACAGTCTCACCGCCGGGATGCGTGGACCGGTTCTGATGCAGGACTGGCAGTTGATCGAGAAGCTCGCCCACCTGAACCGCGAGCGGATTCCCGAGCGCGTTGTCCATGCCAAGGGGTGGGGCGCACATGGCGTGCTGCGGATCACGAACGATATATCGCATCTGACCTGCGCGGCCGTGCTGCAACCCGGCGCCGAGACGCCGATGATCGCGCGATTCTCGACTATGGCCGGCGAAACGGGAGCCGCGGATCACGAACGCGACGTGCGTGGCTTCGCGCTCAAGTTCTATACGGGCGAAGGCAACTGGGACCTGGTCGGCAACAACACCCCGGTCTTCTTCCTGCGCGACCCGATGAAGTTCCCCGACTTCATCCATACGCAAAAGCGCCACCCCCGGACCAATCTGCGATCGGCCACCGCGATATGGGACTTCTTGTCACTCACTCCAGAAAGCCTTCACCAGATTACGATACTCTTCTCCGACCGCGGTCTTCCCGTCAGCCCGATCCACATGAACGGCTATGGCAGCCATGCCTACAGCCTCTGGTCAAGCAACGGCACACGGGTCTGGGTCAAGTTCCACTTCAAGACCCGCCAGGGCCATCGCCACTACACCAACGCCGAAGCGCAACAGGTCATCGGTCGAACCCGCGAAGGCTGTCAGGAAGCCCTGTTCGGCGCAATAGATGCGGGAGAGTTCCCGCAATGGACCGTGCAGGTTCAGGTCATGACACAGAACCAGGCGCAGACGTTCCCGTTCAACCCGTTCGACCTGACGAAGGTCTGGCCCCATGCGGATTTTCCGCCGATCGAGATCGGCGTGCTGGAACTCAACCGCAATCCCGACAACTACTTTGCCGAGATCGAACAGCTTGCCTTCAGCCCGTCGAACGTCGTGCGGGGGATCGGCCACTCGCCCGACCGGATGCTGCAAGGCAGGATATTCACCTACGCGGACGCCCATCGCTATCGGCTTGGCACCCACTACGAGGCGCTGCCGGTCAACCGACCCCGCTGCCCGGTGCATCATTATCACAAGGACGGGGCGATGCGCTTTTTCGACCCCGCGCCGAACCCCGATGCCTATTACGAGCCCAACAGCTTCGGCGGACCACAGCAGGACGCGTCATTCGCCGAACCTCCGCTTGATCTGCAGGGGCCTGCGGGCCGGTTCGATTATCACGACAGCATAGATGATTTCACGCAGCCGCGCGCGCTGTTCCTGCTCTTCGACCGGGGACAGCGGGCCCGGCTCTTTGACAACATCGCCGAATCCATGCGCGGAATCCCGGTCGATATCGCCGAGCGGCAGGTGCGCCTGTTTCAGCAGGTCCATCCGGAGTTCGGCGAGGGCGTTTGCGCGGCACTGGACGCGGTGGACCCGCAATTTTGAAGCCAGGACGGGACGGGCAGCGGTGGCATGAACGGAGTGGAGCCCGAGAACCGAACCCGCCTGTCCCTAAAGTACTCTTGGAATCGTCAGAGGAACGATAGGAGGTTCGGTCTCGACGGCCTCACTGGATCACCCGCCTGTCCGGGCCAGGAACCGCCGGAGCCGCTCATCCTGCGGCGCGTCGAGGATCTGGGACGGTGTGCCCTGCTCCACGATCTTGCCGCTATGCATGAACAGAATGCGGTCGGCGATCTCCCGGGCGAACTGCATCTCATGGGTGACCACGAGCAGCGTTTGTCTCTGTTCCGCCACACGGCGCATCAGGTCGAGCACTTCGCCCACCAGTTCCGGATCCAGCGCCGACGTCGGCTCGTCGAACAGCAGAAGCTCCGCGCCCAGTGCCATGGCGCGGCCGATCCCCACCCGTTGCTGCTGGCCGCCGGAAAGGGCTGCCGGATAGCTGTCGGCCTTTTCGGCAAGCCCGGTCTCGGCAAGCACGGCGCGGGCACGCGCGACGGCCTCGGCCCGGGGCAGGCGCTGCACGGTCACCAGCGCCTCCAAGATGTTCTCCAAGGCTGTCTTGTGGGCAAAGAGCGCGTAGTTCTGGAACACGAACCCGGTGCGCCGCCGCAGGCCCAGGATCTCGGACTTGCGCGCCTGGGCGGCATCCACCGACAGGTCGCCGATGGTGATCCGGCCCGCATCGGGCCGGTCGAGGTAGTTAAGGCAGCGCAGAAGCGTCGATTTCCCGGTGCCCGACGGGCCGATGACCACCACCCGCTCACCCGCCGCAACGTCGAGGTCGATGCCATCCAGGACCGGTTTTCCGCCGAACGTCTTGGTCAACCCCCGGACCGATATTCCGCTCGTCGATGTCATCGGGCGTACGCCTTGTTGAGTTGGGTTTCCAGGGCCTTCTGTCCCTGGTTGAGCGCCTCGACCATGCCCCAGTAGATCACCGCCACCACGAGGAAGGCCTCGAAATAAAGGAAGCTGCCGGCGGCCTCCTTCTGGGCGGCGCCCATCATCTCGGTCACACCGAGAGTAAAGGCCAGAGAGGTCCCCTTGAGCATGTCGATGAAGTAGTTGACCAGCGTCGGTGCCGCCACACGTGCCGCCTGCGGCAGGACGATGCGCTGCATGAGCTGTCGTTGGGTCATGCCGATGGACTGGGCCGCCTCCCACTGGCTGCGGTCCACGCCGACGATCGCGGCGCGGATCGATTCCGCCATGTAGGCCGCGAAATGCAGCGTCAGGCCCAGTATCGCCGCTGTGACCCCGTCGATCCTGGTCAACACGGGCAGCACTTGGGGCAGCCCGTAATAGAACAGGAATAGCTGAACCAGCAGGGGTGTGCCCCGAAAGAAGCTGATGAAAAGCATCACAAGCCGGTCAAGCACCGGCACACGTGCCACCCGTTCGACAGCCAGCAAGGCCGCCAACACCAGCGCACAGATCATGGCCGCCGAGGCCATGGCCAGAGTGAGCGGCACGTAGCTCAGAATCACTGGTACCAGCCCGATCATGTATCCGATGTCGAGCCCCTGCATGAATTACTCCGCCGCAGACGAAGTAATATCGGTCCCGAACCACTTTTCCGAAATCTCGGTCAGCGTCCCGTCCTCGCGCAGCTCGGCAAGCGCGGCATCGACCTTGTCGCGCAGGGCACGGCCCTCGTCGTCATCTCGAAACGGCAGTGCGTTGCGGATTTCCGAAAAGGGTTCGCCGGCCAATTGCAGCGGCAGCGGACTCTCCTTGATCACCTGAGCCGAGGAAACCCGGTCCATCACGAAGGCATCGACACGGCCAAGCGCGGTGTCCTGTTCGATGTTGCTTTCGTAGGTCCTGATCTCGACTTCGTCCGCAAACGGCAGATCGCGCAGCAATTGCTCGAAGTTCGAGCCGAGGTTCACGGCCACGATCTTGCCGCGCAGATCCTCGACCCCTGCGATGGCGTCATTGCCCTTGCGGGTCACCACCTGGGCGCCGTCGATCACATAGGGCGCGGTAAAGGCGAATTTCGCCTCGCGCTCCGGCGTGATGGTGATCTGGTTGGCGATGGTGTCGATCCGGCCCGCATCAAGCGCCCCGACCAGCCCGGAAAAGGACATGGTCTCGAACTGGATTTCCAGGTCTGCGACCTCGCCCACCGCGTTCATGACATCGACCTCGAACCCTTGCAGCACGTCCTGCCGCACGAAGGTGAAGGGGAAATAACCGCCGGACATGCCGACGGTCAGACTGGCGTCTTCTGCTTGGGCCGCATGAACGGAAGCGGTGATCAGGCTGGCCAGAATGGCGGAGTGAAGCAAGTTTTTCATGGTGGGAAACTCCCTGTTGACGGCAACCAAGCCAGACATGTCCGCCCGTGGGTACAGACACAAGAGCCCCCGGCAATCAGGGCCCGTTATCCCCGGACACGGGCGAAACCGGAACGGGTCGCCGGGTTTGGGCCCGGACATCGAAACATTCGCCAAGGAAGTGTCGGGAACCGGAACAACTGTCCTGCATGGAAGTCGCCGAAAGCGCCTGCAATTCCGACGATCAGAGCGGATATGCATCCACAGCAAGGCAGGCAAGGCGACCAGACACCCTTGACGGGTCATGGGCCCGGCTCGCCCTGTTCAAGCCAGTCGGCCGCCTCGGTCGTGTCCGCACCGGTCAGTTCATGTCCGCCCGGCACCGTTCTGGTGTCCACATGCGCACCGCGCGCGCCGAGTTCGTCGGCCAGCCTTGCCCCTTCACGAACGCTGTCCCGTCCATCCAGCATCAACACGTGGGTTCCCGAAAGATCCGCTGCCGGAGACGGGTCGAGGACCTGGACGCCGCGAAGCAGAACGGCACGACGCACGGCGGAAGGATAAAGCTGCATGACGGCTGCCAGGAAGTTCGCGCCGTTGGAATAGCCGAGAAAGGACAACTTGCCCGCATCTATCCCGTACCCCGTCACCGCACCTTCCACGAATGCCGCAAAGGCCGCGGCCTCGCTGCGGATATCGGCCTGGTCGAACGTAGTTGCGCCGAAGCGCCGGAACCAGCGATTTACCTCTTCCTCTATGGCCCGGCCCCGTACGCCCAGCAGCGTCGCGCGCGGGGCGATGCGGCGCGCGAGCGGCATGAGGTCGGCCTCGTTTCCGCCGGTTCCGTGCAGCAATACCAGGGTCGTGCCGTCCGGATGGTCCGGCCGGTTGAAGCGGTGAACGAAGGGCAGCTTCCGGACAGGGAACCGCTCTTCGCCCGGCAACGAGAATTGCGGGAGCATGGCCTCGAGGTTCTGGGCGCGGCTCGCCTCCTGCGGCGGAAAGAACAGCCTTCGGCCTAGCGCATCCGGCGTTTCGTCGATGGTCATGCCGGGGCCGTCCGTCGCGTATTCCAACAGGATTCCGGCCGGATCCCGGACATAGAGCGACACGAAGTACTTCCTGTCATGTACCTCGGTCGGCCCGTGATCGCGCAACGATTGCCGCAAGGTTCGGACGTCGTCGACATCCCCTGCCCGGAACGCCACGTGATCAGGCACGCCGGCCCCCGCGACGGAGGGAACGAATCCTGAAGCGTCCCGCACATCGACCACATCGGTATCCGAGGTCATGCGCTGCGTCAGGCCCTCGCGTTCCGCGTAGCGGTAGCCGAACCGCGTCAGGAACTCCGCGGTTTGCGGGGCCTTGTCGGTCAGCACGGTGACGCCCCGAATTCGGGTCGGTCCCCCCGGCAGGGGCGCGGGCGCTGACAGATCGGCGCCCACCAGTTTCACGATCAGCCCGTCTGGATCCCTGAACCGCAGGACCGTCTCTTCGAATTCGCGCGATGGCCCCTCGAACGGCACCCCGGCCGCGAGCGCCCGGGTCAACCAGCCCGAGATGGAGTCCGGGGAAACCGCAAGTGCAACCTCCAGGACCTGGCCGATGCCGGTGCGCCCGCGGCCGCTGGCTTCCCATACCAAAAAGGTCAGAAGAGAGCCCGGACTGCCAAGGCCATCGCCGTAGACCAGATGCAATTGCTCGGCATCCGCATAGCCCGCTGTCCGCTTGACCAGCTTGAGACCAAGGAAGCCGACATAGAAATCCACATTGGCCTGCACATCGGCGGTGATGCCGGTGACGTGATGTATTCCACTGATCAACTGGTCGTTCCTCCCCAAATCACCTGTTTACGCCCCGGCCTCGCGTGCGAGGATCTTCTGCACGGCGGGATCTGTCCAGAGCCTGTCATGCAGCGCCTGCACGTGGCGGAAATCCTGCAACCCGCCAGGCAGAAGTTTCGCCCCCCAGCGGATCATGGGAAAGGCATAGGCGTCGATCACCGACCGGCCACCTTCCAGTATATATTCCTGCTTCTCGAGCTGACGGTTCAGAACGCCAAGCTGCTTCGAAGCCAGCTTGTGCCCGGCCAGTACCACCGCCTGCCGGGCCGCATCGGTCTTCTCGGTCGTGTAGCGGCTGGGCATGAAGATCGGCCAGAACGAGGCGTGAAGGTCGGAGGTTAGGAAGGCGGACCAGCGATGCGCCTCGGCTTTCGCGCGAAGGCTGTCGCCGCCCGACAGACCGGCCTCGGGGTGCTTTCGGCTCAGGTAATCGAGGATTGCACCGGCCTGTGTCAATAGCCAGCCATCGTCCTCACGAAAGGTCGGAACGGCACCCGCAGGGTTCACGGCCAGAAGCTCCTTGGAACCGAAGGTCACCTTGACCGCGTCGTAGGGGGCGCCGATCCATTCGAGCGCGATGTGCGGGGCCAGAGAGCAGGCTCCCGGGGCGTAGTAGAGTGTGGGCATCTGGTTTCCTTTCCCGGATGAAATACGCGTAGCGGGCCGCGATGTCGCCATCTCCGCCCTAGGTCACGAAGGCCGCAGCAGGTGCCGGACGACAGGCGGCATGTCGCCCAGGTGGAAGTCGAGGAGGATATCCTGATCCAGCTGATCTGCACGGGTCACGCGCGCGTGCTGGCGCTGGTGCTCGATCCAGCTCTCCACGACGAATGTCTCGACGACCCGCCCCGGTTCGGCCACATCCTCCCACACATCCCACCGGATCGCCCCGTCGCGCTGCCGGACAGACTTGAAACGGCGCAGGGCTGCCACGAACGCGGCAAGCCGCGCGGGCTCGACCCGATACTCGATTTCGATCAGAACCGGACCGCGGTCATCGGCCGGCTGTACCGGCACCACGGGCTCCGCCCAATGATGGGAGGGCGCGAGATCGGCGGCCGGTCCCCGGGGTAGCCGCCAGCGCATCGCCAGAACTGTGGCCACAGCCTGCGCCACGCCCGCGACTATCAAGGCCGTGGCCACGCTGGTGCCGGTGGCAAGCGCCCCCCACAGGACACTGCCGCACGTCATCGCACCCTGAAAAGTCAGTAGATATACCGCCAGAGCCCGCGCCTTGACCCATCCCGGCGAGGCCATGTGCGCGGCGAGATTCAGCGACGTCAGCATTCCGATCCAGCCCAGCCCGGCCATGAACAGGACCGGGCCGGCGACCCAGGCATGGGTGGCCAGCGCAAGCGCAAGCGTCGACACCGCAAAGAGCAGTGTCGCCCCGACCGACAGCGGATTGGCGGAAACCCGGGTCCGCAATCGTTTGAGCAGGATCGCCCCGGCCACCGCGCCGGCACCCATGCAGCCCATAAGTACGCCGTACCCAGCCGCATCCAGACCAAGCCCGCTTCGCGCGATGAGCGGCAGCATCGCCCACAGCGCGCTTCCGAACAGGAAGAACCCGACCGCCCGGATCAGCACAAGGCGCATCGCCGGGGAATGACGGGTATAGCGGAATCCGGCCTTCAGCGCGTCGAAGAAATGCTCGGGCGGAAGGGTTTGAACGGCCTGAGGGCGCTTCCAGAAGTACAAGACCGCGAGGACCCCGAGAACCGAAACTGCGTTCAGCGCGAAAACAGCCGGGATTCCGGCCAGGGCCACGATGACACCGCCAAGCGCCGGACCCACGGCGCGCGAGATATTGACGCCGAGGCTGTTCAGCGCGATGGCATCCGGCAGGGCCTGTTTGCCCACCAGTTCCGGCACGATCGCCTGGAACACTGGCGCGCTGAGCGCCGCCGCAACGCCAAGCACGAAAGTCGTGGCCAGCAGGATGCTGGGCGAGACGAGACCCACCGCAGTCAGGACCGCCAGCGTCATCGCCGCTAAAAGGCCGAGCACCTGCGCCGCCAGCAACATTCTGCGCCGGTCCACGATGTCAGCCAGCGCGCCGGCCGGCAGGGCGAGAAGAAACATCGGCAGCGTCGTCGCGGTCTGCACCAGGGCGACCAGCAACGGGCTCGGGGACAGCGAGGTCATCAGCCACCCTGCACCCACGTCATGCATCCAGGTGCCGACATTCGAGACGACGGTCGCAATCCAGAGCGCCCGGAAGACCGGATAGCTAAGTGGGCTTCGGGGCGTGTCCTCCTCTTGCCGCGGCTCAACCATGGCAAGGTTCGGTATCCGGAAGACAGCGCGCTCCGGCAAAGACGGTCAGGATGGTTTCGGTCATGATGTCTTCCATGGCTTGACCGGGCGATCGGACGGATTTTCCGAGCCCGACGACCAGTGGAGGGGTGAAGGATCAGTTGAGCGCCAGGTTACCGACCGGCCTTCTGCCGCGCGGCGCAGATGCTGCCGCAAAGGTGCCGATCTTGCGCCTTCCCGAACGGCGAGGCCAGAAAGCCCGATGCGGCCTCCTCGAGGCGTTGCGCGCGCAAATGTCGGGTCGGTAGGCATTGCAAGACTGACGGAAACGATTTTCGGGTTGCAGCGCCAAGCCAAGTTGAAATTGTCCGGCCGGTTGTGCCCGGCGGGTAAATGGCCGCTCGACGCCGCCGCGGTGCCGGTCAAGGGCTGTAGACATTGGCTCTGGTGTGCGTTTGATGCCGACGGTGGCGAAGGAGCGGCGTCAACTGCCTACGAGTGACCGAGCCGACTGCGCGTATCTTCTGTTGCGTCTCCGTCTGCCATCTTCTCGAATGCCTTCCGCCACCTCTCGGCCATTCCGGACAAACGGGCCAAGATCGCCGCCTCCTCTGGGCGCACCTCGCGCGTCAGACGTGCGGCGGTCACGCGTTCGACACTCCAGTCGGGATGCAGCCGTTCGATCAGCGAGAGGGAACCGCCCGCAGCCACCTCTCCCGGTAATAGAACACGGTAGTACCAACCCGTGCGCCCGGTTTTCTGGAACAGATGGGCCAATTTCGTTTCACCCACATGGGCATTGAGCTTCCAGCAGGGCTGGCGCCCCTGGCTGACCTGTACCTCGGCCGTCCCGACCCTGAAGACGTCACCGATACAGACCGTTTTCTCGGTCAGACCGTTCGTCGAAAGGTTTTCGCCATAGGACCCGGGGAGGAGATCCTCTCTCCCCAGCTCCGTGCGCCATGCCGCGTAATGATCGGCGGGATAGTGATGCAGCGCCTTGTCGGGTCCGCCATGCACCTCCAAATCCGCCTGTTGATCTACGGTGAGGCCCAGCATGGCAATCTGAGCACGCCCCGGAACCGGCTGTTTCCCGATAGCCGATGGCGGTTTGCCGGACCAACGTTCTTTAACGGTCCCTGCAAACACGTTTTCGATCACGAAAGATGGAGTCATGCTGCCTTCAGTTCATGACAAATCCAGCGGGTGGCAGTCAGGCACACAGCGTCTCGCGCCCAGTCGCACGTTGTGGGGGCCTGTCTGTCTCGGGCAGCGGAATGAAATCCGCCTCGTCCCCCGGCACCGTGTCGAAACGTCCTCGGCGCCATTCCTCCTTGGCCTGTTCGATGCGCTCGGGGCGCGATGAGACGAAGTTCCACCAGATGTAGCGAGGCCCCTCCATCGGCTCGCCGCCAAAGAGCATGAGGCGGGCGTCGCTCTCGCTGCGCACCACGGCCTCGGCGCGCGGCGCGAGGATCAGCAGGGTGCCGGGCTCATAGGATTTCCCGTCTACCGCGACGGCACCAGAGAGGATGTAAAGCGCGCGCTCGTCATGCGTGGCCTCGACCCGGTAGGTCCCGCCCGCCGCCAGCGCGATGTGGGCGTAGAGCGTTTCCGACGCCGTCGCGAGCGGCGAGCGTACGCCGTGCAGTTCTCCCGCGATCAGGCGAAGGGTCAATCCGGTGTCGTCGATCCCGGGCAGCTCCGCTTTACCATGGTGGATGAAGGCAGCGTCGCTCTCTTCGGCTGCGGCGGGCAGCGCCATCCAGGTCTGCAAACCGAAGAGCCGCTGCCCGGTGCGTTTCTGTTCGGGCGCGGTGCGTTCGGAATGGACAATCCCGCGGCCCGCCCGCATCCAGTTCACGGCGCCGGGCTGGATCGTCTGCTCGGTTCCGAGGCTGTCGCGGTGCAGGATCTCACCCTCGAGGAGGTAGGTCACCGTCGCGAGGTTTATATGCGGGTGCGGCCGGACGTCGATCCCCTGGTCGGTCAGGAACTCCGCCGGTCCCATCTGGTCGAAGAAGATGAACGGCCCGACCATCTGACGTGCGGTCGAGGGCAGCGCGCGTCGCACGGTCATCTCGCCAAGATCGACGGCACGGGGCACGATGACGGTTTCGACGGCATCGACGCTCGCGGCGTCACCGAGGGTGGGGTCGGGGCAGGGGCTCCAGCTCATGTCTTGGTATCCTTTCGGGGCGGTTTCAGGTTAGCATGCAATTGGGGGGGCGCCAGACGATTTGGTGCGGCCGCGGCGGGGTTCACTGCTCTGCCTCCGCGCCGTGGATATCGGACAGGACCGTGACGATCATGCCCGACCGCAATAGCGCATCGGGGTTTGGAAATTTCGCCCACACCGTCACAGTGCCCGTCTCGGCATCGACCTCGGCACTCGCGGCATGGGGCGTCGCCTCTCCGGGATACACCCTGTCGCCGGGCAGCCGCAGGCGCACGCGGATGCGTTCCAGCAACTCGACAACCGTTCGCGAGCCGGTCGCTTCCAGCGAGTCCAGCCGCTCGGCATAGGGTGCGCGGTACGCGGCGACCGCCGGGTCGAACGCGACGATCGTCGCAAGCGGCGGGGCGGCTTCCGCCTCGAGGAAGGCACCAATGGAAACCGACGGCGGCGAGATGAGGCCGCTGATCGGGGCACGGATGACCACGCGCTCGAGGTCAAGGACGGCCCGGCGCCGCTCAGCCTCGGCCAGCGCGAGTTCGGCCTCGACCATCGCCATTTCGGTGCGGGCGGCGCCCAGCGTAGAATCCGTTGTGATCCCGCGCTCGTGCATTTCCTCCTGACGGGCGGTGCGGCGGGTCGCCCCATCATACCGCGCCCGTGACGCGGCAAGCCGCGCCTCGGAAATCTCGAGCGCCAGAGCGGCATCGGTCGGGTCGAGACGGATCAGCGGCTGCCCGGCGGAGACACGCTCGCCCCCATTGAACAGGATTTCGGCCACGACACCGTTCAGGCGGCTCGACAGCACCGCGCGCTCCGAGGCCTCGATACGGCCTTCGAAGACGAGGGGGTCTGCATATCCCGGCTGAGCGAGGGCGAGCAGGAGCGCGACAAGCCACCTCATCCCCGTCTATCCTCGCTCTGGTGGCTGGCGAAGCGCTTGGCGTGCAGACAGTCGGCCGCGGCCTGAGCCGCCGTCGTCCGGTCCTTGAGCCAGGTGACTGCCGCCTCTCCGACCAGCATGCCGAGCAGACCCAGCAGCGCGATGATCGGCGGTGCCGGCGATCGGGTGCCGAGCAGCGCGTATAGCCCCCCGACAGCGAGCCCGATCGCCAGTGACACCACGTAGGGTTTCCAGTCCATCCCGTCCTCCCCCTCAGACCGCGAAACAGGAGCAGCCGAGGGCGGCCCAGAAGGATTTCAGATCCCTCACCGGAATCGGGTTCGTCCAGGCGATGCCGTGGTCATGGCCGTGAAGTGTACAGGCGCTGCCGCAGCCACATGCGCTGGCAAAGCGCGTTCCGGTTTCCTTCGCAGCCTGCCGCGCACCCGGGCTCGGTACGGCGCCGACGGGGCTCCACCCCGGCGATGCCGACGGCAGCGGCGGCGCCAGATCCGAGAAGTCGCCGTCGCCGTGAACGACGCGGCCGCCGACCATGGTAAGAACCGCGTTGATCTGCCGGATTTCTTCGGACGGTACGCTCATGTAATCCGCCGAAAGCACGGCGAGATCGGCATACATGCCGGGCGCCAGCGCGCCCTTGACCTCCGCCTCGCCCGAGAACCACGCAGAGCCGTGGGTCCAGATCCGCAACGCCTCCTCGCGCGTGAGCACGTTGTCCTCGTCGAAAAGTTGCATGCCACCCAACGTCTTGCCGGTCGTCATCCAGTACAGTCCGACCCACGGATCGTAGGAGGCGACCCGGGTCGCGTCTGTGCCGGCGCCGACCGGCGTGCCCATCTCGATCATCTGCCGGATCGGCGGGGTGGCCTGCGCGGCCTGTGGGCCGTAGCGATCGACGAAATACTCGCCCTGAAACGCCATACGGTGCTGAGTGGCGATACCGCCGCCCAGAGCCGTGATGCGCTCGATGTTGCGCGGCGTGACGGTCTCTGCGTGGTCGATGATGAACCTCGTCTCGAAGGGTTGGCGCTGGTTCACGCGTTCGAACACGGTCAGGAACCGGTCGATCGACTCGTCATAGGTCGCATGGATACGGAACGGCCATTTGTTCTCGGCCAGTAGCTCGACAACTGGTTCAAGCTCGCTTTCCATCGTGGGGGCCAGATCGGGACGCGGTTCGAGGAAGTTCTCGAAATCCGCCGCCGACCAGGTGAGGTTCTCGCCCGCCCCGTTC
This sequence comes from Roseovarius sp., assembly GCF_040223625.1. Classification (GTDB taxonomy): domain Bacteria; phylum Pseudomonadota; class Alphaproteobacteria; order Rhodobacterales; family Rhodobacteraceae; genus Roseovarius. Next base: position 34,295 of record NZ_JAVKFX010000013.1, on the reverse strand, counting down.
ATACGCAGCATGTCCGAGCCGGAACCGGGTTCGGTCATTTCCACCCAGCGCTCATAGTCCGAAAGCTCCGCACCGGCAGTCTGCGCCAAGAGGTTGTAGGCGATCCGGACGGTCAGCTGGTCCGCGTCGTCGAGCTGCTGGATGACGGCGTAGTCATCCGGATAATTCTGCCCGCCGCCCCCCGCGTCGATCACGCTAGTGATGCCGAGCCGGTTCATCTCGCGCATGTAGTGGCGGGTGGAGTTGATTTGGTCCTTGAGCGGAAGCTTAGGTCCCATCGCGAGGGTGGAATAAAGGATCAGAGCCGAGGGTCTGGCGACAAGAAGGCCGGTGGGATTTCCATGGTCGTCCCGCTGGATCTCGCCGCCCGGCGGGTTCGGCGTGTCCTTCCCGAACCCTAGCACCTCGATCGCTGCGCGGTTGATCAGGGCCCGACCGTAGAGGTGCAGGATGAATACCGGTGTGTCGGGAGCCGCGGCGTTGATCTCGTCCAGCGTCGGCATGCGTCGCTCGGCGAACTGGAACTCAGACCAGCCACCGACGACACGAACCCATTGCGGCGCAGGGGTGCGGTCCGCCTGTTCCTTCAGCATCCGCAGTGCGTCGGCGAGCGAGGGCACGTTTTCCCACCGAAGCTCCATGTTGTAGTTGAGCCCGCCGCGGATCAGATGCGTATGGCTGTCATTGAGGCCGGGGATGACCCGCCTGCCGCCTGCGTCGATCACCTGCGTGTCCGCGCCGGCGAGGCGCATGATCTCGGCGTCCTGTCCCGTCGCAAGGATGCGACCGTCGCGGACCGCAATGGCGGCGGCCTCCGGCGTGGCGGGGTCCAGCGTTGTCACGCGGGCGTTTCTGATGATCGTGTCGGGCATTCCGTCCTCCTCGTTGGATTGCGCCCACGCCCTGCCCGGCGCGACGAGGCCAAACGCCCCGGCCGCGGCAGCTGTGGTAGCGACCCACCGGCGGGTGACCGGCCAAGCGTTTCGTACAGAGTTCTGTCTCGTCTCGTGCATGTCTCGCGTCCTCGCGGCTCTCGTCTCCCCGATCGGCAAACAAGGGCGGGCCTGCGCATGGGGGGCGCAGGCCCGCCAGATGCGCCGGGTGGGAGCGGGGCGGCCGCAGGGAGGCAACGGCCGCCGGACCCGGCGCAGCGGGAACGTTATTCGGCGGCGGCGGCCGATCCGGCGACCACGGGCGCAAGGCGCTTTGCGTGCTCGACACGCTCCGGCGCCTTGTGGACCATGGTGTAGGCATAATCGACGCCCATGCCGTACGCCCCAGAGTGTTCCCGAACGATGTCCATCACCGCGTCATAGGTATCGCGATGCGCCCAGTCGCGTTGCCATTCCAGCATCACCTGCTGCCACGTCATCGGCACGACACCCGCCTGGATCATGCGCTGCATCGAATAGTCGTGCGCCGCCTGCGACGTTCCGCCCGAGGCGTCGGCGACCATGAATATCTCGTAGCCGCCCTCAGCCATCGCGCTGAAGGCGAAGCTGTTGTTGCAGACCTCGGTCCATAGACCGGACACGATAACATTCTTTTGACCGTTCTTCGCCAGCGCATCCCGCACTTTCTGATCGTCCCAGGAGTTCATCGAGGTGCGCTCGAGCAGCGGATGATCGGGAAAAACCGCAAGCAGCTCCGGGTATGTGTGCCCCGAGAAGCTTTCCGTTTCGACCGTCGTGATCGTGGTCGGTATGTCGAACACCCTGGCCGCCCGGGCAAGGGCCACCACGTTGTTCTTCAGGGCCTGGCGGTCCATCGACTGTACGCCGAACGCCATCTGTGGCTGGTGGTCGATGAAGATCATCTGGCAGTTCTCGGGCGTCAGCAGGTCAGGCTTGTTCATGTGATCTCTCCTTGCACGTCTGCTTGTTTTCTCGTCTTTCGTTTCTCGGTCCGGCGCGCGGCCGGATGTCACCCCGGTATTCGCGCAATCACCTTGATCTCGAAATCGAAACCGGCGAGCCAGTTGACGCCCACCGCCGTCCAAGTCGGATAGGGCGCCTTGGGAAAGGCTCCGCTCTTCACCTCCATGATCGACGCGAACTGATTCTCGGGGTCGGTATGGAACGTGGTGACATCGATGACATCGTCGAAGCCGGCGCCGGCGGCGGCGAGTACGGCTTCGAGATTTCTGAAGGCGAGCTCGACCTGGCTGCGGAAATCGGGCTCCGGCGTGCCGTCTTCGCGGCTGCCGACCTGGCCGGAAACGAACAGTAGATCGCCCGTGCGAACCGCTGCGGAATAACCGTGCGCCTCGTAAAGCGCGTGACGGTTGGCGGGGAAGATTGCATTACGCTTGGACATGGGTCTGATCCTTTCTCGCCGAGGGACGCTTGTTCGCCGGCCGAGGCAGTGGAACGTCGGGATAAGTTCTCTGGGAAACCGTTGCGGGGCGCGATCGAAGCCACGCCCCCGCCGTTGCCTCACGCGACGATGAATTCCAGGATGTCGGCGTTCAGCACGTCAGCGTTGACCGTCAGCATCCCGTGCGAAAACCCGGGATAGGTCTTCAGCGTGGGGTTGGGCAGCAGTTTCACCGCTTTCTCGGCCGAGGCCGCGATCGGCACGATCTGGTCATCCTCGCCATGCAGAACCAGGGTGGGCACGGTAATCGCCTTCAGATCCTCAGTCTGGTCGGTCTCCGAGAAGGCCTTGATACCGTCGTAATGCGCCTTGGCGCTGCCCATCATGCCCTGGCGCCACCAGTTCTGGACGACCCCTTCGTGCACTGTCGCGCCGTTGCGGTTGAACCCGTAGAACGGCCCGGCAGGCAGATCGCGGAAGAACTGCGCGCGGTTGCCAGCGAGGGCAGAGCGGAGGCCGTCGAAGACCTCCATCGGGGTGCCCTCGGGGTTCGCGCCGGTCTGCAGCATCAGGGGCGGGATGGCGGCCACAAGAACGGCCTTGGCCACCCGGCCCGCAGGTTCGCCGTGCCGTGCGACATAGCGCGCGACTTCGCCGCCGCCGGTGGAGTGGCCGACATGCACCGCATTGCGCAGGTCCAGCGCCTCGGCCACAGCAAAGGCATCGGCGGCGTAGTGATCGATATCGTGCCCGCTGTCGACCTGCTCGGAACGGCCGTGCCCGCGCCGGTCATGGGCGACCACGCGATACCCTTTCGACAGGAAGAACAGCATCTGTGCATCCCAATCGTCCGAGCTGAGCGGCCAGCCATGGTGAAAGACGATGGGCTGGGCGTCCTTGGGGCCCCAGTCCTTGTAGAAAATGCGATTGCCGTCGGGGGTGGTGACCTCTGCCATTACAAAATCTCCTTTGGTTTGAGCCTGAGCAAGACTTGGAAGGGAGAAAGCACTCGCAGCGGCGAAAGCGCCGGCATAGTACAGAGCCGTGCGCCGCGTCAGCATCGTGCGGGACAGATCATTGTTGCGCATTGGTGATCCTTTCTCCTTGTCGGACGTCGCCGGTCTGCAACAAGCGGTGTGTCCGGGTAATAGGGCTCAGCTTATCCGGCCCCGGCCCCCCGGGCGTTGCCCGTTCTGCTGCACATGTGCCGAACTTGCGCATTACTGCACCCGGCGGGTTCAGCGCGTGCACCGAATGAAATTAACGGGCCGCAGCTTGTGGCTGCCGGCGGATGCCGCGACAGTCAGCGGCTTCCTATATCATTTCGGAATAGGTCGGTAAAAACTCGGTATTTTACGAATAATGCCGGAAAGCGTACCGTGACCCCGAAATAAAGCGCTCGGCGCGCAGCATCAAAGTGCGCCTTCTTCACCGACCTGTAAGAAGAGGCGAACAAGGATGACATCCCCTGCCTATGCTTCGTTTGCCCAATGGTACGAAAAAGGCCATCTCGCATCCTATGTGCGGGAAAGAAAATCCGCCGGCGGCGTCCTCAACCTGCTCGAGGCAGAGCAACCGGCCGGGGACGTGTCGGATCCAGCCGTACCGGATTTCGTGCTGCATCAGGACATAAACGGCGGTACGCGTTTCCGTGGCGACCTGGGTGCGGGCGCCTTCGACGTCACAAGCGACAAGGGCGGCTTCTTCCTCGCGGCACCAAACTTCAAAAACAGGATAATCGCCGGCTCCAGCCATCAGGTCCGCAGCCTGGCCTTTCCCCTGTCGCATTGGCAAAGCGCATTCGACGAAGCGAATGTCGGCCAGGCGGTGTTCGACCGGCCGGACGTCTTCAGGGGGACTTTCCATTCACCGGAAATCCGCTCGTCGATCAGACGCCTCTGGGCGATCTGTGCGGACGAGGGTGTACCGTCACGCCTGCTGGCCCGCGCCGCCGGATACGAGATCATATCGCACCTGTGCCGGCTTGGCGGTGCGTCGCTCGAACCGGCCAGGGGCGGTCTCTCGCCCTGGGCAAAGCGACGATGCGTCGACCTCATGCATGCCCGATTGTCGGAAGACATCACCCTCGAGGAGCTTGCGGCCGAGGCGCAACTTTCCCCGTATCATTTCGCCCGCATGTTCAAGCAGGGCCTCGGCGTGCCACCGCGGGTTTACCTGACGCAGTTGAGAATGGAAAAGGCCTGCGATCTGCTCGAGCATACGGAGATGCCGGTCACGGAGATCGCCCTGGAGGTCGGATACTCGTCGAACCAGGTGCTCGCCCGGGTCTTTCTCAAGAACAGGCGCATGAGCCCGACCGATTATCGGCGGGCTGTTCGGGAGCCGGGCAGGATACAAACGCAAAAACAGGCCATTGCATGATTTGGCTCTTCCGACATGTTTGATCCGCCTTCGGCGAGGTTGAAGCAGGCTTTTCTAACCGTTGTGGCCGCCTTTTAATTTTGGTCGGATCACCATGAACTCCAGGGTTCGTCGCAACACGATTTCGCAGTCGTTGATGATCCACACAATGCCTCGGATGACTCACCGAGACTAGGTCAGCGTGCGCAGGAAGGAATAGAATCGGCTGTCCTGTACACGGCTCCAGTTGACGCGCATGGAAGGGCGGTTCGACTGGCCCGAGACCCGGAAGAGACTGCCCGGAGCAAGCAGAATACCTTTCTGCGCCGCGTGGTGCGAGACCTCCATGTCGTCGAGCCCCTCCGGAAGGTGGACATATCCATAAAGCCCGTCATCCGGGGGCGCGAAAAGCCGGAAGCCGAGCCTTTCCATCTGTTGCATGCCCTCCCTGCGTTCGCGGTCCAGCCGCTTGCGCAGCGAAAGCCTGAGCTTTTCGAACCGGCGCGACAGGATCGCCTCGGCAATCAGGCGTTCGGTGTGGCTGGAGCTGTTCACGGCGAGAATCATTTTCAACTCGGCCATGCTGGCCGCGATTTCCGGCTCGGCGATAAGATAACCTGACCGGAGAGAGGGTGACAGGATCTTGGAATAACTGCCGATCTGGATCACGCGACGGAACTGGTCCAGTGCTGCGAGTCTCGTGCCGCGGACGCCGGGCAGGTCGATGAACGGGTCGTCGTCGATCACCAGCATCTCGCACTGGTCCGCAACCTTCAAAACCGCGTGTGCCGTCGGCAATTCGATGGAGCAGCCGGTGGGGTTCTGGGCCAGCGACTGGGTGAAAAACAGGCGCGCCCAGTGTTTTTTGGCTGCAAGTTCGAGGGCCTTCGGGTCGGGCCCGGTGGGGGTTCTGGGGATGCCGACGAAATTCACCTCGGACAGCTTGAGCTTGGAGAAGAGGGGGTAATAGCCCGGGTCATCGACGAGCACGGTGTCCCCTGGTCTGGTAAAGCGGCGGATGACGAGATCGAGCGCATTGTTCGCGCCGAAGGTTGTGACAATCTGGGCCGGGGTGGTCATGATGCCCGCCGCGACCTGCGTGGCTGCAATGCATTCACGCAGAGCCAGAAGGCCGTGGGGCGAGCCATATCCACCTTCGCCGGCGGGCAGGGTGATGGCGGGCATGCTGGTCATCATCCACGATTCCGGTGGTCGCCCATCGCCGGCCAGAACCGTGTAGGGACGGTCGAGTTGGACGTGGAGAAGCGAGACCGTATCGCTGGCCTCGCGCAGGTTCGTGGGTTCGGCAATGCTGGGTGCGAGCCGCGTCACGTAGAAACCCGAACCGCGCCGCGACCGGGCCAGGCCGTGAGCGACCAGCTTGTCGTAGACCGTGACCATTACGTTTTTCGAGGCGCCGAACTGATCCGAGGCTTGCCGGAGCGACATCAGCTTCGTGCCTTCGGCCAGGTCGCCGCTTTCGATCCTCTGGCGGAGGGTCTGGAAAATCCGTTCAGTCTTGCTTTGGGTCATCCTCAATCTGTACCTATTATAAAGTAGGTACAGATATAATTATTTTCCTAAACTGTACCAATACATCTCCGCCAATTTTCGGGAAGGTCGGGATCAAGTTGGAGGAGAACTCATGAAAGACCCGAACCGCGGTGCACCGGCCGCAGTCGATTCCCGCATCGGTGGACTTCGCGATATGGAGCCCGCCGACCGGCGCAAGGCCATCGTATCGGCCGCCGGGATGGATCAGGCCGGCGCGGCGGCGCTTGCGGGCGAGGGTACGCTTGGGCTCAGCGTGGCCAACGGGATGATCGAGAATGTCATCGGCAAGTTCGAGCTTCCGCTCGGGGTGGCAACGAATTTTCTCGTCAACGGGCAGGATTACCTCGTTCCCATGGTTGTGGAAGAACCCTCGGTCGTGGCCGCGGCGTCCTACATGGCCAAGCTGGCGCGTCCAGGTGGCGGTTTTACCGTCCGGTCGACCCCGCCCATCATGCGCGCGCAGGTTCAGATCATCGGTGTGACGGACCCGTGGGGCACGCGCGCCGCGCTTCTGGCGCATGAGGACGAACTGATCGAGATGGCCAACTCCCGCGACACCGTGCTCGTGGGTCTCGGCGGCGGCTGCAAGGGGATCGAGGTCGAGGTTTTCGCCGAAAGCCCGATAGGCCCGATGGTCGTCCTGCATATTCTGGTCGACGTGCGCGACGCAATGGGCGCCAACACCGTCAATTCCATGGCCGAGATGCTGGCCCCCAGGATCGAGGAGATTTCCAAGGGCAAGGTGCGGCTGCGCATCCTGTCCAATCTTGCCGATCGGAGGCTGGTGACCGCCAGCGTGCGGCTGGCGCCCGAGGCGCTGGACACCAAGTCGCTCCAGGGGGCCGAGGTGGCGCAAGGCATGGTCGAAGCCTGTGCGCTGGCCATCGTCGACCCCTATCGCGCGGCGACCCACAACAAGGGCATCATGAACGGGATCGATCCGGTGGTCGTGGCCACCGGCAATGACTGGCGGGCGGTCGAGGCCGGGGCGCATGCCTATGCCGCGCGCTCGGGCCGTTACACGTCGCTCACGACCTGGGAGGTCGCACGGGACGGCGCGCTTGTCGGGACGTTGGAGATGCCCATGGCGGTTGGTATCGTCGGCGGGGCGACACGGACGCATCCGGCGGCGCAGGCGGCGCTCGAGCTGATGAAGATCACGTCCGCGAAGCAACTGGCCGAGGTGATCGCCGCAGTGGGACTGGCGCAGAACATGGCTGCGTTGCGCGCGCTGTCCACGGAGGGGATACAACGCGGGCACATGGCCCTGCACGCCCGCAATATCGCGATCACCGCCGGCGCCAGTGGGCCGGATATCGACAGGGTGGCCAAGGCCATCGTAGCTGCGGGCGACATCAGTGTCGGTCGGGCAAAACAGGTGCTGGACGGCAGCGCATAAAACCATCCAAGGGAGGATACACATCATGACCAATACCACACGACGCCACATGCTGCGTCTGACCGCTGCCAGCGCACTGGCGGCACCCGCTATCGTGTCGGCCAGCGCTGTCCGCGCGCAGGGCACCACCCAGTGGCGCATGCAGGCGCTATGGGGCGGCGGCACGACGCCCATGCTCTACGAGGAGAAGTTCTGCGAACGGGTGAAGCAGCTGACCGGCGGCTCGCTCGAGATCACGCCGTTTTCCGGTGGCCAAATCGTGCCCGCGGCCCAGGCCTTCGACGCCGTACGTGGCGGCGCCTTCCAGATGATGAAAACCTTCGACGGCTACACTGCCGGCAAGATCAAGGCGCACGGGTTCTCCTCGACCGTTCCCTTCGGTTTCCCCGAGGCGGACCAGTACGAGGCATGGTTCTACGAACGCGACGGGCTCGAAATGGCCCGTGAAAGCTACGCCCCCGCAGGCCTGACCTATGTCGCCCCGACGGTCTATGGCGAAGAGCCGATCCATTCCAAGGTCGAGATCCGCAGCATTGCCGACATGGACGGTCTCAAGGGCCGGTTCGTGGGCCTCGCCGCCGCCGTGATGGCCGATTTCGGCGTCTCCGTCTCGCCGCTGCCCACGGCCGAGGTCTACTCGGCCCTCGACAAGGGGCTGATCGACTTCGCCGACCGCGGCGACATCAAGGCCAATTACGAGGAAGGCCTGCACGAGGTCGCCAAGTACCTGATCCTGCCCGGCGTGCATCAACCCTCGACCGCGACGGCCTATGTCGCCAACACCGCCGCCTATGACCAGCTCGACGACCAGCAGAAGGCGGCGCTCGAAGTGGCGGCACGCGAAGTCTCCGGCGCCCTGCGCCAGAACATCATCGTCGACAACGGCGAGTACCTCGAGAAGTACCGCGAAGCCGGCGTCGAGATCGTCGATTTCGCGGCCGAAGACGTGACCCAGGCCCGCGCCTCGGCCGTGGAAAGCTGGAAGAAGGCCGCGGGCGACGACGAACTCGCCAAGCGCATGATGGAAAGCCAGATGTCGCTGATGGAAGAGCTTCGCCTGCTCTGATACCAGACGGTGGCCGCGCCGGCCATCGGCGCGGCCCTCGCAAGCCTCGGAGATGACCTCATGATTGCCCTCGCCCGGAGCGTGACCGCGCTGAACCGGCTGATGTTCTCGCTGGCCAAGTGGCTGGTCTACGGCATCGTCCTCCTGATGCTCTGGGAAGTGCTGTCGCGCTATCTCCTGCAAGCGCCCACCTCCTGGGCGCCGGAACTGGCCACGCTCGTCTTCGGGCCGTTCTTCCTGCTCGGCGGGCCCTACCTGCTGCATCTGGGCGGGCATGTGGCGGTCGATATCGTCTCCGAAAAGGCCACCGGCTGGCTCGCCGCAGTCCTGAAAATTGTCGGCTTCCTGCTGGCGGCGGCCTTCGGGGCCATCCTGCTATGGTTCAGCGTGCCTCTCGTGCTGCAATCCTTCACCTACGGCGAGACCAGCTATTCGGCGTGGAACCCGGTCGTCTGGCCCGCCAAGGCCTTCCTGCCGCTGGCCGCGCTGCTGCTTGTGCTTCAGGCGCTGGCCGAGCTCGTCCTGATCTCCCGGCCCACCGAACCCCCCGAAGCCGCGTGATGGAAAGTTCGCTGATCTTGCTCTTCATGTTCACCTCGCTGGTGGTGTTCATGCTGTCCGGCGCGGGGCTGGCCTTCGTGCTGGGCGCCATCGCCTTCATCTCGACGATCCTGCTCTGGGGGCCCTCGGCGCTGATCGTGGCGGTGCTCAACACCTTCGACACGATGACCTCCGAGGCGCTGATGGCCATTCCGCTCTACGTGCTGATGGCCTCGATCCTGCAGAAATCGGCGATCATCGACGCGCTCTACGACGCGATGGAGGCTTGGTTCTCGGGCGTCAACGGCGGGCTCGCGGTGGGCACCATCGCCATCTGCACCATCCTCGCAGCCATGACCGGCGTGGTCGGCGCGGCGGTCGCGGCCATGGGCATCCTCGCCCTGCCTTCCATGCTGTCGCGCGGGTACCATCCGCCGCTGGCGCTGGGGGCCATCTGCGCGGGCGGCACGCTCGGGATCCTGATCCCGCCCTCGGTGGTGACGATCGTCTACGCGATCACCGCGCAGATCTCGATCGGCAAGATGTTCGCCGCCGGCATCGTGCCGGGCCTGATCCTCGCAGCCAGCTACGCCCTCTACGTGCTCGTCCGCACCTGGCTCAACCCTTCGCTGGCGCCCATCCCGACAGACACTGTTTCGCTCCCTCTGCGTGTGAAACTCTCCAAGCTCAAGGCGCTCATCCTGCCGGGGCTGGTGGTGGTGGGCGTGCTCGGGTCGATCTATGCCGGCATCGCCACACCCACGGAGGCCGCGGCGGTCGGAGTGCTGGGCGCCGCCGCCTCTGCCGTGGTGACACGCCGCCTGTCCCTGCCGATGCTCTCCGACGCGGCAACCGATACCCTGCGGGTAACCGCGATGATCCTTTGGATCACCATCGGCGCAAGGGCCTTCATCTCGGTCTTCGTGGCCACGGGCGGGGCGGATTCGCTGCTGAACTTCGTCGAAACGCTCGACGCGTCGCGATGGGTCATTCTGGGGGCGATGGTTCTGGTGCTGATCTTCCTAGGCCTGTTTCTCGACGAGATCGGCATCATCCTGCTCTGCGTGCCGGTCTTCCTGCCGATCGTGGCGGCGCTGGACTTCGATCTGCTCTGGTTCGGGGTGCTGTTCATGATTACCGCGCAGATGGCCTATATCACGCCGCCCTTCGGCTATACGCTATTCTACCTCAAGGGCGTGCTGCCCGAAGGTATCGGCATCGGTCAGGTTTATCGAGGTGTCATACCGTTCTTCCTGATCCAGGTGGCGGTGCTGATCCTGTTCGCGATCTTCCCTGACCTCGTGACATGGCTGCCGGAGGCGTTGAGCCGAAACGCAAGGTAGCCTCGCCCTCGCGACCTGCGGAAGGTTCACTTGCGGAATATGCAGGTGGAGCGGAACATGTCCTCCAGTGCTTCGATCCGGTCGCGCGCCTTTTCCAGACGTTGTGTCTGAATGGCTGCGATCAACGCCTCCACGATCAGATTTATGCCAAGCGTCGAGTCCCAACTGGAAGGCACCTCGACCATCGCGTTGATCACGTGGTCCGCCGATGTGGAGATAGGCGAACCCCATTGGTCGGTGAACAGGACGATAACGACGCCCCTTTGCTTGGCCAGATCCGCAAGCCGCGCAAGATCGGCCTCGTAACGGCGAATGTCGAAGATCACGAGAACCGAGCTTGGGCCCATGTCGATAAGATATTGTGGCCAGACATTCGGAGATTGAGACAGCAGCGTAACGCCGGGTCGTATGATCTGCAGATGGTTGAAGAAGTAATCTGCGTTCGATCGCGTGATGCGACCGCCCAGAAGATAGATGTTGCGTTGCGTATCCGCCAGCGCCTTGGCCAGGGCGTTGAAGGTCGCAGGATCAAGCCGCGCGATCGTCTGGTCGAGATTCTCGAATACCGTTTCGGCGAAATTGCGGAAATCAGGGGAGTCCTTTCGCCCCTCCGGCCACCCCTCCCGCTTCAGGATAGGCTTCTTTATCTGGGCCGACGCTTCTTCGCGCAGCGCAGCCTGCATTTCGGGGAAACCGTCGAAACCCAGTTTTCGCGCCAGCCTGATCACACTCGGGGTCGAAACGCCCGCGGCCTCCGCAAGCTTGGTTATCGATTGCAGCCCGGACATGGGGTAATCCTTCAGAAGAGTGTCGGACAGCAATCGTTCAGCCGGGGTGAGTCTGCTGGCCTTGTCCTTGAGTCTATCCTTCAGGATTTTGGAATGTCTCACCTGCGCTCTCTCTTGAAGCGTTTGTTACAGGGTAAATAAGGGTTGTAGCGCCGTCTACATAATTTTCTTGACAGCTTTTGCGTGGCCAACCCTAAAGTGGCGGTGTGAGCGGATCGAAACCATACCGGATTCTGACGGCTGAAGGTGGATCGCCTGCGGCCGTTTTGAACGCGCGCGGGAAGGTACCGGCTTGTCTTGCCTGCGAACTTTCCAGCGTCGTCTTTCCTGCTGCCCTCAGCCCGCTCGGACCGGCCGGGAATGATCGCTATTCTCATGAGGTGTTGGACATGGGGGCCGAGATGAAGGTTCGGAGCCTGTCGCGAAAGCCCCTGGTTGGAGTGCTCACCCCTTCTCCTGACCTACAGGCCGCATCCGCATGACCGGGTTGATGTTCTCATACGTCAAGTGGGTCGATCGCATGAACCGCTGGGTCGGGCGCATCGTGATGTACGGGATATTCGTGATGATGGCGATCCTGCTGTGGTCGACCTTCACCAAGGTCGGAAGCGATCTGGGCGTGCAGATCAACCCCTCGCTCTGGACGCTCGAGATGGCGCAGTTTGCGATGGTCGCGTATTTCATCCTCGGCGGGCCCTATTCGATCCAGATGGGTTCGAACGTGCGCATGGACCTTCTCTATGGCGAGTGGAGCGAGCGGCGCAAGGCGCAGGCGGATGCCTTTACCGTGCTGTTCCTGATCGTCTACCTGGCATTCCTGCTCTGGGGCGGATGGGACAGCCTGATGTATTCCTTCAAATACGGCGGCGAGCGCAGTTCCAGCGCATGGCGCCCCTATATGTGGCCGATCAAGACGATCATGGTGTTCGGTATTTTCCTGATGCTGCTTCAGGCGACCAGCGAATTCTTCAAGGACATTCTCAGGCTCAAGGGGCATGACATGGGGCCGAAAGACGTGGACGAAAGTGCCCCCGGTGCCACGGAGACGAACGCCTGATGTCATACGAAGCCATCGCCGCGCTGATGTTCGCCTCGATGATGCTGATGCTGCTGACGGGACAGCGTGTATTCGGCGCCATCGGTTTCGTGGCCGTGGTCGCGGCGTTCTTCCTCTGGGGCGACAGGGGGGGGTATGACCTCGGCTTTTCGGCGGCAGTCAAGCTGATGAACTGGTATCCGCTCCTGACGCTGCCGATGTTCATCTTCATGGGCTATATTCTGTCCGAAAGCCGCATCGCCGATGATCTTTATCGCATGTTCCATGTGTGGATGGGGGGGCTCTCGGGCGGTCTGGCCGTCGGCACGATCGGGCTTATGGTTCTGATCTCCGCCATGAACGGGCTATCGGTTGCGGGCATGGCCATCGGCGCGACCATCGCGCTGCCCGAGCTGCTGAAACGGGGGTATGACAAGCGGATGGTGACCGGGGTAATACAGGCCGGGTCCTCGCTTGGCATTCTGGTGCCACCTTCGGTCGTGCTGGTGCTGTATGCCATGATTGCGCGACAACCGGTGGGCCAGCTTTGGCTGGCCGGGGTTCTGCCTGGCTTGATGATGGCGGGCATGTTCGTGATCTATATCGTGATCCGCTGCCGCCTGAATCCTCAGCTCGGACCGATCCTGCCCAAGGAAGAGCGCGATATCCCGATGGACGAAAAGATCCGGCTACTGGGGGCAGGGTTCTTACCGCTTTTCATCTTCTTCGCCATGATGGTGCCTTTCGTCAACGGCTGGACGTCGCTGGTGGAATCCTCGGCCATCGGCGCGATTGCCGCTTTGCTTGCGGCCGTGCTCAAGGGCCGCATGACCCGGCAGGTGTTCGAGACATCGGTACGAAAGACACTCGGCATCTCCTGCATGTTCATGTGGATCATCCTGGCAGCGCTGGCGTTCGGCTCGGTCTTCGACGGGCTGGGTGCGGTCAAGGCAATTGAGAGCCTATTCACGGAACAGATGGGCCTCAGCCCCTGGATGATCCTGATCCTGATGCAGCTGTCTTTCATAATCATGGGCACGTTTCTTGACGACACTGCCATGCTTGTGATCGTGGCGCCGCTCTACGTGCCGCTAGTCGGGGCTTTGGGCTTCGACCTGATCTGGTATGGTGTGCTATACACGATCACTACGCAGATCGCCTACATGACGCCGCCCTTCGGCTACAACCTGTTCCTGATGCGCGCGATGGCGCCGCCAGAAATCACGCTGAAGGATATCTACACCTCGATCCTGCCTTTCGTGTTGGTGATGGTGGTGGCACTGACGACGATCATGATTTTCCCCGAAATCGCCCTGTGGCTGCCGGGGTACGTCTATGGAAATTAATTAAAGAGACCTTGGTCACAGGGCGGACGAACAAGCGAACCAAACAGAGAGGGTTTAAAGATGACGACCAGACGCAATTTTTTGAGGGCGGCCGGTGTGGCTGTGCCTGCGACGCTGGCAACGCCGGCAATCGTCAAGGCGCAAAATGCGATCAAGTGGCGCTTCCAGACCTATGCCGGCAGTGCCCTTGGCGAACAGGTGACCAAACCGGCCATCGATTATATCAACGCCAATTCCAACGGCGAGCTTGAGATCGAACTGTTCTATGCCGATCAGATCGTTCCCACCGGCGAACTTTTCCAGGCGTTGCAGCGTGGCACGATCGACGGCGTCCATTCGGATGACGACTCGATGGCGTCTCCCACCCCTCTCCGGGTCTTCGGCGGCTATTTCCCCTTCGCCACGAAGCATATCCTCGACGTGCCCGTGCTGTTCAACCAGTATGGCCTCGCCGATATCTGGCGCGAGGAATATGGCAAGGTCGGTGTGCAATGGCTGTCGGCGGCGGGACAGGACCCGTGTAACTTCAATACCAAGAAGGAAATCACGTCAGTCGACGATCTCGACGGGCTGAAGCTCTATACGTTCCCGACCGCCGGCCGCTTCCTTGCCAAGTTCGGTGTGGTACCGGTGAATATTCCCTACGAGGACGCCGAGGTCGCCGTACAGACCGGCGAGCTTGATGGCATGGCATGGTCAGGCATCACCGAAGACTACACGGTGGGCTGGGCCGACGTGACCGACTACTTCCTGACCAACAATATCTCCGGCGCCTGGATCGGATCGTGGTTCGCCAATCAGGAGCGTTGGGCCGAACTGCCCGATCACCTGAAATCCGTCGTCATGGCGGGGGTCGAAGCCGGGCATACCTATCGCAACCAATGGTATTGGGGCGGCGAGGCCGCGCTGCGTGCTAACGGTGACAAGCTGGAACTGCGGTCGGTGCCCGCGTCCGAGTGGGCCGAGGTCGAGAACGCCGCAAAGGAATTCTGGGACGAGATCGCCCAGGAAGGCGAAGTTCACGAGAAGATCGTCGGCATCTTCCGCGAGTACAACTCGGTCATCAACCAGGCCGGCGTGCCCTACAATTTCGAGTAAGTCAGTCCGCACCTACGGAGCGCCTTTCCCAAGGCGCTCCATTCACATCACGGCTGGTGCCTCGGCCGAGAAACGTCCGTCGTCCCATCGAATGTACCAACGACAACCTCCTCGGAAGATGGTCGAACCGTAGCACTCAAGCGGATCGTAGGGTTTCAGAACCCGAAAAGCGCCGCTGGCGTGTCGCGAACCGTGCGTAGCATCGTATCCTCGTCCAGCCAGCCCAGTACTGTATCTGTCAAATCCGCGTCGTCGGGATAATCCGCCGAGGTCTTCGCCAGGTTGTGCGGCCAGTTGGTGCCCCAGATCAGCCGATCCGGCGCATGGGCGGCCATGGCGCGGGTCATGGCGGCAATGTCGGCATAGTCCGGACCGCCGGACCGGGAGCTTTCGTAGCAGCCCGCCAGCTTGTACCAGCAGCGGCCACCGTCGATCAGGCGTCGCAGGGCATCCGCCTGCGCATTTTCGGGGGTGGCGCCTTTAAAGAACTTGCCGTGATGATCCAAGATCCAGTTGCTTTTCAGACCGGCAAGGCGCTGTTCATGGTCGAGAATGTCCGAACCGTCGAACTGTACCGCCAGAACCCAGCCCTGGCTCGCGGCCTTGGCGTCGACCTCTTCCAGTTGCTCGAGACCGACGGCCCCGCCCGGCAGGTCCATGATCCGCGCGCCGACGATGCCGGCAGCGGACAGGCGGTCGAGTTCGGCCTGAGGCGTGTCGCGGTCGATCACGGCCACACCACGGGCCCGGTCACCAAGCTGGTCGAGACATGCCAGAAGGCACGAATTGTCGCCCTGCTGCGCATTGCCTTGCGTGACCACCATGCGGGAAATGCCGATCCAGTCGGCCATCTGCAGGTACATGTCCGGCGTCGGCAACGGATCGGGCGGATTCCCGGGCCCGCCGGGCAGGGCGGGGAACCCGGGCAGATACATGTGGCATTGCGTGTCGATGGCCCCTTCGGGCAGGCGGATGGCGGGCGGGACGCCGGTCAGTTTGCGATCCATGGTCAGGCCTCCTTGGGGGCAAAGTCGCGCAGGGCGTCTCGGTTGATCTCCACCCCCAGGCCGGGGCCGTCGGGGATGGCGACCACACCGCCCTCGTGCTCGATCGGACGGATCACGACGGCCTGCCGGAAGGGGTTTTCGGTGCGGTCGAACTCCAGTATCGGCTCGACAGGGTTCACTCGGACGGGGTTGGGCACCATTGCCGCAATGAACTGAAGCGAGGCGGCGATCTGCACCGCTGTCCCCCAGACATGGGGAACCACGCGGATATTGTGCAGCGCGGCCAGATCGGCGATGCGTTTCATCTCGCTGAACCCGCCACACCCGCAGAGATCGGGCTGAAGGATATCGACGCAGCGGGTTTCCACCGGCGCGCGCATCCCCCATCTTGTGTGCCAGGTTTCGCCCCCCGCTACCGGGATGGGCTGCTTCGCGCGGATTTCACGATAGGCGGCCAGATGTTCGGGGGTCACGGGTTCCTCGAACCAATCGACGCCATAGTCGGCGGCGGCGCGACCAACACGGATCGCCTCGAGCGTGTCAAAGCCATGATTGCCGTCGATCATCAGCCGCATGTCCGGGCCCATGGCGTCGCGCACGGCGCGGATGACGGCAATGTCTTCCTCATAGCCAAAGCCGATCTTGATCTTCATGGCGTGGAATCCGGCGGCGCGGTGGCGCGTGGCCTCTTCGGCATTGTCGGCCGCCCGGTCGACGCCGTCGCGCTTGAAGGCGCCGGTGGCATAGGCGCGGACATGGTCGCGGAACCGTCCGCCCAGAAGGGTCGAGACCGGCACACCGAAGTGCCTGCCCTTGATGTCCCACAGCGCCACGTCGATTCCCGACAGCGCAGTGACGGTCAGACCGCGCTGGCCCTGATCGCGCATCGCATTGTAAAGCACGGCCCAGATCTTTTCGGTCTCAAGCGCGTCCATCCCGATCAGCCAGCTGGCATAGGTCTCGACCACGGCACGGTTGGCCTTGGCCGGCCCAAGGCATTCGCCCCAGCCCACCGTGCCGTCATCGCAGATGATCTCGACCAGTAGATGTTGCCGACGGTCGAACCGCATCGAGGCGCTTTCGAACGCCGTATCGAGCCGGTGTTCCAGTAGGTGAGTGCGAACGGCCTCGATCTTCATCTTCTGTGCCGGTTTCATCGTTTGTACGGCGCAATCAGCTCCGCCAACATGCCCGTCTCCACCTCGTCCAGATCCGTCAGCGGGGACCGCACTGGCCCGACCTCGAACCCCTGCAGACGGACGCCGGCCTTGATCGCGGATACGGCATATCCCTTGCAGCGGTTGCGGATCGCCATGAAGGGATAGAAGAACTCGTTCAGGATCTCTTCGCAACGGCTGCGGTTGCCGGCGCGCAAAGCATCGTAGAATTCGACGGCAAGGCCGGGAACAAAGTTGAACACTGCCGAGGAATACGTGCTGAAGCCCGCGCCCAGATAGGCTTCGGCAAACAGCTCGGCCGTCGGCATCCCGCCCAGATACATCAGCCTGTCGCCCATTTTTGCCGTCACTTGCCGGACCAGCCCGATATCGCCCGACCCGTCCTTGAACCCGATCAGGTTGGGGCAGTCGTCGCAGAGGCGCGCCAGCGTGTCGGGCATCAGGATGGAATTGTCGCGATTATAGACCATGACCCCGATCCCGATCGAGTCACAGACCCTCTTGACGTGAGCGTAAAGTCCCTCCTGCGGTGCGTCGATCAGGTAGTGCGGGATCAGCAGAATGCCGTCGGCGCCGGCCTTCTCGGCGGATTGCGCGATTTCGACGGCGAGCTCGGTGCCATAGCCGCAGCCCGAGACGATCGGCACATCGCCCGCGCTGGCTTTGGCGGCCTGCACGATCTCCGGGATCTCGGAAGGTTTGAGGGAAAAGAACTCCCCCGTGCCGCCGGCGGCAAAAAGCGTCGCGGCGGGATAGCTCGACAGCCAGCCGACGTGATCTTCATAGACCGCACGGTCAAAGGCGCCACCGGCGCCAAAAGGGGTCACGGGAAAGGACAGAAGGCCTGAGCCCAGTGAAGTCTTGAGGTTTTGCGGGTCCATGATGTTCTCCGGTATTCGGTTCGGCCCCAGAGCTACCCGAGACACCAGATGAGTGTCAACAATCTGTATGATGTATTTTAGGGTCTGCGCAGCATGTTCCGATATCTCTGCTGGCTTCCCTTCAGGTGACGCCGCATCGCATCCCGTGCCGCCTCCGCGTCACCGGCTGCAATCGCATCGGCGATTGCGCGATGCTCGTCCGAGATCAGATTGATGTAGCTGTCCGGGCTGCGCTGTTCGCCGCGGGCCTTGAGCGCGGAGCGCGGGATCACGGATTGTCCCATCAGGTCGAGGAATTCCGCAAAGCGCGGGTTGTTGGCGGCCGTGGCGATGGCCCGGTGCAGGCGGAAATCGGCTTCAGTCGTGGCCTCGCCCCTCTGGGCCAGCGCGCGGATCTCGGCCTCGGCTTCGTAGATTTCTTCTTCCTGGGCGGGAGATCGACGCGTGGCAGCCAGCGCCGCAGCCTCCATCTCGACGGCCGTTCGGAACTCAAGCATCTCTACAATTGAGGAAATCTTGTCCATATCGACGATCTGAAAGGAGCGTTGAATGCTGGCCGAGGGCTCTTGTACAAAGACACCGGCACCTTGACGCGGCTCAACCAATCCATCCGCGCGCAGTGCGGCGATCGCTTCGCGAACAACGGTACGCGATACCGAAAACGCCTCGGTAAGTTGAGCTTCCGAAGGAAGGCGATCCCCCACTTCGAACTCACCGCTTTCGATCCGACCGCGCAGCCCGGCGGTAACTTCGGACACCAGATTGCGCCTGCCGCCAGATGAAGTGTTTTTGAGTGGAGTCTTTGTCATGCCATGATCCTTCCCGTCAGTGACCATAAGCTGAATTTCGGACAATTTGTCAAATATTCGCCAGATGCATCTTATGTGTTGACAATTTGTATGATGATTCTTCATACCTCCGGTGCCGGCGGCCAATCCGCCTGACCAAATGGGAGGAGAAAATGACATTCACCCGGATCGCCCTGAGCGGCGCCATCGCAGCCCTGACCGCTGTTCCTGCCTTTGCCGAGTCCTGGCGCGGCTGGAACATCCACCCCGAAGATTACCCCAACTCCATCGCCCTTGAGAGCTTTGCGAAGGAAGTGGCCGAAAAAACCGATGGCAGGGTCGAGCCGCAGGTCTATCACAACGGGGTTCTGGGCGATCAGCCGGACGCCATCGAACAGGTCCGCAACGGTGGGCTGGATTTCGCCAACTTCAACATGGGCCCCATGGGTCAGATCGTGTCGGCAACAAACGTCCTGTCGCTGCCCTTCATCTTCAAGGACGTCGATCACATGCATGTCGTTATGGACGGCGAAATCGGCGAGCGGTTCTCGGACGCGCTGGCCGAAGAGGGGCTGGTTGCGCTGTCCTGGTTCGACAGCGGATCGCGGTCCTTCTACAATACCAAGCAGGCAATCGAGACCCCCGAAGACGTCGAGGGCATGAAGTTCCGCGTCATGAACAACGACCTCTATGTTCAGATGGTCGACATGCTTGGCGGCAACG
Organism: Roseovarius sp.; assembly: GCF_040223625.1. Taxonomy (GTDB): domain Bacteria; phylum Pseudomonadota; class Alphaproteobacteria; order Rhodobacterales; family Rhodobacteraceae; genus Roseovarius. Next base: position 14,871 of record NZ_JAVKFX010000013.1, on the reverse strand, counting down.
CCACCCCCATGGCCTATGGCGAAGTCTACCAGTCCCTGAAGACAGGCGTGATCGACGGTGCGGAGAACAATTATCCCTCCTACGACAGCTCGAACGACTACGAAGTGGCGAAGTACTATTCGATTACCAACCACCTGATCATCCCCGAATGTCTCTGCGTGTCGACCGCGACTTGGGACAGCCTGTCGGAAGAGGACAAGGCCATCGTGAAGGAGGCCGCCGTCAACGCCGCGCAGGAACAGCGCGAGCTTTGGGCCGAGCGCGAGTTGAAAAGCCGCGAAAAGGTCGAAGCGGCCGGTGTGAAGATCAACGAGGTCAAGGATCCCGCAGCGTTCCAGGACGCCATGGGGCCAGTCTACGAAGGCTTCATCGAGGCCAACCCGGACCTGGAAGATCTGATCAAGGACATCCAGTCCAGCAGCTGACGTCAGCCATCGTACCCCGGCCGGATCGCGGCCGGGGTATTCATGTTCGGAGCCCCGGATGATTTCTGACACATCACCTGACCAACGCGACCCGATCTTCCGGTTTCTCGACCTGACCGCCCGGATCTGCATCACGATCGCGGGGATTCAACTGGTCACGCTGATCCTGATCTTCGGTTGGCTCGTCTTCGGGCGGTATATCCTGAACGATACCCCGACCTGGGTGGAGCAGGCCGCACTTCTTCTGGTCGTCTGGATCACCTTCCTCGGCGGCGCCGCCGGCGTCTGGAACAAGGCGCATCTGTCCATCAACTTTGTCCGTGAAATGTTGCCGCCGATCTTCCGAATCCCCCTGCGCTGGCTGGCCTTGATCGGCGTGCTGATCTTTGCCGTCTACCTGGCTTGGTACGGGTTTGAGTTGGCTGAGAAGACATGGCGGCGCCGCATCCCGATGCTGGCCATCGCGGAGGGCTGGCGCGCGGTGCCAATGGCGATCTGCGGTGTGCTGAGCGCGTCGTATTCCCTCTATCACCTCGCAATGCTGCTGCGTGGCCAAGACACAACGGAGCACTGAATGGGCCTGTTTATCCTTTTCGGCATCTTTGCCCTTGGCCTGATCTCGGGCATGCCGGTTGCCTTTGCCCTCGGCCTCGCCACGGTGGGAGGGTTCCTTTTCGAAGGCCTGCCGCTGTTCATCGGATTTCAGAGGATCATGTCGGGCATCTCTGTCTTTTCCCTGCTGGCCATCCCGTTCTTCATTTTCGCCGGCGAACTGATGATGCAGGGGGGTATCGCGGCCCGCCTGGTACGGCTTGCGGCCTCGGTCGTGGGGAAATCGCGCGGCGGCTTGGGCGTGGTGAACGTCACCTCCTCCATGCTGTTCGGCGGTATCTCCGGATCCGCGGTTGCGGACACCTCGGCGCTCGGGTCGATCCTGATGCCTGTCATGAAGGAGAAGGGGTATGACGCGGATTATGCGGTCAATGTGACCGTCACATCCTCGGTCGCGGGGGTGGTCATTCCGCCGTCGCACAACATGATACTCTATGCGGTCGCGGCGGGGGGCGTGTCCGTATCGCAGCTGTTCCTGGCGGGGATCGTGCCGGGCATCCTGATGTGCCTGTGTCTTGGCGTCGTCGCCTGGTACATCGCCGTGCGCCGCGGCTATCCGTCCGAGGAGTTTCCCGGCTGGCACGCCCTTCTGATCAGTTTTGCTGCCGCGATCCCCGGTCTGATGACCGCGGTGATCATTGTCGGCGGCGTGCTGTCGGGAGTCATGACCGTGACGGAATCCGGTGCCTTCGGAGCAATCTGGGCGATCTTGGTAACCACTATCGTCTACCGGGAACTCAGCTGGCCCGGCTTCAAGCTGGCCGTCCGGTCGGCGGTGCGCACGACCGCACTCGTGATGATCCTCGTGGCTACCGCATCTTCCTTTGCCTACCTGCTCGCTCTGTACCGGGTGCCGGACAACCTCGCTGAATTCGTCACCTCGATCTCGTCGAACCCGATCGTGATCCTGCTGCTTCTGAACTTGACGCTGCTGGTTCTGGGCATGGTGATGGATATGGCCGCGCTGATCCTGATCTGCACGCCGATCTTCCTGCCGGTGGTCACGGGGCTCGGCATGGATCCGGCCCAGTTCGGCGTCATCATGATGATGAACCTCGGCCTTGGGCTCTGTACACCGCCTGTCGGGGCATGCCTCTTTGTCGGATGCGTGGTCGGCGGCATCCGGATCGAGCAGGCGGTGCGCACGATCTGGCCGTTCTACTGTGCGATCCTCTTCGCGCTGTTGCTGGTGACCTATGTACCGGCCTTCTCGATGACCCTTCCCAACCTGTTGAAGTAAGGAGCTGACGCTTTGAAACGACTGCTCATCACCGGCGCGGCCGGAAACCTTGGCCGGCTGGCGCGGGCGCGCCTGGGCCATATGGCCGACGTGCTGCGCCTGTCCGATATCGAGGATCTTGGGCCCGCCGGACCGGGCGAAGAGACCGTGACCTGCGATCTGGGGGACGAGGCCGCAGTGCATGATCTGGTCAGGGATTGCGACGGCATCCTGCATCTGGGCGGCGTCTCGGTCGAACGGCCGTGGAAGCAGATCCAGCGCGGCAATATCACCGGTGTCTACAACCTGTACGAGGCCGCACGCGCCCACGGGATGCCGCGCATCCTGTTTGCTTCGTCCAATCACGCCATCGGCTACTACCGTCAGGACGAGGTGATCGACACCACCGCCCCGCAGAAGCCCGATGGTCTGTACGGCGTCTCCAAATGTTTCGGAGAGGCGATGGCCTCGCTCTATCACTCCAAGTTTGGGCAGGAGACCGCGCTGATCCGCATCGGATCGTGCTTTGAAAAACCACGGGACCGGCGGATGCTGGCCACGTGGATGTCGCCCGATGATTTCGTCAGCTTGATCGAATGCGTGTTCCGTGTCCCCATGCTGGGATGCCCGATCATCTGGGGCGTGTCAGACAATGACGAAGGCTGGTGGAACACCGAAACCGCGCGGCTGATCGGCTGGCGGCCCAAGGACAATTCCGAAGACTTCCGCGCCGAAATCGAAGCCGCCGCTCCGTGTCCGCCAAGGAACGCCCCCGAAAGCGTCTACCAGGGCGGCAAATTCACTGCCGAACCGATCTACAAGAGCGGCGATGCCAAGTGACCGGAGCGGGAACGAAAGTGGGCCTAGTCGATCCAGGCCGATGGTGCTGTCGGACAAGATCCAACCCGTGTCACCATCCTGAGTGACAACGGGAACAGGACGTAGAGCATCCTCGCCAGGCGGATGGATTTTCAGGTAGGATCTTAACCGCTTAGACGGGTAATTTCTTGCCATCCGGGCGCGGCATGGACTGGATCAACTGCCCACAAGCCCGGGTGCCTCTGGCACCATGGCCAAGGCCTGCCTTGTCAAATGCGCGTCCGGTTCAGTCGACCGCCACTTTTCTCGCGAGGTCTTCGACCATCGCGGTCAGCGCCGCTATTTGGCGGTCGTGGTCAGCCTTCATCTGCGCGATCTGCGCCCCTTGCGCTGCGTTCTGCTGGTGCAGGTCTTCGATATAGATGTGCGCGTGCTCCAGCGCGTTCAGCATCCCGCCCATCTTTTCCGTCATGTTGAAGGGGGCGTTTGGCCCGGTTGGCCCCACATGTGGCAGATGGCCATCGGCCCACATTCGGGCCGCATAGTCTTTCGCGGGGATGATCTGCCGCTCGGTGAACACCCGGTCGCAACCGGCATCACAGGCCGGGCCGTGGGTGGTCAGCGTGCCCGCGAGGATCATGTTGCCGCTGGCATCTAGCGACATTTCCTGGTTGTCGCCGTCGACGATGTTGTAGCGCAGCTGCCCGGTGCCCAGCGGCCCCTCGGTAAAGACCACGTCGACCGAATCGTTGGTAGCCGCCCCGGTTGCCGTGATCCGGAAGAAACTGAAACTGGCGCTGTCCACGACATGCAGCGGCGCAGCGGGGTTGCTGGTGCCCACGCCGACATTGCCGGTATCCTCGATCCAGAACGCGCCGTTCGGCGCGTTGTTTTCCACGAAGAACGGGAAGGAGGTGGCATTGCGCTCGTAAAAGCCGATGCCGGTATTGCCGACGGAGACTTCCCAGTCGGCGCCGGAAATGGTTTCCTCCAGTCGGATCTTTGCGGTGTCGTTGGAGACCACATGCAGATCGGCCAGGGGCAATTCGGTTCCGAGGCTCACCCGGCCGGTATCGTCCAGAACCATCGTCGAGGTCGGCGCGCCGGACTTGATCGTCAGGATTTCGGCGCCGGTTCCGAGGTCGACGAACATTAGCTGATCCTCGCCACTGGTAAACCTGTCATTGGCCTGGATCGCCCAGTCGACTGTGGGAAAGCCCGAGCTGGATGATGTATCTTCAAACACGAGACGTGTGCTGTTCGCCTTGATTTCCAATTGGTTGAAATTGCCATTGAAGCTTTCGCTGACGTCGCAATCCAGCCCGACGCACAGGTTGTTGCGGATGCTGGGATTGGTGTTCGACAGCACTTCGGCCCCGGCAGGCGCGGCAAGCACGATAAGGCAGGACAGGAGCAGGGAAGTGTTACGTGACATCTGTAGGGCCTTTCTCTGGTTCGGTTGCGGGTCAGGCGGGGCATTAGTGCCCGCGGATTGGTGTGCTCTTGGCGGACATTCCTCAGGTGGCTGCGTTCTGACGATAGAATCGACCGATTATGCCATTTGAACAAGCATTTTCGAAGCGAAAGGAGCCCGCGGACACGCCAACGGCCGGAACACAGCAGATCGGACGGTTCAAGCGCACCAGGCATAACCGGCGTGGCAGCCAGGGCGAGGGCGCGCCGTTGCGGTGCAACGATCGCGACACTTGGCGAGAGTAGTGGCGCCGTTCAATTTGAAGTTGGGCCATGAGTGGCGGCGGCACTCCGCGCTGAACGAGATGTGGATCGAGGAGTATGCTGAGGCAAATTGTGGTCAGGTCGGGAAGCGTTCTGCGGCCGACGCTGTCGCGCCGGTGGATTTGCGCGACCGCCAATCGCCGAGGAAGAGCAGGATGGGCGCTGCGATGAAAACGGACGAGCCGGCAGCTATGACGATGCCGAAGACCATGGGGATCGCGAAGCTCTGCACTGCCGTACCGCCCCAGATCGCCATCGGCAGCATCGCAACAAGTGCCGTGACGGAGGTATAGAGCGACCGCGCAAGGGTCTGGTTGATCGAAAGATCGATCAGTTCGCGGAGCGGCATGGTCGGGTAGAGATCGATATTCTCACGCATCCGGTCGTAAACCACCACCTTGTCGTTGACCGAATAGCCGATGAGCGTCAGCAGCGCCGCGATGGCGGTGAGCCCGAAGTCGAGCCCCGTCAGGGCAAAGAAACCGACAGTTTTCGTGATGTCGAGGACCAGCGTCGCGATGGCGCCCACGGCGAAGGGCCAGTCGAACCGCGCCCAGATGTAGATCAGCATCGCGACGCTCGCGGCGCCCACCGCCAGGATGCCGGCGACGGCAAGCTCGGCGCTCACCCGTGGGCCGACGATCTCGACGCGCTCGAAACTGGCGTCCGGCGCTTCGGCAGTGACCGCAGCGCGCACCATGTCGGCGGCACGGGTCTGTGCAGCTTCACCGCCCGGCTGTTCTTCGACCCGGATCAGCAGGCTTCGGTCGCCGTCGGATTGCTGAAGCGACACGTCGCCGAGGTCCAAGGCCTCGACCGAGGTTCGGATGCTCGCCATGTCGGGTGCAGTGCTGAAATGCGCCTCGACCAGAGTGCCGCCACGAAAATCGACGCCGTAATTGAGGCCAGGGGCAACGAAGAGGACGAGCGAGGCGATCGAGAGGAGGGCCGAAAGGCCCAGCCCCGCGAAGCGCAACCGCATGAAGCGGAACGCAGGCGTCGTTTTAGAGCGCAGGAACCCGAGCGGCGCCTTGATATCGAAGGTCTTCGGCTTGCGGATGCGCAGGTAGATGTCCATGGCTGAGCGCACCACCGTGACGGCGGTGAAGAGCGATATCAGAATGCCAAGGCCCATTGTCACCGCAAAGCCCTGGACCGGTCCCGAGCCGAGCCAGAAGAGCAGTGCCGTTGCAATGAGCGTGGTCAGGTTCGAGTCGAGAATAGCGCGGTAGGCACGGTCGAAACCGGCCTGAACGGCCGAGGCCGCGCGCTTGCCGCGGGCGGTCTCCTCGCGGATGCGTTCGTTGACGAGGACGTTCGCATCCACGGCAAGGCCCATGCCGAGGATCAGGCCCGCGATGCCCGGCAGGGTCAGCGTGGCGCCCAAAACAGTCAGCGCGGCGATCGTCAGGACGACGTTCAGGAGCAGCGCGCCGGTGGCAACGACACCCCAACCGCCATAGATCAGGATCAAGACCGTCGCGACGAGGCCAAAGCCGGCCAGCCCCGTCCAGAGCCCATCCGCGATTGCATCGGTGCCCAGGTCGGCACCGACGGTACGTTCCTCGATGACTTCCAGCGGCACGGGAAGCGCGCCCGCCCGCAGCAGCGCCGATAGCGTCGTCGTTTCCTCGACCGAGAAGTCGCCGCTGATTTCCCCCGACCCGCCAAGGATCGGTTCACGAATGACGGGTGCGCTCAGCACCTCGCCGTCAAGCACGATGGCGAAAGGCTTGCCGACGAGCGCTTGGGTCAATTCTCCGAAAACGACGGCTCCCTGGGTGTCGAAGCGGAAATGCACCACTGGTGCGCCGGTCTCGGGATTGAACGCCGCGGAGGCATCGGCAAGCCGCTTTCCGTCCAGTGCGGGTTGCGCCTCGACCACGACAGAACCTGAGCCATCGGCCATCGACAGCCGGAGGGCATCGGCCCCGAGCGGGGCCCCATCGCCCGGATCAGGCGCCAATCGATGGAACGTCAATTGCGCCGTGCTGCCGAGCAGCGCACGCAAGGCGGATGGATCGCTCACGCCCGGCATCTGTACCAGGATGCGGTCCGTTCCAAGTCGCTGGATCGAGGGTTCCGCTACGCCAGCCTCGTCCACGCGCTTGCGCACGACCTCGATGCTCTGGGCCATGGCATCCGCTTGCGCGGCCTCCAGCGCCGCATCGCGCAGCGTTAGGCGCAGCATGCCAGCCTCAGTCTCGACAATCGTGAACGCGGGCTCCGAAGCGCCGAGCGTGCCGTGTCGGAAGGTGGGGATTGCGCCCTCGACCGTGGAACTGAGCGCGGATAACGGCCTACCCTCCTCGCGCGGGCCGATCACCAATTCCCGGCCCTCGATCGCCAATCGGGCCGCAAGGCCGTCGGTTTCAAGCGCCTCGCCAATCTCGGCGCGCGCATCGGCCAGCATTTCATCGGCGAGAGCCGCTTCGTCGGCCCTGAGCGTCAGCGATGCGCCGCCGCGCAGGTCGAGCCCGAGTGAAACAGGGCGGTCTGGTAGCCAGTCGGAAAGCGTGCGAGCGGTCCCGCGCGGTAGGAAGCTCGGAAGGGCGATCGCCAACCCGATCAGGATGACGATCATGTAAGCGACCAACCGCCAGACTGGTATCTTCAAGATAAATCCTCAGGCGCCCCGAATGGCCGGCGCGTAACGACCGTCCGTCGAAGGATGCAAGACGCGGGCGCAAAAGGGCGGCCGTGGATGGTCTGCGGCGGGCCCGGCAGAAATCTGTACTGCCGATCTGCCGTTCAATAGATCGCTGAAAAAATATTGTTTCGGCAGAGGGCTTGTCCGAATTACGACCAATCCCATTTGACGTGGGCTCGGGTTCCGATCTTGCGCCGACCCAAAAGGGTTGCCGTCTCTGACCGCCTCTGCGAGCGGGTCAATTCTGGAGCTTGACCTTGGATCTGCTGACGCTCGACTTTCTCGGGAAACCGCTTTGGAGCTGGGCCCTGTTCCTGACCCTCGTCGTCGCGCTCCTGGTCTTCGATCTTGGCGTGCTGCATCGGAAAGACCACGAGATCGGTGTGCGTGAAAGCCTGGCTCTGTCGGCCTTTTACGTAAGTATCGGCCTCCTGTTCTCACTCTGGATCTGGCAGGTCATGGGGGAGAGGGCCGCACTTCTTTACCTTACCGGGTTTGTCGTCGAGAAAAGCCTCGCGATGGACAACATCTTCGTCATCGCGATGATATTTGCCTATTTCGGGGTGCCGCGTGCCTATCAGCACAGGGTCCTTGTCTATGGCATTCTCGGCGTAATCATCCTGCGCGGCATCATGATCGGCGTCGGCGCGGCGGTGGTCGAGCGGTTCGAGTGGGTTCTCCTGATCTTCGCAGCGTTCCTGATCTTCACCGGTGTCAAGATGCTGCGCGACGGGGACACGGAGTATGACGTGGCCCAAAACCCGATCCTTCGCGTCATGCGGCGTCGGTTCAACGTGACCGCCGGGCTGTTCGGCGGACGGTTCTTCGTGCGGCAGCCAATTGGTGCCACGGGGACCAGCGCGCTCTTTGTCACGCCGCTCTTTCTGGCGCTGGTCATGGTCGAACTGGCTGACGTGATCTTCGCAGTCGACTCGATTCCCGCCATCTTTGCGATCACGACGGATCCCTACATTGTCTACACCTCGAACATTTTCGCCATTCTCGGCCTGCGGGCGCTCTACTTTGCGCTGTCGGCCATGATGCACCGCTTCGTCTACCTGAAAACCGCCGTATCGCTGGTTCTGGTCCTGATCGGCGCCAAGGTGATCGGAGCGGAGCTTCTGGGGATCGAGAAGCTGCCTGCCGTGATTTCCCTCGGTGTTACCGCGACGCTGTTGATCGGTGGCATCGCACTGTCGCTTTGGAAAACCCGCCAGCCAGAGCCCGCATCGGCCAAACCTGTGCAGTCAGAATGACTGGTATGGATGCCCCGACATCTCTTCTGAACCGCCGACCTGGCCGGAAGCTGTCCGAGGTGCTGCGAGACCTTTCGGCAGGAGAACGTGCACGGGTCTCGATTGGCGACATCGTCAGCGCCCTTCGCGACCGCAGCTTCGCACCGCTCATGGTGATCTTCGCGGCCCCGAACGTCTTTCTCTTCATCCCCGGCTCGTCGGTCTTCACCGCGGTGCCGCTGATGTTCCTTGCCGTGCAACTGGTCCTCGGACGACCGGACGTGTGGCTTCCGCGTTTCGTCGCCGACCGCGCCATCGAGCGCACGTCGTTCGAGCGGATCGTCGCGGTTTCCGTGCCATGTGTCGAACGCATCGAACGTCTCGCGCGCCCTCGCTGGTGGCCGAGCTCCTACCTGCTGGCCGAGCGCCTCATCGGCGTCGCGACCCTGATCCTTGCCGTGTTCCTCTTTCTTCCGATCCCCTTTGCCAATGGACTTCCGGCATTGTCGATCATCATGCTAGCGCTCGGCCTGAGCGAGCGCGACGGGTGCTGGTTCGCGGCAGGGCTGCTCCTTACCCTGTTCTCGGCCGCATTTGTCACCGGCATGGTCCTGCTTGGGGGTTTTGCGGTCCTGGAACTTCTGTTCAGATGACACGCGACGCGAGCTGGTGACGGCGCGTTTGAGGCGGCAGAACCGAGTGCCTCTCAGGGGAATTGATTCTCGGGTACTCGAAAGTACCAAAGCGATTGGGTCTGCTCATCCCGGCAGGGTAGGGGGTGGCGAAGTGCGCTCGCATGCGCATCCCTCCGACACTGCCGTGCCACGGGTTTCGCGGAACGCTTCAGGCGCTCGCGTTCATGGCTTGCAGTCGCTCTGACCAGCTGCGGTATTGCTTGATCTGGCGCAGGGCCGAGTTTCCTGTGATTGTACCTATGACAGCGGCGGCGAGGAAAATTTCAAGAACCATGGTGCGGCCTCCGATGGGTTATCTTTAGTCCGTTATACATACTAAGGTATGTATCACACATACTTACATCCAAAAACATGATTGCCGCCCCAATCCGGAACATCTGTGTCCGCGATCCGTAAACAATGACACAATTGCTTATCTCGCCGACGCGCACCATCGGGCCCGCCGCCAAACGACTGGTTCAGGCCGATCGCCAGTGTTTCATCGACTTGACCGCCCCGCCGACGTGAATCATGCCGGGAAGTCGGTACTCGCCGGGGAAATCGCCACCGTCGGGAAACCCGTAAACGCTGTCGTGCGTGCATAGGTCCGCCTTGACCATGGGCCACACCACGTCCATCAGAAACGCCTGATCGCCGAAGCGGTTATCGAAATAGTTCGTGGCCCTGCTCAGGCTCTCCCGCATGTTTGGCAGCACGCCTGCCACCCCGCCCCACATTCCTGCGAGAATGAGTTCCATGTGATATATATGGTCTCGCATGACGTGGAACCGTTTGCCGGACCTCAGCCATTCGTCCACGGCGAGGAATTCCTGTACGTTCAATCGGGAGTCCGCATCGCGACAGACGAAATAGTCGACGTTCGGATCGTCGGATGCCAGAAATCGCCACATCGGCCGGATCTTCTGAAACTCCGGCTCCTGCAGGAGAACGACCTGCGCCCCGTACTTCTGCAGTTCGGCGCGCGCATCCTCCGGGACGGTCTCGTCACAGTAAAACCGGGCCGTCCAACCCACGTAGATGTGCGGGGCAATCTGGGCGTTCACGATAGCCCCGGATACGTAGGTCGGATCGTCCCCCCACAGCGAAAAGGCAATGATGTTTCGTGTGGGCCGATCCGGGGCGAATGTCGGCCTCCGATCCTGCAGAGCGACATCCTTGAAGGGGGAGGCACCGAACCGTTCGAAGGCAATCCTGTCCTTGAGCCTGAGGTTGATCATGCCCTCTCGCGTTGCCTCGTCATACCGGCCCAAACGCCAGAGTGAAGTGACGAAGGCGTTGCGGGCTGCGGCGTCTTCCTTCAGCGCCAACGCCTTTTCGAGCGCTTCGACAGCCTCCTCGTAGCGCTCGTTCTGTTTCATCATGACGCCGTAGCTGCACCATCCGTCGAAGTGATCGGGCTTTTTTTGAAGGAACAGCTTGTACGCCGTGGCTGATTTCTCGATCTCCCCGGCGTGTTTCAACTGGATCGCCTGAAACAGCTTGGCGTCGCTGTCCGGTTGCAGCTGTCCCGCCATATCGTAGGCGACGGCCGCTTTCAGGTGCTCTTTCTCGGCGGCATATTTTCTGGCCCGCGATTTCAGAACGTCGAAGGTCAACCCCTTGATGTCGTCGCGGCTTGTCATCGCGGCCCCTGTGCGTGATCTCGTTGACGACAAGGAACATCAAATGGGCAAAACGCGCAAGATCATACCGTCGTAAGTCGGCCTGTGCTGCCGAAACGATGTCTCGGCTGCTACCAACGTGCGACCCGTCACAAGGCCCGGGTCACATGTCCCGCGCCAATGTATCATGGCAACCTCAGTACAGCCCAAGCTCTTTCGATCGAAGAACAGCCTGTGTCCGGTTCTTCGCTTCCAGCTTGGCGCAGATGGAACGGACATGCATTTTGATCGTCGGCTCGGCCAGCTTCAGGGCCTCGCCAATCTCGCGGTTCGACAGACCTTCGACGAGATGCGACAAGACCTCGGACTCTTTCCTGGACAGAAGCGCATTCGCGTCATCGAGCGCCTGTTCGCGGTCTATGGTGACTTCGCGAGGGATGTACTGCTCCCCCGCAGCCATGAAGCGGAGCGCATTGGCAAGGGTTCGCATGGGTGTTGTCTTCAGCACGATGCCGGCCGCGCCCGCGCTGACGATATCGTTTACATTCCTGCCCGAAGGGTTGCCGGTAATGATGGCGACCGGCTTGCCGTCATTCGCCTTGATCGCTTTTTCGAGGCCCAGAACCCCCTTCATGCCCGGCATGATGAAGTCGAGCAGCACGACATCGAAAGCGCCGTTCTGCTTAATCTCGTCCAGCGCGCCCGTCAGTGAAAGCGCGGTATGTATCTCGAAATCTCCGGTCTGAGCCAGAAACATCTCGATCATTTCGAGTATCATGTCATGGTCATCCGCAACGAGTATGCGGATCTTTCCATTCAGGGCGTTGTTCATTTTTCACACTTCACTTACCGGCTACATTCGACTGTTAACGAGCCGGCAATTTCCTTGGATGTGATCTAAGTCAAGTGACGGGGATGAACCTTAACACACTATGTCGGACAAAGTTCCACTGCCTACACTGTACTGGTCCCAGCACGGTGCGGCCAAGTGTCACGCTTTGTTCTTCCGCGCGCACACCGACCATAATGATATTAACGGATCGTTAACGCAACTCCTCTTTCGTGTGAGTTATTTCCTCTTTCAACAAGGCGAGTGCCGCCGAGAAGGCCGCACTGCCGGTTTCCCTGATTTTCGATATTGCCTGTACCACGCGTAGCGCAAAATCGACGCGGGCCAGCCCGGTCATCCCTGCCGAGCCGATGGCAGAGTGGATCAGGCACCGATCCGGCGGATGGTCGGTTGCTTGCGACAACTTCGAATGCAGCCGCTCGGCTTCGTCCAAAGCACGGCGCATCATCGACGTGGCTGCTTGCGTCCCGAACTCCTCGCGCAGGTCGTCGGCAACTCGCGCGTTCAGCAGGTCGCGCGGTCCGGTGAAACCCTGGCTTGCACAAGCGCCGATGATTTCGCGCACACGCTCACGAAGCTTTTCCGGGCGAACCGGTTTCTGAATGATCGACGTCGTGCCGATCGCCTCGCATGCGAGCCGGCACTCTTCATCGGTATCGGCCGTCAGAGCCGCGATCCGACAGGGCGCCATGTTCCCCAAGCGGGCGAGTTCGATTGCAAGCGCAAAGCCATCCGTTTCCGGCATGTTGAGGTCGGCCAGAACAAGGTCATAGGCAACATCCGAGGTCCGCACGCATTCCAGGGCGGCGGCGCCGCTCGAGGCCGGGGTGACGAGCGCCACCCGGCCTGACAATGATTTCACGAACAGGTCGAGGTTCACCGGATTGTCGTCGACAACCAGGACCCGCGCGTTCATCATCGATGCGCCGGCATCTTGCCCGGGCTGCGAGCGGTCCTCGACTTCTTCGGCCTCGGCGATCGGCATCGAAAACGTGATGGTGAAACGTGACCCTACCCCGACCGTGCTTTCGACGTCGAGGGTTCCCCCCAGTGCCTTGACGGCCTCGCCGATCGCGTAGGTGCCGATGCCAAACCCTTTCGGCTTGGCGATGTCGGCCCGGCCGTTCCCATAAGGTTCGAACAAGTGCGCAAGCGCGTCCTGAGACATTCCCTGTCCGGTGTCCTCGACCGACAGCGTGATGGTGCTGTCCTGCCCGCCCGGGGCGGTATCGTCGTGCAGAACGACCCGAATTGTGCCGTTCGAGGTGAACTTGATGGCGTTGCTCAGCAGGTTCTGAACGATCGTGTCGATCAGGTCGATCCGGCCCATCACGGCTCTGTCGGGGGCTGTCACCTCGAGCGCAATATCATTCCCATTCCTGGCGGCCAGAGGGGTCATCCGGTCCGCAATCTCGGCCACGCGCGCGGCGATGCGGAATGCCGTCAGGGCGTCTCTTGTACTGTCATGCGCGGCACGCGTGGCGGTAAGAATGCCGTTCACCAATGTCAGCGCCCGCTCGGCGGCCTGTCCGATCCGCGTTGCCGACAGCGTGTCCATGCTGGACTCCTCGACCATCAGGTCGCTGATTGCCAGAATGGTCTGCAGCTCGTTTCGAATGTCATGAGCGGCAATCGCCCGCGAATGGGAGGTTTGGTCCGACCCCGTATCTTTCGTATGGTCGTGCGTCATACCAGTAGGTTCCTGCATCGTAACCATTTTATCAGACCGACATCTCGGATCGCCAAACAAGTCCTGCATTCTGATAGTCTAGCGGACCTTTCGGGAAGGGCCACCCTGTAAGCGGGGATTCGCTTTTGGGGTACGTGTCATAGGCAAATCGATCAGCATGGGAAGCCACTTTTTCGAGGATAGTTTTCGATTTGTGATCAGTGGCCTGTTTCCACGGGAAATGTTGCGAAGCCCCCCGAGGAACAACTCCCCCACAGTGGCATATATGTTTTATATATTTCAATGACTTAAATGTTTTTCCGCGGAAACCTGTCGGTTCCCCGATCTGTTTCGTTGACACAGGCGACCAAAAGTCGGCAATACATACTTAAGGCTGTATGCTCTCCACTAAAGTGATGCGTGGTAGCGAAAGACTGGAATTTCGGCGGTGTTGCCGAAAGGAAGATCGGGGGCAGTGCGAGGGAAAGGCCTGAAGACCGACGATTCACTTGGCTGGGTCCGGCCGGCAATGCCTGCCCCCGATCTCCTGCCGCAGAGAACAACATTCTGACGAGGTAACAACAGATGGCGAGACTTGTGTTGACGGCCGACAGGCCGAAGGAATTTAACCTTAGCCTGACCAGGGAAGAGGTGGAGAGGTTCGTTCGCGTTGGCGACGATCTGATCGTCAAGAAAGTCAATGGCGACGAGGTCGTCATTCGAGACTTCTTCGTTCAGGGCGCGGATGGCCAGAAAAGTACGGTTACCCTGATCGACGGGCCGTACAGTTTCGGCAACACGGCAGAAGGCGAGGGTACGCTGGCTGAAGACGGCGGCACATCCGATTCGGGCGCGGGTGCCATGTTCGGCGAAAACGACGAAGCCCTGGCAGCCGGCGCTGCAGCCCTGATCGGGGGCGGCCTGCTCCTGACGGGCGGCGGTGGCAGCAGTGGCGGAGGTGGAACGGGATTCCCTTTCCCGACCGATCCCACGGACCCGACCGATCCGACGGACCCGACCGATCCGACGGACCCGACCGATCCCACGGACCCGACCGATCCCACGGACCCGCCCGATCCCACGGACCCGACCGATCCCACGGACCCGACGGATCCTACGGACCCGACCGATCCGACGGACCCGACGGACCCGACCGATCCGACGGACCCGACCGATCCGACGGACCCGACTGATCCTACGGACCCGACCGATCCGACGGACCCGACCGATCCGACGGACCCGACCGATCCCACGGACCCGACTGATCCCACGGACCCGACCGATCCCACGGACCCGACCGATCCGACGGACCCGACCGATCCCACGGACCCGACCGATCCGACGGACCCGACTGATCCC
>NZ_JAVKFX010000012.1:0-78828 GCF_040223625.1 Roseovarius sp. | reverse complement strand
AGCTGCAGGAGGCGGGAAAGCCCGTCAAACTCGCCATCATCGCCTGCGCCCGCAAGCTGCTCACTATCCTCAATGCCATGCTGCGGGATCAGAGGGAGCACCAGCCAGTGGCGGGATGAGAAAGACAGTTGCTACGGGTTTCGCCTTCCGCCCCGGGCCTGACCCGGGGCCTCTTGCGGCGTGGAGGTCCCGGCTCGGGGGCCGGGACGGAGACAATACGACGCCGCGGTTTGGTACACGCCCGGAACAGAGCCGCGCTTTGGCGCGGCGCCGGGCGAGCGGTCGTTCATTGAGGCGCCATTGGTTCGAGCCCAATGGACGACGCCGTCCCGTCGGGCAGGCGCTTTCGAGGTGTAGTGCGACGTTTCAGAGGCAGGATGTTTTCGGCGCCATAAAGTGCGGGCCAGTGCCGTTGCAGCGCCTACCCACGGGCCGGCGCTCGCCCGGCGGGGATGGGTTGAGAGGGGGAGAGGCCCCGGCTCGGGGGCCGGGGCGGGGGTGGCTAGTTCGGTGCTGCCAGGTGCTTGCGGGCCGCACGTTTGACCGCCCGTGTCAGGGCGGTCAGCGCGGGGGCCATCAGGCGCGGGGTTTGCCAGTAGAGGGGCGTGTCGATGCGGGTGGCGTCGGCCAGTGCCACGAGGCGGCCCGTGGCGAGGTCGTGTGCCACGAGGGGCAGCGGGTTCATGCCCCAGCCGATGCCGAGCCGGCAGGCCTGCACGAAGCCTTCCGACGAGGGCAGGCCGTGGGTCGGCGGCGAAAGGCGGGCGCCGGTGACGCGTTCGATCCAGAGATGCTGGAGCCGGTCCTTGGGGTTGAAGCGGAGCATCGGCGCGCGGTCCAGCGCCCTTGCCGTGACGCCCGAGGGGAAGTGGCGGGCGAGGAAGGCGGGGCTGGCGGTGGCGACGTAGGGTAGGGCGCCGAGGGGCGTGGAGTCGCAGCCGGGGGCCGGGTCGGGCTGGGCGGTGACGGCGCCGAGGACTTCGCCGCGGCGGAGCCAGTCGGCGGAATGGTCCTGGTCGTCGATGGAGAGGTCGAAGAGGTGGTCGGGCAGGTCGGCGAGCGCGTCGAGGAACCAGGTGGCGAGGCTGTCGGCGGGCAGGGCAAGCCGGATGCGGGTTTGCGGCGGGGGCGCGAGGGCCGAGAGGTCGCCCGCGAGCCGGGCCTCGAGCAGGGCGACCTGGTCGGCATGGGCGGCGAGGCGACGGCCGGCCTCGGTGCCGGTGCAGGGTTTGGCGCGGGTCACGAGCTGGGCCCCGGCGCGGGTTTCGAGCGCCTTGATGCGTTGGGAGACGGCGGATTGGGTGAGGCCGAGATCCTGCGCCGCCGCTTCGAACCCGCCATGGCGGAGGACGGCAGAGAGGGCGGCGAGCTGGGCGGGGTCGAACTGCATTAGAAGCTCTGATGGCGGATCAGGATCATTCGTTTGCGTAATGTTGCCCGCGGGGCTAGGCCGGTCAAGTGGTTCGGGGCCGGAGGACAAGGCATGCAGGCTTATATCGCGGGGTTCGCGCTGGGGTTTTCGCTGATCCTGGCGATCGGAGCGCAGAATGCGTTTGTCTTGCGGCAGGGCTTGCGGAATGCGCATGTCTTCGCGGTCTGCCTGACCTGCGCGCTGTCGGACGCGGTGTTGATCGCCGCCGGCGTGGCCGGGTTCGGGGCGCTGGCCAGGGCGGCGCCGGGGCTGGAGGTGGTGATGCGGTACGGGGGCGCGGCGTTCCTGTTGTGGTACGGGGCAAGGACGTTATGGGCCGCGTGGAAGGGGGGCGAGGGGATGGAGGCGGGCGAGGGCAAGGCCGGGCTGCGGGCGGCGCTTCTAACCTGCCTGGCGCTTACGTGGCTGAACCCGCATGTTTACTTGGATACGGTCGTCTTGCTGGGATCGGTGAGTGCGCAGTACGGCGACAAGCTGGGCTTCGGCGCGGGGGCGGTGAGCGCGAGTTTCGTCTTTTTCTTCGGGCTGGGCTATGGCGCGCGGGTTCTGGCGCCGGTGTTCCGGCGGCCGGGGAGCTGGCGGGTGCTGGACCTGGGTGTCGGGCTGACCATGTGGGTGATTGCGGCGAAGCTGAGCGTGATGTGAGGCACGGTTTCATCGGCAATGCACAGCCGGTGTGGGACAAGGGCGATTGCGGTTTCGCCGCGCTGTGCTACCTGATGACGGGGGGCGGACGAATGCGAGAGGGCGCGGGACCATGGACATCGAACATCACACGGGCGACGGCAAGGGGCGGTTCACGGCGCGCATCGGCATCGGGCCCGAGGCGGTGATGACCTATTCGGACGCCGGCAAGCGGCTGATGATCATCGACCACACCGAAGTGCCGGATGTCTATCGCGGCCAGGGCGTGGGGCTGGCGCTGGTCGAGCGGGCGGTCGAGATGGCGCGGGAGCAGGGCAAGCAGATCCTGCCGCTCTGCCCGTTCGCCGCCGCGCAGTTCCGCCGGCATCCGGAATGGAGTGACGTGCTCAACCGCGCGGCGCCGAAGGGGCAGGCGGGGTGAGCTGGGCACCGGGCCTCGAGCCGGGGTGCCCGGAGGCCGGGCGGCTGGACGACATCGAGACGCTCATCGTGCCGCGCGCGCGGGATATCGGCGGGTTCGAGGTGCGCCGCGCCCTGCCGGCGCCCAAGCGGCAGATGGTGGGCCCGTTCATCTTCTTCGACCAGATGGGCCCGGCGGAGTTCCTGACCGGGCAGGGGATCGACGTGCGCCCGCATCCGCATATCGGGCTGGGGACGGTGACGTATCTCTACGAGGGCGAGTTCGAGCATCGCGACAGCCTGGGCACGCACCAGATGATCTATCCGGGCGAGGTGAACTGGATGGTGGCGGGGCATGGCGTGACCCATTCGGAGCGCACGAGCGCGGCGACGCGGGACGGGCGGAGCCGGCTCTTCGGCATCCAGACGTGGGTGGCGCTGCCCGAGCGGGACGAGGCGCGGGCGGCCAGCTTCGAGCATCACGGCGCGGACGCGCTGCCGGTGCTGGAGGGCGAGGGCAAGCGGCTGCGGCTGATCATGGGGCGCGGCTGGGGCGAGGCGGCTCCGGTAGGGACGTTTTCGGACATGTTCTATGCCGACGTGATGCTGGAGCCGGGCGCGAAGCTGCCACTGCCGGAGGATCACGAGGATCGGGGCGTCTATATCACCCAGGGCGCGGTCGAGGTGGCGGGCGAGACTTTCGAGGCGGGGCGGATGATGGTGTTCCGCCCCGGCGACGCGATCACGCTGACCGCCGGGCCGCAGGGCGCGCGGCTGATGGCGCTGGGCGGCGAGACGCTGAACGGGCCGCGGTATATCTGGTGGAACTTCGTGGCCTCGAGCCAGGAGAAGATCGCGGCGGCCAAGGAGGCCTGGGCCAAGGGCGACTGGGCGCATGGGCGGTTCAGCCTGCCGCCGGGGGATGACGCGGAATACATACCGTTGCCGGGGTAGGCCCGGTGGCCCCGGCGCCGGTCAGCGCGTAAAGCGCCGCGCGCCGTCGGGCTGGGCGATGTTGGAGCGGACATCTCTGCGCAGGCGGAGGCCGCAGCGTTCGATCATTCGGCAGGAGGCGAGGTTGGTGGTGCGGGCGTATTCCTGCACCCGCTCGGCACCGAGATCCTTTACCGCCGCCCTGAGGACGGGCGCGTTGACCCGGATGCCGACGCCCCCCCCGCGCATGACCTCGCGCACGGCGACCACCCCGGCCCAAGCGGTGGCGCGGTGCGGGCTGTGGCGGTTGTAGGGAAAATAGCTGAAAGCGGTGGCGGCGATCGATCCGTCGGCGGGATCGGCCAGCACGGCGAGCGCGGCCGGGCCGGCCTCGCCCGAGAGCACCTGTGCCGGGCAGGGGGCGACGCCGCGCCCGGCCATGAAGCCCTGGACCCGTTCGTAGAAGGCGTCCTGCGCGGATGCGGGCGGGAGGAGCGGGACGAGATCGTCGCGGGCGGCGGCGAGAAGGTCGTCGCAGGTGGCCCCGATGGTGTCGCGCGGGCCGTCGAACACGTCCCACCACGTGATCTCGCAGCCGATCTCGGCGAGGCGCTGCTCGATGTCCGGGCAGGCGTCGACGGGGATCATGCGGAAGGTGATGGCGCGCTCGTCGCGCAGGGTGGCGGCGATCCGGTCCCAGCCCAGCCGGTCGGGATCGTCGGTGCCGGCCACGCGGGCGGCGAAGACGGCGCCCGGCGTGTCGCGGACGCTGTCGGCGGCCGCCAGGGAGGCCGCCTGAAGCTTGCGTTGAGCGGCGCTTCCATGGAGGCGGCTTGCGGGTTCGGTCATGGCGTGTCCGGTTTTCTTGTCGGGGCAGTGTAGCACGGCGGGGCGGTTTGCGGTTTCTTCACTTCGAGGGGCGGCACGGGAAAATTCCGCGCGGAATTTTCGCCCGGAAAATTCGTATTTTCCGGGTCATTTTCTGCGCAGAAAATGACCTGTGGCGGTGGGATGGTGCCGGAGTTTTGCAAAACACCGGGGCCGGAAAATTGGAATTTTCCGGGGGGCGCGTGGTGGCCCGGGGAGCCTCCGGCACAGCCGTGGCCCTGCCGGGGCGGCGCGGGGCAAAACCCGCTCGACATTCCCCCGCCCGGGACGGTTAATGCCGGCCATGCAGGACGAGTCACCCGCCGTACAGCCCGCCGAGCCCGGCCAGTCCAACCCGATCGCCGGCGTCTGCTGGATGATCGTGACCGGGCTGATGCTGGTCGGGGTCACCGCGATGGTGAAGGTGCTGGGCACGCGCATCCCCGCGGTCGAGGCGGCGTTCCTGCGGTTCCTGCTGGGCCTTGTCTTTGCCGTGCCGATGCTTCTGCGGGCCGGGGAGTTCCGGTTCAGCCGCGGCACCTGGGGCCTGTTCGGGCTGCGGGGGCTGGCGCATATGTCGGCGGTGATCCTGTGGTTCTACGCCATGGCGCGCATCCCGCTCGCCGACGTGACGGCGATGAATTACATGTCGCCCATCTACGTCACCATCGGCGCCGCGCTGTTTTTGGGCGAGCGGCTGGCGATGCGGCGCATCCTGGCGGTGGTGGCGGGGCTGGTCGGGGCGCTGATCATCCTGCGCCCGGGGTTCCGCGAGGTCGGGCCGGGGCACCTTGCCATGGTCTTCGCGGCGATGATCTTCGGGGCGTCCTACATCATCGTGAAACTGTTGTCGCACCGGTGCAGCCCGGCGGTGGTGGTGGCGATGCTGTCGATCTCGGTGACGATCCTGCTGGCGCCGCTGGCGGCGCTGAACTGGGTCACGCCGACATGGACCGAGCTGGGCATCCTGCTGGTGGTGGCGGGGCTGGCGACGGCAGGGCATTACGTGATGACGCGGGCCTTCCAGGCGGCGCCGCTGGCGGTGACCCAGCCGGTGACCTTCCTGCAGCTCGTCTGGGCGGTGAGCCTGGGCGCCTTCGTCTTCGGCGAACCGCTGGACCCCTGGGTGATCGTCGGCGGGCTGGTGATCGTGGCGGCGGTGAGCTTCATCAGCTGGCGCGAGGCGGTGCTCAAGCGCCGGGCATTGACGCCGGCGCGTGCCGCGACGAAACTGTAGGCATTCCGGGCCCCCTGGCGGGCCTGCAAGGCGACAGGTTTCGGGGGGATTTTTCATGCAACGGTATCTGGCCGGCGCGGTGGCGCTGGTGATCTGCCCGGTGCCGGCGATGGCCGGGCTGGAGATCTGCAACGACACCGGCGTCAGCCAGTCGGTGTCGGTGGGCTACAAGCAGGGGGAGGACTGGGTGTCCGAGGGATGGTGGACCATCGCGCCGGGCGCCTGTGCCGAGCCGGTGGGCGGGGCATTGACCAACCGCTACTACTATTACCGGGCGACGGCGGCAGGGCAGGATTTCCGGGGCGATGGGTACATGTTCTGCACGCAAGGCGAGGCCTATACCATCGTCGGCGACACGGACTGCGCGGCAAGGGGGTACGAGGCGGCCGATTTCGCGGTGATCGACACGGGCGAGACGGCGGTGAGCTATTCCTACCGGATGGAGGCGCCGGCCGCGGTCAAGGAGAGCGTGGCGAAGGGGAAATCGGCGCAGGGCGCCGTGGCGGCCCCGGCCGGGGCGCAGCCCGCGGCGGAGGCCACCGTGCTGCGAAGCGGGCTGGGCCGGGGGGTGCATGGCGAGCCCTTCACCGACCGGCTGATCTTCCAGGGCTGCGACTTCTACGACGGGTTCGAGGCCTGCACGTTCATCGCCAATGGGTGGAAGTATTTCGCGGGCTATGACGACCCGACGCCGCGGGCCTTCCTGGCGCGGCTCGAGGCGCTGCCCAACAACACGCCGATGCAGGTGACGGGCGATCTGACCAGCCATGGCGACAGCACCGCGCAGCTTGCCGTGAGCGAGATCGAGATCCTGGGGGCGGATGCCTATTCCGGGCTGCGCTCTGCCATGCAAGGCAACTGGGTGTCGGCGGCCGATCCTAACGAGACGCTGTATATCCAGGGCGCCGAGATGCACAGCTATTACAAGGCGGGGTACATGGACACGATGTATCTCGACGTGAAGGCGGACTGCCCGGACAGCGCTGGGGCGGGGCCGGTGCTGATCCAGACCAGCGCGCAGCACCGGGACAGCTATTGCTACCTGATCGACAACCTGGCGGGCGGGTGGATGGACCTGATCCTGATGGGGCACGAGGCCAGGGTCAGCTATCGGAAGGCGGAGTGAGGGGGACGCTCTAAAAGAGATTTGATGCCTCCGGCGGGGATATTTGGAGCCAGAAGAAGCGGGGCGGGGCGCGGTGGGGTGGCGTCCCGCAGGAAAAGATTTTTGCCTCCGGCGGGAGTATTGGGTCCAAGAAGAGGTGAGGCGGCATGGGGGCCGGGGCGGCGTGGGGCGGCAAGAGATTTGATGCCTCCGGCGGTCCGGCCAGAAGAAGCCCGGTGTGGGGGAGGTGGCCGAGAGGCGGGGGCGGGGGCGCTGCCGGCGGGGGGCCGGCAGGCCGGGAGGGGCTCAGCCGTGAGCGGCGGGGGGCTCGAAGAGGATGAGTTCGACCCGCTCGTCGCCCGCGACATAGGCGTCGTGACCGGGGGGGATTTCGAAGAAGTCGCCCTTGGTGATGGGCGTCTCGGAGCCGGTCTCGACCATGCGCACCACCAGCCGGCCGCCGAGGCAGTAGCCGGTGTGGCGCATCGGGCAGGAGGCGGGCGAGCCGAGCAGCGGTTTCTCGTCGGCCTCCCATGTCCAGCCGGGCTCGAAGACGGCGCGCATTCCGGCGGTGCCGTCCTGCATCTTGACGATGTCGATGCCGCCCCGGTCCTTCATGTCGAGCGCGTCGTCGGGCTGTTCGAAGCGTCTGATCTCGATCTCTCGTGTCATTCGGTGCCTCGCTTTCAGGTTACTGGTGGATGATCTCGGGTTTCAGCCCCTGCAGGATGTCGGCGACCTCGGCGCGGGTGGCGTTGTCGTAACCGAGCGCCTGCATGGTGCCGAGGATGTCGCCTGCGGCGGCGTCGTATTCGGGCGGAGCGATATCCATGTCGCGATGGGCCTCGGCCATGGAGCGGCCGCGATAGGCGTCGGGGCCGCCGGCGCCTTTGGCGAAGAAATCGCAGGTGTGCCGCTTGATCTCCTCGACCCGTTCGGGCCGGGATTCGTAGGGGGTGAAGCGCGCGCGGATCGCCGGGTTTTCCATATGCGCCGCGATGGCGCCGTCGACGATGCGCCTTATGCCGGGCGCGCCGCCGAGGCGTTCGTAGAGTGTGACGGTGGTGATCTCTTCGGTGAGGGATGGGGTCATGGGGCCTCCTGTCAGTGTGGGGGGCAGTCGGGCGGGCTGGTCAGGCCGGTTCGGTGCTTGCGGCCCGGACGTCGGCGGCGGTCAGGGACTTGCCGCCGATGGCCCATTCGCCGCTGGCGATCTCCTGGATGCGCACCCAGGTGACGCCGCGCATGGCCTCGCCCTCGACGCGGATCATGGCCTCGGTCACCTCGGCGATCATGGCCTGTTTCTGGCCATCGTCGAAGACGCCTTCGATCAGTTGGATATCCACCAGCGGCATGTCTGGTCCTCCCTTTTTCCCTGTCTGGTTTCGGTCCTACCGGGCGGGCCCGGTATGGGGAGAGGCTGCCATCCGGGCGCGCCGCGGGGCCAGTTCACGGACTGTACCGGGGTGATACAGGTTCTGAACTGGCCGGGGCGGGGGGTGCTGTGGCAGGCTGGGTGACGCTAGGGAAAGGAGGCCAGGATGACGAATGCAAGCTACGGGCAGTTCTGCCCGGTCGCGATGGCGGCCGAGCTTCTGTGCACGCGGTGGACGGTGGTGCTGTTGCGCGAGTTGGTGGCCGGGTCGACCCGGTTCAACGAGCTGCGGCGGGGCGTGCCGCGGATGTCGCCGGCGCTGCTGTCGAAGCGGCTGCGGGAGCTGGAGGCGGCCGGTGTCGTCGCGCGGGAGCCGGTGCCCGGGCCGGGCGGGATCGAGGCCTACCGGCTGACGCAGGCGGGCCGCGATCTGCAGCCGGTGGTGGAGGCGATCGGCATGTGGGGGCAGAAATGGGTGGAGACCGAGCCCTCGCTGGACAACCTCGACGTGGAGCTGCTGATGTGGGACATGCGGCGGAACCTGAACACCGAGCCGGTGCCGCAGCAGCGGACGGTGATCGAGTTCATCTATCCCGAGCTGGACGAGGCGGAGCGGAAATGGTGGCTGATCGTCGAGCCGGACCGGAGCGTCGACCTCTGCCATGTCGATCCGGGGTTCGACGTCGATCTCTACGTGACGGTGGACCTGCGGACGATGACCGAGATCTGGATGGGGCTGAGGAGCGTGGACAATGCCGTCGAGCGGGACAGGTTGCTGGCGGTGGGGCCGCCGGGGCTGGTGCGCTCGATGCAGGCCTGGCTGGGGCTGAGCCCGTTCGCGCGGCAGGAGAAGCTGGCGGGGTGAGGCGGGCGCATTCCTGAATGGAAGTCGGGCCGGTGTCCTTTGAGGAGAACGGGGCCGGCGCTGGTGCGACCGGGTGGTGGGGGCGGAAAATTGGAATTTTCCGTGCCGTTTTCTTCGAAGAAAACGGGGCTTGCGGGTGGGGGCGAGAGGGCGGTTGTCTGCGGCGCGGGGGATATCTGAAGCCGGAAGAAGTGGGTGAATGTCTGCTGAGGCGGGGGGGCGTGGCAGGGGCGCGGGAGAAGAGATTTCTTGCCTCCGGCGGGGATATTTGGGGCCAGAAGAAACGGTTGAAGGTTTGGTGAGGCAGGTCTGCGTGGGGGCGCGGGAGACGAGGTTTCTTGCCTCCGGCGGGAGTGTCCGGCCCAGAAGAAGCACGGGGGTGAAGGTCGGGCGGGGCCTGTCACGAAAAGGCCCCGGCGGATCGCGCCGCCGGGGCCGGGAATGTCATGCGGCGAGGGCCGCGCCTGGGCTTACGAGTTGATCCACCAGCGCTCCATCCAGCGCTCGCCGTCCATGTCCCAGTTCGAGGCCATCTCGCCATGGCCCACTGTCTCGCCGGTGGCGAAGACGTAGTTGGCGAACATCGGGATGATCACGCCGCCCTGGTTGGCGACGAGGTCCTGCATCTCGTAATACATCTCGCGGCGCTTGTCCTCGTCGAGCTCTGCGCGGGCGGTGGTCAGCAGCTCCTCGAAGCGGTCGTTGCACCAGAAGCTGTCGTTCCAGGCCGCGCCGCACTGGTAGGCGGTGGCGAACATCTGGTCCTCGACCGGGCGGCCGCCCCAGTAGACGGCGGAGAAGGGTTTCTTCATCCAGACGTCGGACCAGTAGCCGTCCTTGGGTTCGCGCACGACCTTGAGGTCGATGCCCGCCTCGGAGGCCGAGTTCTGGAACAGCGTGGCGGCATCGACCGCGCCGGGGAAGGCGGCGTCGGAGGCCGAGAGGCTGACCGAGACGCTGTCCATCCCGGCTTCCTTGAGGTGCCACTTGGCCTTGTCGGGATCGAATTCCTTCTGCTCCAGCTCGGAGTTGAAGAAGCGCTGGCCCTGGCCGATCGGGTGGTCGTTGCCGACCGAGCCGTAGCCGAACAGGATCTTGTCGACCAGTTCCTGGCGGTTGATGCCGTATTTCAGGGCCTGGCGGACGTTGTTGTCCTTGAACGGGTCGGCGCGGGTGTCCATGGCGAAGGTGTAGTGCTGGGTGCCGGCGATCGACTGGATGTTGACGCCGGGCTTGCGGCCCAGCAGGCCCGCCGCCTTGAGGTCGACCTTGTCGATGGCGTGCACGTCGCCCGAGACGAGCGAGGTGGTGCGGGCGTTGGGGTCGACCACGGCGAGCATCTCGCAGGTGTCGACGAAGGCCACGTCGTCGCGCCAGTGGTTCTCGTTCCGCTCGAAGGAGGAGGAGACGCCGGCGTTGAAGGCGGTGAGCTTGTAGCTGCCGCAGCCGTTGCCCGACTGCCAGTCGATGCTGTCGCCGTCGGCGGGGGCGATCACAAGGTGGTAGTCGCTGAGGATGTAGGGGAAGTCGGCATTGCCGCCGTCAAGCGTGAAGACGACCGTGTCGTCGCCCTCGGTGGTGATGTCGGTGATCGGTGCCACGATCGGGCCGGCGGCGGAGGTCGAGTTCTCGCCCCGGTGGAAGTTGATCGAGTTGACCACGTCCTGCACTTCCAGCGGCTTGCCGTCGTGGAAGGTGACGCCCTTGCGGATCTTGAAGCGCCATTCGGAGGCGTCGTCGGAGGCTTCCCAGCTTTCGGCCAGTTCCGGGATCAGCTCGCCGTCCTGCGCGACCTCGGTCAGGCGGCCGTGCAGGCCGAAGCTGAGCGCCAGCATGTAGCCGTTGTCCCACTGGCCGGGGTTGAGCGTGTCGGTGGTGTTGCCGTGGCCCTTGGCCACGCGCAGGTGGCCGCCGCGCTTGGGCGTCTGGGCGAAGGCGCCGCCGAGCGGCAGGCTGGAGGCCGCGGCGGCCGCGACGGTGGTTTTCAGAAATCCGCGGCGGTCGAGAAGGCCGCCCTTGATAAGTGCCATGTCGGTGTCTCCCTGTTGCTTGGTCACTTGCAATATACCGGCCGCGCCGGGTTTCGGCGGCGGCGCATTCTGTCCCGTGGTCCGGACTGACGGTGCATTCCGTATCGTATAACTCTCGAAGTTACATTCGTTTTTTTGTCGCTGCACGATGCGACGTTAGTATGACGGCTTCCCGCCCTGCAATTAAAAATTGGGTGAGCGTGGCCGTGCGAGAGCTGTGTCGTCCTCCCGTTTTTTATTGATTGACGAGTCAATTAAACACGTTTACGCCGGGTGACGCAACAGGGAATTGCGAGGCGCGGCATGCCCAAGCTGGGGATGGAACCCATACGCCGTTCGGCGCTGGTCGAGGCGACGATCCACGAGATCGGCGAGCGCGGGACGCTCGATGTCACGGTCAGCCAGATTGCCAAGCGGGCGGGGATGTCGAGCGCGCTGGCGCATCACTATTTCGGCTCGAAGGAGCAGATCTTCGCCGCCGCGATGCGCCATATCCTATCGCTATACGGCGCCGAGGTGCGCGGTGCGCTGGTGATGGCGAAGACCCCGCGGCAGCGGATCGAGGCCATCGTGCGCGCCAGCTTCTCGCCCCGGCAGTTCCGGCAGGAGACGGTCTCGGCCTGGCTCAATTTCTACGTCCAGGCGCAGAAATCGGACGAGGCGAACCGGCTTCTGAACATCTACCAGCGGCGGCTGCGGTCGAACCTGCATTACGCCGTGCGGCAGGTGGCCGGGCCCGAGGGGCGGGTGCTGACAAGGGGCCTCGCGGCGATGATCGACGGGCTGTATATCCGGCAGGCGCTGCGCGCCGATCCGCTGTCCGCCGAGGCGGCGATCGACGTGATGATGCACTATCTTGACACTTTTCTCGAAGAGGGACCCACCACCAAATGAGCAAGCCAAACATCCTGATCTTCATGGTCGACCAGCTCAACGGCACGCTCTTTCCCGATGGCCCGGCGGAGTGGCTGCACGCGCCGAACATCAAGAAACTGGCCGCGCGATCGACGCGGTTCCGCAATGCCTATACGGCGAGCCCCTTGTGCGCGCCGGGGCGGGCGAGTTTCATGTCCGGGCTGCTGCCGTTTCACAGCCGGGTTTATGACAATGCCGCCGAGTTCGCGGCCGACATTCCGACCTATGCCCATCACCTGCGCCGCGCCGGTTACCAGACCTGCCTGTCGGGCAAGATGCATTTCGTGGGCCCCGACCAGTTGCACGGGTTCGAGGAGCG
Source organism: Roseovarius sp. (assembly GCF_040223625.1). Taxonomy (GTDB): domain Bacteria; phylum Pseudomonadota; class Alphaproteobacteria; order Rhodobacterales; family Rhodobacteraceae; genus Roseovarius. The sequence goes on along the minus strand of NZ_JAVKFX010000012.1, from coordinate 66,706 downwards.
GCTGACGACGGATATCTACCCTGCCGATTTCGGCTGGACGCCGGATTACCGCAAGCCCGGCGAGCGGATCGACTGGTGGTATCACAACCTCGGGTCGGTCACCGGCTCGGGCGTGGCCGAGATTTCCAACCAGATGGAATATGACGACGAGGTCGCCTATAACGCCACGCGCAAGGTTTATGACCTTGGCCGGCGGCATGACGACCGGCCGTGGTGCCTGACGGTCAGCTTCACCCATCCGCATGATCCCTACGTGGCGCGAAAGAAGTACTGGGACCTTTACGAGGATTGCGAGCACCTGCTGCCGGAGGTGCCGGCGTTTCCTTACGAGGATCACGACAACCACTCGAAGCGCATCTTCGACGCCAATGACTGGCGGTCCTTCACCATTTCCGAAGAGGATATCAAGCGCTCGCGCCGGGCGTATTTCGCCAACATCTCCTATCTCGACGACAAGATCGGCGAGGTGATGGAGGCGCTGGAAGGCACCAACCAGGTCGATGACACGATCATCCTGTTCGTCAGCGACCACGGCGACATGCTGGGCGAGCGGGGGCTGTGGTTCAAGATGTCCTTCTACGAAGGCTCGGCCCGCGTGCCGCTGATGATCTCGGCCCCGTCGATGGAGCCGGGGCTGGTGACGGAGGCGGTCAGCACGATCGACGTCTGCCCGACGCTGTGCGAGCTGGCGGGCGTTTCGATGGACGAGATCGCGCCGTGGGTCGAGGGGCAGAGCCTCGAGCCGCAGGGGCGGGGAGTGACGCGCGAGAACCCGGTGGCGATGGAATATGCCGCCGAGGCGTCCTATGCGCCGCTGGTCTGTCTGCGCGAGGGGAAGTGGAAGTTCACCCGCTGCACGCTCGATCCCGACCAGCTGTTCGACCTGGAAGCGGACCCGCACGAGCTGACCAACCTGGCGGATGATCCGGCCCATGCCGAGACCCTGAAATACTTTGCCGAGAAGGCCGAGGCGCGCTGGGACATGGAGCTGTTCGACGCGCAGGTGAGGCAGAGCCAGGCACGGCGCTGGGTGGTCTACGAGGCGCTGCGGCAGGGCGGGTATTACCCGTGGGATTACCAACCGCTGATGAAGGCCAGCGAGCGGTACATGCGCAACCACATGGACCTGAACGTGGTGGAGGAAAACCAGCGCTACCCGAGAGGCGAGTAGGCGACAGGGCCGCGGGCGGGCGAGCCGCCCGGGGCCAGGGACGACGAGGGACCGCCGCGGCGAAGATGGCGAAAAGCCACGCGCCGCCGGCACCGAAACAGTGAGGAAACGCAATGCAAGATCAAGTCGACGAATCCCGCCTGAAGATAGGCACGTCCGGCATCTTCCGTGACGTGAACCCGCCGATGGCGACGCTGTCGAAGCTTCTGATCCTCGGCTTCGTGCTGATCGGGGTGTTCGCGCCGGAGGCGATGGGCAAGTTCTTTTCCAACGTGCAGACATGGATCAACGCCAACCTGAACTGGTACTACATCCTGTCGATCGCGATCTTCATCGCCTTCGTGGTCGGGCTGATCTTCTCGCGCTTCGGGTCGATCCGGTTGGGCAAGGACGAGGACAGGCCTGAATTCACCACATTCGCGTGGTTCTCGATGCTGTTCGGGGCCGGCATGGGGATCGGCCTGCTGTTCTGGTCGGTGGCCGAGCCGATGTACCACGTGCAGAACGCGCCCTTCCTCGAGGAGGGGACCGCCAACTCGATGGAGGGGGCGGTGACGGCGATGCAGGTGACCTTCCTGCACTGGGGGCTGCATGGCTGGGCGGTCTACGTGATCGTCGGCATGGCGCTGGCCTATTTCGCCTATCGCAAGGGGCTGCCGCTGACGATCCGGGCGTCGCTCTACCCGATCCTGGGCGACCGGATCTATGGGCCGTGGGGGCACACGGCGGACCTGCTGGCGATCTTCGGCACGGTCTTCGGGGTGGCGACGACGCTGGGGCTGGGGGCCGGTCAGATCCAGGCCGGGCTGAACCATCTTTTCGGCGTGCCGATGGACCCGTGGATCAAGTACCTGCTGATCATGGCGATCTCGGCCATCGCGACGCTGTCGGCGGTGTCGGGCGTGGGGCGCGGCATCAAGATCCTGTCGGAGACGAACATGTGGCTGTCGATCTTCCTGATCGTGGTCTTCATCATCGTCGGGCCGACCGTGTTCCTGCTGGGCTTCTTCATCACCAACGTGGGCGAATACATCGTCAACGTGATCCCGATGGGCCTGTGGGTGAACCCGGACCCCGAAAGCGGCTGGCAGGGCGCGTGGACGGTGTTCTACTGGGGCTGGTGGATCGCGTGGGCGCCCTTCGTGGGGATGTTCATCGCCCGCGTGTCGCGCGGCCGGACGATCCGGGAATTCGCGGTGGGCGTGCTGATCGTGCCGACGCTGATCACCTTCTTCTGGATGGCGATCTTCGGCGGCACCGCGCTGCACCAGGAATTCGTGCAGGATGGCGGCATCATCGCCGCGGTGAACGAGGATATCGCGCGGCCGCTGTTCCTTATCATGGACAATTTCGGGCTGGGCATCTTCGGAAGCTTCCTGAGCTTCGTCGCGCTGATCCTGATCATCACCTATTTCGTGACCTCGTCGGACAGCGGCACGCTGGTGGTGACGACGCTCATTTCGATGGGCAAGGAAGAGCCGCCGGTGACCTACCGCGTCTTCTGGGGCTTCGGCGAGGGCGCGGTGGCGGCGGTGCTGCTGGCCTCCGGCGGGCTGGGCGCGCTTCAGACGGCGTCGCTGGCGGCGGGGCTGCCGTTCTCGATCATCATGTTCATCATGATGTGGGGGCTGATCCGGGCGCTGAAGGAAGAGCCGATGGTGCAGCGCCCGCTGCGGGACGCGGCCACGCCCGAGCCCGAGGGCGGGCGCCCGAAGCCGGGCCCCGAGGGGATCGCGCCGGCCGAGTGAGCCGGGCATGAGACAGGCGGGGCCGCGTCGTGCGGCCCTGCCACGGCCTGACAAGGAGGGACGGAGATGCATTCGCGAATACTGGTGCCGATCAAGCTGAAACACGCACCGCAATCGGACGAGCTGATGGCCAAGGCGGTGTCGATGGCCCGCGCCGGGGGCGCCGAGATCATCGCGCTGACCGTGGTGCCGGAGATCAACGACAACCTGAAGGTGCTGCCCGAGGACAGCCTGCCGGATTTGCAGAAATTCGTGGAGGGGCAGGAGACATCGGGCGTGACGATCAAGTCGGTGGTGCGCACCGGCCAGCCGCACCGGGCCATTCCGCGGGCGGCGGCGGAGTTCAAGTGCGACCTGATCGTGATGAACTCGCACAACCCGCGCATCCGCGATTACGTGATCGGCTCGACCGCCGGGCACGTGGTGATGCACGCGGAATGCGACGTGCTGGTGGTGCGTCAGATGACGTAAAGCCCGGCCCGGGCAACGCCTCGGGCCCCATTTCCCGGATTTCACCAATGTTCCCGATTCCCGCCGACAGCCAGACCCCGAGGCGCGCGCGCGCCGGCGCCGTGGCGGCGGGCCTAGCCGCGGGCGCCGTCGAGCAGGGTGGCGACCACCTGGCGGGCGGTGTCGCGGGCGCGGGCGGGATTGGTCGGGCGGGGGTTCTGGGCGACTTCGACCCAGATCCCGTCCATGTAGGCCTGGATCGATTCCCGCAGCGGTTCGCGCAGCTCGGGCGAGACCAGGGTGCGCAGCTCGGTCCGGACATGCGACTGTACCCGGAGCCGGTTGATGCGGTGCAGGCGGGACAGGTTCCCGGCATAGGGCGCGTGGGCCCAGAACTGCACCCAGAAAGAGCAGATGCGGGCTGTGAACAGCCGGTCGTCGAAATTGGCGCAGACCACGGCGTAGAGGCGTTCCTCGGGGGTGGTGGCCTGTCGAAGGCGGTCGATCACGCAGTGGCGAAGGGTGGACATCACCCGCCGCATCGCCGCCTCCATCAGCTTTTCCTTGCTGCCGAAATAGTAGTTGATCGAGGCCGCCGAGGCGCCGGCCCGGCGGGCGATGTCGGCCATTGTGACGACGGCGAAGCCGGCCTCGTGGGTGGCCGTGATCGCGGCGTCGATCAGCTCGTCATGGCGAATATCGCGGATGCGGGTGCGGCTCATGCGGGCATTTTCTTCATTGAGACCGCGAATTCAAGTGCAACCGCCGTTCCAGAGTTTAAAAGGCCATTCAAATTTTTGTTTCTTGAATCAAGAATAAATGTTAAGGGTCGGTTCCATCTTTTAACGACACGCGCACAGAGCGCGGAAAGGGGAGACGAAGATGGACCTGATCATATCTTTCGGCGTACTGCTGGCCTTCGCGCTGGTGGTGTTTTGCGTGGTGAAGTGGTGGAACCTCAGATGCGTGGGCGTCACGCCCGTGCACCTGTTCACCTTCGTCGCGATCCTGTTCACCTCGGGGCTGGACGTGGGGCTGATCATGTTCCCGCTGACCGAGTTCGGCGGCTATGCCGAAGAGCCCGCCTATGCCTTCGCCAACCCGCTGGCGGTGGAGTTCGGCTTCTGGGGTTTCCTGATCTGGGCCTTCTATTTCCTGACATCGTTCTATTTCTGCGTGATCGAGCCGCGGGTGAAGTTCTTCGAAATCCCGGTGGTCAAACTGGTGAACAACGTGGTGATCGTGGGCACCTGTGCCTTTACCGCGTCGCTGTTCCTGATCTACCTGCCGGGCTATATCCCGTCGATCGGGGATGGCGAGACGGTGGTGTTCACCTTCTACGTGATCGTCTTCGCGGTGATCCTGGCGGCGGCCTATTCCTCGACCGACCTGAAATACGTGCGAATCCTCTCGGTCGGCTCGACCGTGGCGTTCCTGCTGCTGATCCTTGGGATGTGGGCCTATGCCGGCATGGGGCTGGGCGAGTTCGGCGGGACGATCTCGAATATCGGCGCCTATTTCGGCAACCTGCACCGGTTCGTGCTGCCGCTGACCGACTATCACGCCTTCTACCTGTTCTGGTGGTTCGCGTGGTCGATCATGATCGGGCAGTTCACCTCGCGCTTCGTGGGCGGGCTGAAGACCTGGCAATTGCTGGCGGCCCTGCTGGTGATCCCGTCGATCCCGCTCGCGCTGTGGTTCTCGGTTCTGTACTACTATCACCTCAACGACATCCCGACCGAAGGGATGATCAACATCACGATGATCGTGGTGGGCGTGACCTTTGTGATCAACTCGCTCGACTCGTTGATCCGGCTTTACACCGACAACCTGTCGCTGACGGTCGAGCGGTTCGGCAAGCTCAAGTACATCGCCGGCAACGTGGCCGTGCTGTTCGCGCTGACGCTGCTGTTCAAGAGCCAGTGGCTGCAGATCCAGTGGATCGGGGCCATCGTCATCGGGCTGTACCTGACCTGCGTGATCTTCATCATCGCCACCAGGGGACGCGAGGTGATGGCGATCGACAGCATGCCCGAAGGGCGCGACCTCGATTTCCACAAGGTGGAACGGGCGCACTGATCCAACGCAACACCGCCGCCCCGGTGACCCCGGGGCGGCATCAGACAAGGAAGACCCGGACGTGACAGTTCAACCGCAGGCCAGCCATTTCGTGAATGGCCGATACATCGAGGATACCGAAGGGGCGGTGATCGAGGTGGTCTATCCCGCGACGGGCGAGGTGATCGCCACCGTGCACGAGGCGACGGCGGCGGTGATCGAAGAGGCGATAGCCTCGGGCCGCGCGGCGCAGGCGGAGTGGGCCAAGCTGTCGGGCACCGAACGCGGCCGGGTGCTGCGCCGGGCGGCGGATATCATGCGCGAGCGGAACCGCGACCTGTCGGTACTGGAGACGTGGGACACGGGCAAGCCGTTGCAGGAGACGCTGGTGGCGGATGCCACGAGCGGGGCCGATGCGCTGGAGTATTTCGGCGGGCTGGCGGGGTCGTTGACCGGGGAGCATATTCCGTTGTCCGGTGGCGACTGGGCCTACACGGTGCGCGAACCGCTGGGCCTGTGCGTGGGGATCGGGGCGTGGAACTATCCGACGCAGATCGCCTGCTGGAAGGGGGCGCCGGCGCTGGCCTGTGGCAATGCGATGATCTTCAAGCCGAGCGAGGTGACGCCGCTTTGTGCGCTGAAGGTGGCGGAGATACTGGTCGAGGCGGGTGCGCCTGCCGGGCTTTACAACGTGATCCAGGGCCGGGGCGCCGTGGGCGGGGCGTTGGTGGGGGATCCGCGGGTCGACAAGGTGTCGCTGACCGGGTCGGTGCCGACGGGGAAGAAGGTCTATGCCGCCGCGGCCGCGGGCATGAAGCATGTGACGATGGAGCTTGGGGGCAAGAGCCCGATGCTGGTGTTCGATGATGCCAATGTGGAGGATGCGGTCTCGGGCGCGATTCTGGGGAATTTCTATTCGAGCGGGCAGATCTGTTCCAACGGGACGCGGGTGTTCGTGCAGAAGGGGGTGAAGGAGGCGTTTCTCGGGCGGCTGGAGGAGCGGTTGCAGGGCGTGGTGATGGGCGACCCGATGGACGAGGCCACGAATTACGGCCCGATGGTGAGCGAGGCGCAGTTGCAGATCGCGCTGGGCTATGTCGCGAAGGGCATCGAGGAAGGCGCGCGGCTGGTCTGTGGCGGCGAGCGGGCGACGGGGCCGGGGTGTTTCCTGTCGCCCACGGTGTTTGCCGACGTGACGGACGGGATGACCATCGCGCGGGAAGAGATTTTCGGGCCGGTGATGAGTGTTCTCGACTTTGACGGTGAGGACGAAGTTATCGCGAGGGCCAATGCCACGGAGTTCGGGTTGTCGGCGGGGGTTTACACGTCTGACCTGAGCCGCGCGCACCGGGTGATCGGGCGGCTGGAGGCGGGGAGCTGTTTCATCAACTCCTACAACGACGCGCCGGCGGAGGTGCCGTTCGGCGGTGTGAAAGCCTCGGGCGTGGGGCGGGAGAATTCCAAGGAGGCGATCGGGCATTACAGCCAGGTCAAGTCGGTCTATGTGCGGATGGGCGCGACGGAGGCGCCGTTTTGATGTGGGGCGAGCGCCTCCGCCCCGGCGCGCCGCCCGCCCGCCCACCCCGTCGCACCGGGGCGGAGGCGCGGAACCTGCGGCGTGGTGTGCGTGGAGACGTTAGGGATTTGACTGAGAGGTCGCTGAGGGCGCGGTGCGTCCTCAGCAGACCTGATCGAGTGTGTGGGGCGATTCCCCGAAGCCTCAAGGACGAGCCGCGCCAAGGCGCGGTGCCCCGGAGCAAGTCCGGGGCATCCTTGACCCTTCGCGGAATCACCGGGTGTGACCTTGGGGAAGCGAGGTAGGATGGAAGCGGATTACGTGATCGTGGGGGCGGGCAGCGCGGGCTGTGCCATGGCCTACCGGCTGAGCGAGGCCGGGAAATCGGTGCTGGTGGTCGAGCATGGCGGCAGCGATATCGGCCCGTTCATCCAGATGCCGGGCGCGCTGAGCTACCCGATGAACATGAAGCGCTATGACTGGGGCTACCAGTCGGAGCCCGAGCCGCACCTGGGCGGGCGGCGGCTGGCCTGTCCGCGGGGCAAGGTGATCGGCGGGTCGTCGTCGATCAACGGGATGGTCTATGTGCGCGGCCATGCCTGTGACTTCGACCACTGGCGCGAGCAGGGGGCCGAGGGGTGGGGCTATGCCGACGTGCTGCCCTATTACAAGCGGATGGAGAGCTGGCACGATGGCGGGCATGGCGGCGATCCGGGCTGGCGCGGCCATGACGGCCCGCTGCATGTGAGCCGGGGGCAGATGGCGAACCCCCTGACCCGCGCCTTCATCGAGGCGGGCGGCCAGGCCGGGTACGAGCTGACCGAGGATTACAACGGCGCGCAGCAGGAGGGGTTCGGGCCCTTCGACATGACCGTCTGGAAGGGGCGGCGGTGGTCGGCGGCGAATGCCTATCTGAAGCCGGCGCTGAAGCGGGAGAATTGCGATATCGTCCGGGGCCTCGTCCAGCGGGCGGTGATCGAGGAGGGGCGCGCGGTTGGCGTGGAGGCCATCGTCGGTGGGCAGCGGCAGGTGATCAAGGCGCGGCGGGAGGTGATCCTTGCGGCCTCGTCGATCAACTCGCCCAAGCTGCTGATGCTGTCGGGGGTTGGGCCGGGGGCGCATCTCAAGGAGCATGGCATCGACGTGGTGGCGGACCGGCCGGGCGTGGGGGCGAACCTGCAGGATCACCTTGAGCTTTACATCCAGATGGCGGCGAGCCAGCCGGTGAGCCTTTACAAGTACTGGAGCCTTTACGGCAAGGCGTGGGTGGGCTTGCAATGGCTGTTGGGCAAGGCGGGGCCGGGGGCCTCGAACCAGTTCGAGAGCTGCGGCTTCATCCGCTCGGATGCCGGGGTGGAATACCCGGATATCCAGTTCCACTTCCTGCCCATCGCCGTGCGCTATGACGGGCAGGCGGCGGCGGAGGGGCATGGCTTCCAGGCGCATGTGGGCCCGATGCGGAGCGGGTCGCGCGGGAATGTCACGCTCAGGAGCGCCGACCCGGCCGATGATCCGGTGATCCGGTTCAACTACATGAGCGAGGAGAGCGACTGGGTCGATTTCCGCAAATGCATCCGCCTGACGCGGGAGCTGTTCGAGCAGGAGGCCTTCGCGCCCTATCGCAAGCACGAGATCCAGCCGGGTCGGGACGTGCAGAGCGATGACGAGCTGGACGGGTTCATCCGCGAACATGCCGAGAGCGCCTATCACCCCTGCGGCACCTGTCGTATGGGGCGGGCGGATGACCCCGGCGCCGTGGTCGACCCGGAGGGGCGGGTGATCGGGGTGGAACGGTTGCGGGTGGCGGATTCGAGCCTGTTTCCTCGGATCACCAATGGCAATCTCAACGCGCCGTCGATCATGCTGGGCGAGAAGATGGCCGATCATATCCTGGGGCGTAGCCCCCTGCCGCCGGAGAACGCAGAGCCGTGGATGCATCCGGACTGGGAGACGGCGCAGCGCTGAGGGCCGGAACCGCCGGGGGCCATGGGGCGTTTTCCCTGCAGGTACATGCAACGTGCCGAAGGAGGACCCCATGTCGCAACTTCCCAAGGAATTCTACGACGAGTTTCCCGACCACGCCGACCAGATCAAGAAGCTGGAGGCGGAGAACCCGGATTTCCGCGCCAAGGCGCTGCGTTATCACGAGCTGCAGCGCGCTGCGCACCGGGCCGGAATGGACGAGGAGCCGCAATCTCAGGAGGCGGATGTGGAGCTGATGAAGGAGCGCGACACGATGCGCGACGAGCTCATGCGCCATATCATGATCTGATTCTTGCGCGGCGTTTGATCGGTATCAAGGCGGGCGGGGCGGCGCGCGCCCAGGGTTGAACCGGGTTCAGCCAATGAAGGAGGCGCGCCGATGTCCCATACACCGCACGAACTGCACGAGGAATTTCCCGAGTACGCGGAGAAGATCACCGCCATGAAGACGCAGGACACGCATTTCGCGCGGCTTGCGGAGGAGTATCACGAGGTCAACCGGGCCGTGCACCGCGCCGAGAGCAACGTCGCCCCGGTGGAGGCGCTGGCAGAGGTGGAGATGCGCAAGAAGCGGGCTTCGTTGAAGGACGAGATTTACCGGATGTTGTCGGCCTGAACTGCAGGGCCGGACGGATATGAAGAGGCGCGTCGCCCCAATGGGCGGCGCGCTTTGCGTTGGGAGGAGGCTTGCCGGACACCCTGTGACATGCATAACCGGTGGGCATGAAGATCATCTTCCTCATAGGGCCCCACGCGGTGGGCAAGATGACCGTCGGTCAGGCGTTGGAGAAGCTGACCGGCTTTCCGCTGTTCCACAATCACACCGCCATCGAGCTGGTGCATCCTTTCGTGAGCTACGGCACGCCTGCGGGGCGGAAGCTGGTGAACGGGGTTCGCGAGCTGTTCTTCCGGGCCTTCGCCGAGAGTGACGGTGAGGGATATATCCTGACCTTTGTCTGGGCGTTCAGCGCGCCCGGGGAACAGGAGTATATCGACCATGTAAGGCGGATCTTCGAGGAGAAGGGGGCCGAGCTGTGCTGGGTCGAGCTCGAGGCCGGGATCGAGACGCGGCTGGAGCGGAACCGGACGGAAAACCGGCTGTTGCACAAGCCGTCGAAGCGGGACCTGGAATTTTCCGAGCGGAACGTCCTGGCGAGCCATGAGACATACCGGCTGAATTCCCTGCCCGGCGAGATGCCGGAGGAGAATTACCTGCGCATCGACAATACCGACCTGTCGGCGGAGGAGGTGGCGCGGATGATCTACAGGCGGTTCCTCGCGCCCCCTCAATCCACCGTGTAGGGCAGCACCCCCCGCTCGTCCGGTTCCACCTGCAGCCGCCGTTCCAGTGGCGGCACCGAGCGCTGGTGGCACTGGGTGCGTTCGCAGATGCGGCAGGAGATGCCGATGGGCTCGAATGCCTTGGCGTTGGTGAGGTCGAGGTCGTCGGCATAGACCAGCGCGTCGGCATGGCGGATCTCGCAGCCCAAGGCGATGGCGAAGCGGCGGACCGGGGCGCCGAAGCTGCCGCCGGGTTTGGAGACGTCGCGGGCCAGAGAGATGTAGCGCACGCCGTCGGGGGTTTCGGCAAGTTGGCGGAGGAAGCGGCCCGGCGTCTCGAAAGCGCGGTGCACGTTCCAGAGCGGGCAGGCGCCGCCGAAGCGGGCGAATTGCAGGCGGGTGGCCGAGTGGCGCTTGGTGATGGTGCCGGCCTGGTCGACGCGGACGAAGAAGAACGGCACGCCCTTGGCGCCCGGGCGTTGCAGGGTCGAGAGGCGGTGGCAGACCTGTTCGATCGAGGCGCCGAAGCTGTTGGCGAGGATCTCGAGGTCGTGGCGGTGCTGTTGGGCGGCCTGCAGGATGGCGGTGTATGGCATGAGCGCGGCGCCGGCGAAGTAGTTGGCGAGGCCGATCTTGGCGATGGCGCGGGCGGCGTCGGACTGGAAGCGGGCGAGGTCGAGCGTGGCCTCGAGCAGTTTGTCCTGGGTCAGCAGCGCGATCTGCAACAGCATCTGGAAGGTGCGGGTTTCCGGCTCGGCGCGGGAGGAGAGGTGGAGCGTGCGGCTGTCGCGGTCGTAGTGGCGCAGCTTGCCGGTGTCGGTATGGCTGATGGTGATGCCGAGCGCGGCCAGCTTGGCCTCGGCGATCTCGCGCACCGGGCGCGACCGGTCGGTGCCGGCGAAGCGTTCGGCGGCGCGGTCGACGGCGTCGATGTAATTGTCGCAATAGTGGAAGAAATCGCGCACCTCGTCCCAGGGGGAGGGCTGCATGCGGCTGTCCTCGCGCCCCAGCGCCTCGTCGAGGGAGGCGAGGCGCTCATGGGTCTGGCGGTAGGCGCGGTGCAGGTCGAGGAAGGCCTTGGCCAGCGCCGGTGCGTTCGAGGCGGTGAGCCTTAGGTCGGTCAGCGGCGGCGGGTCGGTGAAGACCGGGTCGGCCAGCGCCTCGCGCATGTCCGAGACCATGCGCTCGGCATCGCCGGTCGACAGCTCGGTCACGTCGAAGCCGAATTCCTGCGCCAGCGCCAGCACGACGGTGGTCGAGACCGGCCGGTTGTTGTTCTCCATCTGATTCAGATAGGGCAGCGAGACGCCCAGCTTGGCGGCGAAATCCTTCTGGGTCAGGGCCAGTTTCTGGCGGGTTTCGCGCAGCTTGGCGCCGGCGTAGAGTTTCTGGGCGGGCATGGCGCGGCCTTTGCAGTTTCGCGGTTCGCTTATGGTAGATTTGCAAAATTCCGGGCGCAAGCCGCCCGGTGCGCGTGTGGCCGGGCCGCAGGCGGCCCGCGGGGGGGGCGGCGGAAAGGTTACGATTCTTTCAGGAACATTCGCTTCGGGGGTTTGGTTGGGAGTCCACTGAAGACATTTCAAAGGAGGAACACATGTTATCCCGCAAAGCCAGGCTCGCCGTGACGACAGCACTGACGGTCACGATCGGTGCGCCAGCCGCTATCGCCCAGGATCGGCCGCAGGAATGCACCGAGCTCGAACGGATCAGCGCCGAGGCGCCCGACGGGCTGTTCGAGGCCGCACCGGACGACCGCGAGGCCTATGCCCGTGTCGTCGAGAGCGGTGAAGCGGCGCAGTGCAACGACGCCCTGACCGTGTTGCGCACGACCGCGGAAGACAACGACATGCAGCTTGCCCAGGGCGAGACCGATGGCGAGACCGCGGTGGCCCGAGATTCGGAAACCGCCGAGATGAGCGCCGTCGAGCGCGATCAGACGACGGTTCAGCTGAGCGACGAGGTGACGGTCGAAGGGACTGTCTTCCTTGACCGCGAGGCACCGACGGTCGACGTCGATGGTGGCGAGGCCGAGGTCGCTGTGACCCCGGGCCGTGCCGACGTGAACGTACAGGAGCAGGCCGCCGAGATCGTGGTGCGGGAGAAGCCGGCCGAGATTTCGGTCGAAACCGTTCAGCCGACGATCCGCATCGAGCAGCCCGCGCCCGAGATCATCGTCACCATGCCCGAACCGGGCGTCGACGTGGCGAATGCCGAGCCGCAGGTCGAAGTGAAGCAGGCCGAGCCGAACGTGACCGTGTCGCAATCGTCGCCCTCCGTGCGGCTTGATCTGCAGATCGCCGAGGACGTGGAAAACTCGCGCGGCGTTCAGATCGAAGACAGCCGGACCGGCCAGACCTATGCGCAGGGCGAAACCGGCGAGCTGGCGAAGGAAGAGGCCGATGTGCAGCTTTCGCGCGCCGAGCCGAACGTGACGGTCAACCGGCCGGACTCGGAAGAGGACGCATCGCGCGTCGAGATTTCGCGCGCCGAGCCCTCGATCCAGTTCGAGCGGGCCGAGCCGAACGTCAACGTGACGCAAAGCGGTGAGCCGACGGTGGAAGTCACCCGCGTGGGTGAGCCCGAAGTGACCATCAACCGTGCCGGCGAGGACGGCGATCGGCAGGAGGCACAGTCTCAGGGCGATCGGCAGTCCGACGAGGACATGACCGAGCAGGCTTCGGCGGAACAGACCGAGCAGAGCGGTCAGACCGAAGATGACGAGCGCATGGCGCAGTCGGAGACCGACCAGGACGCCGACGAAGTCGTCACCGGCAACGTATCGGCCGAATCGTCCGAGCAGGGCGACGACGGCGAGCGCGTTGCGCAATCTCAGAGCGGTCAGCAGACCGACGAAGAGATGGCTGAAGAGACCTCGAGCCAGCAGTCCGCAGAGGACCAGGGCGAGCAGGTCGCGTCGGACCAGAACCGCGAAGAGCGCACGGAAGTTGACGGCTATGCCAATGCCGAAGCCGGCACCTTCACCGCCGAAGAACTGACCGGTGCCCGGGTCTATGCCCAGCAGGAACGCGTGGGCGAGGTTTCGGTGGCCGTGGTCGGCGATAGCCCGGCGCAGGTCGAGGATATCGTGATCGACGTGGGCGGTTTCCTTGGCATCGGCGAGCGCAGCGTTGCCGTGGCGTTCGACGAGGTCGAGATCAAGCGCGCCGACAATGGCGATGACCTGCGGGTCTACACCGACATGAGCCGCAGCGAGCTGGAGCAGATGCCGGAATACGACCAGTAACCTGGCGTCATGACCGGATCGGAAGGGGCCGTCCTGCGGGGCGGCCCTTTTCCTGTGTCAGCCGGCGAGGGCCAGCCGCTTCTCGCGCCGGATCACGAGGCTGATCGCGCAGACCGCGCCGATGGCGGTGACCACCATGATCCACAACAGCGGCGCCGCGCCCGCCCCGGGTGTCAGCAGCGCCCCCGCCAGCGCCGACAGGCCCGCGCCCAGCCCGATCATCAGCGAGCCGGACAGCCCGCTGGCGGTGCCCGCAAGGTGGGGCCGGACCGACAGCGCGCCGGAGGTGGCGTTGGGGATGGCCATGCCGTTGCCGAGCCCGACGCAGGTCATCAGCCCGAAGAAGGTGTAGGGCGTGCCGAGGTCGAGTTCGAAAAGCAGCAGGCTCAGCGAGACGCCGGCCGCGACGATCAGCGAGCCCCAGAGCACCATGCGGTTGATGCCCACCTGAACCGAGAAGCGCCCGGCGAGGAAGTTGCCGCAGAAATAGCCCACGGCGGGCGCGCCGAAGAACAGCCCGAAGGTGGCCTGGTCGAGGCCGAAGACCTGGTCGCCGACATAGGGCGCGCCGCCGAGATAGGCAAAGAACGATCCCGAGGAGAGGCCGAGCGTGGCGGTATAGCCCCAGAAGCGGGGGGATTTCAGCAGTTCCGGATAGTCGCGCAGCTCGTCCCGGAAGGTGGTGCCGGCGCGCGAGGGGGCGGTTTCGCCGAGGTCGGACCATGTCAGCCACAGGGTGACGCAGCCGATCACGAAGAGCGCCCAGAACCCGGCCTGCCAGCCGAAGACCGAGGCAAGCCCGCCGCCGATCGCCGGGCCCACCATCGGGGCCACGGCCATGCCCATGGTGACATAGCCGATCATCGAGGCGGCCTGGGCCTCGGGGACCATGTCGCGCACCACGGCGCGCGACAGGACGAGCGCCGTGACGATCGCCGCCTGGAACATGCGGAAGACGAGGAACATCGCCGTGCTGGTGGCGTAGATGCAGCCCAGCGTGGCCAGCAGGAAGATCGCCACGCCGGCCAGCAGCACCGGCCGCCGCCCGACCCGGTCGGAGATGGCGCCGACGAAAAGCTGCAGCACCGCGTTCACGCCGAGATAGAGCGCCACGGAAAGCTGCATGACGCTGTAGTCGGTGCCGAAATGCGCGGCCATCGCCGGCAGCGAGGGCAGGAAGATGTTCATCGCCAGCGCCGCGAGCGCCGACAGGGTGATCAGCGTCAGCACGTGCGGGGGCGTGGTTCGATCGAGGAACCTGCGCGGGGGCGGGGTGGTCGGGTCCGCCGCCGTCTGCGCGGCCGGGTCCCCGTGGGGGGTGTCGGTCATGGGCGCAATCTAACGCGTCGCGCGGCGGTGTCCATATCGCGGAGTGCATAGCCGCCTGCCACTGGGTTGTGCGGTGATGCACGGTCGGAAGCGGGCTGGCAGGGGCGGGCGGGGTTTGCCGGTTTTGCAGTTAGCTTCGCATGCTCTGCTAAAGATTTGCAAATTTGCCGATTTCCGCTTTGTATCCGCCGCCGTCTTCTCTATTTTCCGGCGAAAACCGGGAAGAGGACTCTCATGAAGGATATCCTGCAGGAACTCGAGGATCGCCGCGCCGAGGCGCGCCTTGGCGGTGGCCAGAAACGCATCGACGCCCAGCACGCCAAGGGCAAGCTGACCGCCCGCGAACGCATCGAAATCCTGCTCGACGAGGGCAGCTTCGAAGAGTTCGACATGTTCAAGACCCATCGCTGCATCGATTTCGGGATGGAGGAAAACAAGCTTTACGGCGACGGGGTGATCACCGGCTGGGGCACGATCAACGGCCGGCAGGTCTATGTCTTCAGCCAGGATTTCACCGTCTTCGGCGGCTCGCTGTCGGAAACCCATGCCGAGAAGATCTGCAAGGTGATGGACATGGCGCTGCAGAACGGCGCGCCGATCATTGGCCTCAACGACTCGGGCGGGGCGCGCATCCAGGAGGGTGTGGCGAGCCTTGCGGGCTATGCCGAAGTGTTCCAGCGCAATATCGAGGCCTCGGGCGTCATTCCGCAGATCAGCGTGATCATGGGGCCCTGCGCGGGCGGGGCCGTCTATTCGCCCGCGATGACCGACTTCATCTTCATGGTGAAGGACAGCTCCTACATGTTCGTCACGGGCCCGGACGTGGTCAAGACCGTCACCAACGAGCAGGTGACGGCCGAGGAGCTGGGCGGGGCGAGCACGCATACCAAGAAAAGCTCGGTCGCTGACGCGGCCTTCGAGAACGATGTGGAAGCGCTGGCCGAGGTGCGGCGGCTGGTGGATTTCCTGCCGCTCAACAACACCGAGAAGTCGCCGGTGCGCCCGTTCTTCGACGAGCCGGGCCGGCAGGAGCCCAGCCTCGACACGCTGATCCCCGACAACCCGAACACGCCCTACGACATGAAGGAGCTGATCGAGAAGCTGGCGGACGAGGGCGATTTCTATGAAATCCAGGAGGATTTCGCCAAGAACATCATCACCGGCTTCATCCGGCTGGAAGGCCGGACCGTGGGAGTGGTGGCGAACCAGCCGATGGTGCTGGCCGGGTGCCTCGATATCGACTCGAGCCGGAAGGCCGCGCGCTTCGTGCGGTTCTGCGACTGTTTCGAGATCCCGATTCTCACGCTGGTGGACGTGCCCGGCTTCCTGCCTGGCACGAGCCAGGAGTATGGCGGGGTGATCAAGCATGGCGCCAAGCTGCTTTACGCTTTCGGCGAGGCGACGGTGCCCAAGGTGACGGTGATCACCCGGAAGGCCTATGGCGGGGCCTATGACGTGATGTCGTCGAAGCATCTGCGGGGCGATTTCAACTATGCCTGGCCCACCGCCGAGATCGCGGTGATGGGCGCCAAGGGGGCGACGGAGATCATCCACCGTGCCGATTTGGGCGACCCCGAGAAGATCGCGGCGCATACCAAGAGCTACGAGGACCGGTTCGCCAACCCCTTCGTGGCCGCCGAGCGGGGCTTCATCGACGAGGTGATCCAGCCGCACAACACGCGGATGCGGGTGAGCCGGGCGTTTGCCAGCCTTCGGAAGAAGAAGCGCAGCCTGCCGTGGAAGAAGCACGACAATATTCCGCTGTGACGCTTGTGGAAAGTGTGGAAGTGGGGGCCAGCCCCCACGCCCCCGGGATATTTCTGGCCAGAAGAAGCATGGGGTGGTTTTTGGCCGATGGCGCGTGACGGGTGGCATATCGTGGAGGAGGCGGGCGTGCTGACCGTGGCGCGGCGGTGGCCGGCGCGGTTCGACGTGGCGGCCTCGACCTTGGTGCCGGTCGTGAACCGGCGGCGGCTGGCCCGGCAGGTGCGGCAGGACGTGTGGCGCGCACTGCGGCGGGTGAAGGGGTTCGCGCCGGTGGTGCGCGTGGCGGATGAGGACGGGATGCTGGCGGTGACCGCGGGCGGGCAGGTGGACGGGCCGGTGGCGCGGGCGCAGGTCGAGGCGCGGATTGCCGGCGTGCTGGCGGATGCCGGGACCCGGGAGAGGTGGATCAGGTGGGCGTCGTGAGATTGATGACGATGGTTTGCGTGGCCGCGATTGCGATCGCGGCCGGAGCCCGGCAGGGCGGGGCGCAGGAGGAGCGCCTCGTCCTGCCCTCGGGGCTGGAGGCCGGGCTGCAGGAGGTGCTGCGGCAGGAAGGCGGCGAGGGCGGGCCGGTGCTGCGTTTCCGCTACGTGGCGGCGGGGCTTGTCCGGGGGGCGGACCTGACGGTGGTTTCGGCCGATCTGGAGCACCTGTGCAACGCCCATGCCCTGCCCAATGCGCCCGATGCCGAGGCGGAGGGGGCGACGATCATCGTCTCGCTGGGCAGTGCGGCCACGGAATTCGGCGTGCCGGACCCGGACGTGGTGCAGGTGTTCGAGGCCTACAGGGTCGAAAACGGCACCTGTATCTGGGAGGTTTTCTGATGTTTACACAATATCTTGCGGCTCGAATCTCAAGTGTGGTCAAGTTTGAGGCTTTGGAGTCACACGAGACGGACATCGCTGTGGACAAGTATCAAATCGGCGCGGATTCCAGTATTCTGGACTCCGGTTGCACTCGAGTGACCGCAATGACCCACGTGAGGCAGGTGGGGCGTTTAACGTGGCGTCCAAATGTGTACACATACAGGAGACATTTATGTCTAAGACTATCAAGAGCATTCTTGCGCTCGGCATCGTGGCGACTTTTGCCGCCTGTGGCCAGCAACAGCAGCAAGAAGAAGAATTCGTCGTGGTCGATCCGGCGCCGATTTCGGTCGAGCCCGTCTACACCGGCAAGTACAAGTAATCCCGCGAGGGAAAGCACGGGGCGGGCCTTCGGGCCCGTCCTGACCGCCGCACCGCGCCCCGTCGAGATGGAGGGCGCCCCATGCTGAAGCATCGCGGCTTTCCCGGGCGCCTGCCCGGATCGGATTTCCAGTTCACCATCCGGCGCGCCAACCCCAAGGGGGCCACGCCGATCGTCCGCCGCGAGCGCTATCGCGATAGGCGGCCGGCCGACCGCATGGCCGACACGGCCTTCGTGCGGGCGCTGTGGGAGCAGTTCGGCGACGAGCCGTTCGAGCGGGGCAACCTCGATGCCGGGCGGCTGAGCTGGCTGTTCGGGCGCGAGGTGAAACCCGCCGAGGACCCGTTCGACCCGGAGGATTACGAAGCGCTGCTGGTGCTGGACGTGAACGCGGCGCGCGCGGCCTTTCCCGAGGCGTTCGAGGGGGAGGGGGCATGATGCCGGGTGCCGTGAGAATGGGCGGCGATTTGGGCATGAACTTGCCCACGACCGCCGGATTTGTGCGGATTGCAGCCGATCTCCCTATCCGTGTAACGCGCCGCTTGGCGAGAGCCGCCCGGGCGTGCAGCGTGGGCCTTGTAGTGGTGGCCCTTCCCCAAGGGGCCAGGACGTTTCGTCTTATCCGTTACCCTTCCCCTGACGGGCGGCCTTGCACAACGTGCAGGCCGCCCCTTTTTCGTTTCATTCCAGAGCTTTGCGTGCATGGCGTCCTGTCGCCAATGCCCGCAGTCGCCCTTCCGCGCGCCGCGCGGCCAAGACCCGAGAAGAGGACCTGAGACATGTTCAAGAAAATCCTGATCGCCAACCGGGGGGAGATTGCCTGCCGCGTCATCAAGACCGCGCGCAAGATGGGGATCCAGACGGTCGCGATCTATTCGGATGCCGACCGCAACGCGCTGCATGTGCAGATGGCCGACGAGGCGGTGCATATCGGCCCGCCGCCGGCGAGTGAGAGCTATATCGTCATCGACAAGGTGATGGAGGCGATCCGCCAGACCGGCGCCGAGGCGGTGCATCCGGGCTATGGCTTCCTGTCGGAGAACCCGAAATTCGCCGATGCGCTGGAGAAGGCAGGCGTGGCCTTCATCGGGCCGCCCAAGGGCGCGATCGAGGCGATGGGGGACAAGATCACCAGTAAGAAGATCGCCAAGGACGCGGATGTGAACACCGTGCCGGGGCATATGGGGCTGATCGAGGATGCCGAGGAGGCGCTGAAGATCTCGGAGGAGATCGGCTTTCCGGTGATGCTGAAGGCCAGCGCCGGCGGCGGCGGCAAGGGGATGCGGATCGCGTGGAATGCCGAGGAGGTGCGCGAGGGCTTCCAGGCGTCGAAGAACGAGGCGGCGAGCAGTTTCGGCGACGACCGGATGTTCATCGAGAAATTCGTGACCCAGCCGCGGCATATCGAGATCCAGGTACTGTGCGACAGCCATGGCAACGGCATCTACCTGGGCGAGCGGGAATGCTCGATCCAGCGGCGGAACCAGAAGGTGATCGAGGAGGCGCCGAGCCCCTTCCTTGACGAGGCGACCCGCAAGGCGATGGGCGAGCAGGCCGTCGCGCTGGCTCATGCGGTGGGTTACGCGAGCGCGGGCACGGTGGAGTTCATCGTCGATGGCGAGAAGAACTTTTACTTCCTCGAGATGAACACCCGGCTTCAGGTGGAGCACCCGGTGACGGAACTGATCACCGGTGTCGACCTGGTGGAGCAGATGATCAAGGTGGCCGCCGGTGAAAAGCTGTCGATCAGCCAGCAGGACGTGACGCTCAACGGCTGGGCGATGGAAAGCCGGCTTTATGCCGAGGATCCGTATCGCAACTTCCTGCCCTCGATCGGGCGGCTGACGCGCTATCGCCCGCCGGTCGAGGTGTCGGCCGGTCCGCTCTTGGAAAGCGGCAAGTGGCAGGATGAGGCGGGCAGCGGCGAGACGGCGGTGCGCAACGATACCGGCGTCTACGAGGGCGGCGAGATTTCGATGTATTACGATCCGATGATCGCCAAGCTGTGCACTTGGGGCGAGGACCGGGCGACCGCCATCGAGGCGATGCGCGTGGCGCTCGACAGTTTCGAGATCGAGGGGATCGGTCATAACCTGCCGTTCCTGAGCGCGGTGATGGATCACCCGAAATTCGTCTCGGGCGACATGACCACGGCGTTCATCGCCGAGGAATACCCCGAGGGGTTCGACGGCGTGGAACTGGCCGAGCCGGCGCTGCGCCGGGTGGCCGCGGGCTGTGCCGCGATGCACCGGATCGCCGAGATCCGGCGGACGCGCGTGTCGGGCCGGATGGACAACCACGAGCGCCACGTGGGCAGCGACTGGGTCGTGACCCTGCAGGGGCAGAGCTTTCCGGTGACCGTGGACGCCGACCGCGAGGGCGCGACGGTGACCTTCGAGGACGGCACCAGCCACCGGCTGACCAGCGGCTGGACGCCGGGCGATCAGCTGGCCGAACTGGACGTGGATGGCGAGCTTCTGGTGCTGAAGGTGGGCAAGATCTCGGGCGGGTTCCGCATCCGCACGCGGGGGGCCGACCTGAAGGTGCATGTGCGCACGCCCCGGCAGGCCGAGCTGGCCGCGTTAATGCCCGAGAAACAGCCGCCTGATACCTCGAAGATGCTGCTGTGCCCGATGCCGGGCCTGATCGTCAGCATCGGTGTGGAGGAAGGCCAGGAAGTGCAGGAAGGGCAGGCGCTTTGCACGGTGGAGGCGATGAAGATGGAGAATATCCTGCGGGCCGAACGCAAGGCCGTGGTCTCGAAGATCAACGCCGGGCCGGGCGACAGCCTTGCGGTGGATGACGTGATCATGGAGTTCGAGTAGGGCCCATGGGGACGGGCCTTGCCTCCAACGCGATGCTTGCCGCGGTGGCGCTGGCCGCGCTGACCGCTTGCGTGCGGGAGGACGAGGCGGAGATGCGGGCAAGGCTGGAGCAGTGGTTCGCATTGGGCGAGACCGCGTATTTCCAGGCGCGCGGCGATTGCGTGGCCGGCGTGTTCCGGCTGGCGGGCACGGACGTGGGCGCGGCGATGCCGGTGACGGGCTCGGTGCCTGAAATGCTGTGGGCCCTGCCGCGGCAGGGGCGGGCGGCGCTGCGGGCCGAGGGCATGGCGCCCGATGCCGCGCTGGTGGAACTGGCCAACGAGGCGCGGCCGACCGGCATGGCGATGCGCCGCGCCGGGCTCGAGGCGCGGTCCTGCATGGATGACGGGGCCGAGGGGGCGTTTCGCCGGGCGCTTCTGAGCCCCGATGCGCTGCTGGCCTATGACAGCGAGAGCGGCACGGTCATGGTGATGGACACGCGCCGCGACCTGCTGTTCGCCGCGATGGGGGAGGGGTGATGCGCGCCGCTCAGCTTTCGCCGCCGCGCCGTTCGCGCACTTCCTGCTGCCGCATGGGCAGCTTGTCGATGACGCGGGAAATCTCGCGCACCGACCAGGGCAGCGGCTTGCGCAGGTATATGGTGCCGTCCTTGCCGATCAGCACCAGCATGAACCCGCGCGGCCGCAATTCCCGGCGCAGCGCGGTGTCGGCGCCGCGCTCGGTGTCGGTCAGGACCACCACGTCGCGCAGGGCCAGATCGTCGAGCCGCTCGTTGATGTATTCCATCTGCTGGACATATCGCGGGTCGGCCGGGCTGTCGGCGAAGACGACGAGGGGGCGTTTCGTCCACATGAACTCTTCCAGGTCGACATTCTCGCCGGGCAGGATGATGTCGTCACGCGGCGGATCGTCCTGCGCCACGGTCGGGCCGGCCCCGGCGAAGGCCGTCAAAAAGCATACGAAAACAAGTGCTAACGTTCTTTGCATGGATACTCCCGTCGCCCCAGATATAGGCCGTCGGGCGCGGGATGCGAAGTCAGAATTCCGCGAGAACGGAAAAAGTCGCAGGCGGGGGGCGCCGGGCGGCCTCCGCGCGGGGCGGCAGGGATCGGAAATCAGGGACCGGTGAGCGCGGGGGCGACCCTGCCGCCGGCCGGACGAGAAGAGGACAAGGCAATGGCATCGAAGAAAGACGAATGGCGCGAGATCGCCGAGAAGGAACTGAAGAACCGCAAGCTGGAGGACCTCACGTGGAAGACGCTGGAAGGCATCGACGTGAGCCCGGTCTACACGGCGGAGGATGTCGAGGGGCTGGATCACCTGGGCTCGATCCCCGGCGCGGCGCCGTTCACCCGGGGCGTCAAGGCCACGATGTATGCCGGCCGGCCCTGGACCATCCGGCAATATGCCGGGTTCTCGACGGCCGAGGAATCGAACGCCTTCTACCGCCGCAACCTCGCCGCCGGGCAGCAGGGGGTCAGCGTGGCCTTCGACCTGGCCACCCACCGGGGCTATGACAGCGATCACCCGAGGGTGACGGGCGACGTGGGCAAGGCGGGCGTGGCCATCGACAGCGTCGAGGACATGAAGATCCTGTTCGACGGCATCCCGCTCGACCAGGTGTCGGTCAGCATGACGATGAACGGCGCGGTGATCCCGATCCTCGCCAGTTTCATCGTCGCGGGCGAGGAGCAGGGGCACGACAAGTCGGTCCTGTCGGGGACGATCCAGAACGACATCCTCAAGGAATTCATGGTGCGCAACACCTATGTCTATCCGCCCGAGCCGTCGATGCGGATCGTGGCCGACATCATCGAGTTCACGGCTTGGGAAATGCCGCGTTTCAACTCGATCTCGATCTCGGGCTACCACATGCAGGAGGCGGGCGCGAACCTGGTGCAGGAGCTGGCCTTCACGCTGGCCGATGGGCGGGAATACGTGCGGGCGGCGACCCATCGGGGCATGGACGTGGACAAGTTCGCAGGCCGCCTGAGCTTCTTCTTCGCCATCGGCATGAATTTCTTCATGGAGGCTGCCAAGCTGCGCGCCGCGCGGCTGCTCTGGCACCGGGTGATGAGCGAGTTCGAACCGAAGAACCCGCGCTCGATGATGCTCAGGACGCATTGCCAGACCAGCGGCGTCAGCCTGCAGGAGCAGGACCCCTACAACAACGTCGTGCGCACCGCCTACGAGGCGATGAGCGCGGTGTTGGGCGGGACGCAGTCGCTGCACACCAACGCGCTTGACGAGGCGATTGCCCTGCCCACGGATTTCAGCGCCCGGATCGCGCGTAACACCCAGCTGATCCTGCAGGAGGAGACGGGCGTGACCAACGTGGTCGACCCGCTGGCGGGCTCCTATTACGTCGAGAAGCTGACCCATGACCTGGCCGAGAAGGCCTGGGCGCTGATGGAGGAGGTCGAGGAGATGGGCGGCATGACCAAGGCGGTGGCCAGCGGCATGCCCAAGCTGCGCATCGAGGAGACCGCCGCGACCCGGCAGGCGATGATCGACCGAGGCGACGAGGTGATCGTCGGCGTCAACAAGTACCGCAAGGACAAGGAAGACCCGATCGACATCCTGTCGATCGACAACAACGAGGTGCGCCGCTCGCAGATCGCGGCGCTTGAACGCATCCGCGCCAACCGCGACGAGGCGGCCTGTACCAAGGCGCTGGAAGAACTGGAACGCCGCGCGAAAGAGGGCGGCAACCTGCTGGAAGGGGCGGTCGAGGCCGCCCGGGCCCGCGCCACTGTCGGAGAGATCAGCATGAGCATGGAAAAGGTATTCGGGCGGCATCGCGCCGAGGTGAAGACGCTGGCCGGCGTCTATGGCGCGGCCTACGAGGGCGATGACGGTTTCGCCGCAATCCAGAAATCGGTGGAGGAATTCGCCGAGGAGGAGGGCCGCCGGCCGCGGATGCTGGTGGTGAAGATGGGGCAGGACGGGCATGACCGCGGCGCCAAGGTGATCGCCACGGCCTTTGCCGATATCGGCTTCGACGTGGACGTGGGCCCGCTCTTCCAGACGCCGGACGAGGCGGCGCAGGACGCCATCGACAACGATGTGCATGTGGTGGGGATTTCCTCTCAGGCGGCGGGGCACCGGACGCTGGCGCCGCAGCTGATCGAGGCGCTGCGCGAGAAGGATGCGGGCGATATCATCGTGATCTGCGGCGGGGTCATCCCGCAGCAGGATTACGAGTTCCTGAAGGAGGCCGGGGTGAAGGCGATCTTCGGGCCGGGGACGAATATTCCCACGGCGGCGCAGGATATCCTGAAGCTCATTCGCGAGGCGCGGGGGTAGGCTGAGGGGGCTTTGCCCCCGTCGTTGAAACCCTGCGGGGTTTCAACGCCTCCCCCAGAGTATTTTGACCAAGAAGAAGGGCGGGGTGATGGACAGGCGGCGGAAGATTTCCATCGGGGCGGCGGCCGGCGTGGTCTGGGCCTTTGCCGTGCTTGCGGGGGCGGCGCTTTTCGTGACGCTGCCGGTCTTTGCGCTGATGCCGACGATCATGACGGCCTTTCTGGCGCCCGGGCTGGTGATGATCGCCATGGTCGCCACGCTGGGCAACCGGCGCTTCCTGAACGAGGAGATCATCGACGGCGGCCCGCTGAGCGGCGCGGCCGAGATCGACCGGCGGGTGCTGGTCAACACCACCGAGCAGCTTGTGCTGGCCATGGCGGTTTGGCCCGCGGCGGCGGTGCTGCTGGGCCCCGAGGGGCCCGGCGTGATCCTGGTGCTGGGGGTGGCGTTCGCGGTGGCAAGGCTGGCCTTCTGGGCCGGCTATCACATGGCCCCGCCGCTGCGCGCCTTCGGCTTCGCGGCGACCTTCTACCCGACCGTCCTGGTCGCGCTCTGGGCGCTGTGGCGGGTGGTGGTCTGAGCGATTGCCAAGCGGGGCGCGCGGTGCCTAAGGTGGCCGCGGAGTGGGAACGGGTAAGGGGCGCGACATGCTGGAACTGGATCACCTGGCCGTGGCGGCCGAGACGCTGGACGAGGGCCGCGAGGCGGTCGAGCACGCGCTGGGCGTCAGCCTGCAGCCGGGCGGGCAGCATGTGAAATTCGGCACCCACAACGTGCTTCTGGGGATGGAGGAGGGGCTTTACCTCGAGGTGATCGCGGTCGACCCCGCTGCGGCGCCGCTGCCCTATCCCCGCTGGTTTGACCTCGACCGGTTCGAGGGGCGGCCGCGGCCGCGGATCTGGATCTGCCGGACGGATGATCTTGACGGAGTGGTGGCCGATATCCCCGGGGCGGGCGTGCCCGTTGCGCTGGAGCGGGGTGACCTGCGCTGGCGCATGGCGGTGCCGGAAGATGGCGTGCTGCCCTTCGACAATGCCTTTCCGGCGGTGATCCAGTGGGAGGGCTCGGCCCATCCGGCGGCGCGGCTGGCGCCGTCGGGCTGTGCGCTCCGGCGGCTGGTGATCGCGCATCCGGAGGCGGAAGCGTTGCGGGCGGCGCTGAAGGATCGGCTGGAGGATGAGCGCGTGGTGATCGAACCCGGCGCGCAGGCGATGCGCTACGAGATCGACACGCCGCACGGGTTGCGCGTGCTGGAATGAGCGTCCGCGCCGCCGTGCCGGAGGATGCCGGCGCCATCGCCGGGATCTGGAACCCCTATATCCGCGAGACCGCCGTCACCTTCACCACCGATGAGAAGACCGAAGCCGGGCTGGCCGCCGATATCGCGGCGCGGCCGGGGGCGTTTTTCGTGGCCGAGGAAGACGGCGCGGTGCTGGGCTTTGCCACGGCCTTTCCCTTCCGGGGCGGGCCGGGCTACCGGCATACGCTGGAGCATACCGTGCAGTTGGCGCCGGAGGCGCGGGGGCGGGGGACGGGCCGGGCGCTGATGGACCGGCTGGAGGCGGCGCTGCGGGAGGCGGGCTGTCACGTTCTGGTGGCGGGTGTCAGCGGCGAGAACGCGGCGGGGATTGCCTTTCACCGGGCCATCGGCTTCGAGACCGTGGGGCGGATGCCGGAGGTGGGCGCCAAGTTCGGCCGCTGGATGGATCTTGTGCTGATGCAGAAAATCCTTGGCCCCGGCGGCGGTTGACGCTGACATCCCGTGCGGAAGCCGATAGGGTCGCGCCCATGTCGATCTGGAACCGCATATCCGAGGCGCTGTCGGCGCTGGCCAATGGCGAGCCGCTGAGCGAGGTCTTCGACCGCCTGCGCACGCCGCCCGAGCGCAGCGTGGCCTTCGCCATTGCCGTGATCGCGCTGGGCGCAAAGATGGCCAAGGCCGACGGGCTGGTGACGCGCGACGAGGTGACGGCGTTCCGCGAGGTGTTCCAGATCGCGCAGGCCGACGAGGCGGGGGCGGCGAAGGTCTTCAATCTCGCCCGGCAGGACGTGGCGGGCTTCGAGGAATATGCCGAGCGCATCCGGCGGATGTTCGGCGAGGATACCGACACGCTGAACGACCTGATGGAGGGGCTGTTCCACATCGCTGTGGCGGACGGGGTCTATCACCCGAACGAGGACCAGTTCCTGGAACGGGTGGCCGAGCTCTTCGGGCTGAAACCCCATGAATTCAACGCGTTGAAATCCCGCTTCGTGCCCGATGCCAAGCCCGATCCCTATTCCATCCTGGGGGTCACCCCCGACATGCCGATGGACCAGATCCGCGCCGCCTGGCGCCGGCAGGTGCGCGAGAGCCACCCCGACCGGATGCTGGCCCGCGGCGTGCCGGAGGAGGCGGTGAAGCTGGCCGAGAAGCGGATCATCGACATCAACCGCGCCTGGGAAGAGATTTCCGAAAGGGTCTGAGATGCGCTTTGCCACCTACAACGTGGAATGGTTCAACGCGCTTTTCGATGACGCCGGCACAGCCTTCGACGACGGCGAGTGGTCGGGCCGGCACGACGTGACGCGGGGCGAGCAGCTTGCCGCGCTTGGGATTGTGTTCAGCGCGCTCGACGCCGACGCGGTGATGGTGATCGAGGCGCCGGATCACAACAGCCGGCGGTCGACGGTGACGGCGCTGGAAGGGTTCGCGGCGGCGGTGGGGCTGCGGGCGCGCAAGGCGCTGATCGGGTTTCACAACGACACGCAGCAGGAGATCGCGCTGCTGTTCGACCCCGACAGGCTGTCCTGCCGGCACGATCCGAAGGGGGAGCCCACCGGCCAGAAGGGCGCGCGCGAGGCGCCGCGGTTCGACGGGGTGTTCCGGATCGACCTGGATATCGACGCGACCGAGGACCTGGTGGTGTTTTCCAAGCCGCCCTTCGAGATTGCCGCCGAGACGCCCACGGGCGCCAGCTTCCGGATGATCGGGGCGCATCTGAAGTCGAAGGCGCCGCACGGGGCGACCAATCGCGACGAGGTGATGCGCATGGCGATTTCCAATCGCCGCAAGCAGCAGGCACAGGCGGTGTGGCTGCGCCAGCGGATCGCGCAGCACCTGGAGGCGGGCGAGGAGCTGATCCTGATGGGGGATCTGAACGACGGGCCGGGGCTTGACGAGTACGAGGATCTGTTCGGGCGTTCGTCGATCGAGATCATCATGGGCGAGGGGGCCGATACCGAACACCGGCTTTACGACCCGCACGCGCGCCGCGCCCTGACCCGGCGGATCGGGGCGATGAACACCACGGCGCGGTTCTACATCCAGTCGGAACAGCGCTATCTTCAGGCGCTGCTCGATTACATCATGGTCTCGCCGGGCCTGCGGAAGAAGAAGCCGCGCTGGCGCATCTGGCACCCGTTCGAGGATCCGGGCTGCTGGCGGGTGCCGGAGCTGCGCGATGCGCTGCTTACCGCGTCGGACCATTTTCCCGTGACCATGGATATAGAGCTGTGAGGGGGCGCGCATGACGATGAAGGAACGGCTTCGCCTGCTCTACGAGGGCCGCAGCAACCGGGCCACGCGGTTCCGCTACGCCCTGCTGGCCTTCGACGCGGTGTCGATCGTGTTCTTCCTTGCGACCGCAATGCTGGACCTGACGCCGTGGCTTCTGGTCGCCGACGGGATGATCGCGCTTCTGATCCTGCTCGACCTGCTGGCGCGGTTCTGGATCGCGCCCAACCGCTGGCGGCATCTGCGGCAGTTCTACGTGATGGTCGATATCGTGGTGATCCTGTCGCTTCTGGCGGCGCCGTTCATCGGGCAGGGGCTGATGATGCTGCGGCTCTTGCGGGCGCTCAGGCTGGTGCATTCCTATCACCTGCTGCGCGACCTGCGCCGCGACTGGCGGTTCTTCCGCCGGCACGAGGATACGGTGGTTTCGGCGGTGAACCTGCTGGTCTTCATCTTCGCGATGACCGCGCTGGTCTACGTGTTGCGCGCGCGGGAACCGGCGCTGGAAAGCTACGTGGACGCGCTTTATTTCACCGTGGCGACGCTGACCACGACGGGGTTCGGCGATATCGCCATGACCACGACATACGGCCGGCTGCTGGCGGTGGTGATCATGGCGGTGGGGGTGGGGCTGTTCCTGCGGCTGGCCAGCGCCATCTTCTCGCCCGCGAAGGTGCGGCAGAAATGCGAGCAATGCGGGCTCATGCGGCACGATTCCGATGCGATCCACTGCAAGCATTGCGGGGCCGAGATGAAGATCGAGACCGAGGGGGTCGGGTGAGCCACGTCTTAAAACTGTCAACCGGGCTTCCTATATCGGTGTCATGACACGCTTGGCCCTGATCACCGCTGTGACCCTCAGCCTGACCGCGCCCGCGCTGGCGCAGGACACGGAAACGGAGCCGGAGGCGCCCGGAAACGAGCGTTCGCTGATGGAAGAAGGCGCGCGGATGTTCCTGGAAGGCATCCTTCGGGACATGGAACCGGCGCTGCGCGACCTCGAAGGCATGGCGGGAGAGATCGAGCCGGCCCTGCGGGAGTTCGCGCAGGAGATGGGCCCGGCCTTTGCCGAACTGATGGCCAAAGTGGACGATCTGAGCAATTACGAGATGCCCGAGATGCTGCCCAACGGCGACATCATCATCCGCCGGAAGGAGCCGCTGGAGCCCGAGGTTCCGGACGAGCCGGAGACGCCGGTCGATCCGGAGCTGGATATCGAGCCGGGGGAAGAGATCGAGATCTGATTTCGCCGGGCCGACCTACTGACCCATCTTGATTGTCGCTTCCGCCTGCAGGGTTTCCGCCAGCGAGCGGAAGCGCGCCTCGGCCACCTCGCCGAAAAGCGGCGCCGCCTCGGGCGAGAGGCGCAGGTCGAGGCGTTTCTTCTTCGGGAACCAGCGCAGCTCGCCCAGCCGGGCGTCGCGCTTGAGCCAGAGCATCGCGGCAAAGCGCATCGCCTTGCCCAGCACCTCGGCCTGGACCTGGTCGTCTTCGGACACAAGCGAATTCAGATCCTGAAACCGCGTCCCCTCGCGCCGGTTGGAATAGCGGTGCAGCAGGGCGAGGCCAAGGAACACCCGTTCGGAATGCTTGAGCCCGCCGAGGTTGGCGCGGGTGGCGTTGTCGAAACAGTCCTCGGCGCGGTAATCGGGGTGGGCGCGCCAGCTGACGTCGTGCAAAAGGCAGGCGGCCTTGATGATGCGCCGCCGCTCGGGCCGGACGGATTTGAACAGTGGCTCGATGAACTTGTAGACCACGGTGCCATAGCCCGGCACGCGGGCATCGCGCGATTCGGCGAAGGCGCAGGCCTCGATCAGCGGGTCGCGGTCGCGCAGGCGCTGGGGCATCTGTTCGTAGAGCAGCCCCTCGCGGATGCCGTAGCTGGAAATGGCGATGTCGCGCGGCTTGAAGGTGCGTACCACCTCGCGCAGCACTTCCGAGGCGATGGGCACCAGCGCCATCCGGCTTGACGACACGCCCGCGCGGTTGCGCAGGTCCTCGGGGTCGGATTTCTCGATATACTTGGCCGTTTCGCGCACCGCCTTGGCCGTCATCCGGTATTCGTGCAGCACGTGCAGCGGGTAGCCGCGGCGTTCCATGTCGATCTTGGCGATGGCCCGCCACGAGCCGCCGACGAGGAACAGGCGGTTCTTCTGCTCGCCGAGGTCGTCCTGCATCGACGAGATGCGGTCGCGGATCAGTGCCTTGCGGGCCTTCTTGCCGCCCTTCATGTCGCGCAGCTTGAGCGGGCCCAGCGACGAGCTCAGCCGCCGGCCGACACGGCCGCCGTTGATCTCGGCCAGTTCCATCGACGAGCCGCCGATATCGCAGACGAGGCCATAGGAGCCGGGCCAGCCCAGCAGCACCCCCTGCGCCGAGAGCCGCGCCTCTTCCTTGCCGTCGATGACGTGGATGTGGATTCCGGTCTCGCGCTCGACCTCCTCGCAGAACTCGGCCCCGTCCTCGGCCTCGCGCACCGCCGCTGTGGCCACGGCGGTCAGCCCGTCGGTGCCGATCCCGTCGCCCAGATGCTTGAAGCGGCGCATCGCGGCCAGCGCGCGGGCGCGCCCCTCGGGGTTGAGCCGCCCGGTTTCCGACATGCCGGCGCCAAGCGCGCACATGATCTTTTCGTTGAAGAAATAGGCCGGGCTGCGGGCCGCGCCGTCGAAGATGACCAGCCGGACGGAGTTCGAGCCGATATCGACCACGCCGACGCGGCTCAGCCCCTGGGCCGAGGCCTCGTCGAAAAGCGGCCGCCCGAATGGGCCCCAATCGGTTTCAGCGGGATCGTTCGTGCCGTCCATCTGGCCCTCGGTTGGTCCTGCCCATGGTATGCGACATGGGGCGGGGGTGGTCAATCGCCCGTATGTGTCAGTTTCGGCACGTCCGCCGCCCCGGCCGAGCCGCGCCCCGACAATGACGGGTTTTCCATGAAGAAACGGTGGCAGTTGAAGGCGAACTCGCCCTCGGGCCATTCGGCGCGGGTGAAGGTGCCGTCGGGCGCCATCGTCCAGCTTTGGGCGATGTCGGCCATGTTGGCGGCCATGATCTGGCTGACGATCTGGGCCTTGACGGTGGCGTTCTCGATCTCGACCAGCGTCTCGACCCGGCGGTTGAGGTTGCGGCCCATCCAGTCGGCCGAGCTGATGAAGACGCGGGCGGTCTTCGAAGGCAGCCCGGCGCCGTTGCCGTAACAGACGATGCGGGAGTGTTCGAGGAAGCGCCCGACGATGGATTTCACGCGGATATTGTCCGACAGCCCCTTCACGCCGGGGCGGATGCCGCAGATGCCGCGCACCACGAGGCTGATCTTCACCCCCGCCTGGCTGGCGCGGTAGAGCGCGTCGATCACGTCGGGTTCGATGAGCGAGTTCAGCTTGGCCCAGATCTCCGCCGGCCGGCCGGCCTCGGCATGGGCGATCTCGGCGTCGATCATGCGGATCAGCTCGGTCTTCATCTCGTGGGGCGAGATCGACAGGTTTTCCAGCGTCTCGGGCAGGGCATAGCCCGAGAGGTAGTTGAACACCTTGGTGGCATCCCGCCCCAGCTTGGCATCGCAGGTGAAGAAGCTGAGGTCGGTGTAGATCTTGGCGGTGATCGGGTGATAGTTGCCGGTGCCGTAATGGGTGTAGGTGACAAGGTTGTCGCCCTCGCGCCGGACCACGGTGGAAATCTTGGCGTGGGTCTTCCAGTCGATGAAGCCATAGACCACGTGCGCGCCGGCGCGCTCCAGACGGCGGGACTGGCGGATATTGGCGGCCTCGTCGAACCGCGCCTTGAGCTCGACCAGCGCGGTGACCGACTTGCCGTCTTCCGCCGCCTCGCACAGCGCCTCGACGATTGGGGAATTCTTCGACGTCCGGTAGAGGGTCTGCTTGATCGCCACCACGTCGGGGTCGCGCGCGGCCTGGGCCAGGAAGCGGACCACCATGTCGAAGGTCTCGTAGGGGTGGTGCAGCAGCATGTCCTTCTGGCGGATGGCCGCGAACATGTCGCCGTCATGGTCCTGCACCCGCTCGGGCACGCGGGGGGTGAAGGCGGGCCAGAGCAGGTCGCGGCGGCTGTCGATGACCAGCTCCTTGAGGTCGGCCAACCCGATCATGCCGTCGACCTCGACCACCTCGTCGGCGCCCACGTGCAGCTCGCGCATGATGGTGGCGCGCAGAGTGTCGGGGGCGTTGGCCGAGATGTTCATCCGCACCACCTCGCCCCGGCGGCGGCGTTTCAGCGCCACCTCGAATTCGCGCACGAGGTCCTCGGCCTCCTCCTCGACCTCGAGGTCGCTGTCGCGCAGCACGCGGAAGGCGCAGTGATCGCGGCAGCGGTAACCGGGAAAAAGGCTGTCGAGATGCAGCAGCAGCAGCTCTTCCAGCGGCAGGGCGCGATGCGTGCCCTCGGGGGCGGGCAGGAAGGTGAAGCGGTCGATCTGCTGCGGGATGGGCAGCAGCGCCTGAAGCGCGCGCCGGTCGGACTTCCGCTCGAGCTGCAGGGCAAGGCAGAAGCCGAGGTTGGGGATGAAGGGGAAGGGGTGCGCCGGGTCGATGGCCAGCGGCGAGAGCACCGGGAAGACCTTGTTGAGAAAGGCGTCGGACAGGTAGGCGCGGTCGCTTTCCGACAGGCTGTCGCGGTCGAGGATCAGGATGTTCTGCGCTTCCATCTCGGCGCGCAGCCCGCCCAGCGTGGTCTGCTGGCTGGCCAGCAGGCGGCGGGCGTTCTCGTCGATCAGGACAAGCTGTTCGGCCGGCGTCAGCCCGTCGGCGCCGGGGTTCGAGCGCCCCTCGCGCGCCAGCTCGCGCAGGCCGGCGACGCGGACATTGTAGAACTCGTCGAGGTTGTTGGCCGAGATCGACAGGAAGCGCAGCCGCTCCAGCAGCGGCACGCGCGGGTTCTGCGCCTCTTCCAGCACGCGCCAGTTGAAGCCCAGCCAGCTCAGCTCGCGGTTGAAGAACCGCCCCGGCCCGTCAAGGTCCAGATCGGGCAGCTCGACGGGGTCGGGCATGGGGGATTTGAGGAAATCGGCGTTGTTCATTCTGCTCGGTGTCTTGCGCGATTTTCGTGACGGGAAGGTGACGGAGTCTGCCCTTACGTGTCGTCATTGTCCAGCAACTCGCTGGCGAGCTTGGTGTTGATCGGCCGACGCTGCTCGAGCGCTGCCGCATCGAGCCGCTCGACGATGTCTCTCGCGGCATCGAAGGACCGGTCGATGCGGCGGATCAGGTAGGTCAGCGTCGGCGGCGCGGGCGAGAGCTGGCGGTCGGAAAAGAGCTTCATCATCACCGCCATCAGCAATTCGTCGTCGGGCGGCGCGATCTGGACCGTGGGCGTGCCCTGCATCCGGCTGGCGAGGTCGGGCAGGCCGAGCGGCCAGTGGCTGGGCGCGGCGGTGGCGGTGAAGAGCAGCGACTGACCCTCGGCCAGCGCGAGGTTGTGGAGGTGGAATAGCGCATCCTCGGTCGGCCGGTCGCCGGCGATGGCGTCGCAATCCTCGATTGCCACCGGGCCCTCGGCCAGCGCCGGGATGTCGGCCCCCGTCACCTCGCGCGCCGCGATGATCCGCGCGCCGCTCTGCGCCGCCCAGACATGGGCGAGGTGGGTCTTGCCGGCCCCGCGCGGGCCCACCAGCACCAGCTTGCGGGCCGACCATGTGCGCCAGCCCTCGATCATCGCCACAGCGGTGGCGTTGGCCGACGATACGAAGAAGTCGTCGCGCCCGAGCGCGGTGCGCACCGGCAGGTCGAAGCTGAGCTGCCGGGCCATTACCGGAAGTCGTCCTCGGCCTGGCCGCGATAGAGCGAACTGTCCTTGTAATGTTGCAGCCCGAACCGCGCCAGCACCCCAAGCGCCGCCGCCACCGGCACCGCGACCAGCATGCCGACGAAGCCGAAAAGCGCGCCGAAGACCGACAGTGCGAAGATCAGCCAGACCGGGTGCAGGCCGACGGAATTGCCCACCAGCTTGGGCGTCAGGACGTTGCCCTCGATCACCTGGCCCAGCACGAAGATGCCGATGACCAGCCCGATCGAGACCCAGTCGCCCCAGAACTGGAACAGCGCCAACCCGATGGCCAGAACCCCGCCGACCAGCGCGCCCACGTAGGGGATGAAGGTGATCAGCCCCGCCACGGCGCCCACCACGAGACCGAATTGCAGCCCCACCGCCATCAGCGCCACGGCGTAATAGGTGCCGAGGATCAGGCAGACCGTGCCCATGCCGCGGATGAAGCTGGCCAGCGCGGTGTCGATTTCCCGCGCAAGGCGGCGGATCACCGGGGCGTGGTCGCGCGGCAGCAGAGCGTCGATCTCGGCGACCATGCGATCCCAGTCGTAAAGCAGGTAGACCGCCACCACCGGCACGATCACCAGCAGCACCACCACGTTGATCAGCGAGGCGGCCGAGGTGATGATCGATTCCACGATCTGCCCGCCCCGGTCGCGGATCGTCTCGCCCAGGGCGGTCAGCGACTGGCGCAGGGTCGAGCCCTCGTCGACCAGCGCCGGGAACTGGTTGGTCAGGAACATCTGCAGCTCGGCAAAGACCCGCGGCACCGTCTCGAACAGGGTGATGGTCTGGTTCACCAGCGTCGGGATCACCAAGAGCGCGAGAATGACGAAGATCAGCAGGGCAACCAGCGTGATCAGCATGACCGAGACGGCGCGCGAACAGCCCATCTTCTCGAATCGGTCGGCGATCGGGTCGAGCAGGTAGGCGATGGCCCCGCCCAGCACGAAGGGCAGGATCACGTCGCCCAGGAACCACAGCAGCACGAGGAACACCGCCGCGGCGATGCCCCAGTATCTTGCCTGCGTCGAGACGGGAAGTGCCATGGTTGCCCCGGTTAAGCGTCGGTCTACACATTGCCGATGCGGGCCGCGCTTTCAAGGGCGGGTTGCGCGAAAGCGGGGGCAGGGGGCCATTTCCGCCGCGGAGGGGCAGGCAGGTGCGAAAACCGGGCCCGGAATGCCCGCATGACTTGTCTCACCCCCTGCAAAGCCATAAACGGGGGGCCGAACGCCACCCATCACGAGGTCCGCCCGATGCGCCTGTCCCGTTACTTCCTGCCCGTTCTCAAGGAGAACCCCGCCGAGGCACAGATCGTAAGCCACCGGCTGATGCTGCGGGCGGGGATGATCAAGCAGGCCACCGCCGGGATCTACTCGTGGCTGCCGCTGGGCTTCAAGGTGCTGCGCAAGATCGAGAACATCGTCCACGAGGAGCAGATACGCGCCGGGCACAACCCGATCCTGATGCCGGTGCTGCAATCGGCCGACCTGTGGCGCGAAAGCGGGCGGTACGACGATTACGGCAAGGAAATGCTGCGGATGCAGGACCGGCACGGCCGCGACATGCTCTATACCCCCACGGCGGAAGAGCTGGTGACGGATATCTTCCGCGCCCATGTCGGCAGCTACAAGGACCTGCCGATGACGCTCTACCAGATCCAGTGGAAGTTCCGTGACGAGGTGCGCCCGCGCTTCGGCGTCATGCGCGGCCGCGAGTTCCTGATGAAGGACGGCTACAATTTCGACCTGACGAAAGAGGACGCGCTGCACGCCTATAACCGCCACCTGGTGAGCTACCTGCGCACCTATGAGCGGATGGGCCTTCAGGCGATCCCGATGCGCGCCGACAGCGGGCCCATCGGCGGCGATGACACGCATGAATTCCTGGTGCTGGCGGAAACGGGCGAGTCGGGCGTGTTCTACGACAGCGAGATCACCGACCTGAAATTCGGCGACCGCGAGATCGACTATGACGATATCGACCAGTGCCAGGCGGTGCTGGAGGAGTTCACCAGCCGCTATGCCCGCACCGACGACACGCACGAGGAAAAGGTCTTCCACGAGCGTGTGCCGGAAGAGCGCCGGCGCGAGGGCCGGGGCATCGAGGTGGGCCAGATCTTCTATTTCGGCACCAAGTATTCCGAGCCGATGGGTGCCACCGTGCAAGGCCCCGACGGCAAGCCCGTGCCGGTGCACATGGGCAGCCACGGCATCGGCGTCAGCCGGCTGGTGGGCGCCATCATCGAGGCCAGCCACGACGACAAGGGCATCATCTGGCCCGAGGGGGTGACGCCGTTCCACGTGGGCATCGTCAACCTCAAGCAGGGCGACGACGAGGCCGACGCCGCCTGCGATGCGCTTTACAAGTCGGTGACCGCGCTGGGGCTCGAGCCGCTTTACGACGACCGCGACGAGCGGGCGGGCGGCAAGTTCGCGACGATGGACCTGATCGGCCTGCCGTGGCGCATCACCGTGGGGCCGCGCGGCCTCAAGAACGGGGTGGTGGAACTCACCTCCCGCCGCACCGGCGAGAGCGTGGAGATGCCCCCCGAGAAGGCGATCGAGACGCTGGCGGCGATCTACGGGCCCCATCACCCCCACCTGGGCCAGGTCGAGCCGATGGCGAACAGCTCGTTCCACACGTGGATGTGAGGGCGCGATGACCGGACGGGCGGCAGGGCTGACACTGGCGGGCGGCGCGCTTCTCTGGGGCGCGGCGGCCCTGGCCGACAGCCTGACCTATCACAACGACCGTTTCGACGTGCACGGCACGCTGCCGGTGGGCTTCGTGGCCGGCCCCGCGCCGCAGAATGGCGACGGGCAGTCCTTCGCCAGCCCCGAGGACAGCGGCGAGATCAGCATCTACGGCAGCTACAACACCACCGAGAGCATTGCCGCCTACCGCGAGCAGACCCGCGCCCTGCATGTCAACGAGGGGGACGAGATCACCTACGAGGACGGGCAGGACGACTGGTTCGTGCTGTCGGGTAGCGATGGCGAGACGGTGTTCTACCTGCGGGTCGAGCAGGGCAAGTCCTGCGATGGCGACGTGGTGCTGGGCCACTGGCTGATCGAATATGCCGAGAGCGACCGCGCGCTCTACGATCCGCGCGTCGGCGGCATGGCCGAGGGGCTGCGCGTCGGCTCCTGCTGAGGCCTGCGCGTTTCGCTTGACGGCGCAGGCCCCAGCGCCCAAGGTCCGCGCAAAATGATCCCGAGGTCCAAGTGGCAGCCAATACAGCCCCGTTTTCCCGCTTCGAATTGATGATCGCCTGGCGCTATCTGCGCGCCCGGCGGGCCGAGGGGGGCGTCTCCACCATGACGTGGATCAGCCTGATCGGCATCACGCTGGCGGTCTTCGCCCTGATCGCCACGCTGGCCGTGCGCTCGGGCTTCCGGGCGGAGTTCGTCGACACGATCCTTGGCGCCAATGCCCATGTGACGATCTACAGCGGCGGCGATGTCGACCAGCAGACCGGACGCATCGACCGCACGATCGAGGATTACGAGGCCATGGCCGAGCGCGTGCGGCAGGTGCCGGGCGTGACCCGCGTCGCCCCGCTGGTGAAGGGGCAGGTGATGGCCAATGCCCGCGACCGCAACGCCGGGGTCGAGGTGTTCGGCATCGCGCTCGACGACCTCAAGACCATCCCCCGCATCGCCAACGAGGAGACCTCGAACGGCGATATCGAGGCCTTCCCGGACGGCATCGCGCTGGGCGGCATCCTGGCCCGCGAGCTGGGCGTCTCGATCGGCGACAAGGTCAAGCTGATCTCGCCCAACGGGGTCAAGACGGCCTTCGGCACCTCGCCCCGGATCAACGCCTACGAGGTGGTCTATGTGTTCGAGGCCGGGCGCTACGACATCGACAAGACCCGCGCCTACCTGCCCTTCGGGGAGGCGCAGAGCTTCTTCAACCGCGAAGGGCGTGCGGACGAGCTGGAAGTCATGCTCGAGGAGCCGGAGGCGCTGGAGGCGATGGCGGCCCCCCTGCGTCAGGCGGCGGGCGAGCGCGCCTATCTCTGGACGTGGAAGGATTCCTCGGGCAGCTTCCTGCGGGCGCTCGATGTCGAGGATAACGTGATGTTCGTGATCCTGTCGGTGCTGGTGCTGATCGCGGCGATGAACATCACCTCCGGCCTGATCATGCTGGTCAAGAACAAGGGGCGCGATATCGGCATCCTGCGCACCATGGGGCTGACCGAGGGGTCGATCCTGCGGGTGTTCTTCATCTGCGGGGCGTTTACCGGCGTGATCGGCACCGCCTTCGGCGTGTTGCTCGGGTGCCTGTTTGCCATCTATATAGACCCGATCTTCGCGCTGCTCGATTCCTTCTCGGACCAGCCGATCTGGACGCCCGACAGCCGCGGCATCTATTTCCTGCCCGCCAAGCTGCAATTCTGGGACGTGATGTCGGCGGTGGGCCTGTCGCTGGGCCTGAGTTTCATCGTCACCATCTTCCCCGCCCGCCGTGCCGCGCGGCTCAACCCGGTGGAGGCGCTGCGCTATGAGTGACCCGATGCTGCGCCTGAAGGCGATCGAGAAGACCTACAATGCCGGCCAGAAAGGCGAGGTGCGGGTGCTGCGCGAGGCCGGGCTGGAGATTGCCGCGGGCGAGATGGTGGCGCTGGTGGCGCCCTCGGGCGCGGGCAAGTCGACGCTGCTGCATATCGCGGGGCTGCTGGACACGCCCGACAGCGGGATCGTCGAGATCGGCGGCGAGGCGATGACGGGCCTGTCGGACCGCCGCCGCACCATCGCCCGGCGGCGCGAGGTGGGATTCGTCTACCAGTTCCACCACCTGCTGCCGGAATTCACCGCGCGCGAGAATATCGTGCTGCCGCAACTGGCCGACGGCGTGCCGCGGGCGAAGGCCATCGCCCGGGCGGACGAACTGTTGGGGCAGGTGGGCATCGCCGAACGCGCCGGGCACCGCCCCTCGGCCATGTCGGGCGGCGAACAGCAGCGGGTGGCCTTCTGCCGGGCGCTGGCGAATTCCCCGCGCCTGCTGCTGGCCGACGAGCCCACGGGCAACCTCGACCCCGTCACCTCGGACACGGTGTTCGACACGCTGATGACCCTGGTGCGCGGCACCGGGCTGGCGGCGCTGATCGCGACGCACAACCTCGAGCTGGCGGCGCGGATGGACCGGGTGGTCAAGCTCGACCAGGGGGCGGTTGTCGCGGGATAGGGCTTCGGGCGGCGGTGTTTGGGGCGCCGTCGGAATGAGTATTTGGACCAAGAAGAAGCCCGGGGGTGGCAGGCATGGCAAAACTATCGCTGGCCGAGATCGAAGAGGTAACGCGCGCGGCGCTGGTGGCGCATGGGGCGGAGGGCTGGATCGCCGGCGAGGTGGCGCGCGCGGTGCGGGAGGCGGAGAGCCACGGCAACCGGATCTGCGGGCTCTACTACCTCGAAAGCTATTGCCGGCAATTGCGGTCGGGCCGGGTGAAGGGCGACGTGGAACCGGAGGTCAGCCGCCCGCGCCCCGGCGCGGTGGTGGTCGACGCCCGGCTGGGCTTCGCGCAGCCCGCCTTCTCGCGTGGTTTGCCCGAGGCGGTCACGGCCGCGCGCGAGAACGGCGTGGCGAGCCTTGCCATCTGCCACGCCCATACCTGCACCGCGCTGGGCTTCTTCACCGAGCAGATCGCGCGGCAGGGCCTCATTGCGCTCGGCATGACCAATGCCTCGCCCATCGTGGCGCCGCCGGGCGGCAAGACGCGGGTGATCGGCACCAATCCGATCTCCTTCGCCGTGCCGGACGGGGAGGGGGGCATCGCCATGCTGTTCGATCAGTCGACCACCACGGTGGCGCTGGGCAAGATCACCATGGCGAAGGCCGCCGGAGAGGCGATCCCCGAAGGCTGGGCCGTCGATGCCGAGGGCAATCCCACGACCGACCCCGAGGCCGCACTTGGCG
Organism: Roseovarius sp.; assembly: GCF_040223625.1. Lineage (GTDB taxonomy): Bacteria > Pseudomonadota > Alphaproteobacteria > Rhodobacterales > Rhodobacteraceae > Roseovarius. The sequence continues at coordinate 27,644 of NZ_JAVKFX010000012.1, read as the reverse complement.
GCTCGCTGGTCAGCATGGGCGGCTACAAGGGCTGGGGCTTCGGCCTTATGGCGGAATTGCTGGCGGCGGGCATGACCGGCAGCCGCGCGGCGCCGGATATCGCCCCGCTCAAGGCGCCCGAGGGCGAGCCGCACGATATCGGCGACTATTACCTGCTGATCGACCCGGGGATGTCGGGTGCCTTCCACGACCGCTTCGCCCGGATCGCCGGGATGGTGGCGATGGACGAGGGCGCGCGCATTCCAGGCGCCGGGCGGCAGGGCGCCGACCCGGTCGAGGTGGATAACGCCGCCTGGCACCAGGCAAAGGCGCTGGCGGGCCGCTGAGTTAGCCGCCGCACTGCCGGCGCAACATCTCGAGCCCGGCGGCGCGGTCGGCATTGGCGGTGCGGATGATCTCGGCGCTGGCCTCGGGCGAACAGCCGTCGATCCGGATCGTCCGGCCGCGGCGCAGGGCGAGGGCCGCCATGTAGATCTCGTTCCGATCGAGCGCCGCGAACCCTTCGGGCGAGAAGCGGCGCGGCACGAGGTCGGTCGGGTCGAACTCCTCGACATCCTGGGCGAGTGCGGCGGTCCCTGTCAGGGCGGCAAGGCCGAGCCAGCCGAGGATGGCGCGGCGGGGGGGATGCTGGGCCATGGGTGATGTCTCCTTTGCGGGCAAGCCTATCACGGCTTGGTCGGGCTGCGCCAACGGTTCCGTTCCGTCAGACCTGTTGCGTCAGAAAGACGCCGGCCGCCATCAGCCCGATCCCCGCCGCCCGGGTCAGCGACAGGGGCGAGACATTGGCACCGAACAGCCCGAAATGGTCGATCGCCGCGGCGCTGGCAAGCTGGCCCAGCAACACGAAGAACACCGCGTTGCCGACGCCGAATCTCGGCGCGACGAAGGTGATGGAGAGGATGTAGAAGGCGACCAGTATCCCGGCGAGGTAGAGATGTTTCGGCGCGCCGGCCGCGTTCAGGAGCGCCGAGGGACGTGTAAAGGCCAGCACCCCCAGCGTGGCAACGAGCGCCACCGTGAAGAGCAACGCCGCCGCCGCGACGGGCGAGCCCAGCCGCACCCCGAGGGCCGCGTTGAGCGCCGCGAGGATCGGGATGCCGAAGCCCGCGATCAGCATCACGATGGCATAGGTGGTGTTGACGGGCATGTGCGAAGCCTCCGGCTGCGGTGTCATTCGGCGCGGAGATTGGCACGGGGGAGATGCCTGTTCCAGACCATTCTACGGCGCCGGGACGGCGCAGGAGTGATCCGGACGCGGCGTCGCCTGCGTATCACCTGCATGGAGGTATGATATGCGACATATACTAGCTGCGATCCTGATGTCCCTCGCGCTGGCGCTGCCCGCGAAGGCCAACGAGGATATCGAGAAGGTGATCTCGAACCAGATCGACGCCTTCCTCGCCGATGATTTCGAAACCGCCTTCACCTATGCCAGCCCGATGATCAAGGACATCTTCGGCACGCCCGAGAAGTTCGGCCAGATGGTGCGGCAGGGCTATCCGATGGTCTGGCGACCCTCGGAGGTGAATTTCCTCTCCATCGACCGCCGCGGCAAGGAGCTGTGGCAGAACGTGATGGTGCGGGATGCCGAGGGCGCGCTCTATATCCTCGAGTACCAGATGGTGCCGGGCGGGACCGGCTGGCTGATCAACGCGGTGCGGGTGCGCAAGGCGACCGAAGGCACGGCTTGACGAGCGTCGGGCCTGCGTACGTTGCCGTGACATCCGGTTAACACCCCCTGTCTAACTCCCCTTTCCGCCGGCGGTGCGACCGTTCGGTCAGGTAATCCAATTGACATCCCGGCCGTGCTTGCCGCGGCGGATGCGGAAAGGGAAAGCGATGAACAAGGCAGTTACCGATGGCATCACCTTCATGCCGCCGGCCTTCGCAAGCGGGCTCGACGTCTGGTCGAGCGGCAACGGCACGCCGGGCTCCGACACCTACGACACATCTCCCGATGCGGCCTTCGTGCCCTCGGATGCCGATTTCGGCGGCGCGCTGGAGCTGTTGAAGACGCAATCCACCATGAAGCTGCGCCATACCGGCGAGACGCCGATCCTGCCGGGCTGCTACCTGCGCATCCGGGCGCGGGTGAAGGCGATCAGCGGCGCGCTGCCGGATGTGCGCATCGCCGGCTGGGCCGGCGGCGCGGGCGGCGCCCATGTCCCGGGCGTCGACGAGACCGGGTCGGAGGTCACGCTGACAAGCTATGGCGACGTGGTCGAGGTCAGCGCCATCGTCGGCACCGGCAGCCGCGGCGGCGTCGACATGGCCTGGGGCACCGAGGCGCTTTACGGTCATTTCGGGCTCGACCTGACCGGCCCGAACGGCGGCGTCGTCCGCATCGACGATATCGAGATCGAGGATGTCACCCGTTTCTTCCTGCGCGACATGATCGGCGTGGTGGACGTGCGCGATTACGGCGCCGTGGGCGATGGCGTCACCGATGATCACGCCGCCTTCGAGGCCGCCGACGACGCCGCCGACGGGCGCGACGTGCTGGTGCCCGAGGGGACCTATTACCTCGGCGACAGCGTGACCCTTCAGGCCCGCGCGCGGTTCGACGGGACGGTGACCATGCCCGCCGACAAGGTGCTGACGCTTATGCAGAATTTCGATCTGCCGGGCTATATCGACGCCTTCGGAGACGAGGAGGTGGCCTTCCGCAAGGCGTTCCAGTCGCTGATCAGCACGCCGCACCATGTCGAGCTCGACATGAAGGGCCTCAAGATCGACCTGCGCGAGCCCGTCGATATGAAGGCCGCCGTTCCCGATGTCAGCAATTTCGCCCAGCGGCGGCTGATCAGCAACGGCCAGTTCTCGGTCGTGGCCGGCCCCAACTGGGACACCGAGACCTTCACCTCGCAGGCGAGCTACACCACCAGCCGGGGCTACGAGCTCAACAACGTGGCCAATGTCGCCAACATCCCCGTGGGCTCGCTGGTCGAGGGCAACGGCGTGGGCCGCGAGGTCTACGTGAAGTCGAAGAACGTGGGCGCCGGAACGATCGAGCTCAGCCGCGAGCTTTACGACGCGGTGGGCACCCAGAATTTCACCTTCCGCCGCTTCAAGTACATGCTCGATTTCTCGGGCTTCACGAAGATCTCGAAATTCGCCATCTCCAATGTCGATTTCCTCTGTCGGGGCGATTGCAACGGGCTTCTGCTGCCCACCAAGGGCATCGGCTTTCATCTGCGCGACTGCTGGTTCACCGCGCCGCGCGAGCGGGGCGTGTCCAGCCATGGCGACGGCTGCCAGGGCATGATGATCGACCGCTGCCAGTTCCTCTCGGACGAGACCCAGCTCCTGGTGCCGAACCGCCAGTCGATCGGCGTCAACATCAACGCCAACGACGTGAAGATCCGCCACAACCGCTGTACCTATTTCAAGCATTTCGCGATCGTGGGCGGCACCAGTTCGGTGATCCTCGGCAACCACATCTTCCAGGGCGACGCCGCCGATGTGGGCCCGCGCAGCGCCGGGATCGTCATGGCGCACACCAATTCGCGGGCGACGATCAGCTGCAACTATATCTGCGACTGCTCGATCGAGTGGACCAACGAGCATGACAAGAACCCGGGCTTCTCCAGCGAGTTCTCGTTCTCGGCGATGAGCGTCACCAACAACAACTTCCTGTCGCAAAGCACGGCGCCGTCCTTCAACTTCATCCGGGTCAAACCCTACGGCACCGGCCATTTCATCAACGGGCTCAACGTCACCGGCAACACCTTCCGGCTGTTCGACGGCAATATCGACCGGGTCGAGGGGATCGACACCAGCTTCGCGCCGATGGATTTCAGCCGGTTCAAGAACATCACCTTCACCGGCAATGCCTTCAACAACGTCAACACCGTGGTCGAAAACCCGCTGGTGATGGAGCATGTCGAGGCCAGCCATAGCGCGACATGGGTGGTCGAGCCCTTCCCCAAGCTGCCCTTCGAGGCCTGGGCGCGGACGGTGGAATCGGTCACGCCCAAGGGCGCGATCCGCGAACAGGGCGGCCCGATCTACTGGGGCATGCCCTATCACCAGGTCCAGCAGGGGCCGAACAAGGACAGGGTGAACCTGCGCTGGGAGAAGCCGGTCGAAGGCACGGTCACGATCCGGCTGCGCATCGACACGCCGGCCTGAGGCGTTTCAGAACTTCTGCCAGATGCCGAAGGTGATCTTCACCGCGTCGGCATTCACCAGCCCGGCCGTCGCCCCCAGAAGGAGGTGGCGGCCCTTTCCCTGTTTGAACGCGAAGCTGGGCGCGATCTTGACGTAAGGGGCGCTGTCATCGGGCGCCGCCATCTGAAGCTGCACCATCCACTTGTGCCCGCCCCGTATCTCGGCGCCCACCGTCAGGTCGGTCTCGAGCACGCCCGTGCCCGCCTCGGAAAACACCGCCCGGCTGTCGAGCGCGACCCAGCCCGCGCTCTCCCCGATCTGGAAGCCCCGGCCGATCGACACCCCCGGCCGCAGCGCCAGCGCGCCATCCACCATGCCCACGCCCATCTCCCAGGCCTGCCCAATGTCTTCGCCGCGCGCCCCGAACGGGAACCGCGCGAACAGCACCGCCTTGGCGAGATCATCCTCCGTCTGCCCGAAATCGAGCCCGATGGCGCGGCCCTTGCCAATACCCATCTCGGTGTAAAGGGTGGCATAGGCGCCCGCGCCATCGCCGGCGTCTCCCTCGATCGAGAAGCACAAATGCCCCTCGCCCCTCGCCATGGGCCAGGGCCCGGCCGCGGCCATAGATCCGGCCGCCGACGCCAGCAGCAGGACCAGAATCCGCACCATGTCGTTCAGCCTCCGTCCCTCCAGCCTTGCCGAAACTGGTAAACGAGAGGTTAATCGCCCCGGATCGCGTCTTGCGCGTTGCCCGCGCCGTGCTAGCTGTTAGGCTGTCCGTGCAAGGAGGGAGCGCCCGATGCCCAAGATCGCCACGTCCCAGGATGTCCAGACCGTCATCACCACGTTCGAAATGACCCCCGGCACCTGCCAGGACCTGATGGACGAACTGTCCGCCGCCTACGAGGAATTCATCTCGAAACAGCCCGGCTTCATCGCCGCCGGCCTGCACGTGAACGACGCCCAGACCCGCATCGCCAACTACTCTCAATGGCGCTCGCGGCAGGATTTCCAGGCCATGCTCCGCAGCGAGGAGATGCGCAGGCGCAACCGCAAGATCCACGAGCTGTGCAAGAGCTTCGAGCCGGTGATGTACGACGTGACGGCCACGTTCGGTTGACCCGCTTCCGCCGCAGACGACGACAGGCAGAGCCCGAACCGGCCCCCGAGGACGTGCGCGCCGAGCTGCGCTCGCTCACGCGCGAGGTCTCGCGGCTCAACTCCCACAATTTCATCCGCATGCACAATTCCCTGCCCAAGGTGCTGGCCTTCAACTTCGCCCGCGGGCTGGTTTTCGGGCTGGGCTCGGTGCTGGGCGCCACGCTGCTTTTGTCGATCATCGGCTGGTTCCTGAGCCAGGTGGAGTTCCTGCCGATCATCGGCGACTGGGCCACCCAGATCGCCCGCCAGATCGAAGAGGCGATGTCGCAGTAAAGCGCAGGATCCGGGTCGCCCGGCCGTCGCGCCCGTGCCATCTCTCGGCCCATGACATCGCCCGCCATCACCCCCGCCGCCGCCCTGATGATGGCCGCCCTCGCCACCGTCTGGGGCGGCTCGTTCTTCTTCGCCGAGATCGCGCTGAACCACGTCCCGCCGCTCACTGTCACGCTGCACCGCGTCGGCTGGGCCCTGCCGGTGCTGTTCGTCGTCATCCGCCTGCGCGGCATCGCCATCCCCCGCAGCCCGCGCATCTGGGGCGCCTACCTTGTGATGGGGGCGCTCAACAACGCCATTCCCTTCTCGCTGATCTTCTGGGGCCAGACCCGCATCGACAGCAGCCTCACCTCGATCCTCAACGGCACCACGGCGGTGTTCGGCGCGGTGGTGGCGGGGCTGGTACTGGCCGACGAGCCGCTGACCCCGCGCAAGATCGCCGGCGCGCTCTTCGGGCTGGCGGGTGTGGCGGCGATCATGGGGCCGGGGGCGCTTGCCGGGCTCGACCCCGCCAACCTCGCCCAGCTTGCCATCCTCGGCGCGGCGCTCAGCTATGCCTTCGCCAGCGTCTGGGGCCGCGCCATGCTCTCGGGCACGCCGCCCGAGATGAACGCGCTCGGCATGCTGACGGGCAGCACGCTCCTGATGTTCCCGCTCGTCCTGCTGACCGACGGGGCGCCCACGCTGGCCCTTCCGGGCGCGACCTGGGCCGCGCTGCTGGCGCTCTCCACCCTCTCGACCGCGCTGGCCTACCTGCTCTATTTCGGCATCCTCGCAAGGGCAGGGGCCGCCAACCTGATGCTCGTCACGCTGATGATCCCGCCCGTCGCCGTGGCGCTGGGCGCGGGCGTGCTGGGCGAGCGCCTCTCGCCCGGCGCCATCGCGGGCTTCGCGCTCATCGCGCTCGGCCTCATCGTCACCGACGGGCGGGCCATGGCGCGGCTGAGAGGGCGCCGCGCCGGCTGATCCGGGAACAATGCGGGGCCGGCAGCGGTTTCACAGTCACACCGCGCCGCAACGCGTATTGGAGAGCCAAGATGTACACCCATGTCCTCGTTCCCGTATCCTTCGAAGAAGACCGCGACGCCGCCGGCGCCATGAGCGTCGCCCAGCTTCTGACCGGCGAGACCGGCCGCGTCACCCTGCTGCACGTGATGGAGCAGGTGCCGACCTACGCGATCTCCTACATGCCGCAGGAATACCTCTCCGAAAGCCGCACCGCGATCGACGCCGAACTGGCCGAGATGGCCTCGCGCATCCCCAACGCCCAGGGCATCGTCGTCGACGGCCATGCCGGGCGCACCATCACCGACTGGGCCGACGAGAACGCGGTCGACTGCATCGTCATCGCCAGCCACCGCCCCGGCATGGCCGACCTGCTGCTGGGCAGCACCGCGCACCAGGTGGTGCGCCACGCCACCTGCGCGGTCCACGTGGTGCGATAGGCGACAGGCCCCGGCGACACGAAAAGACTCGCCGCACCGGCCCGGCCGGGCGTATGCTCCAAGGTGCATGCCACGGGGGCATGCGTGCATTTCCGAGGCCAATATGCGTTACCTCAAGTCATTTCTCGCCGCCGGCCTGCTGGCCTTCGCCAGCCCCGCCGCGGCGCAACAGCTGATCGGCGCCTATGCCGCCTTCATCGGCACCGACGACCTCTACAACTCCAAGGGTGCCCGCCTGACCCAGCCGTGGCAGGTGCTGCGGCAGGACCGGGCCAATTACCACCGCTACGGCATCCGGCAGATGGGCGACGAATGGGATCCGTTCTTCGGCAATGTCGACAACCGCACGGCGATGGAACGAATGATCATGAACGGCTCGATGGACCCTGTGGCGCGGCAGAACCTGCTGCAGGGCGGGGCAACGGTCTTCGTGCGCATCTACGGCTCGGGCGGGATCGGGCGGTATGTGGACGTGACGGTGGCGCGGTAGGGGGCGCGGGGGCACGAGAGGAGCGCGGTCCCGGCTCTTGGCCCGGGACAGTTGGCGAGGTCGCGTTCGTCCTGTGTGGATTGTCACCCGCCCGGAACAAGGCCGAAGGCCGCCGGGCGAGCGTCGGCCCGTTCCTGCGGGCAGGCGCTTTGGCGGGTGTCGCGTGACGTTGTTGGGGAAGATGAATTCGGCACCATAAAGCGTGGGCCACTTACGTTGCAGCGCCTCCCCACGGGCCGGCGCTCGCCCGGCGGGGACAGGTTGAGACCAAAGGTCATCCCGCATACGCCGCCAGCGCAGTCCGCTCCCGCATTCTCTGCCCTGGCCCCTCCGGTCACCGTCCTGTTGCGCCGTAGAACATGGGATCTCCGGCAACGCGCAGGCAATGCGTATAATCGGTTATGTCGGTTATGTCGGGAAACTGCTTCCTGTAAGCCCACATCAGTATGCCCATGGCCTCCCAGACCGATGCATCGAACGCGTCACGGTCAGTGCTCAGCGCCTCTGTCCACCGGGACTCCCGAAGCATGTAACGGTCGCCCGCACGGGACAATTCCCAGCTTTCGTCCGGGTCCGGCCCGCGAAACTTTATCGTGTCGAGCCTGTGCATCGGAAGGGCACAGATCACCGTCGCCAACTCGTTGAAAAAACGCATGACCCCGCATTCAGTGTAGCGGTAACCGGTCCCTTCGGCGGAAAACCATACATCCGCACCCAGCAAGGACTGGTAGTAGATCGTGAGTTGGCCGTGGTCGAACAAGTCGGGTGCATAGGACGGCGCCCCCTCCCTTTCACCAAGATGGATTGTAGTGCTCCCCTCGTAAAAGCTTTCAAGGGACGTATCATCGAACGAGATGGTGTTCTCGATAAGTGTAAACATGGCGTCGTCCAAACTCGGGTAGCCGAAACAAGGAAGTGTCGCATGCCGAGGGCGCTGCGTCCATCTGCGGGAACCTGAGTATGGTCAGCGCGATGCCACTGGACCCGTCACTTGACCCTCACCCCCGCCAAAGCCGCACCGCATACACCGCCAATGCTGCCCTCTCCCGCAAATGCAACCGCGCCCACCGCCACAGCGGCACGCCGGTCAGCTCCGGGCAGGATATCTCCGCGTCCAGCCCCTGCCGCCGCGCCGTGAAGCCCGCCCGGCGGGCGTGGAACCCGTCCGTCACCAGCCAGACCGTGCCGATCCCTTCCGCCTCCAACATGGGCCGGGCAAGGCGGATGTTCTCCTCCGTGCTCGCGGCCTCCGTCTCCAGCAGGATCGCCGCGTCCGGCACCCCCGCCGACAGGCACAGGCGGCGGATCGCCTCCGCCTCGGTCACCGGCGCGCCGGGCGGGCCGCCGCTGGCGACGATCCGGGCCACCACCCCCTCGCGGTACAGCCAAGCCGCATGCAACGCCCGTCGCTCCAGCGCCGCCGAGGGGCGGCCACCCTCCAGCACCTTCGCCCCCAGCACGAGGGCGGCCGCGGGGCGGGGGGTGTCATCTGTCTCCATGGCCTCACCATGCGCCATCCGCCCGGGCACTCCAAGCCCCCGTTGCCCCGCCTCCGCACGCCCCGTTAACCGCGCCACTGCACCGCTACAAACACCGACAAAATACCGACGTTATACCGACGCGATACCGACACCGGAAAACCCCGCCATTTCCGCCCGTTAACCCCGATTCGCAGAACCCCGCCCAAATCGTCGCATCCCCTTGCAGATCGGCCCCATACTGCACACCTCATGACTGCAAACCACCAGAGGAGACCCGCCATGCAATGCCCCGTCGACGGAGAAACCCTCCAACTCGCCGAACGCGCCGGCGTCGAGATCGACTACTGCCCGAAATGCCGCGGTGTCTGGCTCGACCGTGGCGAGCTCGACAAGATCATCGACCGCTCGGAACCCGAACCGCCCCAGGCCCGGGTATGGAACGCCGAGGACGACCGCCGCGGCCATGACGGGCGCAAGAAGAAAAAGCGCGGCGGCTTCCTGGAAGAAATCTTCGATTTCTGATACTTGCAGGCCAAAGTTGTCGTGGGGGCCGCGGCCGGTTTCAATGCCGCGTCTCCGGCATTGTCCCGGCCCCGCGCTGCGGCTAGTCTGACCTCCGGATCAACAGGAGGCCAACGGACATGAACAGGATCATCGCGCTCTGGTCGCACCCCCGCTCGATGTCCACGGCGATGGAGCGCGTGATGCGCGAGCGGGGCGACCTGACCTGCGCGCATGAGCCGTTCATGTACTATTACTACCTCAACGTGCTGGAAAAGCCGTTCCCCGGCTTCGACGCCCAGTCGGATCACCCGACCACCTATGCCGGCATCCGCGACATGCTGATCGGCATGGCCGAGGAAAATCCTGTATTTTTCAAGGACATGGCGTACTATGTTCTACCGGAAATCACCAGGGATCCGGCCTTCATGGAACGGGTCACCCATTGCTTCCTGATCCGCCACCCGCTCGCCTCGATCCTCAGCTATCACAAGCTCGATCCGCAGATGTCCAACCAGGAAATCGGGCTCGAGGACGAGTGGAAACTTTACCAGGCCGTCACCCGGGCCGGCCACGACGCCGTGGTGATAGAGGCCGAGACCGTCCGCGCCGACACCCGCGGCACCATGGCCCGCCTGTGGGAACGCGTCGGCCTCGACTTCCGCGAGGAGGCCTTCGACTGGAACAAGAAGGCCCCGCAGGACTGGGAACAGGTCAGCTCGTGGCACGAGCACGCCTCCACCTCCTCCGGCATCCGCGCCGCCGATGCCGAGGAGATGCTGCGCAAGGAGGCCGAGTTCGAGGCCCTGGCCGAAGAGGCGCCGCACCTGCGGGACTACCTGCGCCACCATCTGCCCTTCTACGAACGCCTCTCGCAGGTGGCGCTGCTGCCCTGAGCCACCCGGTCAGGGCGCGATCATGATCGCGCCCAGCACCTCGGCCCCGTCGCCCGTCATCCGGATGATCAGCACCTCGCCCGACCGCGTGCTGCGGCCGGTCAGGCCCGAGATGTTCACCTGGTGCGTTACCATCAACCGTGCCCCGGAAGTCTCTGAAATCAGGGCCTTTGCGGCGTTCGTGCTGGCCTCCTCCTCCGAGAAGTCGTCGAAGAAGGAGTTGAGCGCCGGCGCCTCTTCCACCGGACCGACATCGAGCAGCTCCGCCGTCTCGCGGCACCGGCACCACTGGCTGGTGAAGACCTTGTCGAAGCGGATGCCCCGCTCCCGGAACGCCGCGCCGATCGCCCGCGCCTGGGCCCGGCCCTGCGCGTCGAGATTGCGCTGGGTGGTGCAGTCGCCAAGCGTGAAATCGGCCGGATCGGCGGCACCGGGCGCCAGCGCGTGGCGCATGATTGCGATGGCGCCGGGCTGGTCCAGGGCCTGCCAGTCATTGGCCAGTGCAAAGGCGGGAAAGAACAGGAAGACAAGAAGAAATCGCATGCGCGCAGACTTAGCCGCGCGGCCCGGATTGTCCAGCCCTCAGGGGGCGGCACGGGCGGTGATGCGGAAGCGGTCGCCATCGAAGGCGATCTGCCAGGATTTCGCGGTGATCCCGGTGCCGGCCGCGGTGGTGTAGGGCGCGGTATGCAGCACCTCGCCCGAGAGCGTGCCCGCGGCCCCGCCGCCATCGGCAAAGCGCAGCGTGACCGGGCCACTCACTGGCTCGCCGCTCAGGATGGTGCCGGTCGCGCCGGGATAAAGATGGGTGTTCGTCGCCTCAAGCTCGAGCATCGATGGCCTCCGCACGCTGTCGAAATCTTGAAAAGATTTCGAGCCGCAGTCTTTTCAAAAATGCGCGCCAACCCACGCACCGTGAACGATTTTCCCCGCGGAGCACTCCGGGTTCGCCATGCAACGCAACACCGCGCCGCGCTCGTTTAACCGCGCCTTAACCAACACGTGGTTCAGTGCTTCTTGCGCCGCTTAACGTTGCCGCCGCGCTGGCCGGGCCGTCCGGCGGTTGACCGTCCCTTTGCGCCCACGGCCGCGTCGGAGGCCTTTTCGACCGCCTGCTGCCGCGCCAGCGGGTCGTCATGCACGGCAAGGTCGACGGCCTCGAGCCGCTTGACCTCGTCGCGCAGCCGCGCGGCCTCCTCGAATTCGAGGTTCTCGGCGGCCTTGCGCATCTCGGTGCGCAGCCCGTCGAGATGGGCCTGCAGGTTGGCGCCCACCATCGGCTTGTCGACCTTGGCGGTGACTCGATTCATGTCGACATCGCCCTTGTAGAGCCCCGACAGGATGTCGTCGACATTCTTGCGGATCGTCGCCGGTGTGATCCCGTGCTCCTCGTTATAGGCGATCTGCTTGGCCCGGCGCCGCTCGGTCTCGCCGATGGCACGCTCCATCGAGCCGGTCATGCGGTCGGCATACATGATCACCCGTCCGTCGGCATTCCGCGCCGCCCGCCCGATGGTCTGGATCAGCGAGGTCTCGGACCGCAGGAACCCTTCTTTGTCAGCATCGAGGATCGCCACCAGCCCGCATTCCGGGATGTCGAGCCCCTCGCGCAACAGGTTGATCCCGATCAGAACGTCGAAGGCGCCCAAGCGCAGATCGCGAAGAATCTCAATCCTTTCAAGCGTGTCGATGTCGGAATGCATGTAGCGCACCCGGATGCCCTGTTCATGCAGGTACTCGGTCAGGTCCTCGGCCATCCGCTTGGTCAGCGTCGTCACCAGCGTACGGTACCCCGCCTCCGACACACGCCGCACCTCGTCGAGCAGATCGTCGACCTGCATCTCGACGGGCCGGATTTCCATCTGGGGGTCCAGCAGGCCGGTGGGGCGGATCACCTGCTCGGTAAAGACGCCGCCGGTCTGTTCCAGCTCCCAGGCCGCCGGGGTGGCCGACACGAACACCGATTGCGGCCGCATCGCGTCCCATTCCTCGAACTTGAGGGGGCGGTTGTCCATGCAGGAGGGCAGCCGGAACCCGTGCTCGGCCAGCGTGAACTTGCGGCGATAGTCGCCCCGATACATGCCGCCGATCTGCGGCACGGATACGTGGGATTCGTCGGCAAAAACAATGGCATGGTCGGGGATGAACTCGAAGAGCGTCGGCGGCGGCTCGCCGGGCGCGCGGCCCGTCAGGTAGCGCGAGTAGTTCTCGATCCCGTTGCAGACGCCGGTCGCCTCCAGCATCTCGAGGTCGAAATTCGTCCGCTGTTCTAAGCGCTGCGCCTCCAGCAGCTTGCCCTCGCCGACAAGCTGGTCGAGCCGCGTGCGCAGCTCCTTCTTGATGCCGATGATGGCCTGCTGCATCGTCGGTTTGGGCGTGACGTAGTGCGAATTCGCATAGACGCGGATCTGTTCGAAACTGCCCGTCTTCGCGCCGGTCAACGGATCGAATTCGGTAATCGATTCAAGCTCCTCGCCGAAGAAGCTCAACTTCCACGCCCGGTCCTCGAGGTGGGCGGGCCAGATCTCGAGGCTGTCGCCCCGCACCCGGAAACTGCCCCGCTGGAAGGCCTGGTCGTTGCGGCGATACTGCTGCGCCACGAGGTCGGCGATCACCTGCCGCTGGTCATAGGCGCCGCCCGCCTTCAGGTCCTGCGTCATCGCCCCGTAGGTCTCGACCGAACCGATGCCGTAGATGCAGGAAACCGAGGCCACGATAATCACGTCGTCGCGCTCCAGCAGCGCCCGCGTGGCCGAGTGGCGCATCCGGTCGATCTGCTCGTTGATCTGGCTTTCCTTCTCGATATAGGTGTCCGACCGCGGCACATAAGCTTCGGGCTGGTAGTAGTCGTAATAGCTGACGAAATACTCCACGGCGTTGTCCGGGAAAAAGCCCTTGAACTCGCCGTAAAGCTGCGCCGCCAGCGTCTTGTTCGGCGCCAGGATGATGGCCGGGCGCTGGGTCTCCTCGATCACCTTGGCCATTGTATAGGTCTTGCCCGTCCCGGTCGCGCCCAGCAGCACCTGGTCGCGCTCGCCGCCGTCCACGCCCTGCGACAGCTCGGCGATGGCGGTGGGCTGGTCGCCCGCCGGCTGAAACTCGGTCGCCATGACGAATTTCTTGCCGCCCTCCAGCTTGTCGCGATGCTTCACGTCCGGCGCGGGGGCGTGCATCAGCGGGGCGGTCTTGTCGGAATGGGCGTAGGGCATGGGGCGAATCCTCGGGGGTTGCGCTAGACTTGGCCTCTTTCCCCGCCAGTTCAACCCGCCACGGCGCCGCCGCCGGCCTTCCTGACAGCCGCAGTCAGCATCCCATGCTTTCATTGTTCCGAAAATACTCCCGCCGGAGGCATCCGACCGTGCCGCCGGGCGCCGACGCAACAGGGTGAGCACCCTGCGCTGCATACGCCCTCTTGCCCAGCCGCGCGGATTTTGGAATAACCCCAATGACCCAAGGAGTTCGCCGATGCCAGCCCGTATCTACAAGCCTGCGCGCAACACCATGCAATCCGGCACCGCCAAGACCAGGCACTGGGTGCTGGAATTCGTCAACGAATCCGGCCGCGATGTCGACCCGCTGATGGGGTGGACCTCGTCCTCGGACACGCAGGCCCAGGTGCGGATGCGGTTCCCGACCAAGGAAGCGGCGCTGGAATATGCCCGCGAACACGGGATCGACGCGGTGGTGACCGAACCCCATCACCGCAAACCCAATGTCCGCCCGGGCGGCTACGGCGAGAACTTCGCCACCAACCGCCGCGGCACCTGGACGCACTGAAATCGTCGAACGGGCGCCACGGCGCCGACCGGGCGGCGGGCGGATTGCCCGTTGGCGCGGAGCGTCGTAAGACGGGGCCCGTGCGTGCCTTGCTCCTCATATCGGCCCTGCTGGGCAGCCTTGCCGCCGCCCCGGCGCGGGCACATCCGCATGTCTTCGTCGATGTCGGCCTGACATTCGAAATCGACGGGCAGGGGAACCTGTCCTGGGTCGAGGTGACATGGGCCTATGACGATCTCTTCTCGATGCTGATCCTGTCGGATTACGGGCTCGATCCGGATGGCGACATGCAACTGACCGAGGCGGAGCGGGCGGAGCTGATCGGCTTCGACCTCGCCGACTGGCCCGAGGGGTTCGAGGGCGCGCTCTTCATCGAGACGGCCGGGGGTAAACTGTCGCTCGGCTCGCCCGAGGCGCTGTCGCTGCGGATGGAGGAGGGCCATATCGTCACCCGCCATCGCCGTCCGGTCGCGGCCGAAATGCCCCGGGGGATGACGGTCAGCGCCTATGACCCGTCCTATTATGCCGCCCTGTCGATGATCGGCGAGATGATCCTGCCCGACGGCTGCACCGGCGACCTGACCCGAGCCGACACGGCGGCGGCCGATGAGACGGTCGAGAACCTGGGCAACCCCGACAAGGAGGATTTCTTCGAGACGGTCGAGGTGGGCCGCTTCTATGCCGATACGCTCGAGGTGACATGCGAACCGCTCTCCTGATCGCGGCCGTGCTGATTGCCGGCGCGGCGCTGTGGCTCTGGGCCCTTGGCGGGGCGGGTGACGTGGCCCGCTGGGCGGCCGAAGGCCAGCGCACGACGCAGGAGGCCATGGCGGCGGGGCTGCGCGCACTGCGCGCGGGCGATCCCGGCGCGCTGGCGGCGCTGCTGGGCACTTGTTTTGCCTATGGGTTCTTTCACGCCGCGGGGCCGGGACACGGCAAGGTGCTGATCGGCGGCTACGGGGTGGGGGCCAAGGTGCCGGCGCTGCGCCTGTCGCTGCTGGCGCTGGCCTCGAGCCTTGCACAGGCGGCGACGGCGGTGGCGCTGGTCTATGCCGGGGTGCTGGTGCTGAACCTGTCGCGGCCGGCGATGACGGGGTTTGCCGACCGGGTGATGGCGCCGGTGAGCTACGGGGCCATCGCGCTGGTCGGCCTCTGGCTGGCGGTGCGGGGCGCGCGGCGGGTGTGGGGCTCGGGCCGCGCCCGTGCGGATCACCACCACGATCACCAGCATCATGACCACCACCATCATGACCACGACCACCACGACCACCACGGCCACAGCCACGGCCCCGACGGCCATTGCGACACCTGCGGCCACCGCCACGGCCCAACGCTGGAAGAGGCGGCGGAGGTGAAATCCTGGCGTGACGCGGCCATGCTGGTCGGCTCCGTCGCCATCCGGCCCTGCACCGGGGCGCTGTTTCTGCTGATCCTGACATGGCGCTTCGGCCTCGACGCGGCGGGCATTGCCGGGGCCTTCGTCATGGGGCTGGGCACCGCCTGCGTGACCATCGCGGTCGCCATGGCCGCTGTCACCTTCCGGGAAGGGGCGCTGTCGCGGCTGGCCACGGGGCAGGGCGCCGCGCGGGCACTGCCCCTGATCGAGATCGCCGCTGGTTGCCTGATTGCCGCCATCGCCGGCCAGCTTCTGCTCGCCGCGCTGTGACGTCTTGCCGCGGTCACGCGGCGGGGGTAGGCGATCGGGATGAAGGACGCACTGACATACCGCCAGCACGCACGGGCGACCCTGATGCTGGGCCTGCCGCTGATCGGCAGCCACGTGGCACAGTTCGCCATCACGCTGACCGATGCGGCGATGCTTGGCTGGTACTCGGTCGACGCGCTGGCGGCCGAGGTGCTGGGCGGCACGACCTTCTTCGTGTTCTTCATCATGGGCTCGGGCTTTGCCTGGGCGGTGATGCCGATGGTGGCCTCGGCGCAGGCGGCGGGGCAGGAGGCCCAGGTGCGCCGCGTCACCCGGATGGGCGCTTGGGCCTCGGTGCTTTACGGGCTGGCGGTGCTGCCGGTGCTCTACTGGTCCGGGCCGGTCTTCCGCGCGCTGGGGCAGGATCCGGAGATCTCGGCCCTGGCCGAGGATTACCTGCGGATCGCGGGCTTCGCCACGCTGCCGGCGCTCCTGGTGATGGTGCTGAAATCCTACCTCGCGGCGCTGGAGCGCACGCAGGTGGTGCTGTGGGTCACGGTGGCGGCGGTCGGCCTCAACATCGTCGTGAACTACGCGCTGATCTTCGGGCATTGGGGGTTCCCCGAGATGGGGGTGGAGGGGGCGGCCATCGCCTCGCTCGCGGTCAACATCGCGTCCTTCGTGGTGCTGGCGGTCTATGTCGCCATCGCCACGCCCGAGCACACGCTGTTCCAGCGGGTCTGGCGCCCGGACTGGGAGGCGCTCGGCCGGGTCTTCCGCCTTGGCTGGCCGATCGGCATCACCAACCTCGCCGAGGTCGGATTGTTCGCCGCCTCGACGGCGATGATGGGCTGGCTGGGCAAGCTGCCGCTGGCGGCGCATGGCATCGCGATGCAGGTCGCCTCGGTCATGTTCATGGTCCACCTTGGCCTGTCGAACGCCGCCACGGTGCGGGCGGGGCAGGCCTTTGGCCGGGGCGACGGGCCGGGGCTGAGATCGGGGGCGCTGGTGGTGCTGGCGATGTCGGGGGTGGTCGCACTGGTGACGGTCGCGATCTTCCTGATCTTCCCCGAGCCGCTGATCGGCCTGTTCATGAGCCCGTCGGAACCCAACCGCGCGGGGGTCATCGCCGTGGGCACCGGCCTTCTGGCAGCGGCGGCGCTGTTCCAGCTCATGGATGCGGGGCAGGTGATGGCGCTTGGTTTGCTGCGCGGGGTCCACGACACCCGCGTGCCGATGATCATCGCCGCGATCAGCTACTGGGGTATCGGCGTGCCGGTCAGCTACGTGATGGGTTTCACCTTGGGCTGGGGCGGTGTCGGCATCTGGCTGGGGCTGGCGGTGGGGCTGGCCTTTGCGGCCGTCTTCATGCTGGCCCGGTTCTGGGGATGGTCTGCGCGGAACGTGGCCGCACGGATGGGATAAGGCGCTTGCGTGCGGCGATTCTGTGCTATGCTGCCTCGGTTTGCAGCGTCAGGAAGGGCTGGCCGCCATGAACATCAAGGAATTTATCCCTCTCGAAACCGATGACCGGTCGGGCCCGGACCCCGCCGATACGGGCCTCGGCCGCTTTTCCGGGGCGACCGACATTGCCGTCGGGCCGATGCTCGCCTGCCTCGATCCGGGCTGTGACATGCTCGACCTCTGCTGCGGGCCGGGCAACCTGAGTGCCGCCGCCCACGCCAGGGGCTTCCGGGTGACCGGGATTGATGCCTCGCGCGAGTTGCTGGCCCATGCGCATGACCGGGCGCCCGGCGCGGTGTTCTTCGTCGGTGACGCGCAGCAGATGCCGTTCGACGATGGTGTCTTCGACGCGGTGACCTGCGGCTTCGGCCTTATGCAACTGCCCGACCAGACGAAGGCGCTGGCCGAGGTGGCCCGCGTCCTGCGCCCCGGCGGCCGCTTCGTGCTGGCAAGCTGGCACGGGCCCGATGTCTCGCCCGCCTTTGCCCTGCTCTATGGCAGCGTGCTGGCCCATGGCGCGGCGGGCCTGAAGCGGCCCGACAGCCGCGGGGCCCATCGCCTTTCCCGGGAACGGTCGGCGCGGATGCTGTTCGACAAGGCCGGGCTGACCCTCGACCGGTTCGACACCGTTACCTGTACGTGGGACCTCGACGATCCGGCAGGGGTGATCGACCTCTTCCGGACCGGCGCGCCGCACACCGGCGCCCTGCTGAACGACCAGCCCGAAGAGAACCTGCAGGCCATCCGAAATGCCATCGCCGGCCGCGTGCGCGAGGATTTCGCCCGTGACACCGGCTGGAGGGTGCCGATGCCGGCGGCGCTGGCGGTTGGGACGCGGCGCTGACGGGACGGCTCAGCCGCCCTGTTCCTTCATCATCCGCTCGGCCTTCTTGCGCACCAGGACCGAGCGCAGGTCGTGCATCGCCAGCAAAAGCGCGTCGCTCACCAGTTCCAGCTGCTCGTCGGTGGCCTTGGACTGGGCCCAATGGGTCGTGGTGTTGAGGTAGTCGACCGCCCGGTGAATGTCGTCGATATCCCGGTGGGCGAGGATTTCCAGCCGCTCGGCCATCCATTCCTCGATCACGCTCAGGTCGCGCTCGGTCAGCTCGCGGTCGCCGTGCGGCTTGATCTGGCCGTTGCGAATGTTGACCACGGCGATCTGGTCCATCTCGATCCGCCGCTGGCGGTTCTCGGTATCGACAAGGAATACGAAGGCGCCGTTGTCGCGCACCCGAAAGTAATATTCCGGCAGATCGTCCGACATCGCCCCTCGGTTCTCAGGTCAGCGCAGCGCAGAAATCCGCGATGCGCTTGCAGGCCTCTTTCAGGGCCTCGTCCGAGGTAGCGTAGCTGACGCGGAAGGCCGGGGAAAGCCCAAATGCCGCGCCGAAGACCACGGCCACGCCGGCCTCTTCCAGCAGGGCGGTGGCGAATTCCTCGTCGGTGTCGAGCCTGGTTCCGGCGGCGGTGGTCTTGCCGATCAGCCCCTTGATCGACGGGTAGACATAGAACGCGCCCTCGGGCGTCGGGCACTCGATCCCGTCGATGGCGCGCAGCCCCTTCAGCACGAGGTCACGGCGGCGGCGGAAGGTCTCGTTGTTGGTGGGGATGAAGGCCTGCGTGCCGGTCAGCGCCTCGACCGCCGCCCACTGGCTGATGGTGCAGGGGTTCGAGGTCGATTGCGACTGGATCTTGCGCATCGCCGCGACCAGCGCCTCCGGCCCGCCGGCATAGCCGATCCGCCAGCCGGTCATCGCATAGGCCTTCGAGACGCCGTTGCAGGTAAGCGTGCGGTCGTAGAGCGCGGGCTCGACCTGCGCGGGCGTGCAGAATTCGAATCCGCCATAGGCGAGGTGCTCGTACATGTCATCGGTCAGAACCCAGACATGCGGGTGCCGCATCAGCACATCGGTCAGCGCCTTCAGCTCGTCCCACGAGTACCCCGCGCCGGTGGGGTTCGAGGGCGAGTTGAAGATGAACCAGCGGGTCTTGGGCGTGATCGCCGCCTCCAGCGCCTCGGGCGTCAGCTTGAAACTGGTCTCGATCCCCGCCGGCGCGATCACCGGCT
This sequence comes from Roseovarius sp., assembly GCF_040223625.1. Classification (GTDB taxonomy): domain Bacteria; phylum Pseudomonadota; class Alphaproteobacteria; order Rhodobacterales; family Rhodobacteraceae; genus Roseovarius. The sequence continues at coordinate 8,330 of NZ_JAVKFX010000012.1, read as the reverse complement.
CACCGCCCGCCAGCAGCACCATGTCGGGGTAGCTGACCCAGTAGGGCGCGGGGATCACCACCTCGTCGCCGGGGTTCAGCGTGGCCATCAGGGCGTTGTAGAGGATCTGCTTGCCGCCGGTGCCGATGCTGACCTGCTTCGGCGTGTACTCCAGCCCGTTGTCGCGCCGGAACTTGGCGCAGACCGCCTCCTTCAGCTCGATGATGCCGTCAGGCGCGGTGTAACGCGTCTTGCCCTCCTCGATGGCGCGAATCCCGGCGGCGCGGATGTTTTCCGGCGTCGGAAAGTCGGGTTCCCCGGCGCTCAGGCCGATCACGTCCTTGCCGGCGGCCTTCATTTCCTGCGAAAGCGCGGTGATCGCCATGGTCGGCGAGGGCTTGACGCGGGCCAGTGTCTCGGAAAGGGAAATCATTTGGCACTCCGGTTGGAATAAGCGCGCGAACGCTCTATAGTCAGGGTTCTGGTTCATTAGTGACAAACCGGAGCATTGACCGGTTGTAAAGGCCCGACTCCCGAAAGACGAAAGAAAGGACTTCCCATGAACGCCCAGACAGAGGACGGTTGGTACGACCCGGACGCAACAACCTTCGGCGACCGCGTTGCCGGGGCGCGCGAACAGGCCGGCATGAGCCAGTCTGACCTGGCAAAGCGGCTCGGCGTCAAGCTGAAGACGCTGAAATCCTGGGAAGACGACCTGAGCGAGCCGCGCGCCAACAAGCTGTCGATGATGGCGGGCATGCTGAACGTCTCGCTGCTGTGGCTGCTGAGCGGCGAGGGCCCGGGCCCCGACGGCCCCGATGACGCGACCGAGCTGTCGCCGGACGTGACCGAGCTGTTGATGGAAATCCGCGACATCCGCTCGCAGCTTGCATTGTCGGCGGATCGGCTTGGCCGGCTCGAGAAATCGCTGCGCGCCAAGCTGCGCGAGGAAGCGATTGCCTGAGTCCCGACCCGCCGGCGAGACCGCCGAGGCCCGGCTGAAACGCTTGCGGATGCGCTCGATGCGGCGCGGCATCAAGGAGATGGACATCATCCTCGGCCGGTTCGCCGAGAGCGGGCTCGACACGCTCGATGCGGCCGAGCTCGACCTGTATGACGCACTGCTATCCGAGAACGATCACGACCTCTACCAGTGGGTCACCGGCCAGAGCGCCCCGCCGCCGCCCTACGCGGCGCTGATCGACCGGATCGCGCGGGTCAGCACCCCGGCGAATTGAGTCGATTTTTATCTATCGGCCCCGCGTTTACCACTTATTGGGCATTTGCAGGCTATCACCGGTTCCGAGCAGTCACGCACGGAGCCGAGAATGAGTTTGCAAAACCCCCCTCTGCTGTCGCCCGAGCAGCAAAGCTTCATGTCGGGTTATCTCGACTCGCTGGCGCTGGTCGAGCGCTTGCACCGGCTTCTGCTGGACGTGATCAAGGACGAGTTTGAACGTCTCGGCGTGCTCGAGATCAACGCGGTTCAGGCGCTGTTGCTGTTCAACATCGGCGACAACGAGGTGACGGCGGGCGAGTTGAAGACGCGCGGCTATTACCAGGGCAGCAATGTCAGCTACAACCTCAAGAAGCTGGTCGAGATGGGCTACATGCACCACCAGCGATGCGAGATCGACCGACGCTCGGTTCGGGTGCGGCTGACCGAAAAGGGGCGCGGCATCCGCGCGGTCATCTCGAAGCTGTTCGCCAGCCATGCCGAAGGGCTGCAAAGCAACGGCGTGCTGGGCAATGACGGGATCGACCAGATCAACAGCTCACTGCGCCGGGTCGAGCGGTACTGGGCCGACCAGATCCGCTATATCTACTGACGGCGCCGCCCCGGCCGGGTCGCCTGAGACGGCGGCGGGCTGAAGCTCCCGTATCAGCTTGCGGCGCATGGCCTCGGCGAAATCCTGGTAATCCAGCGCCGCGACCACGAAGGCGCCCGGGCCCCGGATGACGTAGGACTGGTAATATCCCATCAACGATTTGACGTTGTGGCGGTTCTTCGTCGTGTTCGACGGCCCGTCCGGCCCGATCACCAGCCCGTTGATGATCACCGGGCCGGATTCCTCCGGCGCGACCAGCCGGGGATGGCGGCCGATATTCGACGGGCCGTCGCCGGAAATGTCGAGCGTCATCCGCCAGCATTCCGACTGTTGTTGAAGCTGGGCCGCGCCGAAGACCATCGCCGCGCCGATTGCGGTGGACGGGTTGTTGACCGGCACCGCCTTGGTGGCCTGCAGCACCTCCGCCGCAGCCAGCAGGTCGGCGGGGCCGGACACGTACTGCCAGGGGATCACGACGCGCTGGTGGCCTTGCGCGCTCCATTCGAACACCATCAGCCGCACCGGCGCCTCGGGATACAGCAGGAAGGCCTCCTGCACCTCAGGGTCGAGCAGGGCCGCGGCCAGGCCGTCCAGTTGCAGACGGTATTCCCACATGTCGACCGAGCCCGACACGTCGAGCCCCAGCGCCAGTGCCTGACGGCAGGCGGAATGCGCCGGGGCGGCCAGCATCGCCGTCAGCAGCAGCAGGAGGCGCGCCGCCGCCCTCATCCGCGCCGCCGCCGCGCGCCGGCGTCGCCCAGCATGACGTCGTTGATTTCGCGGTACAGTTTCTTCGTCATCGCGGCGCGGAAATCGTCGAACCCGTTGGCGATGACCAGGAAGGATTGCGGCCCGCGCAGCACCTCCTTGCGGTAGTAGTCGGCCACGCCGTCATAGCCTTCGAGGATCACCAGCCCGTTCACCGTGATCCCGTCGAACGGAAAACTCCGATACGCCGCCGCCGGCCCGTACCCGTAATTGTTGATCCCGTCGCCCGAGATATCGACCACCCGCCGTTCGCACGCGGGGGCGCGCCGCATCATTTGCGCGGCAAATCCGAGGGCCTGGCCGATGGCGGTGGGATAGCCCTCGTGACTGCGCGACATGGTGCCCACGGCCACGACCGCCCGGTCGATATCGCGCGCCGTGCGCAACAGCGACCAGTCGAGATGCAGCTTCTGCTGATGAAACCCGCTCCATTCGAAGACCGCCAGCGCCACGTTACCGTGCCCGCCATAGAGGATGGCGTGGCGGACGTCCGGGCTGTCGAAGGCGGCGGCCAGGCCCAGCCGCTGCAGCTCGTACTCATGGGCATCGACCGAGGAGGAGACGTCGAGCGCGAGGATGAGCGCCAGCCGGCAGGACGCCGCGGCGGGGGCCGCCATCACCAGGCAGGCCACCGCCAGCAGCGCCCGCGCGCCCCTCATCCGGGCACCCGCCGGGGCAGGGTATGCGGCACGCGGCCGAGGATGATGTCGTTGATTTCGCGGTAGAGTTTCCTGGTCATCGCCTCGCGGAACTCGGGGAACCCGTGGGCCACGACCATGAAGGCCCCGGCACCGTGCAGCACCTCCGCGCCGTAATAGGACAGCACGCCGGGATCATCGCCCAAGATGACCAGCCCGTTCACGGTCACGTCGCTCAGCGGGAAATGCCGGTAGGCCTCGCGCGGGCCGTAGCGGTAGTTGTTCACCCCGTCGCCCGAGACGTCGATCACCCGCCGCTCGCAGCGCGGGGCCCGCTTCAGGAGCGTGGCGCCATAGCCGATGGCCGGGCCGATGGAGGTGGGGAAGTTGTCGTGGCTGCGCTCCATCCCGGCAAGGGTCGCGACCGCCCGGTCGATCGCGGCGGGCGAGGTCAGCGGCAGCCAGTCGAGTTGCAGCTTGTGCTGGTTGAAACCGCTCCATTCATAGACCGCCAGTGTGACGTAGCCGCCCGCGCCGGTCAGGATGGCGTGGCGCACCTCTTCCGCATCCAGTGCCGCGGCCAGCCCGGTGCGTTGCAGGGCATATTCCTCGGCATCGACCGAGGAGGACACGTCGAGCGCGAGGACAAGGGCAAGGCGGCAGGCGGCTTGCGCCTGCGCCGTGGCCGCCCACAGAAGGCAGGCGGCCAGAAAGCCGGCGGCCCTTACCAATGGCCGGTGTTTTCCATGCTGGCCCAAGGCTCGGCCGGTTCAAGCGCCTCGCCCTCCTGCAGCAGTTCGACCGAGACGTTGTCGGGGCTGCGCACAAAGGCCATGCGCCCGTCGCGGGGCGGGCGGTTGATGGTCACGCCGTTATCCTGCAGGTGCTGGCACATCTCGTAGATATTGCCGACGGAGTAGGCGAGGTGGCCGAAATGGCGGCTGTCATCGGGCAGCGCGTCGTCGCCGTCCCAGTTGTAGGTCAGCTCGACCGGGCAATCCTCGTGCCCCTCGGGCGCCATGAAGACCAGCGTGAAGCGGCCGCCTTCGCTGTCCATGCGCCGGGTTTCCTTCAGCCCCAGCAGTTCGTAGAATTTCATCGATGTTTCGAGGTCCTTCACCCGGACCATCGTGTGCAGATAGCGTACCCGCATCCAGCGTCTCCTGTCAGTTTCTGCGTTCAGACAAAGGATAGACGGCTGGCGCGCCCTGTCGAGGGGGAAGGGCAGGCGGGGCGTTCAGAATTCCGAGCGGATGCCGAAGGACACGGCGGTCTGGTCGACATCGAAGCGGCTGATGTTCGAGCGGCTCTTCTCGGCATTGACCGTGACGACCGGCACGAAGCCCATGTAGCTGTAATCGGTGAAGGTGGCGGTCACCCCGCCGAACCAGGATTCGTCGGTCCGGCCGCCGCGCACCGGCAGGAGGACCCAGTATTGCTCGTAATCGAGAATGCTGTGGCCCAACGAGACGCTGACCTCTGCCGGCCCGATCTCGCGCCCCAGCGTGTAGCTGGCCACGAGTGACCATTGCTGCGAGGCGCGGTTGCGCCCCTCGCTGTCGACGTCGCGGTACTGAAGCTGCGCGCCCAGCTCGCCACCGGTCCCGAGCGCGTAGCTGAGCCCGGTGAAGACCGAGTAGACCGTCGCGTCGGTGACCGGCACGGTCTTGTCGAACTGTTGCTCGACATGGGTGCCGAGGGAGAGGTTCAGCCTGTCGGTCAGCTTTTGCAGCCGCTGCACGCCGAGGCCCGCGAAGTCGTAATAGGGCGAGCCGCCATACCATGTGCGGCCGCCGTTGATGTCGAAGCTCCAGTAGCCGCTTTTGCCCGGGGCCCAGAGATGGCGCAGGCCGAGCTGCGCCCGGAGCGAGGAGATGTCGCTGCCGCTGAAGCCGGGCACGGGGTCGTTGAAGCGCACCTCGCGCGACAGGAGCCGGCCGGTGATGTGGGTTTCGTGCCCCTCGCTTTGCTGCACGCGGTAAGCGCCGCGGATGTCGGTCTTGGCGACGACGCCGCTGATCGCCCGCGCGCTGGGGCTGAGCGTGCCCACGAGGGGCGAGCCCTCGATCAGGTTGTAGGGGCTGTTCGAGCCGTTGTTGACATTGTCGGACGGGTTGACCGAGAACAGGAATTCGACGCGCAGGGGGTTGGTGCGTCGGACATTGCGGAAGGCTTTCACGTATTTTTGGCGGATGTCGTCGTTCGGGGCGTAATGCACCGCCCGCCGCAGCCAGAGCTGAGACACGGTATAGCTGTCATCGGCAAAGGACAGCTCGGCCGCCAGCTTGGCCGCCTCGAAGCGCTGCACGTCGGTGCTGGCGACGCGATAGGCGCGGGCGGCGGATTGGCGGCCGGTCTTGTAATCCTTCATCTGGCCCAGGGCATGGGCGCGCAGGAAATGGGCGTGGCCGTTCTCGGGGTTGGCCGCGATCAGCCCCTCGGTCAGCTCGAAGGCCGTTCGGGATTGCCCCTGCCTCAGCGCCTGCTGGGCCAGCGCCTGGGCGTGCGGCAGGGAAAGCCGGACCATTCCGCCTTGCGACGCGGCCGCGGTTTCCTCGGCATGCGGCTGGCCGGCCCCGCCCGCAAGGACGAGGCCGGCCAGACAGATGGCGAGCCGGCGGGCAGCCTTACGGCGTTCCGGCATCGGGATTGACGCTGTTGCAGATGGCCGGGGAACCGGGCGCGCCGCACTGGTCGAGCACGAAGACGCCGCTTTCCAGTTCGGTCTCGAGGCCGAGGTTTTCGGTGGCCCCGTCGAACTCGTTCAGGTCGACCGCGCCTGCCACGCTGCCGGCATCGGTGCCGCCGAAGACGCCGGAATAGGTGCCGATCTGGGTGTTGGCCGTGGTGCCCGCAAGCGGGTCGCGCGTGTCGTATTCGACGGTGCCTGCGAACGTGCCGTTGGCCTCGATATCGGTGACGACCAGCACCACCGAAGGCAGGTCGGAGACGACGTTGAGGTTGGTGTCGAGCAGTTCGCGGTTATAGATGTTGCCCTCGACCGTGTTGTCGGCGAAGTCGGCGTTGATGAAGGCGTCTCCGTGGATGACCATCGCCTGCGGCACCAGAAGCTCGGGGTCTGTCACCCCGGTGGGCAGAAGGTCGCTGCCGTTGGGGTCGCCCACATTGGTAACCGCCACGTAGCGCCCGGCATAGGTGACGAGGCCGCTGTCTTCGGTCACTTCCGGGGGATCGTAGGCGCCGTCGCGGTCGAAATGCGCGCCCATGAAGGCGCGGTTGCGCGGCCCGGTGCTGGCCACCGCCGCGGCGCGGACGGAACCGTCGGTGCTTTCGCGGGCATAGGCCGTGTAGTGCCGGTCGAGCGGGTCTTCCTGGATGGTGAAGGCGACGTAGCCGTCCTGATCGAGCCCGGGGGCCCGCCGGTAGGTCGCGCTGTAGGGGACCTCGTCGAGGTTGACCCCTTCGACGATCAGCGTGCCGTTGGCCGCGTCATAGGTGACGTTCCTGACATCGCCGGCGATCTCTGTCGGGACGTCGACCGAGGTGTCGATCGTGGTGCCGCCGCCGGTATTGCCGCCATCGTTGCCGCCGTCCGTGCCGCCATCGGTGCCACCGTCCGTGCCACCGTCGTCGGCGGCGGGTTCTTCTGCGAAAGGATTGCTGCCGGACCCGCACCCCACGAGAAGGGCGCAAACCAGCAGGCTTGCCACTGTCTGTTTCATGCTGTCACTGCCTCAATCAGTGTATTTTTTGTGTTTTGAATGAAATTCAGGACATTACACCGCGAAGTCAATGTTTTCCTTTACACGGATTCCGGGAAAGGAGGGGGTGTTGCAGCTCAGCCGATACCCGATATTGAAGTTTCTCCCGGCGCCCCCGCAAGATATAGTTGGCCCCGACTCACTCTTGTGGAAAGGACCAGGCGATGCCCCTCAGCCCCGAGCAGCAGGCCGAAATCGACGCGCAGCGCAACAGCCGGCAGGAAACCCGCCGCGTGGTGTCAGAGGGGATGGAGGCGCATCTCTACACCGCCTACCCGGTGCTCGACCACGGGTTCATCCGGGTGATCGACTACATGGGCGACGATGCCGCCATCTGCCAGGCCGCCCGGGTGAGCTATGGGCGCGGCACCAAGTCGGTGACGAATGACGAGGGGCTGATCCGCTACCTGATGCGGCACTGGCATTCGACGCCGTTCGAGATGTGCGAGGTCAAGCTGCACGTGAAGCTGCCGGTCTTCGTGGCGCGCCAGTGGATCCGGCACCGGACGGCCAACGTCAACGAGTATTCCGCCCGGTATTCCATCCTCGACCGGGAGTTCTATATCCCGGCGCCCGAGCATCTTGCAGCACAGTCGGTGGTGAACAACCAGGGGCGGGGCGAGGCGCTGACCGGGGAGGAGGCGCAGCGGGTGCTGGAATATCTCAAGGCGGATTCCACGCGTGCCTACGACCATTACGAGGAGATGATCGGGCAGGAGGGCCAGCAGGGGCTGGCGCGGGAGCTGGCGCGGATGAACCTGCCGGCGAATATCTATACGCAGTGGTACTGGAAGGTCGACCTGCACAACCTGCTGCATTTCCTGCGGCTTAGGGCGGATGCGCATGCGCAGTACGAGATCCGGGTCTATGCCGAGGAGATCTGCAAGGTGGTGGCGGACTGGGTGCCCTTCGCCTACCGCGCCTTCGAGGATTACCGCATGGGGGGTGCGACGCTGTCGGCCACGGCGCTGGAGTGCGTGCGGCGGATGCTGAAGGGGGAAGAGGTGACGCAGGAGAATTCCGGCATGTCCAAGGGGGAGTGGCGGGAGTTCCAGGGGGTATTGGAAGGTTAATGAAACGTTAACGGACGGGCTTGAATGGCCGGGTTCGTTGACGGGCGGTGTTGGTTTAGGTGTAGGATGAACCTTTGAATGATCCGTTAAGGTTGCAGGGCGTTGCAATGGCAGGGGTAGGGTGGTTGCGAACCCACCGACGGTGGAGATTAATGGGGTGTAGGGCAGGTGGGTTGGCACCCACCCTTGTCTCTTTGATCTGTGTGATATTCGGTATCGGCAGGCGAGACCCCGTCCCACCCTTGGTCCTTGAGACCGTCGCGTAGCCTGGGGCTCGTCTGCCGACCGTTGTCAAACCTGAACAGTTGCCAGGGAGGGCTG